>JABGRN010000060.1 GCA_018648265.1 Prolixibacteraceae bacterium | reverse complement strand
TGAAAGATAAAAGAAAACTTTTTATCCCACCAACCCGATAATTAAACTGATCCTTTATTATGTTTGCTAACGGCAGTCTGTCTAATAACTAAAATTAACTGCCTGACATTTCAATATTTGATTAAAAACATAAACTACAGCCTGAATAAATCATCCTTAAAAGAGACTTTTTAGACAGTCTGACGGTTTGAATATGGTGCGTGCAGCACTTTATTCAATAAGTTTCTTTGGTTTCCGTATTTTTGATAATGCTAATTTCTTTACTATGTAGCACTAACCGCGGCATGCAATATATTTTTTATGTGCAGCTTTTATTTTCGTTTTCTTTTTTTCTTTTTATTTCTCTTAATTCTTGGCTGGGTTTTGATATTTGGCTTTGACTCATTTATTTTATTCGATAAAATCTTTCTACCAAGTTCATAGATACAATTGTATTCTACATCGGATTTGTAAGAATCTACAATCTCTTGAAATGAATCTGTATTCATTGGATTAAGAAAAACATAGTCAATAAATCCGGTAGAGAAGTTAAAATATCGATCTTTATCCTTAAGTTTTTCTTGTTGTTTCAATTGAAAGTCAAGAACATCAACCCAATTAAGTTTACTTTTACTTCGAGCTTTAAAAATTCGATAATAGTTCAGACAAAATTTTTCTTTATCATCATTAAGTATTGAAAAAAATCCAATATTTAAAAATATTGCTTCATTATTTGGCTCTAGTTCTTGAGCTAGTTCATTATATTTAATAGCATCATCGAGATTATTTAGTTCATATGAATATCTAGCCATTGAGATATATTGATCAAACTTTTTAGGATGTGTCTTAATTATTTCTTCTAACCTTTTGAAGTAGGTTAATGCTTTTTCTGTTTCAGATTTTTGATAGGAAAATATTGCCGCATAGAAAAACAAATCAACTAGAATTGTAGCTAACCTTGCTTCAGCAATATTTAAAGGTTTTAGTTTTAATTCGATTTTATTTCCTTCTTTTTTTGAAATTGGAACAATAGTATTCTTCGATTTATAAATTGGTGTCATTATTTCCAATGCATCCTCAAACCTGTCAACATAGATTGCATAAAAACCTATGTAGTAAAGAAACATTGGTAATATATTTTCAAAATATTTTTTATTATCAACTCCACTATTTATTAGTTTGTATTCCCAATCTCTGGATTTAACTTGCAAGTCCATGTCTCTTGAAAGGTCAACAGTATTAAATAAAATTCTCTTTTGTTTGTTTCGATCCTTTGGTCTGAAAGTAACAGAGAGTTTTTCAACAATAATTTTTTCTATTGAATTATATTGACCAGATTCTATAAAAACTTGAATTATCAAATCATACATAAAGCTGAAATTCCTATGATATCTCTCAACTTCCTTAATGGTGATAAATGAATTGGCAGGTAGTATTTTTAGCGCAACATTTGAGAAAGCTCTGGAATTATTTATTTGATGTACAACCTTCCGGACTATTTTTGAGATAACAGGTTTATCTTTTTCACTATCTATTATAATAATAATGCCAGCAGTAATTTTACTAGTTGTTCTTAAAAAAAAACGGTTAGTATTGTAAAACCAATAACAAGTCATTATTAATAGTATGCATGACGGAATCAACAATCTGTATATCAACCAGTTAGCCTCTGTTTCTGTTTCAGTAAAATAATCAAATAATAAGAAATATATTGGTATTATAACTATTGCAAGCAGAAGCAAACCCGTTTTGGTCTCCCATTTGTCCTTAAGTCTGTCAAGAAAGTTTATAATATCTACTTTTATCATTTGTTTCTTTTTTCAAGTTGCACATAACGGTTTGTGTATGTGTAGTGCGGGATTAAAAGTACGAAACTTTCAATTACGCACGGAGCCAATTTGTTTATTCAATATTATATGTTTTCCGTCAATCGTCAAAGACGAATTGGCGGTGTTGCAACAACGAGCCGCAGTACAAAAAACAGCTGAAACCCGCATTACATATGACACTTTGTTAGCTGCTGCCATTTATCTCATTTTATCATTATTGATGAAAATATCCACCGTCTCCTAATGGAGACCAATAGGCATATTTTATATTTTTGTTTCTTCTTCTTTTCTCTGGTATTAGTGATACTTCAACTGGCATTATGCTGTCATTCCTAATGTTTTTGCTACACAAATAAGGCATGAAATTTTCAAATGTTTGAATCATGTTTTCCATTACATTCTCAAGAAAAGCTGATAGTGATATTCTTTCTAACTCACTTCCATTATATCTCATTTCAATTGTTGGAGAAAATATGTCAGAACTTACTTGAAGCTCAAAATCTTGAATTGTTATTTCAGTTCTCCTATGGTCTAGACAGTTTCGAATATTTCTTGTAAGTTCAATCATATATAAAATATCACGAGCAAATTGAGTGAACGTATCTTCAGTGCCAAATTTTTCTTCGATAAACTCAGGTAAATGTGAATAATATCTTTTTTTACTAAAGTCTGGGAAGAACATTCGTATTAAGTCCATTTGGATTTGTGAGATATGGTCAATTTTTTGAAAAATTGTCTTACAACGAGTTGTTAAATTTGGTATTGATGGAACAGCGTGCGAGACAGGTTTGTTCTTTCTTTCGTCATACTCCTCAATTGCTATTTTTTCAAGCGTCAAATACTCATTAATCTCATTTTCGAGAACTTTAAACTCTTGAATAGCTTCAAGTGTCAAATTGAGAGCATCTTCCACATTTACATCAGGTGACAAAAATTCTGATTTAAATAAATTTTTTGCCGTTAAAAAAATCCTAGAAAACATTATAGATTCAGTACCAATGTCGAGTATCAGTTTTTGTGTATTCGAAGGCAAGTTAGGGTGTTTGCGCTCAGGGTCAATATCATCAGCAAAATTGAAGTCATAAACGGACTTTTCTTTTATAACAATTAGCTTATTTCCAAGTTTAAACATTTCAATAATTGCCCCGTCTTCTTTTGTGCCTATATCAGCACCACCTCCTCTTTCTCTTTTGATATCAATTGGTCTTTTTTCTTTCATATTAGTAGTCGGTTTCTATTTCAAGGTTGCAGCTAACGTATCTGTAAGTTTATCATTAAATATACTTCTGTCTTATATTGTTTTTTTTATAAATATACATCGCTAATAAGGTGTTTAATGTTTATATTTTTAAATTTCATCTAAAATTGTGTCATCCAATGGGTTTTTACATTTTAAAATTATGTTCTGAATTATAAGTATAGAAAATTGGAAATTAAACATATTATTAATTTGAACTCTAAAGCTACGGAATTAGCAACAGTTTTAAACACCCAGTTTAAAAAAAATCAAAATATTTTTAGCTTCACGTGTAAAAATTAATAAACTTCCATAATTGGGAGTATTACAATTTTCCGTGTTATTCAAGCTAATTATAAAAGCTTAAAAATTAATTAGTAAACTAGTTCCTTTTCATCCATTCCTTTACTATTTTTGAAAGTCTAAAACCTTTCTATTATGAACCAACTTAAATTTCTTACAAGTATTTTCTTCTTATTTGCCTTGCTGACTTCCTGTGATACCAAACAAGAAGAAGTACCTCAAAAACCCAACATTCTTTTTATTGCTGTTGACGATTTGCGAATAGAATTAGGTTGTTACGGAAACGAACACATTCAATCGCCAAACCTTGATAAATTGGCAAGTCAGGGATTTTTATTTACCCGTCATTATGTTGGTGTGCCAACTTGCGGGGCTTCGCGGCATTGTTTGTTAACGGGTCAGCTTCCGGTTTCTGTGGCGCACACCAGAAACGACATTACTGCAAATACAATTGCCAGACAACCGGAATCAGAAGTGCCCGAAACTTTTATTCATCAATTAAAACGAAATGGATATTACACGGTTGGAATTGGGAAAATAACGCATCATCCCGATGGTTATGTTTATGGTTATTTAGACGAACCAAGTGATGTTTTGGAACTGCCCCACAGTTGGGATGAAATGCTTATGGACGACGAAAAATGGGGGAGCGGACATAATGCATTTTTTGGTTATGCCGATGGAAGCAACCGGCACACCCACGATAAAAATGTAAAACCTTACGAAATGGCAGATGTTGAAGATGAAAGTTATCCAGATGGATTAACGGCAAATCTGGCCATTAAAAAGTTAAGCGAACTCAAAGATAAAGGTCAGCCCTTTTTCCTGGGAGTCGGATTTTTTAAACCTCATTTGCCATTTACCGCTCCTAAAAAATATTGGGATATGTATAACGAGGCTGAATTGCCTGTTGCACCTTTTGCCGGGATTCCGGAAAATTCGAGCAAGGCAAGTTTGCATGGTAGCGGTGAATTTAATCAGTATAAACTGGGCGAAGAAAAAGCATCGCTTGATGCTCCGGTTTCCGACGAATACGCCCGAAAAGCACGCCACGCTTATTTTGCCTGTGTCAGTTTTATCGATGCGCAGGTTGGTAAACTAATGAATGAACTTGATGAATTGGGTTTAGCCGAAAATACAATTGTGGTGGTTTGGGGCGACCATGGCTGGCATCTGGGCGATCAGTTGGTTTGGGGAAAACATACCATTTTCGATCGGTCTTTGCACAGTACTTTTATGATGAAAGTACCTGGAATGGAAAATGGAAAGACAATAAATAAAATTGTAAGTACTGCCGATATTTATCCAACTCTCATGGAATTATGTGGTACTCCTGTAAATCATGATTTAAGTGGCTCACCTTTAACCGATTTAATGAAAAACCACAATGATGAAAATTGGAGAAACACCGCGTACAGTTACTGGCGCAAAGGATATTCTGTGCGAACAGAAGATTACCGTTTAATGAAATATTACAGGAAGGAAGAACCTGCAATTGAATTATACGATCATAAAAACGACCCTTTCGAAGCAAAAAATATTGCGCCCGAAAGTCCTGAAATTGTGGAAAGATTACTCCCCGTTTTAGAATTGGGGAATTCAGTTGTCGATTACAAAAAAAATACGAACTAAAGCAATTAATCATGAACGCAACAAAATTTTTATCTGTAGGAATTGTCCTAATCACATTTGGACTTTTTTATTCTTGTTCTGATTCAAAAAATAAAAGCCAGGATTCTTCAATTGAGGCTCCACCTAATATCATCCTTTTAATGGGCGATGATCATGGCTGGGATGAAGTTGGTTACAATGGTCATCCGTTTGTTAAAACACCGGTTTTGGATGAAATGGCGGCCAATGGATTGCGTTTCGATCGTTTTTATTCCGGTCACCCAAGTTGTTCTCCAACGCGTGGTAGTTTTATGACCGGACGACATCCAAATCGTTATGGAACTTTTTCGCCTAACTGGTCAATCAGACCCGAAGAAATAAGTATTGCTCACATTTTGGGGAATGCCGGATATGCTTGCGCTCACTACGGGAAATGGCATCTTGGTCCGGTTAAAAAAGACTCACCTACAAGTCCCGGTGCAATGGGATTTGATGAATGGTTGTCGCATGATAACTTCTTTGAAATAAACCCTACTTTGTCTCGCAATGGTGAAATTCCAGAGATAATAGAAGGAGAAGGTTCAAAGATTGTTATAGACGAAACGATTCAGTTTATTCAGAAAGCCACAAATAATGAACAACCTTTTTTTGTTGTGGTATGGTTCGGTTCACCGCATGAACCTTACAGTGGATTGCCCGAAGATTTAGCTTTGTATGAAAATCTTCCTGACAGTTTAAACGAGCAAAAAGTAAGGCTTACTTCCAATGAAACAGGTAAAAGTGTTGAGCGTCCTCTCCGCGATGTTTTACAAGAACGATATGCTGAAATTACTGCAATGGACAGAGAAATTGGCAGTTTGCGGGATTTTCTTAAAAAAAATAAGTTGAAGGATAATACTGTGGTTTTATATTGCGGCGACAATGGCACGCCGGCTAGTGCTGCCCGAACCGGCATGACTTTGAGAGAACAAAAAGGATCGCTATACGAAGGTGGAATTCGTGTTCCTGGTGTTATGGAGTGGCCGGCTGGAATAAAGAAACCAACTGTTACACAGGGTGTTTCTGTGACCAGCGATTTATTGCCAACACTGGCTGAGTTGACCGGACAAGAACTTTCAAACCGACCTCTGGATGGAATTAGCCTGGTACCTTTTTTTAATAATCCTGATCAAATTCGTGAGGAACCGGCATTTTTCTGGAAATTTCAGCCGGGTAACGTTTTCGACGAATCATCAGAACCGTATATCGTACTTCAAAGTCAGGAAGGCACAACACCATTGGCTAAAATGATGGCTGGAAAATATACCCGTACATTTCGTAATTTGAAATATGAAAGTATTTCCGAAATTGATTTTGGTGGTGAACGCACAATTATGGAAAACAAATACAAATTGGTTGTTGAAGGAAAAACTCCAAATGAACTCGGCTTCGAATTATACGACATTGAAAAAGATCCGGGCGAAAAGATCAATCTGGCGGATGAACATCCGGATATTGTTAATAAAATGAATAGCCAACTTCACGAATGGCAACAATCTGTATTAACTAGTTTAACGGGTGCTGATTATAAATAGAGTCTGTCTTTATAGTCTGAATTAAAAGCAAATAATAAAAATCTCAAATAACAAGCACCAAAATACAAACAAATCACAATGACCGAAATCGCAATATTCAAACTGTTTCGAGTATTGGAATATTGATATTTGATGGTACTCCGAAAAGTAAAAATGATCGTCATTGCAAGAGTTTACCAATTTAAATGGGTATAAAAAGTTAATGACAGATGGATGCTGAAACAAGTTTAGCATGACGACAATTAAATAACATGAGTTCGACCTAAAAGAAACGATTAACGATAAGAATATTAACAAGTTAGTTTTTGCGGGCGCGTCAAAATTCCGTAAATCGTGCCAATTAGCTGCTATGAAAAAACGCCAAGGTTAATTTTGACATGATTTTTCTTTGCTTCGTTTCTTTTCATCCAGGAAAAGAAATGCAGTGGGGTTTGGGGCAAAGCCTCATTCATCTGGATAACCATTCAGTTAAATTTAATGAAATAAACTTAGCTAAACATTCTTACATCGAAATTACGTTAAATACGGTAAAAATTTAAAGCGTTACCCTGAATTCGTTTCAGGGTCTATTTATAAAATCCGTCATTGCGAGGTACGAAGCAATCCGAAAATAACGGTAAATGTGTTTGTTGAGATTGCTTCATTTCGTTCGCAATGACGAAAAAGACGGTTGCAACGCAAAGGTAGTTTTCTGAAAATTAGTCAGTAAATATCTTTTTTAACGATTCCCTCAAAGGTTCGGTGTCAGCCGGATTAAATAAAAATGCAATTACTTTTATTTGATACGTTGATTCATTTAGTTCAGAAAAAGATATTTTTGGTTCAACCGCCCCTGAAACACGCAAATCTGATTGCAATAATGAAATTATTTGTTGCTGAATACTGTTTCTGTCGGAACTTACTGGCACGGTAAATACACTTTCGAAACGATGCAGATGAGGCGAGGGCGATTGTTTTATTAGTGGGTTAAAAATTATTTTGCTGAAAGGAATTCCAGCCTGACTTCCATCGGCATTTTCAAGTACTAATTGGTTATATTCTATCTGTATAATTTTACCTGCATAATTTTCATTTTTCACTTCATCGCCAACTGTAATGTCGGTTGTAAGTTTAAAAAAGATCCTGACTAATATTTCTTTAAAATAAAAATAGATAAGAACAAAAACTACAAGTGTAAAAACCACGGCAATTATTACGGCAATTATTATATTATTTACCGTAAAAAATTCAATACTAAGCAGTCCAAAAACCAGCCAAACAAACAATTCAAATACACTAAAATATCTGTTCCAGAACGATCTGAATTGTTGTTGTTTAAGCAAACGTTTTGCAAAAAAATTAATCGTTTTAAGTGAAAGCAAAACTATTAAAATTAGCAGCACAAATTTGATTATATTAAAAAACGAAGGTGATAATTCCATAAATTATATCAGTTTATTATGTTGAAAATAATTTAAAATATATGGGTAAATAAATGAATTTATTGAAACATAACCTTTGGCAGATTCAACAAGAATTGTACTTCGTAACATTTCATTTATTGTTTTAATGAAATTGTTGTCAGCGCTTTCAAAATACCTGAATTTTAACCTTTTGTGAATAATCAACTGGTTTAAAATTATTATCCATTCTGAAGGGAGCGATTCTAAAAAACGCAAATCGGGAAGTTCTTGTTTTTTAATAAATATTGTATCCTTTTCAACTTTTTCGATAGACGATAACCACAATTGCATGGCGTACCCAATGTTTCCAAAGCTCAGCAAAAAGAGTTTAGAAAAGAATTTTGCTTCGTCGATGGTACTCATCCTGCCATTTTTTCTATTCATATTTCCCAGCGGAATACCACCAGAATAATGGCGTTTTAAAACGGCCTTTCCAATTTCTTTGGCATTCATTGGTTTGCAAATAAAAATATAAGGTTGAAGGTTTTTCAGGTCGGTACTGCGTTTCATAATTTCGTAGCTAATTGTATTTGCCGAAAGTACAAACCGTACTTTCGCTGAATACGCCTGAATTAATTTTAAAAGATGGCTGACAACTTTGTTCCCGCTTTCTTTTTGGTTCCACCAAAGTTCCAAATCGTCGAATGCGAGGCAAGTTCCGGGTTTTAGATTTTCAAAAACAGATTCAATGGTTCCCATGCCGCGGGTAGCTTTCCGAATCGCATTATTAAAACTTTTTACGTCGGTTGTTTGGTTATAAGTTGGTTGAACTACAATTATATTTGTTTGCTGCTGAGCAATTGAAGATGCTTGGTTTAACCAAAACGATTTCCCTGAATTGCGATCTCCAAGTAACAGAATTACACTTTTCGAGATGGATTGATTTTCTTCCAGTATATTCAGGAAACTTTTCATGATAGTTTCCCTGCTAACCCAAAACTCGTTTAAAAAATGCTGTTTATTTAAAAATAACTGTTTGTAATAAAACGGAAGTTGATTAAGTACCGGTTCTTTGGGAGATATTTTTTCAATCTCTTTTTTTACCGATTGAAATAAACTTTGTGCATCGCCTTGAATATAATCCTGCGCAGCAAGCGTGCTACTACTTGTTAAATACACCAGCGAAGTTAATTTCTCTTTCACAGCAGTTTTTGTGCTTTTTATTTTATTGAAAAAATAGTTCGACCGCTTTCTCGATTCAATGGCATTTGTGTATCGTTTTTGATTGCTCGCTAAATCAATGAAATTCTGATATTGTAATTTCTCAAAAACAGTATTTATTATTTCCGTAAAATGCCTGTCGTTAATATCAAAATTGGTTAGTAATGTTTCAAGTGCTTTGTTTGTTTTTTCTTTTTGGACTTCGAATTGTTTCTTTTGTTCAGTCTTTGTTAGCTCTTTCGATACGTCGCTTTTCAAACTTAATTTTAATAAACGGTGCGCATCATTTGCTCGTTTAAAGTCGAGTTCAAGCGTTTCAATGTGTTGCGAAATATAATTCCCAAAAGGTTCAATTATTTCGTTTTGTGTGATATAATCAACAAGGTGCGAGAAAGAAATATCAATACTTTGTATTTGTTTGAATTGAAGGGTTTCAAATCGGTTTGCTGAATCTTTGTTAATAATAACCAAGTGGTTTGGCAATCTTCCCGAAATTTGATTTATTCGTTTTATGGTATTCTCCTTAATCTCTCGTATTGAAGATGAAATCTCCATAACAGTCAATTCAATATTTGTTTGAAGATTGCCGTTTTCTTCCGTGTCAATAGATTGAGCGATTTTCTCTGATAATTGCCGGTGTAAATCATTTACTTTTTCAGCAAAGTTTTTTCTATTGTTCGAGAAAATTGCAGTTAACTGTGCTGTATAATATTGTAAAAGTGTCGATAATCGCTGCGAGTTCGACAGTAACAACCAGTTTTTTAAATTATGCTCCGGAATAGCCTGCAGAAGTTTAAATCCACGTTTCTCAATACTTCGGACAGCACTGTTCGACTTAATAAAACAATTTGGATTTGTTGTTTTTAGCAATTCGGTAAGTTGTTGTAAATGTGTGCTAATTTCAACGAGGGTTTTTTGTTTCAGACTATGTTGCAGTTCGTTAATCTGATTGTTATATAACTCAAAATACGCGTTTATTTCTTTTTGTGTTTGTTCAATAACATCGCTGCTGATTTTGTTATAATAGGCGTGTTTGTCGAGCAATTCAATCGATTTTAAAATATTTTCCGACAGTTTTTTAAATAAAATATGCGACTGATAAATTAACAAACCCGAACCCGAATAATAGTTTAAAAGTATTGAGTAGCGGTGAAGTAGGAAATTGCTTCTGACAAAACGGTTTAGCTGAACTGAATATTCTATTTCCTTCTTGTTTATTTTACGGATAATTCTTTGTTTGAATTTGAAAAATCGGACACCTGCATTTTCTTTTTCCCCCTTTTTTATGTCCTCGTCAGAAAGTACAATTACAACGGTTTGAGGGAGCTTTTCAATAATCCAATCGGTTTCTTCTTTATATGAATTTATAAAATTATTGTTCTGATCTTTAATTATTTCCAGCTGATCTTTGTACTCATCGTTAATTAATTTTCTGAGACGTGTTACTATTGTTGATGTCTGATTTGTAGCAAACTTTGTAGTAGTTTTTTCGTCCAACTCCGTTTTCCAGGTGTTTAATGAATTTTTAACTCTTTTGTTTAATTCGGAAAGTAATAAGCTGTTCGCCTGAAAATCTATTTTCTGATGATTGTCGATTAATTGATTGAACAAACTTTTAATGTTGGTTTCAAGGGTAGCCAACTCAACGTTTAATTTTTTATGTTTTGTGTGTTCAATTTTTGGAATTTCAATCTCAGCTTTTTGAATATTGCTAATTTCAATAGTTTGTTTTTGAGCACCTTTTTTAAACAATGAACTACCAACCGACAACTCCTTGAATTGTGTGCTAGCCTTTAGAAAAAGAACGGTTCCAATGTCTTTACATAATTCGGTTGTGTCATTTACAAAATCTTCCTCTGCCCCTTGTTTTAGCATCGGAATTCCCATAATAATAAGATCGGTATTTATCGATTCGTCTCTTATAATTTTGTAAAAAGTCCGTCTTTCAATTTGGTTATTTATTACTTTTACTTCGGCATTTATTCTAATATTTTCGAGTATTTTGTTTGTGTCGCGTTCAATTTTTTCGCGTGCATCGTTGTTGGGGTTAACAATTAAAAGCCGCAGTTTTGCATTTCTCCATTGATCCGACGCCCAAAGAAATTTTGTTAATGAAAGTGCAAAATTTCCGTTATGTCCACCACCGCGCCACCAAATATCAATAGTTTCATATTTTCCGAAACCGACAGATCGATCGTAATCCATCATAATAATATTCAAATCGAGATTCGAAATGGTGTTTAACATGTGCACAAATCGTTTTGAGTCGTGCCCTTTTTTAGCCCAATTCAACATTACGGTATTTGGTTCAACACCCGAAAATCCATAGGTTTGGGCAATTGTTTCAATTCCGCCGTAAATATCACTAACCGTTTGTTTTCTCGAAAATATACCCTGAAATTCCTTGCTTAATTCGTCTTTAACCGATTGCTGATGTTTCGAGAACTGAATTTCTTCATCTTTGGTCTCTATCAAATCGAAGTTCGACAAAAAGCCGTGTTTGCCAACCAGGTTTTTCCCAAACTCAAGCAAGTGTTGCCGGTTTTTAGTACCACTGCTAAACAAAATAATGTTGGGCATCCAGTTGCGTTGTTCCAGTTCCCGTTGGTCAATTTTATGTAGTGAAGTTCGAATGAGCGTTGTATAAACACTTTGCCATACATCGCCAAAATCAAGTTGAAATTGTTTGCGTTTTAGTACAATGTAAATAAATCCAATAATAACCATGGATGCAAACATTGCCATGGTATTCATTTTAAACATAACAATAAAACTGGCTGCAAACCCAATTATACCAATCCATCCAGGTGCTTTAAACGAGGGGCGGAAATCGGAGCTTGCCCATTTTTCCAGTGCAAAGGAAAGGTTTATAAAACCATACGCAGAAATATAAAACATGGAAACAACTTCGGCAATTGCATTTAATTCTCCGATTAAAATTCCTCCTTCTGCAATTAAAAAGGTTAAGATTAGTGCATTTCTTGGTTCGTTATTTACACCCTGCCTTCGGGCAAATATCCGTGGTAATATTTTGTCAGCTGCAACAGCTTGAAGAATTCTGGGGCCTCCTAAAATACCACCCAAAGCTGACGACAAAGTTGCACCCCAAATTCCGGCAATTACAAGTGGCGAAAACCAGGCAATTTTTGTAAGGAAATTTGTGTCGTTTAAAAGTAAATCACGATCGACAAAATAAGCAAAAACGAATGCCAAACTCAGGTAAACAACCAGGCCAATAAAAATGGCCCCCAGCGTTCCAACAGGAATCGATTTTTTAGGATTTCTTAAATCGCCCGACATGGCAACACCAGCCGTAAATCCAGTAACAGCCGGGAAAAATATTGCAAAAATAGTTTCGAAAGGAACATGGCCGTCAATTGCTATTCGCGAAACATCAGCCGGCTGAAATTCAACATTCGAAAAAATGCCAAAGAATATCGAAAATAGAGAAAGTGCTATAGCACCCAAAATAATAAACTGAGTTTTTATGGCAAGCGAAGTACTAATAAAAGCCAGAATTACCAGAAAAATTAAAATTATACTGCCAACTATTCGAATATCATCAATGCTACCTTCGAGACCCAGAAAATTACGGATCCCTTCAATGGCAAAAACACTTTCGGTAAAACCTACCAAATACAGCGAAATACTCAAAGCTGTTCCCACAAAAAGTGTAATTCCAATTGCACCTCCCATTGGTAATCCCAAGCTCCGCGAGAGCATATAATACAAACCGCCTGCCTTTATTTTTTTATCGGTTGAAATGGCTGTAATACTTAGTCCGGTTGTGATTGAAATTACGTGCGCAACAATAATAATTGCAATGGCTGCTATTAACCCTGCCTGGCCAACAACCCAGCCCAACCTCAAATACATGATTACACCTAAAATGGTTAAAATAGATGGTGTAAAAACCCCGGCAAAAGCACCAAATTTTTTCTGATTCATTAGTAGGTTGCGATTTTTGGTACAAACAAATTCAAAAATTATAGAAGAACAAATTACAAATTTTTTTGAATTTAAATATAGAATCTTTGTTCCTTTACTTTTCCTGCTGATTTTAAGGGGTTTAACTGCTTGTTTGAAAGGTTTAGCATTGTCTTTCAGATTTTTTTTATCAGGGATTATTGTTATGACAAGAAGCAATTCCTCTTTTCATAAAAAAAAAGGAATACATTTTTTGGGGTGTGATGATTTCTAAATCGCCATTTTTAAGACAAATCAGGTTTGTATAATTCTACAGTTCAGGAAATCTGTTTTCATCCACCTCTCGCATCATCTCATAAATATTTCTAAAAATTAATTCAACGTTGGGTTTCGAGAAATATTCACCATCAATTCCGTAGGCTGGCCGGTGTTCTTTTGCTGAAAGAGTTCGTGGGGCAGTATCTAAATAATTAAATGCTTTTTGTTCTTCCATAACTTTTTGCATCATGAAAGCAGTGGCACCTCCGGGAACATCTTCATCAACAAAAATTACTTTGTTAGTTTTTTTAATGGATTCTAAAATAACATGGTTTACATCAAAAGGCAACAAAGTTTGTACGTCGATTACTTCGGCAGAAATACCTTTTAATTTTTGAAGCAAACTGCCCGTTTTGACAGCGTGATGAACATTCCATGCATAAGTAACAATTGTTACATCAGTGCCTTCTTTTACTATTTCCGGAACTCCAAGTGGCACTTTAAATTCACCAATATTTTTCGGCATTTTCTCTTTTTGGTTGTATCCTTTTAAAGGTTCAATTACCAATGCCGGGTCGTTTGATTCTAAAAGTGTATTATAAAATCCGGCTGCCTGAGTTAAGTTTCTAGGAACACACAAATACATTCCACGCAACGATCCAAGCAACATTTGCATTGGTGACCCTGCATGCCACATTCCTTGTAATTGGTGTCCTCGCGTGCGCACAATCACGGGTGCAGCCTGTTTCCCTTTGGTGCGATATTGTAAACTTGCCAAATCGTCGCTTAACTGCGACTGTGCATAAATTACATAATCGAGGTATTGAATTTCAGCAATTGGACGAAAACCACGCATAGCCAGTCCAATTCCCTGTCCGATAATTGTTGCTTCCCTAATTCCGGTGTCCGAAACCCGTTCAATCCCATATTTTTCCTGCATTCCTTTCATTCCCTGGTTTACATCACCGAGCTTTCCTGTGTCTTCACCAAAGGTTACAAGATTGGGATAATTATCAAAAAGAACATCGAAGTTTTTATTGACGATTTCTGAACCATTTACTTCAATCGATTCATCATTATATTTTACCGGAACCGGTTTTACATTTAATGCTGAATCTTTGCCTTCGCGATGTAATTTCCCGTTGTAAAATCCAGCAGTTTTTTCCTCAAAACGTTTAATCCAATCTTTTAATTCAGCTCTTTCATTTTCAACTTGTTTATTTAAATGAATTTCAAGTGATAGTTGCTTTGCAAAACTTAAATAGGAGCGTCGGGTAGGAAAGGATTTTTGTGTAATTTTTTCAAAATCGTCTAGACGGTCAGGATTCAAATTTGTTTTAATGTCTATTTCTGAAAGAATATCTTTTAGTTCATTTTTTTCATTTGAGTATCCGTTCGAATAGTTTTTCCAGGCTTTTTCTCGTGCTTCCTTTGCAAGTTTTTTTGCACCTTTTTCCAGTTCCTTTAGCAACTCTTCATCGGCAATTCCACTTTCCAAAAGCCATTTTCTCATTTGCTTAATTCCATCAAATTCTTCTTCCCAAGCCAAACGATCTTTGGTTTTATAACGTTCGTGCGACCCCGATGTTGAATGACCTTGAGGCTGTGTAACCTCGTTAATATGGAAAACTGCCGGTGTTTGAGTCGTCCTGCATTTAGCGATACCTTTGGAAAATACCTTTACCAGCTCAGGATAATCCCAGCCCTTGCATTTATATATTGAAATCCCATTTGTTCCCTCTTCTTTTTGAAATCCTTTTAGAGCTTCAGATATACTTGATTTTGTGGTTTGTAACTCAATTGGAACACTAATCCCAAAACCATCGTCGTAAATGGCAACTGCCAATGGAACTTGCATTACACCTGCTGCGTTAATTGTTTCGAAAAATATACCTTCCGAAGTACTTGCATCGCCAATACTTCCAAAAGCAACTTCATTGCCGCTTACATTATTTTGAAGGTGGTTTTTTAACGAAGGTTTTTGCCTTACTATTTTTGTGGCTTGAGCTAAACCCAGTAATCGTGGCATTTGCCCGGCAGTGGGTGAAATATCGGAAGCAGAATTATATTGATCAGAAAGATTTTTAATTTCTCCTTTTTTGTTAATATTTGAAGTGCTAAAGTGGTTATTGAAATTTCTTCCTCCCGTTGATGGATTCGATTCTTCGTTGGTGTCACCATAAATCATCGAAAAAAACTCTTCGGGTTTCAATAGTCCAAGCGCCAGCATAAATGTCTGGTCGCGGTAGTATCCCGAGCGCCAATCCCCTTTTTTGAAAGTTTTTGCATAGGCAACCTGAGCCACCTCTTTCCCTTCACCAAAAATGCCAAAATGGGCACGTCCGTTGTGAACTTCGCGCCGCCCGAAGATACTAAGTTGCCTACTTAAAAAGGCTATGTGATAATCTTCTAAAGCTTCTTTTGTAGATATTTGGCTGATAGCGGTAAATTCTGATTTTTCTAAAAACATGAGTTGAAATTTTAAGACTTTTAGGTGTTTAATTTGTAAAATAACATTTGGAAGAAGGTTTTGTTTAACTTGTTATATTTAGCTTTATTAAGACGGGTTTCGAAATTAACGGACTTATTCTCATTAAAAAATTGACCTTTTGAATCGATTAATTTATACTTTGGCAAAATAGCTGGCAATTTTGAATTTACATACAGGAATATAGATAACTAAAAATTTATCCTGTTGCATTTTGTAGATAATTGCTTAGTTTTAAAGCCGTATATAAAATTGTAATCCCTGAAATACCTTTAAATGCTTATTTTGAAAGAAATACTATATATTCTTTAACCAGTGGAAGGGTCTTTTTTTTTCCAAAAACTGTCTTATAGATGTTTCATTCATTATTATTATTTGTTTGGTTAATCTGAGAAGGCCATGTTTTATAGTTTAATTAATGGTACGAGCTGATTCTAACATTTCGATAGTTTGGGAAAGTTTTTTATCGGGCGACAAGGAAGCCTTTGCTTTTTTGTATAATCTTCACGTAGATGAACTTTATTGCTATGGTACTAAACTTTCAATGAATAAAGAATTGGTTAAAGATGCCATTCAGGAAGTTTTCCTGGATTTATACCTGAAGCGCGAAAAAAATAAAACGAATCCTGAAAACCTCAAGTATTATTTGATTCTGTCATTAAAACGTAATTTGATAAAAAAATTAAAAAGGTTGAGGAAGTTGGTTCACGATGAAACAAATGAATTGTTATTTGAACCGGAATACAGTGTCGAAAAAACGATAATTGATCGGGAACTATCTGTGGATGTAAAAAGGAGGGTCAGCAATGCACTTAATCAACTTCCGCCTAAACAGAAAGAAGCCCTTTACCTGCGTTTTAACGAATCGTTGGAATACAATGAAATAGCAGAAATACTGAATATTTCTATTGAATCGGTCAGGAAACAGGTTTATCGGGCGTTGAAAACAATTCGCGAATTGCTTGGACATGAGGCTTTTATATTATGGTTGATGTAATTCTTTAAAAATAATCCCCAAAAATTGTCCATATTTTTTATTATCCGTCCTTCTATATAAACCGTTTTTCATTTTTGGTTTAACGATTTAAATGAAATGTTTTATTCAGAATCTAAAATTACTGTATTGTGCTTGATATTCCGGTTTTCATAAGTTTTGTTTAGTTATCTGCCCTCAATGTTTTGAGGGCAGTTTCTTGAAAAGAAAAAAAGTTAATAAAAATTGTCCATGTTGTTCAAGTTGAAGTCCTTTTAAAAGTAAGACAATAATTTTTAATGGAAAATATCAGTAAATATCTCGAAAATAAAAGATTTATTCAGTGGGTTTTCAAGCCTAACAACGAATTGGAAGAATGGTGGAAAACATTTAAAACAGAATACCCCAAAGAAAAACATAATATTCAACTGGCCCGAAAAGTCCTTTTTCAATTAAAGGTAACAAACAAAACTTTTTCTGAAGAGGAGAAGATTCTTCTATTTTCAAAAATACTTCAACAAATTACAGAAAAACAAAAATCGGGTAAAACAGTTGGTTTTATTAAAGTATTCATGAAGTATGCTGCGGTGGCCATTTTGTTTTTTTCTATTGGAGCTTTACTTTTTCACAGGCAAGACAATTTTAATCCTCAGTTTGATTTGCAAAACCTGGCTGAATCTAATTCTGGAAACGAAGCAAAATTAATCCGTCCTGATGGGGAAAATATTTTGCTCGAAGAGAAAAAATCACTTATTGAATATATCGGGGATGGGCAGGTGATTATCAACAACAATATTCATAAACCAATAAGTACAATTAAAAAGGGCGCCCCTGAATTAAACCAGCTTATTATTCCTTATGGAAGAACATCGAAAATATTTTTGCCCGATGGTACAAAAGTATGCCTCAATGCAGGTAGCCGATTGGTTTATCCCGAATTTTTTAGCGACAAAAATCGTGAAGTTTTTCTTGTTGGGGAAGCTTTTTTTGAGGTTGAACAAGATAAAAATCATCCTTTTATAGTTCAAACTACAGATTTAAGAATTAATGTTTTGGGAACTAAATTCAATATTTCCGCTTATCCTTTTGATAACATTATTGAAACTGTGGTGACTGAAGGAAAAGTTAGTTTGGAACAAAAAAATGCAAGATTATTTACCGAAACTACAGAATTAAAACCCAATCAATTGGCGTCGTTTAATAAAAATAGCGGTAATATAAAAATAACGAATGTTGAGACTGATAATTACACTTTGTGGAAAGACGGTTTGTATAAATTTGAAAGTACCGACCTAAGCAGGGTGGCAAAAAGGCTGGAGCGGTTTTATGACATTCATTTTCAATTTGCCGATCCTTTATTGGGGATGATAAGAATTACAGGGAAACTTGAGTTGGGAGAAAACAGGGACGAAATAATTAACCGCGTAGCTTTGGCAGCTTCGGTAAGAATAGTTAAAAAAGGAGAATTTATTTATGAAATAAACCAATAAAAAAACCGGAGAGTGTTCCCGCACCCGCCGGTTTATGCGTTAAATAAATGTAGAAATGTATCATTTAACAGTTCAAATTTATGAAAAAAAAACGAGAACCATATTTCCTTAAATCGGGAAATATGAAATTACAAATTAGAAAGATGAAACTAACATTGATCTTAACATTGCTGGTGTTCGTTACTTTTGGAAACAGTTTTTCTCAGGTAAAACTTTCGTTGCAATTAAAAAAGGCAACTATTCAGGAAGTTATTGAAACAATCGAAGATCAAACCGATTACATCTTTTTGTACAAGGATGAAATTTTAGATCTGAAACAGAGGTATTCTATCGATTTTGAGGAAACCCTGTTTGAGGATGTATTAAATTCGATTTGCGAGACCGCAAATGTTGATTACGAAGTTCGGGATGACCGGCAGATTATCTTAAAAGAAAAGGTTAAGAACAATTCTATTACCTTAATTCAGGACCAAAAAAGTTTTACTGGTGTAGTTTCCGGGTCTGATGGCCAACCTATTCCCGGGGTTTCTGTAATCGTTAAAGGAACTACAACTGGTGCTGTCACCGATTTGGATGGAAAATTTCAATTTGAAGGCCCGGCTTCTGCTCAGGTACTTCAATTTTCTTTCGTGGGCCTGAGAACTCAGGATGTTGAAATTGGGACCCAAAGTATCTTTAACATTGTAATGGAGGAAGAGACACTGGGAATTGATGAAGTTATTGTAGTGGGTTATGGTACACAAAAGAAAAGTGACATTACAGGAACCGTTGCTTCTCTATCACAAGAAAGATTAGAAATGGTACCAAACCTTAATGTGACTCAGGCAATACAGGGTGCTGTGCCGGGTGTGATGATCCAGACAAACAGTGCAGGTGCAGACCCTGACCAGTCGATAATGATACGGGGAAGAAGCTCCATTTCGGCAAGCAGTGCACCACTCATAATTGTTGATGGTATACCTTACGGCGGTAGCTTGTCGGATATCAACCTTAAAGATATCGGCTCTGTCGAAATTCTGAAGGACGCTTCAGCAGCTGCTATATATGGATCAAGAGGTTCAAACGGAGTAATCCTTATTACAACCAAGGAAGGTGTGTCGGGTAAAACGACATTTTCCTATGACGGAAAATATGGCATAAGCCAGGTTGTCAAGAATTATGATCTTCTGAATGGTTCAGAGTTCTGGGATTTTAAAAATACGAGAGATCCCGATTATATTTATCAGACAGAGATTGATAATTATAACGCAGGTGTCTCAACAGATTGGTTGGATCTAGCAATCAGAAAAGGTCAGTCACAGGAGCATAATGTTTCAGTTTCAGGAGGCTATAATAAAACGAAATTCTATTTAGGCGCCGGCCTGACAGATATAAAGGGAGTCGCGAAAGGCGACAATTTCACGCGAATTACAACCAGGTTAAACATTGAAACCAAACTGTTTGACTGGCTTGCTATAGGAACAAGAACTCAGCTTAACTACGACGATGCCAGCGGAGAGGACGTGAGCTGGTATGGAGCAATGATTGCCAATCCCCTTGGAAAGCCCTATGATGATAATGGTAATTACCTTCTTTACCCGATTGCTGAAAATATAACCATAACCAACCCTTTGACCAGTCTCGCATATGACGATCTTAATAAATCTTACCAGATACTCACGAATAATTATCTTGATGTTGATGTGCCATTTATAGAAGGACTGACCTACAGGCTGAATACAGGCGTCAGAACGAGTTTTACTAATGCAGCCCGATACGGTGGAATGGATACATACAACGGATTCAGGACACAGGGACAGTCCAGGTCGAGCAACTCGCTCAGCAGCAACGTGGTTATCGAGAATATTATGAATTACAACAGGACACTGGGAGACCATACGATCTTCCTGACTGGATTATATAGTTATGAGACTAACACCAGTAATAGTAATTCACTGAGTGCCGAGCAATTTCCGAACGATTTTCTCTCATGGTATGGAGTTGGACAGGCAGCCATTGTTATGCCTTCAACATCTTATAGGAAATCGGTGCTTTTATCGCAGATGTTACGTGGAAATTATTCCTTCGCAAGCAAGTATCTTGCAACATTTACCATCAGGCGTGACGGATATTCAGCTTTTGGTGAAGACTCAAAATGGGGTATATTCCCTTCGTTTGCAGTTGGCTGGAATATAGATAGAGAAAATTTCTTCCCGGCAAAGGATCTGTTTAGCGTATTAAAACTAAGAGTTTCATACGGCCTAAACGGCAACCAGGCTATCAGTCCTTATGCTTCTCTTCCGAAGTTTACAGTTGCCAGTATAATGTCGGGCACCACAGCGCAGGTTGGGTATAAGCCGATGGTCATGGGCGTTGCAGACCTGGGTTGGGAATCCACCAAGACATTTAATGTCGGATTGGATTTTGGATTGTTAGAATCCCGCATTACCGGTAACATCGATTGGTACAGGAAGAATACGTTTGACCTGTTGCTGAACAGAAGCATTTCTAGAATCCATGGGTTAACTGAAGACACAGACGGGGGTATTCCTTCTGTCATACAGAATATTGGTGAAACCATGAACACAGGCTTTGAAGTGTCGCTAAATTCAAGAAATATTGTTACAGAAAAATTCAAGTGGGCAACAAATGCGAACTTCTCTTATAACAAAAACGAAATCACTTCACTGTATGGAACTATAGATGATGTAACAGGCAAAGAAATTGATGATATTTCCAACAAGTGGTTTATAGGTCAGCCCGTGGAGGTGAATTATGATTTTGTATGGGATGGCATATGGCAGCTTGGAGAAGAAGCTGAAGCTGCTGTTTATGGTTCACAGCCTGGTTATGTCAAATTAAAAGACATTAACAATGATGGGAAACTTGATGATAAGGACCGGCAGGTTATAGGACAGCGTGATCCCTCATTATTATGGGGTTTGACAAACACTTTGACCTACGGCAACATTTCATTCAGTTTCTTTTTCCATGGTGTAAAAGGAGTAACTGCTCATAACGACAGGATGACTGACAGTGTCCAGGACGATCTTCGCTACAACACGATAAAAAAGAACTGGTGGACACCGGATAATCCGAGTAACGACTGGTATATGAACAGTAAGATGGCAAATCAGATGTCAGGCATCGGCAGTACTCTGTATGAAAGTACCGACTTTATCAGGCTGAAAGATGTTTCTCTCGCCTATCAGCTTCCTAAAAATGTCGTCAGCAAGATTGGTATGAGCAATGTGAAAATATATGTGTCCGGACGTAATCTGCTTACTTTTACAGATTGGAGCGGATTGGATCCTGAGTTAGTGGACCGGGACGCACAGAGGAATATTCCGATGCAGAAAGAGTTTATTTTCGGCCTCAATTTTGGTTTTTAGAATGTAATAACAATAAAATAAAAAAAGATGAAGATATATATAAATATTATCAGAGTTATGCTGGTGATCATTTTGCTGGCAGGCTGTTCCAACGATATACTTGAGGAAACTCCGCCCAACATATTGTCAGGGCCGACAATCCTTCAAGACTACAATGGATTCGAATCAGCAATGAATGGACTTTACTATTTGGCAAGGTTTGGCAGGTGGCAATCGGAAAAACTTGAAAATGCCCTCAACGGGGTTGATAACATGACCAGCAACGCCAGACGAAGCGATATTTTCTGGAACTGGACCTCATCCAACAATCCATCAGATGATGATTTAACGGAGATCTGGCAATGGTTGTACGAGATTGTTAACGCTTCCAATACAATCATTTACTATGCAGATAAGGATGTTGACTGGAGCGGCGGTTCAGATACCCCTGAAAATAATAAGCTCAGAGTTGTTGCAGAAGCCCGGGCCATAAGGGGATGGGCATACAGGCGGCTGGCCTACTCATGGGGCGATGTACCGCTGGTACTCGAAATGCCTCAGGGATTAAAGACAGACTGGGAACGCACTCCAATCGCTGAAGTAAGAAAAGCTGTTATAAGTGACTATAAATTTGGCGCGAATTATATTCCAACGGAAGCTTCTTTGCAGGGCCGGATCACAAAAGGCGCTGTCCAGACACTTCTCGCCGAAATGTATCTTACAATAGGCAAACCTGACAGTGCGCTGTACTGGTGCAACCAGGTAATAAGCAATCCAGCCTATGAGCTTATGACAGAGCGATATGGCGTTCTCGCAGCAGACCCAACCGGCAGCGCTTTCGGAGACATGTTCAAGCCAGGGAATCAGAACAGGGAGCAGGGCAACAAGGAAGCGCTCTGGGTATTCCAGTTCGAGCTTTTCAATCCCATTGACGAACAGGGTCATCAACTGGCGCGCTCTATGATAGGTACATACACTAAAATTAAAGTTGTGGGGACAGACGGTAAAAGTGTTGCTCCCCTCCAATATATTGTTCCAAGAGGAGGCAGGGGTAAATCATATTTTGCCGCGACAAAATGGTGGTTTGACAGCTATGAAAGTACCGATGACAGGGCTCAGAACTACATATTACGTACTTCCTTCAGGCTTCAGACTGAAGAAGAAAATAATATAGGATACACTGGAGCAGGGAAATTACAGGCTGATAAACTGCCTGCCGGTTATAATTACGGGGACACTATTTGGTGCAATTGGGACGAGGATATTACAGCTGATAACTATAAAGTCAATGACTGGCCTTATTCAAGAAAAGGAGATGGAACCAGCCCAACGGATGTGCAGGCTGACTATGCCTGGACTGACCAGATCTATATAAGACTGGCTGATACTTACCTGCTTAAGGCCGAAGCACAATATAAACTTGGTGATGCTGACGGAGCTGCAACAACCATTAATGTGATCAGGGCAAGATCGCATGCCATTCCCATTGCAGCGGCTCAGGTTGATATCGACTTTATACTCGATGAACGGTCCAGGGAACTCTTCCTCGAAGAAGAGCGCAGGATGACACTGTTAAGGACACATAAATGGTTTGAAAGAACACAGCTACATAACAAATTCGGAGGAGAGAAGATTACTTTACGTGATACTATCTTCCCCATCCCACAGGATGTTATCGATGCTAATTTGACCGGTGATTTCCCGCAAAATCCAGGATATTAACACCATGTGTATTATTGTGAGATTATTGTTATTTAGAGCTATGTTTTGATTTAAATAGTTTGGTTTGTTACATCACCTGCCTCTCGTAAAAGGGAGGCAGGTAAAGTTAAGTTATTATGTTATTGAATTTTTATGAATAGAATAGGATGATTTGGATTTGTAAATCTTCTATACTCAATTTAAACCAACCAGAATAAAAAACTACCTGATCTTTATAATATCGAGTGACGGTAGTTTTTATATTTTGTATTTCCCAATAATTAAACCTCGATAAACTTTCTAAAATAGATATATTTAATAATATTTGAAAGCAGCGAATATTAATACCTAAATCAATTATTATGGTGTCACGACGAGATTTTATTAAAACTTCAGCTTTTGCAAGTGCAGCAACCATTTCAGGTGGTTTGCTACCCACTTTATCATCTTGTAATGTTGATCCCGGAAAAATTACAATCAAATCGGCCAGTTCGAAATTTGAACGAGAACCTCTAGTTCGTCCTTTTGGATTTAAGGGTGTTTATCAAAACGAATTTTGGGTTGCAGCTGCACAACTCGAAAGTAACTCGGGTTTACGCCATGTTGGATTGCAAACACAATGTCTTGCATGGAGCGATCTTGAAGTATTTTTAGCAAATTCAGAGTTTGATGGAAATATGTTATTGATTAAATCCCTAGATTATGCTTTACAGATGATCAAGGGGCAGTCATTTAACAATCCAATAGAACTTCAGGATGCAATATTAGATGATGTTTATAAATACGGGCAATCGCTTACAAATAACAAAAAGCTCAGAATGACTTTTACCCTGAGTTCGATGGTAGCACTTGATAACGCCTTGTGGATGTTATACGCACAGGAAAATGGTTTTAAAAATTTTGATGAAATGGTGCCGAAAGAATATCGGATGGCTCTTGGGAATCGACATAAAAAAGTTGCGCATGTTCCGTTAATGGCGTATAATATTCCGCTTGAAGAGGTTTCACAAGCAGTTGACGAGGGGTATTTTTTTATGAAAATAAAAATCGGACGGCCCGGAACACAAGAGGAAATGCTCGAAGGTGATAAAGCGAGAATCGAAGCCATCCATAAATTAATTGGTCACCGGGAAACCCCGCACACTTTAAATGGTAAAATTCCGTATTATTTCGATGCCAACGGCCGCTACGAGAAAAAAGAGACACTTCAAAAACTATTGGATCACGCCCGAAAAATTGGCATGTTAGATCAAATTGCAATTATTGAAGAACCTTTTCCTGAAGATGCTGATATTTATGTGGGTGATTTGGGAGTAAGGATTGCTGCCGACGAAAGCGCCCATAATGCCGAAGATGTTTTAAAAAGGATTGAAATGGGTTATCGGGCAGTTGCCTTAAAAGCGGCGGCCAAAACTTTAAGCATGACATTGAAAATGGCAAAAGTTGCCCACGAAAACAGTTTGCCATGTTTTCTCGCCGATCTGACCTGCACCCCAATTCTTATCGATTGGAACAAAAATATTGCAGCTCGTTTGGCGGCGTTTCCCGGAATGAAAGATATGGGCTTACTTGAATCAAATGGCCATCAGAACTACGTGAATTGGGAGAATTTGGTAAATTATTGTCCTTATCCCAATGGATCTTGGATAAAATCAAAAGATGGTTTATATCATTTGGATAACGATTTTTATGAAAAGAGTGGAGGCATTCTAAAATCATCAGATCATTATCTTGGTTTGTTTAATAGTTAGAAATATTATCAACAAAAATTTATTTTCATGAAAAAGACTTTATTATTTCTTATAATTTTATTTCAAATTGCTTTGCTTACCGGGCAAAACAATTTTTCATTTGTGTTTTTACCCGATTTGCATTTACAACCAGATTCCATCCCGGTTGAAAAAAAATTCGACAGGATTGCAAAACAGGTTAACAAGCTAAAACCTGATTTTGCAATTATGGGCGGCGATATGATTTACACGGCCAAAAATGTAAACGAAAAAAAGGCAAAAGTTTTGTTTGATTTTATGGACATCAAATTTCAGCAATTTAAAATGCCCCTTTATTATACCATGGGAAATCACGAAATTGTGGGTGTTCTTGCCGAAAGTGGTATGGAAATATCGCATCCTCTTTGGGGAAATGTAATGTATGAAAAGCTTTACGGCAAACGTTACCAGTCTTTTACAAAATCGGGCTGGAAATTTTTTCTTCTCGATGGAATAAAAATTCGCGAAAAAGAACGGGATTATACATCCGGTGTTGATTCTATGCAAATTGAATGGCTGAAAAATGAATTGATTCAAATGGATAATTCCATGCCGATTGTTGTTGTTATTCATACCCCGTTAATTAATCCCAAAGCAATTCGAAATTCACAATTTCAGGTTCTTTCTGCTAAATCTGAAGCTGTTCTGAATTTATTTAACGATTATAACCTGAAAATGGTGCTCCAGGGGCACAACCATGTTTATATGAATTTGCTTATAAACGGAGTACATTATATTTCAGGCGGTTCAACCAAGTACGATACAAACCCGGGAAACGATGGATTTCTATTTGTAAAAATTAAAAAGAATGTAGAGGAGATTAAATTTATTCAGACAAGTGCATTTACAAGATAAATTTTTATAATAAGAGATTATGAAAAAAACACTGTTTTTTATTTTAATGAGTTTTGCTTTTATTAGCATAAAATGTATTGCAGATGAGCCTGTTTTGGAACTGGAAAATCGAAAAATTATAAAAGTCCCCAATGATTTTCCAAGTATTGCACAGGCAATTGAAAATGCGCAAAATGGTGACTGGATAATTCTGGCTCCGGGAGAATATTTCGAAAGCGAAATTGAAATTAACAAAGCAATCACCGTTTCATCGGAATGGAAGTTAACCAAAGACGAATCGAAAATTGAGCAAACAATAATTGATTCGGAAGATAAAATTCTTTTTTCAATTCACGCAGATGGTGTGGAAATTAGCGGTCTTAAGATTATCAATGGAAATCACACGCTCGATGTTGAAGCCAAAGTAAGTATTATTCATAATCGATTTAAAGATAACCTCGATGGAATGAGTTTTGAATCGGGTGGTGGAGGTTATGTTGCGTATAATTATGCTGAAAATGACCGGGACGATCCGCTTGATATCGACATTATTAAAAATGACGAAGACAATGGAACAGATATTCTGGTAGAACATAATACTTTCATAAACAGTAACGACGATGGAATTGAAATAAGATTGTTTACATATCCCAATCAGAACATTAATTACACAATCAGGGAAAATATTATAATTGGAAGCAAAAAAACCGGTATTCAACTTATTTCTTACGATGAATACACGGGTAAAGTTTTTCATATTCATAATAATATAATTACTGGTTGTATGGTCGGCCTTGGTTGTATGGACGGTTCCGGGACTCAGGAAGATCTGACCGGTGCATTAAAAATGGATGAGCTGGTTTATCTGTATAATAATACCCTTGTTGGAAATAAAATGGGGGCGACCGGTGGAAAAAATATGGTTGCAGTTAATAATGTTGTTGCCGAAAACGAACTTGGGGGATTTAAACTGTTTGGTGCCAGTTCGGCCATCGTAAATAATTTATTCTATCAGAATGGAGGTGATGATTTTATTGAAATAAACAAGGCTGCTAAAAAGAGTGAAAACACTTTTTCAATAGATCCATTGTTAGAAAATGTAAGTTATGCCCCCAACGAAAAAAGTCCTTGTATTGATGCAGGTGTGGCGAAATATGTGAAGGGAATTGACGTGCTTGAAATTCCATCGGAATATATTTTTGGATCTGCTCCCGACATTGGGGCAGTTGAATATGGCGCGGGAAATAAAAGCGTTTCTCTGCAAAATCAATTGATTGTTGATGCTGGTGAAGATATGGTTTTAGTGTCGCCTGTTTCTCAATTAGTTTTAAAAGGGAAAATAAGGGATGACGCCGGGAGAATTTTTAGCAGTGCCTGGAATTTGAAATCCGGTCCGGGTGAGGTAGAAATATTAAATTCCAGGGAAATGGAAACAAAAGTAGTTTTCGAAAAGCAAGGGATTTATCAGTTTTCATTTACATGTTCTGAAGGCAAAATATTTGGTTTAGACTATGTGACAATAAAGTATATAAACGAAGGAGAAGGAAAACAGTTATTTCTGAAAGAGGAAACCAATAATTTTATTGAAGTTGAAGATTTCTCGTACTCCTACGGAAAAGTGGATAAAATAGATGATAAAAGTGTGGCAGGCAATAAATATATCTCTTTGAATGAAGATAAGAAAAATACTTTTGGTTCTATATTGGAATTTTCAATCGGAATGGCAGAAACCAATGAATATGAAATGTGGTTTTTGGCAAAATCACAATCATCGAATAAAAATATTCTTCATGTTAATTTTAATAATAAACTTGTTGGAGAAATTCCGGTATCGAAATCCAAAGATTTTCAATGGGTAAAAATGTCGGGCAAAATATTAGCAAATCCGGGGCAGTGGTCTTTGTTAATTAGTAATATAAGTGGGAAAGCAATTATAGATAAAATTGTTTTTACAAAGGATTCGGGATTTATTCCCGATTAATCGTATTGGGAAGATGGTTTGGTAAACAAGAATCGTAAACGAAAATGTGTGATCAACCGATTTTGTTGGTTGTAAAAAATGAATATTATGACAGTACAAGAAATTCTTATTGAACTTGAAAAATTTGGAGATGAAACCACAAAAAACACTTTAAAAAAACATGGTGCAAGAGAGCCATTTTTTGGAGTGAGAGTAGCGGATCTCAAGAAAATACTTAAAAAGACAAAGAAGAACCACGAACTCTCTTTGGAACTTTATGAAACCGGGAATTCGGATGCAATGTACCTTGCCGGATTAATGGCGGATGAAAAAAAAATTACTAAAGAACAACTTGAGAAATGGGTCGATCAGGCATATTGGTATTATTTAAATGAATTTGCTGTCCCATGGGTTGCAGCTGAAACGGAATATGGATTTGAACTTGGCCTGAAGTGGATTGCATCTGGTGAAGAACGGATTATCTCAGCAGGTTGGGCAACTTTAGCAAACTACGCAGCAGTACACCAGGATGAAGATTTAGATATTGATGCTTATAATAAATTGCTCGATACAATTGTAAAGGAAATTCATAATTCACAGAACAGGGTACGATACACCATGAATGGATTTGTAATTTCGGTTGGAACCTACATTAAAGAATTAACAGCAAAGACGCAGGAAGTAGCACTTAAAATTGGTAAAGTAAATGTGAATATGGGAGGAACTGCTTGTAAAGTACCACTCGCAAAAGATTATATTGAAAAATCGATTGATAAAGGAAAGGTTGGCAAAAAGAGAAAAACTGCAAGATGTTAACCATACCCGGAAATATTTAATGGAAGTTTCACAAAGAAAAAATCATGCATTAAAATGAATCGATCGAGTGAAAAACCGCACACTTAAGTAAGGATAAAATGAACTGGAATTATGTCTATTAAATTATAAAGCAAGTCGCTATAAAGAATTGCAAACCACATTTTACATTAGAAAAACATAGTTCTGTGATCTAATGTGCCTATGTGGTTCAAAAAAAATAACGAAAAATGAAACGACCTTACATCAACTGACGAACTATTGAGGATGATTTGGCCAACGATAACTAACATCAGATTTCCAACTTCTGTCTTTTCTAATGTTTTCTAATAAATTTTCAAACAAATGAAAACAACAACAACAACTAAACTCGGACAAATTTTAAAATTGACAACTATTATTTGCTTCCTTTTTGTTTTTTCACTTACAATTATCGCAGTAGAAAAACCATTGATATTTCCAATTCCTCAAACAATAGAACTTACAACTGATGTTTTTGTTTTGGATGAATCTGTAACCATAATCGTTCCTCAAAACCGGAGTGAAGAGGATCTTTTTCTCGCACGTTTTCTGGTTCGGGAGTTAAGCGATAAATATGGAATAGCTGTAAAAATTGAATCGCAAACTGATATTCCAGAAGATAGGAAAGTAATAGTTCTGGGTGCTGCTGACAATCTTTTAATAAAACAGTATTGTTCTGAGAACAAACTTGAATTGAGTGATAAAAACCCGGGTTCTGAAGGATATGTTCTGCATGTAAGCAATCAAAAAATAGTTGTTGCAGGCTGGGACGATCCCGGAGCATTTTTCGGGTTGCAGTCATTACGTCAATTAATTGATGCTGAAAACGGAACAAACATTCAGGGAGTTAAGGTGCGCGATTGGCCAAATCTGCCATTCAGAGCGATACGTTTATATGTGCCCGGACCAGAGAATATCGCTTTTTTCAAAAGGTTCGTAAGGGATTTTATGGCACTCTACAAATTCAACAAAGTAATCATCGAATTAAATTGCATGAGGCTTGACAATCATCCCGAGGTAAATGCAGGTTGGATTGAGTTTGCAAAAGATTTACAGTATTCACGTTCCAACCGGCCTGTGGGAATCAGGGGAGAAGGAAAAACTTCGAGTCATTATGATGCCGGCGATGGATTTATTATTGAAAAGGATGATATAAAGGATATTGTGGAGTTGGCAAATGAGAATTTCATTGAGGTAATTCCTGAAATACCTTCCCTCACCCACGTCTATTATTTGTTAACAAGGCACCCTGAGCTTTCGGAATATCCCGAAGATAATTGGCCCGATACGTACTGTCCTTCCAATCCGGCATCGTACGATCTTTTGTTTGATGTTTATGATGAATATATTGAAGTGATGCAACCGAAAATGATTCATATCGGACATGACGAATGGAGGATGCCATTGGACGTTTGTCCGCTTTGTAAAGGGAAGGACTATTCTGAACTGTTTGCACAGGATGTCAATAAAATTTACAATTACATGTCTGGCAAAGGAATTAAAGTTGCTATGTGGGGAGATCATTTACTTGAAAGTGTTCGCAATGCAGGGCCGCGGGAAGGGATATCTTCTACCGGTGTAAAATATCAAAAACCCGGAGCATTAAGTCCGGCTTTGGTAAAGGAATCAATCCCAAAAGATATTTTGGTTTTCAACTGGTTTTGGATTGATGAGGAGAAAGATATGGAATTAAATGAATTCGGATTTAAACAGTTATACGGAAATTTCAAACCAAACATAAGCAATTGGGACGAAAGGATAAAGAATATTGATGTGGTTGGAGGCGCCCCGTCTTCCTGGGCTGCAACAAATGAGTTTAATTTTGGGAAAGATTTGATGATAGATTTTCTGGGTAGTGCTAATTTATTATGGTCAACAAATACAGTCGATCAAAAAGATGTTGCTGCCATTGCAGGGGAATTAATGCCTTCAATACGATCAAATTTAAGTGCTGTAAATATTCCCAGTGAAGATGGGGACGACATTGTCCCCATTGATATCTCCGGACATTTTAATTTCTCAACAAACTCAGAAGTTTTCAATGTTAATTTAAATACGATAAAATCGGGTGAGATAAATAACCGGGCGAAGGTGTTCAATCTTGTAAACCCGTCGGCAGTATCCGGAAACTGTGCAATTGCGGTTGGATCTGTGGGAATTGGAGAGAATCTACAGCCAAATGAAATCAAGGGTATAACAATTGGAGAAGATGTGAGTAGCCTGATATTTTTACATACTTGTGCAGTTCCGGCAGGAAATCAAAAAGCTTATTATAACATTCCAAACTTTTTCGACACGTCAGATTTATTAGGTTGGTACGAAATTGTTTATGAAGATGGATTTAAGGCAATTGTCCCAATCCAGTATGGTGTTAATATTTTGGAGTGGAATCCGGGTGGGGAAAACAGCCTTGACAGAATGGAAGGAAAAACAGGATCGCCGCAGAATGCATATTGTTACCTGGCCGATCCAATTCAATGTTCATCTAACGAAAAAGACAATCCGATCACTTTTTTTGCCTATGAATGGGTAAATCCAAGATTTGGTAAAATTATAAAAGAGGTGAGTTTGCACGGGACCACAGATTATCAGGCAACCGTGGGTTCAGGAAATCCAAAAACCAAACCTGCGCCGGGTAATGCAATATTACTTGCAGGTATTAGTAAAGTAAAAAAAAGGGAATCGTATAAACCTAAAACCGCTGATTAAAACCGTTTAAACAGGATCAAACTATTTTAGTTTTCCATAGTTAACTCCAAAATTTTTTCTGCAATATCTTCAAGATCAACAATGAAGCCGGGTACAGAAAGTTTTATCGCTGAATCGGGCATAGTTTTTCCCAGGGCTGTTTTGGGGTTTTGTACGATAGTTTTACCTCCGTATTTTTTAATGATTTTTATCCCTTCTGCGCCATCGCTGTTTGAACCAGTTAGAAGTACCCCAATAAGTTTGTTTTTAAAAGTCCAGGCCGCTGTTTCGAAAAGTACATCAATTGCCGGCCTCGAAAAATTAACTTTTTCATCAGTTGAAAGGCTTAACGAAAACTCATCCTCAACTTGGAGGTGGTAATTGGGAGGTGCAAAATATACTGTCTTTTCTTCGATAATTTCTTTTTCTTCAGCCTCTTTTACCGTAAACCCGCTTTTATTATTTAATGAAGTTAAATATGAATTTATTGTATTGTGCCCAATGTGTAAAACTATTATTATTGGAATGTCAAATTTCGGCGGAAGTTGGATCAAGATTTTCCCAATAGCTTCCAAACCACCATAAGATGCGCCGATGACAACAGCTTTAATCATTCTGAACTTGCAATTTTTTATAGATTTTATTCTCTTTGTCTATTACGGAGAAATTATTTTCGTGGTCGGAAAATCCCAGGCTTTCTTTTGTTCCAAGACACAAAAATCCCCTTTTCGCAAGGCTTTTTGAAAATAAGCCCAACACTTTATTTTGTAATATTTTATCAAAATAAATTAAAACATTACGGCAGAATACCAGGTTTACTTCTGCAAATACACCATCTGTCACTAAATTATGGTCGGCAAAAACCACATTTTTTGCCAGCGATTTATCAAACAAAACCGATCCGTATTTTGATGTATAATAGTCTGCTAAATTTCTTTTCCCTCCAGAATCGTGATAATTTCTGGAATATAATTCCATCTCTTTTTTATTGTAAATGCCATGTTTTGCTATTTCTAAAACACTTTTGTTAAAGTCGGTGGCGTAAATTTGCGTTCGGTTTAGCAGGTTTTCCTCTTGAAGTATAATAGCTAATGAATAAACTTCTTCGCCGGTTGAACACCCTGCCTGCCAAATTTTAATATGCGGGTAGGTGGATAAAATGGGTATTACTTTTGTGCGGAACATTAAATAAAATTCCGGGTCGCGGAACATTTCAGTTACATTTATCGAAAGGTCCTGAAGAAAAATCCCGTAAAAATTTTTATCCCAAAGTACCTTGTTTTGTAATTCGGAAATTGTATTTAACCCGCTTATTTTTAAACGGTGTAGTATCCGTCTTTTTAGGTGGGTTATGCTGTAATTTCTAAAATCATAGCCATATTTCAGGTTAATTGCCTGTAACAACAAGTTCAATTCAATTTCCAGGATGTCGCTGTTTCCCTGGTCATAAAATGAATCATCATAATTTTTATGTTTAGTCCCGGATGGCATTATGTAAAATAATTTTCAGTTCAACCCTGTTAAAAGGCTTGCTAATAAAATCGTTCATCCCGGCCTCTAAACATTTTTGTTTATCTTCAGAATATGTATTCGCCGTTACGGCAACTATATAAACGGGTTTTGTAATTTTATTGATTTCTTCGTAATTCCTGATTTTCCGGCTTGCCCCTATTCCGTCTAATACGGGCATTATCATATCCATTAAAATTAAGTCGTAATTATTTTTTTTATACATTTCAAAAGCTTCAATGCCATGGTTGGCAATATCGCAATTAAAACCTAATAATTTAAGATGTAGTAAGGTTACCTTTTGATTTATCGGATTGTCTTCGGCATATAAAATTTTCAGGTTCTTTGGAATTTCAAGGTCCCTGAGCTTATTTTCTTCTTTTTTTTCCATATTATATTCAAAATTTAATTTAAACCAGAATTCTGCACCTTTACCTAAAATACTGTTCACACTAATTTCGCCATTCATTAAAGTTGTTAGCTGACTGCAAATGGCAAGCCCTAATCCGGTACCTCCGTATTTACGTGTTGTTGAACTTTCGGTTTGAGAAAAATCCTTAAAAAGTTTTTTCTTTCCTTTTTCAGAAATACCAATACCTGTGTCAATTATTTTAAATATCAGCTCAATATTTTGAATATCTTTTTTCACAATACCAACCGATACTTTTACAATGCCCTTTTCTGTAAATTTAATGGCATTGTTAATTAAATTGGTTATTATCTGGTTTAAACGGAGTGGATCGCCAAAAAGTTTTTTAGGAATATCTTTGTCAATTTCAACAATTATATCTAGGCCTTTTTTATCAGCATTAAATTTTAATAATTTTACAATAGAAAAAATAACATCCGAAATTTCGAATTCAATATTTTCAAGTTGTATTTGACCAGATTCAATTTTAGAAAAATCGAGTATATTGTTAACAATATTTAATAAATTTTCGCCCGAAGCCGATAAAATTTCAGTAAGCTCCTTTTGTCTTTGGTTTAAGTTTGTTTCTTCATCCAGTATTTTTGATATTCCAATTATCCCGTTTAATGGTGTCCTTATTTCGTGCGACATATTTGCCAGGAACATTGCTTTTGTCCGGGTGGCATTTTCTGCTTTTATTCGTTGAACATCAAGTTGTTTATTGTTTTTTTCAAGTTGTTTCAGAAGATGGTTTAATTTCTGTTTTTGAAAATAAAGGTCTAAGAAAATTCTTACTTTCCCGATTAATATTTCTGGAATAATTGGTTTTGGGATAAAATCAACTGCCCCTGTTTCAATTCCCTTGATAATATGCAAATCACTTTGGTGGATGGCCGATACAAAAATCACCGGTAAGTATTTTGTCCTTTTCCGTTTTCGCATTAACGATAATGTTTCGTAACCATCCATTCCCGGCATTTGAACATCGAGGATTGCTAAAGCAAAGTCTTCATTTAATGTTTGTCTTAAAGCTTCCATGCCCGACATTGCCCTTACCAAAGTAATATCAAAGCTCTCGAGTATCATCTCCAGGCTAATCAGGTTTTCTATTAAATCGTCAACGATGAGTACTTTTGGTTTATCCATAATTTATTTAAATAACCAAATTTTTAATAATTGGAACAGTTTATCCACGTCAACTGGTTTCGATATGTAATCGTTGGCCCCATTGTCAATTGCTTTCTGATAATCTTCTCTCATCGCTTTTGCAGTGAGTGTTATTATTGGGATATTTTCAATTCCCGGTGTTTCCCTGATAATCTTCATCGCTTCGTACCCATCCATTACCGGCATCATAATATCCATTATTACAAGGTCGATGTCGGTGTTGTTTTTTAAAACTTCTATGGCAACTTCACCGTTTTCAGCTTCCATAATTTCGAGCTCTTTTTCTTCAAGTATCTGGACAAGGGCAAAGATATTTCTTATGTCATCGTCAACCAATAATACTTTTTTACCCTTGTAACCCCTATTGTCAAAATCATTTGGGGTTGATGGCTGTGTTGTTTTTGATGAATCTGCAACCTGATGTAGAAACAGCGATACTTCGTCCATTAACCTTTCGTCAGACTTGACCCCTTTTATTACAATTGAATCGGAATATTTATTTAGTTCACGAAGTTCCTCTTTCGAAAGTTCCCTTGCTGTATGGATAATTACATTTGGGATTGTGATATTTTCAGCATTTAGTTTTTTTAATAAATCTTGTCCCGAAAAATCGGGTAATCTTAAATCGAGGATTACGCAGTCAAAAGTTTTGGTAGAAATCAAATCATAAGCCTGTTGACTTGTTTTTGCTTCGTGGATAATTATGTTATTATTTTCAAGGAGCATGTGGACTGCTTCTAAAGTTGCCGGGTCGTCTTCAACTACTAAAACCTGGTTGAATTCGGTGTTAAGTTTGTTTTCAATATTTTTTGAAAAAATTTTAAATTCTTCAGAGGCGGGTGTTTTTAGTTCCTCAAGTTCTTCCAGGGTATTGTCTTCAATCCTTGAAACAAGATGAACAGGCAAGTCGCTTGTAAATTTATTTTTCTTTAGTT
>JABGRN010000059.1 GCA_018648265.1 Prolixibacteraceae bacterium | reverse complement strand
AGGCCGCTGCCAAATTTATCAAGCCCGTGTTCTGTCTGAGCACGGGCTTTTTTTGTTGTATATAATTCTTGTTAATTATCGTAAAAAACTTATAAGAATTAGTCATCGCTAAGTAGCTTTTTTTAGCTTTGTGCAGCTAAGTAATAGTCGTATGCTGAAAACAAAATTCAAAATAATTTTTTTTGTAATTTTATTGTTCTCACCTGTTTTTGTATTTTCCCAATTAAGGCCAGATGTTGGAATGCAGGGTGAAATGGAAGAAGAAATGGAGGAGATTGTAGTAGAGAAAGAGATTGAACCTGAAATCAAGTTGTGGTATCTTTCTGGTTTTGGCGCTTTTCAGGATTCTACAAAACTTGATACTTTACAAGACTATTTTCATTTATATCACCCCGTTTTTAAAGATGCAATTTCTGTGTCGTACGTTGGAAATTATGGAACGCCTTATTTAAATAACGATTTTTTTAGCAGAGAATCTAACATTGACTTTTTGTTTTCAAAAACCAGGGAGGCATATTTATTAACACCTGCAACTATTCAATATTATAACACACGAACTCCATATACAAGTTTAGATTACAGCCAGAGTGAAAATAAATCGAGAAAGAATGAAACGAGGTTCAATGTTTTGCATTCTCAAAATGTAAATCCTTATTTTAATTTTACTTTACGATTTGATCAAGGTAAATCTCAAGGACAGTATAAAGAACAAGACAGTAAAAATAATTTTGTAACCATTTATTCTAGTTATAATAAAGACAAACTCAGTTTTCATTCAGGATTTATTTCAAATGGAATGCAAAATAACGAAAATGGTGGTTTAAGCGATGATGAATTAATTTTTAGCGGAGAGGATTCTGATCTTTTAAATGTTAATTTAAATGAGACAAGATCTGAATTCAAAAATACATTTGTTTTTGCAAACGGAGAATATAAACTGGGAAAATATGGTAATCCAGAGGAGAGTGATTCCTCTGTATTTAAACCAATTGTTGGTATTTTATACTCATTTGAATATCAACAACATCTGAAACAGTTTATTGACGAAGAGGATACAACAAATTTATTTTTTGCTAATAATTATTTCGGCAACGATTATTTTAAAGATTCCATTCGTTTTAGTATGATAAAGAACATTATTCAATTAAAACAATATGAGAATACTGACCGAAAAGTGAGTTTTGGGAAACGTGCATTTATTGGGCAGGAATTTGTAAAAACATCATCGGCAAGATCAATCCCCGGCGAATTAATCCGTTTAACAAAAAAGTATTCGAATGTTTATGTTGGAGGAGGAATATTCAGGGAATCGGGGAATTTCTGGAAATGGAATGCAGAAGGCAAAATTTATTTGATCGGAAGAAATATTGGACAAACTGAATTGTCTGGGGTTATTTCAAAACCTTTGCCACTTTTTGGCGATTCATTGTCATCTTTTTCTGTAAATGGGGCAATAGAAAACCGGATGCCCGATTATTTTCAGGAAGAATTTTATTCAAGTCATATTAGGTGGAAGAATGATTTGACCATGGAACAAATAATGACAGTAAAAGGGAGTTTTAAATCGTCTAAACGAAAACTTGAAATAGGGGCAAATTATGCACTAATAAATAATTTTGTTTATAATGATACATTGGGGATACCGACCCAAACCAATAAAGAATTACTAGTCATTTCTGCATTTTTAGACAAAGACTTTAACTACCGAAAATGGCATTTCAGGACCCGCTTTTTATGGCAAAAAGCATCGAACGAGGAACTTGTCCATTTACCCGATTTTTCGGCGTTTGTTTCGGCCTATTATAAGTTTGTTATTTCAAAAGTAATGTTTACACAGTTGGGTATCGATGCTCGTTATAATACATCTTATTATGCCGATGCTTACGATCCATCTACGGGTTTTTTCTATCTTCAAAACGAAAAAATGCTCGGTGAATTTCCATACATTGATGTGTATGCAAGTTTACGGCTAAAACGGACAAGGCTGTTTTTTAAGATGGTAAATATTGGGACGGAGTTTATTAACAGGGAGTATTTTACGACCCCACATTATCCAATGAACCGAATGACTTTCAGGCTGGGTGCTTCATGGGTATTTTACGATTAATGTTATTTTCGAATAATGTTTGAACGTTCCAATACATCGTAAAATTCAGAAACGATCATAGCTGTGGCACCCCAAATAATTTCGCCATTGAAACTGATACACGGGACATTCAGTTTTCCTGTAAAAGATTCCAGCTCAATTCTATCGATTGAATTTTTAAATTTTAACAAGGGAAAAAGAATGGTTTTTTCAACCTCGTTGCGATCGATTGTAAATTGTGGTTTTCTTTCTAGCCAACCAACAAACGGATGAATTAAAAATCTACTTATTTCAACATAAAGCTCCGATAAAGAGCCTAATATTTGAATCTGTTCCGGTGAAATTCCAATCTCTTCCCAGGTTTCGCGAAGTGCAGTTTCAAGGTGTGTTTCACCTTTTTCTATTCTGCCGCCCGGAAGTGCTATTTGCCCTGCATGGTGTTTCATGTGAGTTGTACGTTTTATTAAACATGCTGTTAATTCTTGATTGTCAGCAAAAAGCAGCAAAAGTACACTGCTGTGTTTAATATTGTTTTCTTCGTTTGGAACGAATAACTTCCGGTTTGGCGGGAGCATTTTTCGATGCGAGAAAGAGCCGGGCAATTTTTTATCTAATGCCTTTTTAATATTTTCAGCATTTAAAATCATTTTGTAAAAATAAGGAATACCCGAAGATACGAGTATTCCTTTCGAATTTAAATTTTTAAGCCTATTCCAACAAAAACTGTCCTACCTGGATTTCCACTGTTGTAACCTCCCGATTGGTCGATAAAATCGAAAATATTATCAACCCCAAATTTTACAAAATAATTTGATTTGAAGGTGTGTGTACTTGTTAGTTTCCAAACCGAAAAACTTTCGAGTTCTACTTTTGAAATCTGGTGTGTTGTTTCATCCATTAAATTAATTGATTTGGCGCCATAAAAATTACTTTGTAGATTTAAATTTAAGCCATAATTTGTTGAGTGAAGGTTGTAATCTAAATTATATTTCCCCGAGAAATTCCGTACATTTTCGAATTCCTCATCAGTAATTAAATTGATTTTCTTCGAGAAGGTAGTTGTTCCTGAAAAAAGCAGATTTTTTACAATTTTTGTTTTCAGCAAAATATCAATTCCTTTTAAAAGGACTTCTTCATAATTTTGATAAGCAAATTCGAGAATACCTCCGGGTTTTACTGTGTAGGTTTCCAGGTTCTCCGAAATCATATTGCTGATAGTATTTCTGTAAGTAGAAACTGAAAATGAAACTCCCCTCCTGGTATATTCCAGTGAAAGATTGGCATAATTTGAAGTTTCCGGTTCAAGGTTCTCAACACCAACAAGAAACATTGGCGGTCCTGGTGCGGGAATTTGGAATGTCATGTATTTTTCCTTTAAAGTCGGGGTTTTGTATCCTAAGCTGTAATTCCCTCTTAACGCAAAATGCCAGATTTTGTACATGGCTGAAACCTGGGGAGTAAAATGCCAGTTATAAAGCGAGTTGTGGTTTGCACGAAACCCTGAGATTAAATTCAGGTCGGGGGTAATTTGTATGTCTTCCTGCGCAAAAACAACATATTCTGTATTTGTTTGGTCGTCGATGTTATTTCGCGGAGCAGTCAGATTTTCCGATAAATATTCAGCACCCACAGTTAGATAATTCCATTCTGCAAGATTGAAATTCCCCAATAAGCGTGCATTATTATATAAGTTATTATAGGTGCTAACCAATTCATCGGGTGTTACCTTGTCAAGTAATTCGTAATTATCCGAATTCCAGCTTAGCGAAAGGTTACTTGCCGTACCTATAAAGTAGCTAGCTTTTGCTCCGTATGTGAAATCTTTGTTCCTTCGATCGAATAAATTTGCGGATGTGTTATCCCGGTTTTTATTCATAAAAGAAGCATTTGCTTCGAGCAAAAAATTCTCTGTGGGCGCATACTTTAAATGTTCGTTTACAACAATCGCATCTTCTCTTTCTTGGGTCCGGTAGGAATCTCCTTCCAGCAAATCGTAGCCATCGGTTTTGTCGTAAACTACCGAAATCTGGCTTGTTACTTTTCCTAATTTAGAACCTGCGTTAAACCTGTAATTTTGAGTGTTATAATTTGAAAATCGCGATGACGCGGATAGTCCAAATTTCTGAGTGGGTGTTTTTGTAATAATATTAATAACCCCGCCCAAAGCATTCGATCCGTACAATGTAGAACTTGCACCTTTTACAACTTCAATTCGTTCAATATCAGCAATGTTAATCCGGCTGTAATCAACATTACCATAAGTTTCTCCGGCCATTCGTTCTCCATCTACTAAAAAGAGCATGTATTGTGGATCAATTCCCTGAAGTGAAATTGATTTTCCCTGAGCCTGGCTACTGAATTCAATGCCCGGAACTACAAATTCAAGTGCTTGTGTTATGTTGTTTACATCTTTGTTTTCAAGTTCCTGAAAACTGATTGTTTGTGTAAGAACGGGAGTGTTTTTAAGGCTTTTTTCGGTTCGGGTACCGGTTACAACCACTGCATTTAAATCTATTGAAGTTTCAATCATTTCAAAATCGAGCGAAATTTCCTGCCCGTTTAAAAGCACCGGTTTTTGAATGGTTTCGAAACCAAAAAAGCTTACCCTAATTACATATTCGCCATTTTTTAATCCTGAAAGTGAGTAGTTTCCTGTTGCATCGGATGCAGTTCCGAGTGTTGTGTTTTTAACCACGATATTGGCGCCGGTTAAAGGTTCGTTATTTTGAGTTTGAATTTTTCCTGAGATGTTATTTTGAGCTGTAACTGATTGTACATTTATAAATAGTGCCACTCCAATCAGGAGGGCGGATAATATTCGTAACATTATTTTTAAATTTAAGTTAAAATTCCAGATTGCTTATAATTATTCCTTTTTTCGATTCATTTATTGAACCTAAAAAGTGGAATTGCCTTGCAATTATCGGAAAGCAAAGTTTTTTTGGTACAATTACCAAAAATCAATTAGCAGATTGAAATGGGAGGAGCTTTATTCCCGGAATCATTCAGGCAAAACGATTTCCATTTTACCTTAATTTTTTCAGGTGGAATTTTTTTGAAGTCGGAATCTTCAATGTTAAAGACAGTGCATTGATATTCAGTAAAATAATTTAAGAAATAATCGAAGGTGTCGTTTTCAAACGAAGAAATTTTTAAGTAATTCTGCTGAATTTCAAAATTTAGCTTGTTTTGTTGAACATCAATTTTTTGGTGCCCTGACACAAGAAAAACTAGCGGTAAACTGACCGTTAGTATTAGGGTTAAAAGTTGCCCGGTTGCACCAACAAAAAACATAGCCTTAATTTTGAAGGGGTAAAATTAGATATTTTATTGAAACAAAATAAGAAAATGAATTGACATTAATCAAACCTGATGCTTTTGTCGGGCGAAATCTTACTGACAAGATAGCTGGGAACAACCAACATCAATGTTGTAATTAATACACTTCCCACGTTTAACAGAAGCAGGTGCAAAATGGAAAAATTAACGGGCACAACATCGACGTAATAAACTGCTGGATTAAGTTTAATAACATGAAAAGCTTTTTGCAACAAAATAACGGCAATTCCAATAATATTTCCCCACATCATTCCGCGGGTGGTAAGAAAAACCGAGAGGTAAAGAAAAATTTTCCGGATGCTCCAATTTGGGCTACCCAAAGCTTTTAGTACACCAATCATTGTACTCCTTTCCAAAATCAGTACGAGTAATCCCGAAATCATATTAAATCCGGCAACAAGTATCATTAAAAACAGGATAACCCAAACATTCATGTCGAGAACAGTTAACCAGTCGAAAATTTGCGGGTATTCTCGGGTTATGCTGTTTGTACGTAAAATAGATGAGTTTTCTTCGCTGTAATTAATTACTGTATTTCTTATTTCTTGTTCTAAATCGTCTATTTTGCCGAAGTCGGAAATTACAAATTCAAACCCGCTTATTTCATCAGCCGACCAATCGTTTAGCCTTTGTATTTGTTTAATGTCGCCAATAATAAACAACTTGTCAAATTCTTCGAGGCTGGTACTGTAAATCCCACAAACTTTTAACTGCAACATCCGTGGGGTGCTTTCTTTTTCGTTTATAAAATACAGCACTGCCAAATCGCCCAGTTTTAATTTAAGCAGGTTCGAAACCAGATCGGAAAGTATGATTTCGTTAATGCGTGTTGAATCGTTAATCAAAGGCAATTTGCCTTCAATAAGATTATTGCTAAAAAAATCCCAATTGTAGTCGGTATCCACACCTTTAAAAACAATTCCCTGAATGTATTCGTCGGTTTTAATCATTCCAGGTTTGGTAGCAAAAACCTGAATTGTTTCAACCCCTTCAATATTTTTGGCGTCAGTTAAAAAGTATTGGTTTTTTAAAATTGGCTTGGTTTCGTACGAATTGTTCGAATCGAAATTAATTACCTGAATATGCGATCCAAAACCAATAACTTTATTCCTTATTTCATTTTTAAAACCTGTGACCACGGCCACCGAAATAATCATTACCGCCAAACCCAATGCTATCCCAACCAGGGCAATCTGTATTATTTTTTGCGATAAAAATTTTTTGCTCGTTTTATCGAAAAATAACCTGCGCGAAATAAAAAGTTCGGTATTCATTGATTGTTAATTTCCCGTTATCAGAAAGAAAATAAGTGTCGAACATTGTTCTTAAAGGCTCTCTTTTTCTTTTTTTACATCTTTTCGTCGATTAATAAACGGTAATATTAGCATAGAAATTATGCCAATTATAATAATCATGCCTGTTGTTGAAGTGTGGGAAACAAACGCGAAAATAATTCCATTTTCGTTAGCCACCCCATATAACGAAAGTGCTTCTATAGCCATAAAATGCCATGCCCCGATTCCTCCCTGTACTGGCGCAACCATTCCGAAGCTCGCCATTACAAAAGTTGTTAACCCGGCAATTGGGTTTAACCCGCGGGTAAAATCGAAGGCAAAAAATACCGAATAAAGCATTAGATAATATAGAAACCAAATAAAAACGGAATGGAAATAAAACCACCCTTTTCTTTTAATCGATCGAATGGAAATAAATCCTTCTTTAAAATTTTTCAGGATTTCAATAATCTTTTTGAAAATAATAGTGTGTTTAAATGCCCTGCGAAAAATAATAAATAAAACCACCACGATAATTACACCAACGATAAGGTACGGTGAAGTTATTGCAGAATTAAGTTTTCCCTGAATTTCAGGATTTTGATTAATGAAATTGAGCATTTTTCCGAACTGTGAAAAAAACACGATCGCAAGTAAAATAAGAAGCGAAATCATGTCAACAACACGTTCGGCGACTACTGTTCCCACCAATTTTGTAAACGATATTTTTTCGTACCTAGAAAGTACGCCACATCTCGAAATTTCCCCCATTCGCGGGAAAACCATATTCATTAAATAACCAACCATTACTGCCAAAAATGTATTTGTAATTCTTGGTTTATGCCCAATGGGTTCTATCATCAGGCCCCAACGCATCGTACGGCTAACATGGCTTAAGAGGCCAATTATTAACGAAATTGCAATCCAAAAATAATTGACATCGTTTTTTAAAACCGATTTTATCCTATCAATGTCTTGATCTTTGTAAATGAGCCAGAAAATAAAAGCTCCCAAAGCAAAGAATGAAATGAATTTTACGACTTTTATGGCTATCTTTTTCAAACTAAAGAATTTTGAGGCTGTAATTTGGTTTTGGATTTAATATCCCAAAATTTTGTTAATTTCGGGAATCAAAATTTCAAACGGTTTACAGCCATTCGTAGCAGACAAAAATATAAATTTGTTTCATAAATTTCGATAAAAAGGTAAGTAAAAGCAGAAATGAACGAGGAGGGGATAAATGAACTTTGTAAAGCCCAAAAAGAATCTTGGTCAGCATTTTTTAACAGACCAGAATATTGCCCATAAAATTGTTGATTGCCTGGGGGCCGATGTTTCAGATGTACTGGAGGTTGGGCCTGGAATGGGAGTCCTGACCCGTTTTTTGCTTGAACGATCGGAGTTAAAAATCCATGTTATTGAGATCGACCGGGAATCCGTTCAGTTCCTTGAACAAAATTTCCCTGAATTAAAAGATAAAATCTATTTCGAAAATTTTTTGAAATTTGATATTGCCCAACATTTTTCTGGCAACGTAAATATTATTGGCAATTTCCCGTATAATATTTCATCCCAAATACTTTTTAAGGTATTACAATATCGCGATAATGTACCAGAAGTTGTTGGGATGCTTCAGAAAGAAGTTGCTGAAAGGATTAGCTCTGCTCACGGAAGTAAAAAATATGGAATCCTGAGTGTAATGCTCCAGGTATTTTACAATATTGAATATTTATTCACTGTATCGGAACAGGTTTTTGATCCACCTCCAAAAGTAAAATCGGCAGTTATCAGGTTGAAAAGAAATAATGTGACCGAATTACCGTGCAACGAAGCATTTTTTGTAAAAGTAGTAAAAGCGGCTTTTAACCAGCGGCGTAAAATGTTGCGTAATTCGTTAAAGGGATTATGCGAAAACCTTCCCGAAAAATATGCTGAAAAAAGGCCGGAACAAGTTTCGGTAGATGATTTTATTGAGTTAACAAAAAGTATCGAAGACCTCAAAAAAAACCAGGATCATGCAATTTGAAATATCAAAAGAATATATCGACCAATTAAAAGAACTGGTTGCAAGCAATAATGTTGAAGGGGTTAATACGAAAATTGAAACTCTTCATCCGGCAGATATTGCTGAAGTGATTGAAGATTTGACGATCGAGGAAGCAAAATTTATTTATCTTTTATTGGATGGTGAAAAGGCTTCGGATGTTTTAGTTGAAATTCCGGACAATGATCGGAGAAGGTTTTTAAAAGTTTTGCCCCCGGAATTTATCGCCAGTAAATTTATTGAATACATGGATTCTGATGATGCTGCCGATGTGGTTGCAGATTTGGACGAAGAGTTACAAAAAGAGGTTTTAAATGAAATAGAAGATGTTGAACAGGCCGGCGATATCGTAGATCTTTTGGAATATGAAGAAGACTCTGCCGGGGGAATTATGGCTAAAGAACTGGTTTCGGTAAATGAAAACTGGACAATTGCAACCTGCCTCAAAGAAATAAGTAAACAAGCCGAAGAGGTAGATGAGATATATTATATTTATGTGGTTGATGACACAGAAAAATTAAAAGGTGTATTATCGTTAAAAAAACTTATCCTCAACAATACAAATACTAAAATTTCGAATGTTTACAATGCCGACGTAAAATTAGTTAACACCGATACACGACAAGAGGAAGTTGCTGAAATTATGGATAAATACGACCTTGTTGCAATTCCGGTTGTCGATGATATTGGCCGGTTAAAAGGGCGGATTACTTTCGACGATGTAATTGATTTTGTGCGCGAAGAAGCTGAAAAAGATTATCAAATGGTTTCGGGTATTACCGGAGATGTTGAGCCCGGTGATAAAATCGGGGAGCTATTGCGGGCACGTTTTCCCTGGTTACTCATTGGTTTGTTGGGTGGTATATTGGGTGCTCTGGTTTTAGGGTCGCAAGAAGATGCTTTAAAAAATGTAACTGAACTTGCATTTTTTATTCCCTTAATTGCCGCAATGGGCGGGAATGTCGGGGTTCAATCTTCGTCAATTGTAGTACAAAGTATTGCCAGTGGGGTAAAAAATGTAGAAACAACTGGTAAACGGCTGTTAAAAGAGTTACTAATCGCGCTCTCCACAGCAGCAATTTTCGCCGTACTTATTTTTGTTTATAATTTTTTGAGCCAGGGAAACCTTGATTTAACATTTTCAGTTTCTATTTCATTATTTATTGTAATCCTTTTTGCTTCGTTTTTCGGTACTTTAATCCCACTTGTTTTAGATCGTTTTAAAATAGATCCAGCACTGGCCACCGGACCTTTTATTACTACAATGAACGACGTAATGGGACTTATGATTTATTTGATGATAGGGAAAATGTTTTTCGGTATATTATGAAAATTTAGCTTTTAACCGATTTCCAAAAAACATGTGCAATATTTTAATTTACGAAACTACTATCCGGAAACTGACTATAACGTAGTATAATAATAAGCTTTGTAGCACTATCCAACTTCCGTCTCCGGTTTTCGATCTTCCAATTAATTTTTATCAAACTAGAAAATTGTTAAACTGAATTCATTGCTACCACCGGATCTAGTTTTGCGGCCGAGCGAGCTGGCATAAATCCTGCTATAAAACCAATTACACTCGAAATCAATAACCCAGTGATTATATTTCCAATCGTTAATATAATTGTAAATTCAGAAACGTAAGAAACAATTTGGGTTCCGATAAAAATGAGTAACAAGCCGACAACCCCGCCAATTACAGAAAGCACAATTGCTTCAAAAATAAACTGTAACAAAATAAAATATTTTTTGGCACCAATCGATTTCTGAATCCCAATAATTTTTGTCCGCTCTTTTACAGAAACAAACATAATGTTTGCAATTCCAAAACCTCCAACGAGAATTGAAAACCCACCGATAATCCAGCCAGCCATATTGAAAACTTCAAAAAACAAATCGAACTGCTTGGAAATAATGCTTACTTCATTCATTGCGAAATCGTTTTCTTCCATGGGTTTTAATTTTCGAATCGAACGCATTATTCCCTCAAGTTCAGCAATAAATTTATCGTTATCAATATTTTGTTTAGCTTTTACACAAATGGTCTGGCCCCGGTCAAGGTTTCTGATATTAATCATATACAATGATTTTACGGCCGAAATATGGATGTTCTTGTCCATTGAAGTCCCAAAAGCATCCTGCCCTTTTTTCTCATAAACACCAATGATCCTGAATTTGTGACCTTGTATTTTCATTGATTTCCCCAAAGGGTTCATGTTTGGGAAAAGGTTTTCTGCAATTTCTGTCCCAACAACCGTAACCGGCGACCCCGAACGCATTTCAGACTCCGTAAAATACCTTCCCCTTTCCACTTTAAGATCCCAAACATCAATCATCCCATGCGAAGTCGCCATAATAGTTGCATTTTCAATTTTATCGCTTCCCGATTGTGCAGTACGGCTAAAACCAAAAAGGAACGCTGCATTGTCGATTAAATTACCTCTCCTCAGTAAATCTTCGGTTTCTTCCAAATCTGGTACCGGGCGGTTTAGGTATCTCCACCAGGGATATTCAGTCTCTCCCTCCGGGGGCATCCATGGCCATTTTTGTAAATAAACCATATTGCTTCCCATTCCATCAAGAGATTCACGAATGTTTCTTTCAAGAGAATCGATAACAGTAAACACTGATATTATGGCAAAAATACCAATCGTTATTCCCAATAGCGAGAGAAAAGTGCGTAATTTATTTGCTTTCAGCGAATTAAAAGCAAAAGCAAAACTTTCAAAAATAAGTCTGATCAAAAGCATTTTGGCATTTTAAATTTTGTCAAAGATATAATTTGTTCCAGTCTCTGCATTTAGTTTCACTTAAAATTTTAAACTTTAAACCTGAAACTGAAAGCTGCCTTATTAGTGTTGATTTTTCTTTATGATTACAAGCCTTATTCTGAATCCGTCATAAAACTTAATAATTCCGGGTATTAATTTTTTGAAACCTTGTGTTTTTTAACAGGATCTGACCTGATTTTTCTATCTTTGCCAGCGAATTTGAAAAACGGAATAAATGGCTGATAATAAAAAAATTAAGACTGCTCTTGTTTCAGTCTTTCATAAAGAAAACCTGGATTTGATTATTCGCCGCCTGAATGAATTGAATGTTAAAATATTAAGTACCGGGGGAACCAAAAATTTTATTGAATCGTTGGGTGTTGAAGTTACTTCTGTTGAGAGTTTGACCGGATACCCTTCAATTTTAGGTGGCCGGGTTAAAACTTTGCACCCAAAAGTTTTTGGTGGTATTTTGTCACGCCGTGAAAATCAGGGAGATGTTAGCCAATTAACAGAGTATGAAATTCCTGAAATTGACCTTGTAATAGTTGATCTTTATCCGTTTGAAGATACTGTTAATTCCGGCGCAGTTGAGCAGGAAATAATTGAAAAAATTGATATTGGCGGGATTTCCCTAATTCGGGCGGCTGCCAAAAATTTTAAAGACGTTGTAATTGTTCCTTCTCAAAAAGAATATAAAACGCTGCTTGAATTGTTGAATGAAAAAAATGGTGAATCCTCGTTGGCAGACAGGAAATGGTTTGCAGGAAGATCGTTTGCTGTATCGTCGCATTACGATGCTGCAATTTTTAGTTATTTTAACTGTGGGGTGGACGAGGCGGCTGAAAGGATAAGTTTAAATAATGGGCAAATTCTTCGATACGGCGAAAACCCACATCAGAAGGCGACATTCTTTAAATTTAATAACTCGCCTGAAGAAGTTACATTGGCAAATGCTAAAGTTTTACAAGGCAAAGCACTTTCGTACAATAATATGCTCGATGCCGATGCAGCCTGGAAATCAGCCAGCGATGCTTTTCATTCGGTAAAAAATATTGAAAACAAAGTAGCGGTATCGGTGGTTAAACACCTTAATCCGTGCGGTTTGGCGGTAACAAGCAATATTGTGGAATCGCTCGAATTGGCCTGGGCCGGCGATCCGATAAGTGCTTTTGGAAGCATTATTTGTTTTACCAGCCGGGTTACCAAAGATGTGGCCGAATGGTTTGCGAATAAGTTTGTTGAAATTGTGATTGCCCCTGAATTTTCAGAAGAAGCGCTTGAGGTTTTTAGTAAAAAGAAAAACTTACGGTTATTAGTAACCCCGGTTAAAAATGAAACTACCGGCGAAAAATTGTACCGTTCAATAAGCGGGGGAATGTTGGTGCAAGACGAAGATGAAGGTTTGGATAACGAATTCGAAAATGTTACCGAGAAAGAATTTGATACTAATAAAATAAGTCTTGCAAAATTTGGTGTTACCGCATGCAAACACTTAAAAAGCAACGCGATTGCCATTGTAACCGAAAAAGAAAATGGCTCATTTTGGTTAACTGGTGCAGGAATGGGGCAACCTAACCGTTTAGATAGTTTACGGCATCTTACCATGCCTAGATTTCAAATGAAGGAAGGATTGGACATTGAAAAATCGATTCTTGTTTCAGACGCATTTTTTCCATTCCGAGATAGTATTGAAGCAGCTAACGAATATGGTGTAAAATATATTATTGAACCGGGTGGAAGCATCCGCGACAAAGAAGTTATTGAAGCTTGCAACGAGTTTGGGATTGCAATGGCTTTTACCAGAAGGAGACATTTTAAACATTAATGTAAAACAGAAACTTTTTTAGTTTAGATAAACAGTTTAATTAAGATGGGGTTATTTTCATTTTTAACACAAGAGATTGCAATTGACCTGGGAACAGCGAACACAATAATTATTCATAACAATAAAATTGTTGTTGATGAACCGTCGATTGTAGCCTTTGATTTGAAATCAGAAAAAATGGTGGCCATTGGCGAAAAAGCCAGGCAAATGCAGGGGAAAACGCATGCAAACTTAAAAACAATCAGGCCGTTAAGAGATGGTGTGATTGCAGATTTTAGTGCTGCGGAACAAATGATCAGGGGAATGATTAAAATGATTAATCCAAAGCCCAGAATGTTTTCTCCCGCGCTGAAAATGGTAATCTGTATTCCTTCGGGAAGTACCGAAGTCGAAATTCGCGCAGTTCGCGATTCGTCGGAACACGCTGGTGGGCGCGAGGTTTATATGCTTTACGAGCCTTTGGCTGCTGCAATTGGTATCGGTCTCAATGTTGAAGCCCCCGAAGGTAACATGGTCGTTGACATTGGAGGTGGTACCACTGAAATTGCCGTTATTTCCTTAGGCGGAATTGTTACAAATAAATCAATTAGGATTGCAGGCGATGATTTAACGGCTGATATTATGGAATATATGCGCCATCAGCACAATATTAAAATTGGTGAAAGAACAGCCGAAGAAATTAAAATCCATGTAGGTTCGGCATTGTCGCAACTGAAGGATCCACCACAGGATTTTATCGTGCAGGGACCTAACCAAATGACAGCTTTGCCAATTGAAGTACCGGTTTCGTATCAGGAAATTGCTCATTGCCTTGAAAAATCGTTATCAAAAATCGAAACAGCAGTCCTTAGTGCTTTGGAACAAACCCCACCGGAATTGTATGCCGACATTGTAACAAAAGGTATTTGGCTTGCTGGTGGTGGTGCACTGCTTAAAGGATTAGACAAAAGGTTAAGTGACAAAATTGGAATACAGTTTCAAATTGCTGAAGATCCGCTGAAATCTGTGGTCCGGGGGGCAGGGACAGCTTTAAAAAATGTAGATAATTTCTCTTTCCTGATAAGGTAATTATCAGGTTTTTTCCATTTAGATATGAGGAGTCTGTTCAGGTTTTTAATTAAAAATTACCCTTTTCTTCTTTTTATTTTTTTAGAAGCTATATCGTTGGTGCTGATTTTTAATTTTAATAATTACCAGAAAGTGAAATACCTGAACTCGGCAAACCAAGTAACTGCCTCAATCTATAATTCTTTTAATTCGGTTGTCAATTATTTTGCCTTGGTAAAAATAAATAGGGAATTGGCACACGAAAATGCAACCCTGAAAACGATCCTTCAAACTGTTCCTCGTATTGAAATTATACCCGATCCTATTTTTTCGGAAGGCGTAGAAACAGATTCGTCATTTCGGTTTATTTCTGCCAGGGTAATAAATAATTCAGTAAATAGAACCTCGAATTACATAACATTAAATAAAGGAAAAAAGCATGGTATCAAGCCTGATCAAGGAATAATTTCAAGGGAAGGAATTGTTGGGGTAATCACCCGGGTTTCTGATTCTTATTCAATTGGTTTGTCGGTATTAAACCAACGTTGGAGCATTTCAACAAAATTAAAGAAAAATGATTTTTTGGGATCTCTTGCATGGGGGGCCAATGAATACAGGTTTGCCAATTTATTGGAAATCCCGTTTCATGTTGAACTTGCTTTTGGTGATACGGTTTTAACAAGTGGTTATTCATCAATATTTCCTGAGGGAATAATGATCGGAACAATTCAATCGTTTTTACAACCGGAAGGGGGAAACTATTACGATATTAAAGTAAAATTGTCAACAAATTTTAAAGCGCTGACTTTTGTAGATGTGATAGATAATTTGAACAAAGCGGAAATAAAAAAACTTGAACATTTGATACAGGATGATCCGAATAATAATTAAATATGCGGTAATGTTTATAAGCCTGGTTTTAATTCAGGTCCTTCTATTAAACCAGGTTCAGTTTAGTGGTTTTGTCAATCCTTATATGTATATTTTATTTATATTGCTCTTACCTTTAAATACACCCAGATTTGCAGTTTTAATGTTGGCATTTTTACTAGGGATTACCATCGATATTTTTTCGAACACTTTGGGGATTCATTCGGCAGCAACTGTTTTTATTGCATTTATCCGACCATTGATTATCCGTATAATTTCCGATCGAGAAGAAGATAGAAGTGATTACCCCGGATTAAAACAAAACAAATTAAGATGGTTTTTGTATTATGCTTTTTTGATGGTTGTTTTTCATCATATCGTGCTTTTTTATCTTGAAATTTTTACCTTTTCCAATTTTTTAGGCACGCTTTTCAGAATATTATTGAGTACATTGTTTTCGGTTTTTGTCATTGTTTTGAGTCAATTTATAATATTTAGGGAGTAATTTTTTTAATGTGAATACTTATTCAAAACGGAAATATGTAATTATTGGAATTTTTGCAACAATTGGCCTTGTGTTTATAATTAAATTATTCGGGCTACAATTGCTCGATCCTAGTTTTAAACAGTTTGCCACAAATAATGTTTTGCGCGAAGTTGTGCAATATCCGGCGCGCGGCCTGGTTTACGACCGTAACAACAAATTACTCGTTTTTAATAAAGCTGCATACGATTTAATGATTATCCCGCGGGAAGTGCTTGACTTTGATACAACCTATCTTTGCCGATTGCTTGAAATTTCAAAAGAAGAATTAGAAACAGGAATTAAGTCGGCAAAGGAATACTCGAGATATAAACCATCAATATTGGTAAAACAAATCTCCCCCGAAAGTTATGCAACCCTTCAGGAGCAGTTGTATAAATTTAAGGGGTTTCACACGCAATCCAGAACACTCCGCGAATACTCAAATAAAGCTGCCGCACATGTTTTGGGCTATGTTGGAGAGGTTGGCGTAAATGAAATTAAAAACGACGAATATTATAAAATTGGAGATTATATTGGGATTAGCGGAATTGATAAAGCTTACGAAACACAACTTCGGGGAAATAAAGGGGTAAAAAAATATTTTGTTGACGTACATAACCGGATCCAAGGAAGTTACAAAAATGGCTTGGACGATATTCCGGCTAAAACAGGTAAAAATGTAACTTCGACAATCGACATTGAATTACAACAATATGCCGAAAAATTGTTTCAAAATAAAAAAGGAAGTGTTGTTGCAATAGAACCTTCAACTGGAGAAATCCTGGCAATGGTCAGCGCCCCGTCTTACGATCCGGGGTTAATGGTTAGGCGGGTAAGGGGAAGCAATTATTCAAAGCTATTGTCCGACACATTAAAACCGCTTTTTAACCGATCGCTTTTGGCGGAATATCCACCGGGGTCAACCTACAAAGTTTTAAATATATTAATTGGGCTGCAAGAACAGGTTATTTCAATAAATACCCATTTTTCGTGTGCCGGCCCCGAATCTGTCCCGATACGGTGCACTCATTATCATGGTTCGCCTGTAGAAGTTATTGGTGCAATCAGGGAATCGTGCAACCCTTTTTTGTGGAATACATTTCGATCTATTTTACGTAAATATGAATCTATTGCAGATGGTTATAATGTTTGGCGCGAGTATGCACTGAGTTTTGGTGTTGGGCAAAAATTAGGATCCGATTTTACAAATGAAAATAAGGGGAGTTTACCTCTTGAATCATATTATAACCGTATTTATGGTGGGGGGCATTGGAATGCCTTAACTGTACGCTCGTTGGCCATTGGGCAAGGCGAATTGGGTGTAACTCCATTGCAAATGGCAAATTATTGTGCAATAATTGCCAATCGTGGGTATTATTATATTCCGCATATTGTTAAAGAGATTGAAAATGAACAAATTGATCAAAGTTTTAAAACTAAAAACTATGGAAAAATATCTGCCGAGTATTACGAGCCAGTAATCAGGGGAATGGAGATGGCTTTAGATCCAGGCGGTTCTGCTGAAATGTCTCGTATTCCGGATATTGCTATGTGCGGGAAAACCGGTACTGCTCAAAATCCACAAGGTTCAGCACATTCCATATTTATGGCTTTTGCCCCAAAAGAAAATCCAAGGATAGCACTCTCGGTTTATGTTGAAAATGGGGTTTGGGGATCACGTTATGCCGCTCCCATCGCAAGTTTAATTGTAGAAAAATATTTAACCGATACCATTTCACCTAACAGGAAGTGGCTCGAAAATGTTATGATTAAAGCAAATTTATTAAATTCGTTTCAACCTGAATAAAATGCCAAGACGAAATAATGTGTGGGTAAATATCGATTGGCTTACGGTTTCTCTCTACCTAATGTTGGTGTTTTTGGGTTGGATAAATATTTATGCCTCGGTTTATAGCGAAGAGCATCAAAGCATTTTTGATTTGTCGCAACGTTATGGCAAACAAATAATTTGGATTTCGGCTGCATTAATAATTGGTTTTGTAATCCTTTTAATCGAAACTAATTTTTATGTTTTCTTTTCATACATCATATTTGGGATTCTTGTATTTTTATTGATACTGGTTTTGTTTGTTGGGACAGAAATTAATGGCGCTAAATCGTGGTTTATTTTGGGCGATTTTGGTATTCAACCTTCTGAGTTTGCTAAGTTTGCTACCGGTTTGGCTTTGGCCAGGTACATGAGTTCTTTCGGGTTTAAAATACAGCGTTTCAAATCGTTGATTACAATTGTTGTAATCGTGTTTTTACCAACTATTTTAATTTTACTACAAAACGACACAGGTTCAGCATTAGTCTATTTTTCTTTTATCCTGGTTCTATACCGTGAAGGACTTTCCGGGGTGGTTTTGTTTTTTGCTTTGTTGGTAACATTGCTATTTGTTTTTGCACTGTTGTTCTCTAACTTTATTATGATGGTTGTATTGTTATTAGCCGCAATATTTGCATTCCTAATCCTTAATCCGAGAATAAAACAATTCGTTATCATTTTAAGTATATTTATAGTAAGCATTGCATTATTTTATGTATTAAACTTAATATTAAAAACAAATTATAAAATAGCTGAAGTATTAGTTGTAAGTTCTATTATTGGAGGTGCCGTAGTTTTGGGTTACAGTATTCGGAAAAAATTTAAAAACTACATTATTGTTGCGTTGGTTTTTTTAGGTTCAGTTTTATTTAGCATTTCTGTTGATTATGCTTTTAATAACATGCTAGCACCGCATCATCAGGCGAGGATAAATGAACTTTTGGGTATTCAGTCCGATCTGCTGGGTGCGGGATATAATGTAAATCAAAGTAAAATTGCCATAGGTTCCGGTGGATTGTGGGGCAAAGGATATTTACAAGGAACTCAAACTAAATTTAATTTTGTGCCAGAGCAAAGTACAGATTTTATTTTTTGCACAGTGGGCGAGGAATGGGGTTTTGCGGGGACTTTTACCGTGGTTGTTTTATTCCTCTTTTTATTAATCAGGCTGGTTTTTCTCTCCGAAAGACAACGGTCAGGATTTTCAAGGATTTATGGTTATACAGTTGCTGTAATCCTTTTTTTTCATTTTATGGTTAATATTGGCATGACCATTGGCCTTATGCCCGTAATTGGGATCCCATTACCCTTTTTTAGTTACGGAGGTTCGTCACTTTGGTCGTTTACAATTCTCTTGTTCGTTTTTATCCAGCTCGATGCCAGTAGGTTGGAGAATCTGGCAAACTGATTATAATTGCTGACATACATCATGTTTTAGCACTTTCTAAATTACCCTCTTTTTTATACATTTGTGTGGCATTAGAAAAATCAAGGAATTTCTAATAGTTATACCAATTGTTCTTCAAAATGCCGCATAGCAAATTTTGAAGTTACAATAGTCAACGCCGATAATACAATAATGAAGCAGACGGAACAAAGTGAAAATTTGCGACATTTTGTTGTCAAATCGGTATTATTTAATGTTTGTAACAAAGGCATATATTAAAATGCTGGAAAACAGTTCATATAATTTTTTTTGATAATGAAATATAAACCATATTCTTTATATAATTTTAGGAAAATACCTCAAATAGAAAATCTTACCGAAGAACAAAAATTTAATATTGAAGTAGTAGGTACCGTACTTCCCTTTAAGACTAATAATTATGTTATTGATGAATTAATTGACTGGGATAATTTTGAAGAGGATCCACTTTTTATTCTGAATTTTCCTCAAAAGGAAATGATCGATAATGACAGTTTTAATAAAATAGCGGCGCTTTTAAAAAATAAAGCTTCAAAGCAAATTGTCCAGCAGGAAGTCAATAAAATTAGATTAAAATTAAACCCAAACCCAGCGGGACAAGAAAGCAATGTGCCGGTTTTTGAGGGTAAAAAGTTAAATGGGATTCAGCATAAATATAAAGAGATAATGCTGTTTTTTCCGACTCAGGGACAAACATGCCATGCTTATTGTACTTTTTGTTTCAGGTGGCCTCAATTTGCACTCAGCGAATTTAAATTTGCTATGAAAGAGGCAGATTCTATGGTAAGTTATTTAAAAGCAAACCCTAAAATAACCGATGTGCTTTTTACTGGCGGAGACCCGGCAGTGATGAAAACCCGTTTTTTCAAAGAGTATATTAATGCACTTCTTGATGCTGATATTCCCCATTTGAAAAATATTCGGATTGGTACAAAATCATTAACTTTTTGGCCATACCGTTATACTACCGACGACGATGCCGACGAATTGCTCGAATTATTTGAAAAGGTAAAAAGAAAAGGGATAAATATTGCTTTGATGGTGCATATTAATCATCCGCGTGAATTAAAAACAAAAGTGGTAAAAAGGGCAGTAAAACGGTTGATCTCTGTTGGTGTACAGGTTCGTTCACAATCTCCTTTGCTCCGAAAGATTAATGATAATGCTGATATTTGGGCAAAAAACTGGAAAGAACAGGTTAAAATGGGAATAATTCCATATTACATGTTTATTGCCCGCGATACCGGTGCCCAGGATTATTTTGCTGTTACTTTATACCGTTCGTGGCAAATATTCCGAAATGCATACAACCAAATCAGCGGTATTTGCAGAACCGTTAGGGGGCCAAGTATGTCGTGCGATCCGGGGAAAGTGCAAGTAGTTGGTGTTTCAGAAATAAAAGGTGAAAAAGTTTTTGTATTGAATTTTTTACAGGGAAGAGATTCAAGCTGGGTTGGGAAACCGTTTTTTGCAAAATTCGATCCCGAAGCGGTTTGGTTCGACGATTTGGAACCTGCTTTTGGCGATTCAAAATTTTTCTTTGAAGATGCGTATTTCGAAATGCACGCTTAATATTGTGAACCGGTTATTACATTTGGTCTATTAATCTCGATTTCAAATCCCCCCTCCACAAATTCAATTAATTCAAGCATGAAAACAGAGAAATTTTCGTGCAAAAATTCAAAATTCAATTTCAATATTTCAATGGCTATTTGCGATTTTTCGGGTAATGAAGTGTAACGGCTCATTATCTCTAACGACTGCTGAATACCATCAATATTTGCATAAGATTCCAACCTGCGGTTTTGAATAAGAAATGGTAAAAATCTTTGGACCTTGACCGGCAAATGAAAGAAATGTGAAAGTAAAACTGCATGTGTTTTTTTTGCAAAATCACGTAGTGTACGCTTAGAATATATGTCCCAGTTCCGTGCTAAAAAATGGTCATAAAAAAAGTCAATAATAATTCCTGAGTACAGGCCATATTCATCATTCAGCAATTTTTTTGCTTCCCTGAATTTTGGGTGGTTATCGGTAAACGAATCAATCTGGCGGTGCATTAAAATTCCTTTTTGAATCTTAAGAGGATATTTTGTATAGCTTTTCCCTTTTACATAGTCGCCAATAAAATTTCCTACTATTGTTTCTTTGTCATTGCCCGATAAATATAAATGTGCTAAATAATTCATTAAAAGATTTTACAAATGAACGACAAAAATGCAAAAATGTTTTTTAACAAGGCAACATGTGGCACCGAATGAGTTTTATCCTGTTTTTTCAAATTTTTAAACGTTAATTTTTGATTTTTAAAATGATAACGATATGCTACAAAAAAATGTAATTATTATTGGTGCTGCCGGACGCGATTTTCACAACTTTAACACCTATTTCAAAAATAACCCCAATTATAAAGTTGTAGCTTTTACAGCATCACAAATTCCTGATATCGATGGTCGAAAATATCCACCCGAACTGGCTGGTAAGCTTTACCCGGAAGGGATCCCGATTTTCTTGCAAGAAGAATTATCCAGGCTGATAAAAGAACTACGAGTTGATACTTGTGTATTTTCTTATAGCGATATTCCAAACCAGTTAGTAATGCAAATGGGTGCAATTGTAAATTCTGCAGGTGCCGAATTTATGTTGCTCGGTCCAAAACAAACCATGCTAACTTCAACAAAACCGGTAATTTCGGTTTGTGCAACCCGGACTGGTGCAGGGAAAAGCCAAACAAGCCGGAAAATTGTTCAGGCGTTAATGGGAAAAGGGTTTAAAGTAATTGCAGTTCGTCACCCAATGCCCTATGGAAATCTGGTTAAACAAAAAGTACAGCGTTTTGCTAAAATTGAAGACCTTAAAAAACACAATTGTACTATTGAAGAAATGGAAGAATACGAACCTCACATTGCCCGTGGAAATGTTATTTATGCTGGTGTAGATTACGAGGCTATTTTACGAGCTGCCGAAAATGACCCTGAAGGTTGCGATGTAATTTTATGGGATGGCGGAAATAACGATTTTTCATTTTATAAACCCGATTTGGCAATTGCTGTTGCAGATCCTCACAGAGTTGGATCTGAATTAACATATTATCCCAGCGAGGTGGTTTTACGAATGTCGGATGTTGTAATCATCAACAAAATTGATACTTCTTCGCCAGAAAATGTTCAGCAATTAAGAAATAATATTGCCTTGATAAATCCAAATGCAACAATAATAGATAGTGCAAGCCCAATTAGTGTCGAAAATGTGGAAGTAATAAAAGGGAAACGTGTTTTATGTGTTGAAGATGGCCCAACTCTTACACACGGCGAGATGAAAATAGGGGCTGCGGTGGTTGCAGCGCAAAAATATGGTGCCGCCGAAATTGTTGATCCCAGGCCCTTTACCGTTGGCAAGTTAAGCCAGACTTTTGAGAAATACCCCAACGTTGGCAAATTACTTCCTGCAATGGGTTATAGCAAAGAACAGGTAAAAGATCTGGAACAAACCATACAAAACACCGATTCCGACGCTGTGATTATCGGTACTCCCATTGATTTAAACCGAATCGTAAAAATTGATAAACCAAACACGAGGGTTTTTTATGATTTGGAAGAGATTGGTTCTCCAAAATTAGATGACATTTTAAATGAATTTATAGAAAAACACTTCTAACTATTTGAATTGTAGGGTATAAAGTAAATTTCCGATAAATTTAAGGTGCATTTTTTATTTCCATTGAGTTGAAAATTTGATATATTTTCTATTATTTTTACCCCTGAAAAATTTTATTTTATGGGAAATAAAATAGTAGCATTTGGAGAAGTTGTCTGGGATATTTTACCTAACGGGAAAGTGTTGGGTGGAACCCCTTCAAATATGGTTTTCCGGTGCAATTCGTTTGGTGATGAAGGATTTTTGCTCTCACGGATTGGTGATGATGAATTGGGGCAGGCGGCTTTGCAAAGATTAAAAGAATTGGGTATTTCTGACGAAAATGTACAAATCGATTGTGAATTTTCAACAGGTACTGTAGAAGTAACTTTCGACGAAAATGATGAACCCCTTTTTAATGTCAAAGTCGATGTAGCTTTCGACCACATTGAATTTTCGGCCGAAGCACTTAAATTAGTAAGAAATGCTGATTGTTTGTTTTTTGGTTTACTTGCACAGCGTTATGGAATTTCAAAAAATACAATTCGTGAATTGATAAAAGAATCGCCCAATTCAATTAATTTTTTTGATTTAAAACTGGTTGAGCATTTTTTTAACACAGAAATTGTGGAAAGGCTTCTTTTAAATTCAAATATCGTTCGGTTAAAAGAGAAAGAAATTCCATTTATTTCGAAAGAATTGGATTTAAATGGAAATAATTTGGAGAATTTCGGCCTGCAATTTTGTCAAAAATTCAACCTTAATTTAGTGTTGGTAACCCGGGGACAAAATGGGGTTTTTGCCTTCGAAAAAAACAAAGGCCCTTTTTGGGATTCAGGTTACCAGGTCAGGAAGAAAGATAATATTGGTTCGGGAATGGCTTTTTCTGCCGGTTTTCTGAATTACTTCTTAAAAGGTAAATCAATACAAGAAGCTTTGAATTTCGGAAATGCTGCCGGAGCGTTAAATGCCGTTAAAAGAGGTGGAACCGCTTTTTTTAATAAAAATGATGTTCTGCATTTTATGCAAAATACTTCAAAAGTAGCTTCTTCCTCTTAGTTTTTTTATTGAATTAAACAATATTGTTAAACATCAGGCAAATAGTAACCTAATCAGTTATTTTCATGTTTAAGTTGAAAAAGGAACATCATGAAAATAACGGCAAAAGAAATTACTAAGGAACTCCTTGACCGGTTGTGGAACCGGTATTTAAAAAGAGTTTCATACGCAAATAAATATGTTGAACTTGTGACCCAAAAAGGTGGAAGAATTGTTAACGACCACATTGCGCTGCGTACTTTAAACACACATACGGGAGAACAACCCGAAGGGATAAGGGCGATTAAACATATATTAAACTGCCTGGAATATTCCCCAGTGGCTAAATATAAATTCCCGAAAAAGAGATTAAATGCCACTCATTTTGAACACCCCGATGAATCATTCCCCAAAATTTTTGTTAGCCAACTCGAGGTAAATCAATTGCCAAATTGGGCCCAGGATGTGATTAACAAAACTGTAAATGATACACAGTATTTATTATCCGATTCAGCAATCGAGTTACTTATGTTATTAAAAGAAGAAGAAAGCCTGACGGAGGAAGCTGCAGGGCTTTTGGTTACCGAGTTGGTTCAGTATTTCAAAAGGCCGTGGAAAGTACCTTTTAAGGAAGATGTTTTAAAATTGAACGATGTATCGCAATATGCAGCCTGGGTCTTGCTTCATGGGAATTCGATAAATCATTTTACAGCTTTTATTAATTTTCAGGAAGTTGAGGAATGGCCGGATCTAAAAACTACTTGCAAAGGTTTGGAAGCGGCGGGAGTACCGATGAAAGAAAATATTGAAGGCGAAAAAGGGAGTAAACTACGCCAGTCGGCCACACAAGCAGTTAAAGAAGAAGTTGAAGTGAGGGTGGATGATGGAATTGAAAAAATAAACTGGACTTACGCTTATTACGAATTAGCACAACGTGATTTTGTGGAAGAGAACGGCCAGGTTAAACTTTTTACTGGTTTCCTGGGCGAGCAGGCAGCTCACTTGTTCGATATGACTACAACACGCGAAAATTAATACACCTCAGGAACAAAAGTCATCTCGTCTAATGGTGGCCGGACATAACCCTTGTTATCTTTCCTCGGAGGCAGTTCAATTGGTTCGGGCGTTAAATCTTTGTAAGGAATTAACGATAGCAAATGTTGAATACAGTTTAGCCGGGCACGTTTTTTATTGTCCGAATCAACCATAAACCATGGGCTGATTTTGGTATCGGTGTAAGCAAACATTTCATCTTTTGCCTTCGAATATTCCACATACATTTCCCTCGATTTTACGTCCATTGGGCTTAGTTTCCAACGTTTTGTCGGGTCTTCAATCCTGTCCTTGAACCGTTTTTCCTGTACATCCTCACTCACCGAAAACCAGTATTTAATTAAGATAATCCCAGAGCGAATAAGCATTCTTTCGAAATTTGGGCACGAGCGTAAAAACTCCCAATATTCATCGTTTGAGCAAAAACCCATTACTTTTTCAACACCGGCCCGGTTGTACCAACTTCTGTCGAACAATACCATTTCTCCGGCTGCCGGCAAGTGGGGAACATAACGCTGAAAATACCATTGCGTTTTTTCTCTCTCGGTGGGTGTGCCTAATGCAACAACCCTGCATATTCTGGGGTTTAGTGTTTGAATAATTCGTTTAATAGTACCACCTTTTCCTGCAGCATCGCGCCCTTCGAAAATCACAACTACTTTTAATCCTTTGTGTTTTATCCACCTTTGAAGACCTACCAAATCAATTTGGAGTTTATTCAATTCTTGTTCGTAATATTTTTCCGAAATTTTTTTATTGCCCGATGGTTGGATTTCTGAATTTTTCATAATCGAATGGTTAAGTTAATAACGCGGGTTTTTTAAGTACCTGATAAAATTAATAAAATTCAATTACAAAAATCTTAAATGAAAGTATTAAACCAAAAGATATGCTCCAAATGAAGTGTTTTTAGTTGATTCGCTGAGTGCAAAAAAACCCGATTTTATTTGGTTACCAGAAATTAACAAGGGGTATTTCTTTTCCATTTCACTTTTAAACTGAAAAAATGACAAGCCTGGTTGGTAAAAAATCTTAAACATTCCCTTTTCCCGGGGAAGTATTAATTTTTCCAAATTAAGCGAAAGTAGGCCCATACTTTGCCTGACATTTATTTCGAGGCAGGGATTTATTTTTAATTCACTGTTTTCATCCAAGAAGATAAGTGTATCGATCCCAAAATTTCCCTCATAATATTTTGCCAAATCGCTTGCTTCAATGGTTTTAATCAAAGGTTGAATAATTTTGCCCGGAATAAATTTTGCAAAAGAAATTATCTCCTTGTTTAAATTATCAGGTAATCCGTTCAGGTAATTTCCCTGGTATTGTCCTTTTTTGTTAGTTGAAAAATTGCTGGTTCCTAAATAAGATATTTTTCCATTTTTTAGTTCAAATAGAAATCCCAAATCGAGTACTTTGTTTAAAAAGGGTTCTACAATTACGTATCCCTGTTCATTTACAAAACCCAATAATTTTTCCCAAACTTTCTGATGGATCGGACTTTTTGTAATTGCCTGCAAACCACGACCGGAACTGCTCCAGGGAGCTTTTACCATTAGTTTTCCCCACCGGTTTAACAGTATTTCAATTTCTTCCCGCGAAGTACATATTTGAGTTAATAATTTGTCGGAAAGAAAACGTTCGGTTGGATATTCAGAAGTTATGATTTTTTGTATGCTTCGTGCAAATCCTTTTGAAAATAAGTTTTTGTGTTCAGGTTTCCAGTTTGAAACAGGTGAGTCCAAAAAATTCCTTGAGCAGTTTGATTTTAGTGGTGAAAACAATTTATGGACAACCGGACTCCAACCCCAAGGGATTAATTTGTTTAGCGGAAGGCTTAAAAATTTATTGTCAACAAAGGCATTCTTTTGCGTAATAAAATTTGGAACAGTAATTCCAAGTTTTCGTAGCGAATGTAAATATTCGTCAGAAGGATTATTTTTTAATAATAAATAATCCTCAACTTTGGCAAAAAAAAGTGGGAGTGTTTCCAGATCATCTTCCATTTTTTGAAGTAACTGGTTGGGTTGCCACGACGGGTTTCCGTTGGCAACAGCATATTCGCAAGTTGGGTTAAAATGGTATAAATCTGGTTTTTTCAATTAAAAATTTATTTACTAACGCCTTTTTGCGATGTCGGGAGTGACTTTTTAAAAACCCCGGCTTGTGCCAAAGTCATAATCAAAACACCAAAAACAGTTATTATTCCACCAACTAATTGGTGCGGCAAAGGGAAACTTTTAAAAACAAAAAAAGCTCCTATCAAAACAAATATCCCTTTTAAACTTTGTACAATCGACGAGCGTGAAGCTTCGATATACCGGAAAGAATAGTAAACCGTTAAAATAGCAAGAAACGGTCCAAGCACAGCTCCAACAGCAATGTTTTTTAAAGCAGAAACCGGAATAATTATTGACTGTTTGTAAACGAAAAACATAATTACAGAAAATACCAGAAGCCAGGTTGACCGATTTAAATTCAATAATTCGGGGCTCAATTTTTTAACATGGACTTTAACAACCAAAGATGCTGCTGTTGCAAATATTGCATTAATAAATACGACACCTGTTCCTTTTATAAAAAAGGTTTTTAACGAAGTGCCACCCGTGTAACTTATAACAAATGCTCCGGTTAAGGCCAGAATAACCCCAATTATTTCAATCCAGCCAAACTTCTCTTTCAAAATAAAAACACCCCCCATCGTAACCATCACCGGATACATATTCCCTAAAAACGAAGTCACAGCAGGATCTTCAATAATATTAATTGATATAAAGAATGATGATGTTGTAAGAATTTCCAATAAACCTAAGGAGATTAAAATCCGAACTTGTTTTTTTGAAAGGACTTTTAACTGTTTTAGTTTTTTGCTGCTCCATGCATAAACAAAACTTAAAACAGTTCCAATAGCAAACCAATACAATCCAAATTGTGCCAAATGAACTTCGTTTAATGCAGCCTTGCTAAAAATATAAACATTTGAAAATGCCAGTGTTGCTACAATTGCAAAAAAGTATCCTTTGAAAGTATTTGATTTCATTTTGTCTCAATATTAATGAACGGCTAAAGTACGAAAAAGGGTTTTGTTATTTTGATTGTCAATTCAGAACATTTATATTTGATTCTCAGTTTAATAATCTAAATATGACAAAGATCCAATCAAGAATTACAATAACTCTAATCCTTATTTCTTTTGCCTTAATTTGTTTTAGTTTTATTTCGAAACTGCAACATTGGCCAAAATCTGTTTTTTATGTTTCTTTTTTTGGAGGAATTCTGGTGGCCATAATTTTAATTGTTCTTCTGTTAAAAAAATAGTTAAATGAAGTGAATTTGAATCGCAAACTATTTTCTATCTCTCGTTGCCTTTAGGGGGAAGATTTGGTGTAGCATTAAGTATGTGTTTTCAATTCAGGCATGATTGAACAGGAACTCAAACTTCCTGATTTAACCTTTCTGTTACTTTATTGGAAACGGGTGGCAGTTGCAGGTAGATGTTTTATTATTTTAGCTGACCATGGCTTTGTTTCTGTTGCTTAAGGTTAACTGATTGCGTTTTGTTTTTTATTTATTGTCCTTGCCAGTTCAACCTTTTATCAGCACCAGTTGCAATTTCCGACAAAATAATGTCAAATTTTTCGTACACTTCCCAATAGTCTGATTCCAGAATGGCCGAAAGCTTCAAAATAATCATTTCTTCCAAATCATCAATTCTTTTACCTTTCCAAATATTGTCCGATAAACTAACCAATAAATCTTCAATTTCCCGATTTTCAACTTTCCAATCTCCATGAGTTTGTGCAAATCTTGATTTTTCTTTTTTATATCCTTGATTTATCAGGATTTCCATTCCGGCTAATTCATGCTTTTTCCCAGCCGCGAATAGTTCATTAGTAATTTTAATTTTGCCAATGTCGTGTGTTGCTGCACCAAATAAAATAAGCTCATTTTTTAAGTTAATCACCGGCCATTCATCTTTTAATCGTGCCAGGAGATTAAATGCTGTTGCGTGCACAATTGTTAAATGTCTCTTGAGAATTAGGGGTGAGTTTAAAGTTTCTAGCAACTCAATTATTTCTATTGGAAGATCTATAATTCTCATAATTTTTTTATTGAGAAAAAGTCATTAATGTGCTACTTTGTTTTTCTCTGTTTTGCGATTAAAAATAGCAATTTGTTGCAGTCAAATAATAGTTAACCCGATATATTTTTTCACTTTTGGTTTGGGTGGAGAGTAAAATGAATATGATTCAATTATCGGATTTTAAAATTCAATTATAGAATAATACCAAATACGTTTTATATAATTCATGGCACAAAACACAAATTGTGGATTGGCAATTCTGTTTTAAACTTTATAAAACTACCCAATCTTATTAAATTTCCAATCTAAAATCTATAAGTTTTAGATTGGAAGTTTAAGGATAACTTACTTTAAAAGGTGTAAAAAAAGAATAAAAGTGTAGTGAGAAACAGATTGAAAATTTTATCAGAATCAACTGTTTGAATAATTCATTGTTAACTTAATTAATACTAATTTTGATGTTGAGAATTTAAAATTTATAAAAGATGAAACCGATAAATATTTATTCAAGGCTTTTATTAATAGCAATTATTATCTCGCTTTTGCCTTCGTGTGCTATTAACCCAGTTACCGGTAAAAAACAGCTGATGTTAATGTCAGAGACTCAGGAAATTGCCCTTGGAGCTCAATATGATCCTTCGGTGACAGGGACTTTTGGAGTTTATCAGAATGAAAATTTGTTAGCATTTATTCAGGAGAAAGGTGTTGAGATGGGGAAATTATCTCACAGGCCAAACCTGGAGTATCATTTTAAAATTTTAGATTCGCCGGTGATAAATGCGTTTGCAGTCCCGGGCGGGTACATTTATTTAACCCGTGGAATCCTGGCTCAGTTTAATAATGAAGCTGAATTAATTGGGGTACTTGGGCACGAAATGGGGCATATTACAGCGCGCCATACAGCAAGTCAACAAAGCAAACAGCAATTGGGGCAACTACTTTTAGTTGGTGGGATGATTGCTTCTGAAGAATTTCGCCAGTTTGCCGATTATGCCCTGCAAGGCATGGAACTGCTTTTCCTGAAATTCAGCCGCGACAACGAACGCGAAGCTGATCGCCTCGGTGTCGAATATTCCTCAAAAATACGTTACGATGCACACAAAATGGCTGATTTTTTTAATGTATTAAATAAAATGCAATTGGCCAGCGATCATGGCGGGGTACCAACTTTTATGTCAACTCACCCGGATCCGGGCGACCGTTATAATTCGGTAAACCAAAAATCCGATGAATGGCAGGACAGTTTAAATTATGCAAGCTGGGCAGTTAACAGCGACAACTATTTACGGATGATTGATGGTTTGGTTTATGGAGAAGATCCACGGCAGGGATACGTTGAGTCGAATATGTTTTACCACCCTGAGATGAAATTTAAATATCCGGTTCCTCCTGGATGGAAATTGCAGAACTCACCGATTCAGGTACAAATGGCACCCGAAGATGGAAAGGCTATGATGATTTTTACCCTTGCCAGGCAGAAAACTTTAGATGAGGCGGTGCAACAAACACTGAGTGAACTGGGACTTTCAATAATTGAAAGCAAAAAAGCGGTGGTTAATGGTATGCCAGCTATTTGGGCAGTCTCTCAGCTGGTTTCACAAAATCAACAAACCGGTCAGGAACAAACAATAAAAGTAATGTCGTATTTTATCGATTATAACGGCGTCATTTATTTGTTTCACGGGGTTGCCGCAGATGCTGATTTTAATTCATACTACCGCGTATTTGAATCGACAATGGTAAATTTTAACCGCCTTACTGAAGTTTCTAAAATAAATGTGAGGCCAAAACGTATTAAAGTACAATCGGTCCGTCGCTCGGGAACGCTTGCCGACGCTTTTAAATATTATAGAGTTCCGCAAGATCAATTTAATGAATTGGCCCTTTTAAATAACCTTGAACTTTCTGATCAGGTTTCATCGGGGAAACTGATAAAAATTATTGGCGATTAAATGGTTTACAGAAACCAAAATTTTATGCGGAAATTGCGAAATATCGAATTGGATCGTTTAACTATTGAGGAATATAAAAACTCGGCAAAAACACCATTGGTTGTAATTCTCGACAATATTCGTAGTTGCAATAATACCGGAGCGGTTTTTCGCACTTCCGATGCTTTTTTAATCGAGAAAATTTATCTCTGTGGAATAACTGCCACACCGCCAAACAAAGATATTCATAAAACAGCTTTGGATTCTGAAAAATCGGTTGACTGGGAATATTTCGAAAAAACAGAGGATGCAGTAACCAGTCTTCAAAATGGGGGTTACAAGGTTTATGCTATCGAACAAGTGGAAAACAGTATTTCGCTGCCTGGATTTTTGCCCAAACCCGGAGAAAAACTGGCTGTTGTTTTTGGAAACGAAGTTAAAGGTGTACAACAAACGGTTGTTGATTTGTGCGATGCCAGTATCGAAATACCGCAGTTCGGTACAAAACACTCGTTTAATATTTCGGTGACTGCCGGCATTGTTTTGTGGGATATTTTTCAGAAAATAAATCAGTGATTAATTTTTATCCTTCAGCACTATCTGCTCAACCATTCCACTTTTAATCGATACATACAATGTAAGTTCAATAGTATCCCCTTCAACAAAATTAAAAGATTCATTATAAGCTTCAGAACCAAGATTAGTCGCTTTTATTGTATGATTCCCCGAAGGCGCATCCCAGATTTTGCTCTCCTCACTATTAATATCACCGATGAATTGGTTATCAAAAAAAATATTCACACTACTACTGATATCATTATTTATTTTCAACACTGAATCGCCCGAAATTTGAATCAGTTTAAGATCATCCCCATTGCACGCAAAAAAAATCAAAAACATAAATAAGTGTAATTTTTTCATAATTTTTTAGAAATAATTTGTGGTGTGTTTTAAATCGTTTTAATTTATTTCAGCAATTAGCTGACTTTATATCAGTACATCAAACAACTTAATTATAGGTTTTAATAGAGGAATAAGTTCGTAGATAATAAAATTAGGCGAAAATAAATTAGAAATCAATTAATTACTGATTTTCTTTCAATTTGATGTTATTCAATAACTTTTCAATAATATCAATTTATTTTTATTTTTTTCGATTAATTTTAGCGGTGCAATACAATCAAATTAATATAAAAGTTAACCACGAAATAATGCCCGAAGAATTTCTGCAATATGTTTGGGAAAATAAACTGTTTTTTGCTGAAAATTTAAAAACCAGCAATGGCGAAAAACTTGAAATCGTTGATGTAGGTAAACGAAACACAAATTCGGGACCCGATTTTTTTAATGCCAAAATTAAAATAGATGAAACAATTTGGGCAGGGAATATTGAAATCCATAAAAAATCGTCGGATTGGTTGCAACACAAACACAACACCGACAAAGCGTACGATAACGTAATTTTACACGTGGTAGAAATTGACGATCGACAAGTTACGCGTGTTACCGGGGAAAAAATTGCGACACTTGTTTTTACTTATCCCGAAAAACTAAAAACGAATTATCAGAACTTGTTGAATTCCAAAACCTGGATTGCCTGCCAAAATCAGTTTCATAAAATAAACCCTGTTATTTTGCAATTGGGTTTTAACCGCTTAATGATTGAACGGCTTGAAAACAAAACAGGGGAAATACTGGAACGTTTGATTCAAAATAAAAACAACTGGAACGAAACATTTTACCAGATTCTTGCCCGGTCGTTTGGATTTAAAGTAAATGCAATTCCCTTCGAAATGTTGGCAAAAGCGGTTTCACTTAAAACCCTGGCGAAACACAAAAACAGTATTTTTCAATTAGAAGCACTTCTTTTTGGAAGTTCCGGCTTACTTAACGAACAACTTCTTGGCGATGGTTATTTTTTGAAACTGCGTGAAGAATATTCGTTCTTATTTAAAAAATACGGTTTACAATCCATCGAAAGCCACCTTTGGAAATTTATGCGTTTACGCCCGGTTAATTTTCCTACCATCCGTATTTCACAATTTGCTGAATTAATTCATCGGTCAGATGGTTTATTTTCAAAAATATTAGAGATCGAAAATATTGGTAACCTAAAAGGGCTTTTTAAAGTAAAAGCCTCGGAATATTGGAATACACATTACAGTTTTAACAAACAGTCTTCAAAAGATTCGGTGAAGGAACTGGGTGAAAATTCTATTTATACATTAATTATTAACGTTATAATTCCTTTTCTGTTTGTTTTTGGTGAAAAACAAAATAAAAATTATTTACAAAACCGGGCACTGGAATTTCTAGAACAATTACCTCCCGAAAAAAATTCTATTATTTCGAAATGGGGGAAATTGGGTATTCAGGGCCGTTCGGCCTTCGAAACACAAGCACTGCTTCAATTAAAAAATTTATATTGCGAAAAGAAAAAATGTTTAAATTGCCAAATAGGGGTTAAACTAGTAAAAAATTTAGCAGATTAGGAGGTATGAGCCAGCAATACAATAAATTTCAGGAAATTTCGAGCCAAACTTTTAAAATAGGTATTGGGTTAATTGTATCGATAATTGTTGTTGGAACCATTGGTTATCATACGCTGGAAGGTTGGAAAATAATTGACAGCTTGTACATGACAATAATTACTGTTTCAACCGTGGGTTTTAAAGAGGTTGGCAGTGCCCCGCTTTCACAGGGGGGGAAAATTTTTACCATGGGCTTAATTGTCACCAGTTTAGGTAGTCTGGCGTATGTCGGGTCTAATATGGCGCGGTTTGTTTTCGATGGTGAATTGGCAAATTATATAAAAACTTATAGGGTGGACAAAAAAATTGCAAAACTAAAAAACCACGTAATTATAGTGGGTTACGGACGAAATGGCGAACAAGCGGCGGTGGAGTTGGCTGAGCACGGAGTTGATTTTGTTATTGTTGACAAACGCGACAATGTAATTTCGAGAATCAGGGAAAACCCCGAATTGCTGTATATTAAAGGCGATGCAACACACGAAGATGTTTTGGAACAGGCGAAAGTATATAAAGCCAGGGCTTTAATTGCAACCACGCCCAACGATGCCGATAATGTTTTTGTTGTACTTACAGCAAGAAGTATGAACCCCGGTTTGACAATAATTAGCCGGGCCTCGGAAATTGAATCACAAATGAAATTAAAACGTGCCGGGGCATCGAATATAATTATGCCCGAACGTATTGGAGGCCAGCGAATGGCAAAACTTGTCCACCAACCCGATGTAGTTGAATTTCTCGAATATATTCTTTTACAAAAATCCCGCGACGTAAGTCTCGAAGAATTATCGTGCAAAGACCTGGCCCTTCGTTTTGTGGGAAAATCAATTGCCGATTTGAAAGTTCGGGAAATATCGGGTGCAAATATTATTGGTTTAAAAATTAGTGGAGCCCGCTATGTTTTTAACCCCGATCCAAATATGATCCTTTCGCGCAACGATAAACTTTTTGTTTTAGGAAACGCGGGACAAATAAAGAAACTACAGAAAGAGATGGAATCGGAAGAATAATTTCCCCTGCAGATCTGAACAAATTTCTCAATCAAACTTTTGCATTCACATTGAACTTCTATTAGTAAATAGTTGTTGATTACAAACTCAACATTTAATAATTATGAATAAATTTTTTACTAAACATTTTATTGAGGGGTTACCAAAGGCCGAACTTCATTTGCACATTGAAGGTACTCTGGAAGCGGCACTGATGTTCAAAATTGCTGATAGAAACAATATAAAACTCAACTACTTAAATATTAACGAATTAAAAAAGGCCTATAATTTTAATAACCTTCAGGATTTCCTAAACATTTATTATGCTGGTGCAAACATATTAATAACCGAACAGGATTTTTATGATTTAACCTGGGCATATCTCAAAAAAGTACAGTCACAAAATATTATTCACACAGAAATATTTTTTGACCCGCAAACACACACAGATCGTGGAATTACTTTTGATATTGTTATTAATGGAATTTATCGTGCGTTGGAAGACGGCGTGCAAAAACTGGGAGTTACGTCCAAATTGATCATGTCTTTTTTGAGGCATCTCCCTGAATCTTCAGCTTTTAAAACCCTGGAGGAAGCTTTGCCTTATAAAAAATGGATTTCGGGTGTTGGTTTAGATTCTTCAGAAGTGGGAAACCCACCTTCGAAATTTGAACAGGTTTTTGCAAGGGCAAGGAAGGAAGGCTTTTTAACCGTAGCTCATGCAGGAGAAGAAGGACCTGCCGAATATATTTGGGAAGCCATCGATTTGCTCAAAGTAAACCGGATTGATCATGGCAATAATTGTCTCGAGGATGATGTTTTAGTGGAGCGTTTAGCAGAGCTTAAAATACCATTAACATTATGCCCTTTATCAAACCTAAAATTAAAAGTGGTAAAAGATTTGAAAAACTATCCACTGGTTAAAATGATGGAAAAAGGTTTATTGGTGACAATAAATTCTGATGATCCGGCTTATTTCGGAGGTTATTTAAATGAAAATTATTTGAGAATTGCAGAGGCACTCAATTTGTCTAAAACCCAAATTGCTCAACTTGCAAGAAACAGTTTCAAGGCAAGCTGGCTATCGGAAAAAGAAAAAGAAAAAATGTTCTCCAGGGTTGAACTGTATTTGAAAAATAACTAATCGCCCCTTTATTGATTCATAAAAAATAACATTCTTTGCTGGAGGAATTAATCAAATTTTAAAGAAATAGCTAAAAACAGATTTTGTAAGATCAGAAATTTTAAGATGAAAATGTGAATCTGGTTATTATACCAATTGTACTTTGAAATGCCGCATGGCAATTTCGAAGTTTATAAT
>JABGRN010000058.1 GCA_018648265.1 Prolixibacteraceae bacterium | reverse complement strand
GCTAAAATTTATGCTTAAAAACAAAACCAACCCGAATTATGAAGTGAGCCATAATAAATCCAAACACAAGTTTACATTTAACGAAACTATTTTATATCTTTGTAGTGTATTTTACATTATACAAAAAATGTTAAAACGATTTGAAACGAAATTACTAGAAGAAGCTTTTGAATTTATTAAAAAACAAAATTTTAAAACTAGAAAGAAAATACTTCAAAATATAAGAAGAGCGGAACAACAATCTGACCTAAAGTTCTTTAAAAAATTGACTGACGAGATTTGGGAATTTAGAACGTTATATTCTGGAATTCAATATCGACTTTTAGCATTTTGGGATAAAGATGATAAAACAGAAACACTTGTTTTTGCAACTCACGGAATTGTAAAGAAAAAGAGCAAAGTAGACAAAAAAGAAATTGATAAAGCGAATAAAATTAGAAACGAATATTTTAAAAATGCAGAGAGATGAAAAGTTACACTTTAGACCAAGCAGAAGACCTTTTAATTGGGAAAAAGGGAACTGAAGAAAGAGACGAATATGAATTTGAGTTAAAACTTGAATTGATTGGAGATATGATTAAAACAGCCAGAAAGAAAAAAAACCTAACTCAAGAACAATTAGGAGAATTAGTTGGAGTAAAAAAGGCGCAAATATCTAGACTTGAAAATAGTACAGGAAATGTAACTTTTGAGACAGTAATGAGAATTTTTAATGCATTAGGAGCAAAACTGAATTTAAAACTACAAATGTAGAAAATTACGTTTGGTAATAAAGTGTCATTATTCGGGATTCAGCATTTTTTTGTACTGCGGCGCGTTGTTGCAACACCGCCAATTCGTCTTTGACGATTGACGGAAAATTTGAAACGAGCATGCAGAAACTATTACTTCATAAGAAACACGATAAGCGAGTTCTATCGAATACCTTTAAAAGTTTTTAAAAAGGAAACAATATCACACTACAATGTGGTTTTGTGTTTTATTTTAGTATAACAACTTATTCATCACTCATATATCACATTATAATATGATTATTGACGTATTATTCATGTATTTTATCTATATTTACATCAAAATCACATTATAGGATTATAAACATGGTAGGAAAGAGCATCAAAGAACGACGAAAAGCACTCCGGGTTACTCAACCTCAATTAGCAGAACTTGCAGGAATAAGCGTTAACACACTCTATAAAATTGAAAGGGGACAAGCTAACCCAACTCTTCATACATTGAAAAAAATCGCGAATGTTTTAGGGATGGAAGTGAGTCTCCAGGTGAAGAATCTACAAAAACCTGATTAATGAGACAAGCTGAAATATTTTTCAAAGGAGAAAAAGCTGGATTGATTACTCAACAAGATGATGGTAGTTTCGCTTATAAATATGATGATTTGTGGATGTTAGATAATAGTAAGCCTCCGATTAGTTTAACATTACCGAAAGATAAGAAGGAGTATAAATCGGACTACTTATTCCCTTTTTTCTATAATATGCTCCCCGAAGGGGCAAATAAACAAGCGGTTTGCAAACATATGCGTATTGACAATGACGACTACTTTAGTTTACTTCTAATTACTGCACGTTACGATACAATTGGAGCTGTTACTGTGAAAAAAATATGAATTTACCCATTATTAAATATTGTCCAGGAACTTTAACAAGTGGGTATGATACTTACAGTAGGACCTGCTTGAGAAGAATGTTCAATGGTCGTAAAGTAAATCATGTACTTCCATATGAATCACCTGCAAACAACAGTGCAACTGATGACCTTTTTCTTGAAAATCAAAAACGAATTTCAATCTCAGGTGTACAAGAAAAGTTTTCAGTTTTACTGGAGAAAAACAAGCTACGACTTATTGAAGAAGGCGAACATGGCTCATATATTTTAAAATCTATTCCTAATACTGGAAAGAATTTTAGTCAGATGCCTGCAAATGAACATCTTACCATGCAAATAGCAAGACAAGTATTCAATATTGAAACAGCGGAAAATGCATTGATATTCTTTAATAATGGTATGCCCGCTTATATAACAAAAAGATTTGATGTTAAAGATGATGGCTCTAAATTGGCTAAAGAAGATTTTGCTTCATTAGCAGGTCGTACTCCACAAACACATGGAGAGAATTATAAATACTTAGGTAACTATTTAGAGATGTTTGAAATAATGAAAGTACACCTTCCTGCTTACAAACCAGAGGCTCCCAAACTATTTTCATTGCTTGTTTTTAATTATTTGTTCTCAAATGGCGATGCGCATTTTAAGAATTTCTCACTCATAGAAACCCCTTTCGGAGATTTTCGATTGAGTCCGGCCTATGATTTACTTAATACGCGAATACATATTGAAGATTCAGATTTTGCATTGGATGATAAACTACTGCCAAAAAATATTGCAAATGGAAATGTTTTGGTTCAATTCAATTTATTGGCCGACAAAGCAGAACTAAGCAAAAAACAAAAAAACGAAATTTTTGATAATCTACTTTCAAAATCAAATAAGGTTGAAAAACTGATTAACGCATCATTTCTTAATGATAAACTCAAACACAATTACACACTAGCATACCAAACAAGATTAAAAAAGTTAAATAAGCAAAGCAAATAGCCTAGTATGCCAAGGGAATTACACCCCGAACTTTACTACGTTTGAAACGTTTGTATTTGTCCAGAATCCTTCACTGGCGTTTATTTGCAATCAGGGCCACGATAATTAATAAAAAAAAAGGCACAAATTATAAAACGTAAAAAGCTAATACTTTCATAAAACATTTTATTTTATAAGACAGATTTTACTTTTAAATACCCCCTGTCTTTACATAAAACGACTGAAGTTGTCTGATACCGACTGTCCCCCTCAATTGAGGACAATGGCTCGGCTTGACCGAGACAATTCCGAAATAGGGAGTAGAATCTCTAAAATGCAAGCTAATCCTCAAGCCAAACATCCTCATTTACATTGCTTTTTTTGAAGCATATTTTTACTGCTTTGTTGTTGTCGTCAATAATGCTATCCAGGTACGTCATGCTGAACTTGTTTCAGCATGTCAATAATTAGCGATAGATTCCGAAATGAATTCGGAATGACGAACCCTAAACATAAAGTTTGACTTGACACTAATACTTACCATACTTCTGTAAAGTTTCCCACATCGCCATAATATTTTCAGGCGGTACTTCGGCCTGAATATTATGAACCGTATTAAAAACAAATCCGCCTCCCGGAGCGAGTGCATCCATGTTTCTTTTTACATCGTCTTTTACCTGTTGAACAGTTCCGGTTGGCAAAACATGTTGCGTATCTACTCCCCCGCCCCAAAAAACAATGTCTTTTCCAAAATCTTTTTTTAACTGAACCGGTTCCATTCCGGCTGCAGTTGTATGTACAGGATTTAAAATATCGCATCCCATTTCTATTAAATCAGGGATTATTGGGCGTACATTTCCACACGAATGGAATATCAGTTTTACGTTAGGGGATTTTTGTTTAATAAAACTTAGCACTCTTTCAAAATGAGGTTTATAATATTCACGAAATTGTTCGGGTGCAATTAGTTGCGATTGTTGTGTTCCGTAATCGTCGCCCTCGCCAACAATATCAACAACATCGCCAACTTCGGTGAGCAAGGCATCCCAAAATTCTATTTTTAAATCGGCAAGTTTACCAACTAATTTGTCTGAATTTAGTGGAATCAAAAATGGATCGAGCATTGCATTTTCCATTCCACGAACTCGCTGATGCATTTCGAACAAACCGGCACAAAAACCTTTGGTCATTACAATTTTATCCTGATTTCGATACTGAATGGCTTTTTCACGTAAACCATCAAACCTCAATTTGTTTCTCGCATCGGGCCATGGAAAATTTTCAATTACATTCTCTTGCTCAAAATCAACTTCCTGCAAAGGACTTTTTACCAACGAAAACCAATACCCGTTTTTGGGAAAATGGTGCGTAAAATTCCATTCATCCAAATATTCCCAATAATCGCCACAATCTTTCAATTTGGAATAAACATCCCAATTGTGACTGGTTAACGGAAAAACACCGCGGGTATCCACTTTTAATTCATCCAGAATTTCTTCCGAAGGAATTACAATTTGCTGAATTACATCCGACCACTCTGGAGTATCAGGTTCTTTTCCCAAATATTTTCTAAGGTTTTGATATGCAGTGTTTGTTATCCCGGTCCAGGTTGCACTTGCCAAATCGTACGGAATCCGATCCGGTTCTTCGTGATTTAAAGCTATTATTATTCTTTCTCTTGAATTCATAGGTAAGTAATGTTTATTTTAATCAATAGAAACAGGTTTTAATTTGGGCGAAATAACATGGATTACCAAAAGCCCAATCAGATAACCAAATGCTGCAATTACAAATGGAAAAACATAGCCTTCGGTACCAGCTTCATTCAATGCAAAACCAATTAATAAAGCAGTTCCCATTCCGGCAATGGAACTAACCGTTGTTGAAAATCCAATAACCGAGCCTACTATTTTCTTGGGAAACAGGTCGGAAGCAACTGTAAAAATATTGGCCGACCATGAATTATGTGCAGCGGCGGCAAGTGCAATTAATCCAACACAAACAGGCATGGAATTTATAAAAGGAACAAGCATTACAGGAAGAACCAAAAGCGCTGTACCAAGCATCGTTACTTTACGAGAGAAATTAGCTGATTTGCCCTTTTTCAACAAAAAAGAAGAAACTGCGCCACCGGTAATTCCGCCACCCCAGGCAACAACATAAATAACTACAAGTGGAAGTGCCAAACCGCTCAACTCAACATCGAATCGGGCGTTAAGAAATTTCGCTCCCCAAAAAAGATAAAAATACCACACCGGATCGGTAAACATTTTGCCCAAAGCAACAACCCAGGTTTGCCTGTATTTTATAAGTTTTTTCCAAGGAATTTTAACTTTGTTTAGATCCTCCGTATCGCCTTGAATATATTCTAACTCTTGTTTGTTAACAAAACGACTTTCGTTTGGCGCCCTGAAAAAAATCAGCCATAATACCAGCCAGGTACCACTTAAAACCAACGACAACACAAAAACATATTGCCACGAAACAAAAAAGTAAATAATAACCGGAATCATCAGGGCTGCTAACACCTGACCAATATTTGAACCTCCGTTAAATAAACCAACTGCATAAGCCCTCTCCTTTGGAGGAAAATACTCCGCAACAGTTTTAATACTTGCCGGAAAATTAGCCGACTGACCAATTCCCAGTGTCAGCCGTGCAATGGCAAAACCAATCCAACTGCGAGCAGCTGCATGAGATAAACTTGCAAATGCCCAAACAACAACAGCAAGCGAAAGACCCCACCTTGTTCCTAAACGATCTATCACATAACCAATAAATAAAGGTCCAATTGCGTAAGTTAATTGAAAAGCAAATACGACGTAACCATATTCCTGTTCGCTCCATCCGATATCGGCTGATAAAAATGGCGCAAGAATGCCAAGAATAACCCGGTCGAAATAAACAATGGTAGTTGAATAAAATAATAAGGCAACAATCACCCAACGGTAATTCGTCTTTTGTAAAATCGATTTGGTTTGAAAATTCATTGATAAGTAGATTTAGTTTTAAAGCCGTTAAAATAATGAAACTAAATTGCATTTCAAGCAAAAATCATTTTTTACAACAAATTTGATTTTTCTAACGTAATGTATTTTAAAAAACTATTTTTGACCAGTAAAGTCAAGACAATTCTATTAATTTCAGGGCAATTATGTTTTATCGTTTTTTATAAAAACCTTTTACAGAATGAATTCACAAAAGAATCTTAATACAAATTGGCGAAAAGTAGCTTCAACAATTTATAGGAAACCCACTGATTCAAAAATTTATGGAACCGTGGATTTAGACGTAACTAAGCTTGAAAAATTTATAGCACAAAAACGAAAAGAAGGCATAAAAACCACCCTAACATATATTCTTACTTTAGTCGTAGGACGTTCTATTCGTCAGGAAGCCCCTGAATTAAACACATTTGTTAAACGTGGAAAAATTGTTCAACGTGAACAAGTTGATGCAACAGTCAGTGTTTTATTGCCCGGAGGCCAAATGGGATCGGTAAAAATTGAAAATGCCGACCAGCTCACAATTGCAGAATTATCAAACGAAATAGCCGATAAAATCCGTGATTCAAGAAAAGGAGACGAAAACGATACTATGCAATCGAAAAGTTTACTTTCATCAATTCCATGGCCCTTGAGAAATTGGGTGTTTAAATTGTATAAAACTATTACAATCCATTGGGGAATTTCCTTGCCCTTTATCGGATTAGATTCTAACAGTTTTGGTTCGTATGTAATTTCGAATATTGGAAGTTTGGGCCTCGATACAGGGTACGGTTCGCTTTTGCCTTCTTCAAATGTTTCGGTAGTTTTTATTCTTGGAAGTATCGTTAAAAAACCAGTAATTATAAACGATGAAATTGTACCCCGCCGGATTATGGCACTTTCGGCAACTTTAGATCACCGGGTTGTCGATGGTTCGCATGGTGGCATAATGTTCCGCTCGATTAAACATTTTATAAAAAACCCGGAACTTTTAGAATCGAAACCTGATGCAGCAAAATAATCCTTTTAAATCAAATTGCAAATAGAAAAAATGTTGCAAAACATGTTGTGACAATTTTTTCCGTGTACGAACACGAAAAATAAAAAAAAAATTTAGTTTTGTGACAGCACAAATCAACTAATATTCATCAATTATCTTTAAATCAAAATTTTATAAAAACTAATAATCAAATACGAATTAAAGATATTGCCGAAAAAGCAAAAGTTTCGATAGGCACTGTAGATCGGGTTTTGCACAATCGGGGTGAAGTTGCCGAATCGACTAAGAAAAAGATTTTAGATATTGTTGAAGAGTTGGCTTATAAACCCAATATTTTTGCAAGTACATTAGCGTCAAAAAAATCTGCCATTTTTGCTACCTTTCTTCCTGAGCCACCTTCAGTTGATGGTTACTGGAATAAACCTTTTATTGGTGTTAAAAAACGGATTTCAGAAATCCGGCAATATGGAGTGGAAATCCAACCCTTTACATTTTCTCAAACCAACCCTGGGAATTTTAACGATGAAGCAAAAAAAATCATTGAACTCAATCCGGATGGAGTTGTGTTTGCACCCTTTTTTAAAAAAGAATCTGTTAGTTTCATTCAACAATTAAAGGCTAAAAGTATCCCATTTGTATTTATCGATTCAGAATTAAAAGATGCAGGCCAACTCAGTTATATCGGGCAGGACTCCTATCAAAGCGGACTGGTTTCAGGCAAATTGCTTGATTTAATTCTTCCTGAAGGAAATATTCTCATTATTCATTTTGCCAAAGAAATGGACAATCAGAATCACCTTGTTTTACGCGAAAAAGGTTTTTATGATTGGTTTTTAAATAATAAAGTTAAAACAAACCAACTTTTTACTACTGAAATTGCAGAGACAGAGGACGAAACCTGGATGGCAATAATAAAAGAAAAAATTAACAAGAAAAATATAAAAGGAATTTTTGTAACCAACTCCCGTGTTTTTAATATTGGACGTTTAATTGAAAAATATGACTTAAAAGGAATTCAGGTGATTGGACATGATTTATTAAAAGAGAATGTTGAATTTCTAAAAAAAGATATCGTTCAGTTTCTTATCTGTCAACGCCCTGAAGAACAAGGTTATAATGCAATTAATAAATTGTTCAGATATGTAGTCCGAAAGGGAATTGTTGCAACTGAAAACTATACTTCGATTGATATCGTAACAAAAGAAAACGTAGATTATTACAAAGAATTTAAATAAATAAAAAATAAACAATGCAACCATTATCATTTAACGACTTAAAAGGAAAAGTTTGTGTAATAACGGGAGGAGCCGGAGTTCTTGGAAGTGCCATGGTGAAAGCCATCGCATCGGTTGGAACAAAAATAGCAATCGCCGATATTAATAAAGAAGTAGCGGATAAAGTTGCCGCTGAAATTGCTGCTGAATCAGGTGCCGAAGTTATCGGGATTGAAGCCAATGTTTTAGACAAAACATCGCTAATAGTTGCAAAAACTGAAATTAATGAAAAGCTTGGCGAAATAGATATTCTAATAAACGGAGCAGGTGGCAACAGCCCCAAAGCCACAACCAATGTGGAGCAAATGCGGGAAGAAAACCTCGACAATTTAGAAGACACTTTTTATGGCCTTGAAATGGAAGGGTTCGACAAAGTTTTTGCATTAAATTTTAAAGGAACACTTTTGCCAACCATGGTTTTTACATTAGATATGCTAAAAAATAAAAAAGGGGTTGTATTGAATATTTCATCAATGAATTCATACAAACCATTGACAAAAATTCCAGCATACTCAGCTGCAAAGGCTTCTGTAAATAATTTTACTGAATGGCTTTCCGTTCACCTGGCAAAAGTTGGAATTCGTGTAAATGCCATTGCTCCAGGATTTTTCATTACTAACCAAAACCGGTTTCTTGTAATGGATGAAAAAACTGGCAAATTTTCACCGCGAGGTCAAAAAATTGTGGACAATACCCCAATGGGAAAATTTGGGGAACCTGACGATTTGCAAGGAGCAACCCTTTTCCTTATTTCTGATGTTTCTAATTTCATCACTGGCATTGTAATTCCGATTGATGGTGGTTATAGTGCTTTTGGTGGTGTTTAATTGTGTAAATACAAACTATTTTAAACTTTGAACTGAAAACTTTAAACTGGAAACTTTAAACTGATTTTTATGAAAAGAAGAGATTTTTTAACAACAACAGCGGGAGTTGCAGCGGGTGCTTCAATTCTCTCAAATCCGGTTAGTGCGGCTGTTTCAAAAGCAGCAAAAAGGAAACTTGTATTGGTTGGAACAGGTTCACGGGGAACTTCATTTTGGGGAAAACGAATTCTTTCAAGTTACAGCGATATAGTAGAATTTGTTGGGCTTTGTGATATAAATCCGGGAAGACTGGAACTGGCAAAAGAATACATGGAAGTTGATTGTCCTGTTTTTACAGACTTCGACGAAATGATTGCAAAAACCAAACCCGATCTGGTTATTGTAACAACGGTTGATTCAACTCATCACGAGTTTGTTATTCGTGCAATGGAATTGGGAGTTGATGTTTTAACTGAAAAACCACTTACAACAGACGAAGTAAAAGCACAAGCAATTCTCGACGCTGAAAAAAGAACCGGTAAAAAAGTAATTGTAGGATTTAATTACCGCTATGGAATTTTGTTCTCAGCAATTAAAGAACAGTTGGCGAAAAAACCAATCGGCGAGTTAACTTCTGTCGATTTTCACTGGTATTTGAACACATACCATGGAGCCGATTATTTCCGTCGCTGGCATGGCGAACGAGACAAAGGTGGAACTTTGCTTGTCCATAAAGCAACACACCATTTCGATTTGTTAAACTGGTTAATCGATTCCGATCCAGTAGAAGTTACTGCTTTTGGAAGCCTCGATCATTATGGAACAAACAACAAATTTAAAGGTGCTAATTGTAGAAATTGTGCATACACCGATAAATGTGAATTTTACTTTGATATTACCAGAAGAAGCAATTATGTTAAATTATATGTTGAAAACGAAAAATACGATGGTTACATACGCGACAATTGTGTTTGGCGCGATGACATTGATATTTTCGATAAAATGGCTGTTCAAATTAAATATGCCAACGGAGTTCAGGTAAGTTACTCGTTAACAACTTATTCGCCATACGAAGGTTGGCGGATTGCATTTAACGGAATGACCGGAAGACTGGAATCGTGGGAAGATATTCCTTGGAGGCAAGAAGAAAAAACAAACCAGGCAGAACGTCATGCAGCCGAAATGAACCAGACTGAAAGAGGTAACACTCGTTACGATGAAATATTCTTTCAGAAAAACTTCGATCGCGAACATGAAATTATTAAAGTTGAATCTACTCGCGGTGGCCATGGTGGAGGAGATACCCGCCTTCAGGATAAAATTTTCCGCGACCCTGAAATGGCTGATCCGTATAAACATGCAGCCAGTTCTCGCGATGGTGTTATGTCGAGCATAATTGGAATCGCTGCCCGAAAATCAATCGACGAAAAACGAATGGTTAGAATTGATGAACTCACAAGTATAAAACCTCACCCAAAAAGAGGAGCTTAAAACTTAGGCCGGTTAAAATCCGGCTTTTTATTAATTGAGTTTCGTTAACGTAAACGAAAAGTAATATTCAATATTAAAAGAAAACGAAAATGAGTATCGAATTAAGAAAAGATTGCAAATATTCCATGTTGGTTGCAACCAGTATGGGGACAAGAATTACACCTGAAAATGGACAACCTGTCCATGCCAGCGATAAATTTAATTTGTATGCCACCAGTGCCGAAACAAACGTTGCAAGCATTTCTTCGTACCTCGGTTTACCAACTAAGGTTTTAACAGCGTTTGTAAAAGGAAGTCCAATTGCCCAATTCATAAAAAGCAATTTAAAAGCCCGCCACATGGATTATGAAGGGCCCGAAGTAGAACAAGGAGATCCCTGGGGATATCGACATCAGATAAATATTGCCGACAGTGGATATGGTTCTCGCGGGCCACGTGTATTTAATGATCGTGCCGGTGAAGTTGGTCGCACTTTAAATGCAAAAGATTTTGATTTGGAAAGAATTTTTGGTGAAGAAGGGGTACAAATAGTTCATCTTTCAGGTTTAATTGGGGCTCTTTCTCCCGAAACTACTCAGTTTTGTCTGGAAGTGGCAAGATCAGCAAAAAAACATGGAACACGTATTTCGTTTGATCTAAATCATCGCGCCTCTTTCTGGAAAGGACGTGAAGAACAATTACGTAAAGATTTTACAGAAATTGCATCAGTTTCTGATATCCTGATTGGTAACGAAGAAGATTTCCAACTCTGTTTTGGAATTGAAGGACCTCCAGCTGGTGGAGAAGGAATAAAAGCAAAAATTGATGGTTTTAAGGGACTAATTACACGAGTTAAAGAATCCTTTCCCAACGCTTCGGTTTTTGCAACTACACTCCGCGAAGTTGTTAGCGTAAACGAACATTTCTGGGGAGCAATTATGTTGGAAGGAGAAAACTGGCATGTTGTTGAACCAAGAAAAATTACAGTTCTCGATAGAATTGGTGGAGGTGACGGATTTGTTGGTGGCATGCTTTACGGAATTCTTAAAAACTGGGATGCTGAAAAATGGCCACAATTTGGATGGGCAACCGGTGCAATGGCTACAACTTTTTTAACCGATTATGCGCAACCCGCGGACGAAGAACAAGTTTGGAGTATCTGGGGTGGAAACGCCAGAGTAAAAAGATAGCTCAATTGAAAAACCTTTCGCATAGATTTTAAATTTTGAGCATTGAATCCCCGGCTTTGTTCGGGGATTCTTTTTAATTTTGTTACGGTCCAGATTTAATTAGAAAAAAGTAAAAACATGATATTTTTTGAAAAAGGTTCTACTGAAACATCTCTTTCAGCCGAAGAAATGAAAAAAGGGCTTTTCGAGGCTTTTGAGAAAATGGGGACGAAACAAAAAGTTCTGGCAATTCCACCAGATTACACTCGTTTACCATCTCGCGCTGGCGAACTCACCGAGTTTACTTGGGAATATTTTGGAGAAAAACTAACCGATGTTTTACCGGCACTCGGAACGCACACACCAATGACAGATGAACAAATCAGTCATATGTTTGGTAAAATGCCGGCAGATCTGATTCGTGAACACGACTGGCGAAACGATGTAATTACACTTGGCACCGTTCCGGCAGATTTTGTGGAGGAAGTTTCTGAGGGTGCTGTTGATTACGATTGGCCGGCGCAGGTAAATAAATTATTAGTCGAAGGAAATTTCGATCTTATTCTTTCAATCGGACAAGTTGTTCCGCACGAAGTGGTGGGAATGGCAAACTACAATAAAAATGTTTTTGTTGGAACAGGTGGTACTGAAGGAATAAATAAAAGTCATTTTATTGGTGCTGCATACGGTATGGAAAAAATGATGGGTCGTGCAGACACACCGGTTCGTAAAATTTTCAATTATGCTTCAGAAAACTTTTCAAATCATTTGCCAATTGTTTATGTGCAAACGGTAGTTGGTTTAAATAAACAGGGCAAATTACAAACCTACGGTCTTTTTATTGGCGACGATTTTAGTGTTTTTGAAAAAGCAGCAAAACTATCTCTTTTAGTGAATTTTGAAATGGTGGACAAACCGCTTAAAAAAGTTGTGGTTTGGCTCGATCCAACAGAATTTAAAAGTACGTGGTTGGGTAACAAAAGTGTTTATCGCACCAGAATGGCACTCGCCGATGGTGGAGAATTAATTGTACTGGCACCTGCTTTAATTGAATTTGGTGAAGACAAAGAAATTGACAAACTAATCAGAAAATACGGTTATTTTGGAACACCGCACACCCTTAAACTCGTTAAAGAAAACGAAGACCTGCAAGACAGTTTAGGTGCTGCAGCTCATCTTATTCATGGTTCTTCAGAGGGACGATTTAGCATAACTTATTGTCCGGGAAAAGGAGAAAAAAATCTAACGCAACAAGAAATTGAAAGTGTAGGTTTTAAATATGACGATTATGATGAAGTGACTGCAAAGTACAATCCTGATAAACTAAACGAAGGTTTTAATACCATGCCAGATGGAGAAGAGATTTTCTACATATCAAATCCTGCCCTTGGATTGTGGGCGTTTAAGGACAGGTTTGAATATTAGAATTCAGTCGCAGTATTCAGTCACAGTTAGCAGTAAAAAATAGTAATGAAAAAATTCGATAAAATAAATTGGGGAATCATCGGAGTTGGCGATGTTACTGAAATAAAAAGCGGACCAGCATTTTATAAAATTGAGCATTCGAATTTAGTTGCTGTAATGCGCCGAAATGCTGAAAAAGCTGCCGATTATGCCAAACGTCATAACATTCAAAAATGGTATTCCAATGCATATGAATTAATTAATGATCCGGAAGTTGATGCAGTTTATATTGCTACCCCACCTGATTCTCACGCCAATTATGCTATAGAAGTTATGCGCGCTGGCAAACCAGTTTATGTTGAAAAACCAATGGCTCGAAATTTTTCGGAATGCAGCGAAATGTTAAAAGTTTCTGAAGAAACCGGAATGCCAATTTGGGTAGCGTACTACCGCCGGGCTTTGCCAGCATTTTTAAAAGCAAAAGAATTAATTGAAAACGGGACGATTGGAAAACCATTATTGGTAAACATTAAATTATACAAACAGGCTGACGAGAGAAATCAAACCAAAGAAGAAATGCACTGGCACGTTTTCCCGGAAATTAGCGGTGCTGGTTACTTTTTCGATTTGGCTTCTCATCAGTTTGATTACCTCGATTTTATCCTTGGAAAAGTAACCGAAGTAAAAGGAAGTGCTTCTAATTTAGCAGGTTTATATCCGGCAGAAGACACCGTTTCCGGAACATGGAAACACGAATCGGGAGTTGTTGGAACTGGCAGTTGGTGTTTTGTAGTTGATGAACCTTCGGAAGAAGACATCATAGAAATTATTGGTGAAAATGGAAAAATCACTCTACCTTGTTTCTCACCCGGGAACTTGAAATTAATGACCGGCGACGGAATAACAGAAATGGGATTTAAAAATCCTCAACATATTTCACAAAATCTGGTACAACAAGTTGTGGATGAACTAAGAGGTATTGGAAAATGTGTAAGTACAGGAGAATCTGCTTCAAGAACCAGCAAGGTTTTGGATGAAATGGTAAAAAACTATTATAATGAACCACAATAGGCACATAGAACATAATAGAAAAAAACTTATGTGAACTAATGTGACTATTGTGGTTCAAAAAAGACTTAATAATAGTTTAAAGAACTGATAAAGTATTGTAGAGAAATGATAACTCAGAAAGAAATAAATGATTTAACCTATAAAATTATAGGTTCTGCCATTGAAGTTCATAAAGAACTGGGACCAGGTTTGTTAGAAAGTGTTTATGAAAAATGTTTGGAACATCTTTTAATTGAAAATGGGTTTATTGTTAGCCGGCAACAAAGTGTCCCCATAAATTTTAGGGGATTGGATTTAGATTGTAATTTACGTCTCGATTTACTTGTAAATGATTTAGTAATTATTGAGCTAAAAACAGTTGATTTTTTTCTTCCTGTTCACGAAGCTCAACTTTTAACCTATTTAAAACTTTTAAAAAAGCCGAAAGGAATATTAATTAATTTTAATTGTACAAACATATTTAAGGAAGGACAGAAAACTTTTGTAACTGAATATTTTAAAGATTTACCAAAAGGTTACTGAAATAACAAAAAACCACAGTAGACACATTAGAACACAATAGAAAACCTATTTGAATTAATGTGGTTCACCTAGAAAAAATGAAGATATTAACAGATATTAAAATACCATATATAAAAGGAGTACTGAAACCTTTTTTACTGATTCTTTTTAAGTTTTATAAAAGTTTACTAATGTGTTCTAATGTGCCTATGTGGTTTAACTAAAAAATGAAGGTTATAATCGACAATAAAATACCGTATATTGAAGGAGCTTTAGAACCCTTTGCCGATGTAATTTATCTGCCTGGAAACGATACTACTTCCGAAGTGGTAAAAGACGCCGATGCAATTATTACACGCACAAGGACAATCTGCAATAAAGAATTATTGGAAGGTTCAAAAGTAAAGTTCATTGCGACTGCTACAATCGGTTTCGACCACATTGATACAGATTATTGTAATAAAGCTGGAATTGAATGGACCAACGCCCCGGGTTGCAATGCTGAAAGTGTGAATCAATATATTTCATCTGCGCTGTTTTCTTTTTCTATGCGAAAAAGGTTCGACTTAAAAGACAAAACAATTGGAATAGTTGGTGTTGGACAAGTAGGTTCAAGAGTGGCAAAAACCTGCGAGATTCTTGGAATGAAAGTTCTTTTGAATGACCCTCCGCGTGAACGAAATGAAGGTTCAGAAAAGTTTGTTGCATTAGAAACAATTCAGAAGGAAGCAGATATTATTACTTTTCATGTTCCGCTAAATATGGATGGAGAAGATGCAACTTATCATTTGGTGAATGAGGATTTTCTTCAAAACCTAAATAAAACACCTTTACTAATAAATTCGTGCCGGGGAGAAGTTTTTGATTCTAATGCAGTGTACAATGCAAAAGAAGCTGGAGATATTTCAGGATTTATTATCGACTGTTGGAAAAATGAGCCCAAGTTGGATTTGGAATTACTTAACCAATCTGATTACGGAACTCCACACATTGCCGGTTATTCAAAAGACGGAAAAGCAAATGGCACCAAAATGAGTATTCAGGCAATTAGCAGATTCTTTAATTTAGGAATTGACGATTGGGAACCGACTGGTGTTGACCTTCCGGAAAAAACAGAATTTGAAATTGATGGAAACCAACGACGTGAATATTCCGTACTTGCAGAAGCAATACTTTCAACATACGATATTGAAATTGATGATGATAATTTAAAAGATTCGCCACATTTATTTGAACAATTAAGAGGAGATTATCCGGTAAGAAGGGAATTCGATTCTTATACAATTAAAGCAAAGAATATTGAGAGAGGGACTTTGGATAAACTAAAAAAACTTGGATTTAAAATAATATAAACCACAATAGGCACATAGAACACAATAGAAATACTATGTGTCCTAATGTGACTATGTGGTTCAAAAAACTACAATTATATGTAAAAGCAAAATGAATCGAGCAATTAAAGGATTTCTCAGGCAAGTAAATCATTATAAACAAGTTGAATTGAAATGAAAATCAACCATAACAGGCACATAGAAATCAGTAGAATACTATGTGTCCTAATGTGACTATTTGGTTCAAAAATAAAAAAAACATTTAAAAGATTTCGCACACAAATAAATCATTTTAAACAAGTTACATTAAATATTGATTAAATTTAAAATATATATTGAGATAAAAAACAACCACAATAGGCACATAGAAACCAACAGAATACTATGTGTCCTAATGTGACTATGTGGTTCAAAAAACAACAATTATAAATAAAAATCAAAATGAAAAAATTAGCTGACATTGGATTAATAGGATTAGCCGTAATGGGCGAAAATCTGGTATTAAACATGGAAAGTAAAGGTTTTACCGTTGGAGTGTTTAACAGAACAGTTTCGAAAGTCGACGATTTTATGAATGGTCGCGGAGCTGATAAAAACTTTATCGGAGCCCATTCTATTGAAGAACTTTGTGCTTCGTTGGAAAAACCCCGCAAAGTTATGATGCTCGTAAAAGCGGGTAAACCTATCGATGATTTTATTGAATTAGTTATGCCACACCTCGAACCCGGAGATATTATTATCGATGGTGGGAATTCGCATTTCCCTGATTCAGTGCGCCGCACAAAATATGTTGAGAGTAAAGGATTTCTTTTTATTGGAACAGGAGTATCGGGTGGTGAAGAAGGCGCATTGTTAGGTCCTTCGATTATGCCAGGTGGTTCGCCAGCAGCTTGGCCAGCAGTAAAAGATATTTTCCAGGCGATTTCTGCGAAAGTTGAAAGTGGCGATGCATGTTGCGACTGGGTTGGCGAAGGCGGTGCCGGACACTTTGTAAAAATGGTTCACAACGGAATTGAGTATGGCGACATGCAAATTATTACCGAAGCTTACCAATTAATGAAAGAATTATTGGGAATGAACAACGACGAAATGCATGAAGTTTTCAAAGAATGGAACGAAGGAATTTTGGACAGTTATCTGATTGAAATTACTCGTGATATTTTAGGATATAAAGATGAAAATGGCGAAGAAACCGTTGAAATGATTCTCGATACTGCCGGTCAAAAAGGTACTGGAAAATGGACTGGTATTTCTGCCCTCGACCTGGGTATTCCATTAACGTTAATTGGCGAATCTGTTTTTGCACGTTGTCTTTCTGCACAAAAAGATTTGCGTGTTCAGGCATCAAAAGTAATTAACGGACCTAAACCTGCATTTAAAGGCGATAAAGTTCAATTTGTAAAAGACATTGAAAGTGCATTGTTAGGAGCTAAAATTATTTCGTACGCACAAGGTTACAACTTAATGATGGAAGCTGCAAAAGAATATGGATGGACCCTTAATTACGGTGGAATCGCATTAATGTGGCGTGGTGGTTGTATCATCCGATCGGTATTTTTAGGTAACATTAAAGATGCATTTGATGGCAATCCAGAATTACCAAACTTATTGCTTGACCCATTCTTCAAACAAAAAGTAGAAGAAGCTCAGGCTGGATGGCGACGTGTTTGCGCAACAGCTTTAGAAAATGGAGTTCCTGTTCCGGCATTAACATCGGCACTTTGTTATTTCGATGGTTTCCGGAGCGAAAGATTACCTGCTAATTTATTACAAGCACAACGCGATTATTTTGGCGCACACACATACGAACGAATTGACAAACCACGTAAAGAGTTTTTCCACACCAATTGGACTGGTCGTGGAGGAGATACTGCATCTTCAACTTACAACGTGTAATCTATACCAACTAGATTTTAATAAGAAAACCGGGGTAAGTTGCTCCGGTTTTTATTTTTAAAATTTGATGCACAAAACTTCAATTAACAAATACTTTACGACTTATTAATGCATTTTTAGTTTTGGCAAAAACAATTAATATCTGACTGGGAGTATTCACTTGCAGAGAATGCACAGTATTTCCATTAACACTTTTTTGCAAAATTGTTCTTCCAAGCACATCAACAATTTTTACTTCAGTAACTTCGTTTACCGCATTTAAATCGAGTACCACATTACCATTACTTGAATAAATTCGGGCAGGTAGCTCTTGGTTAACCTGTGTCTGAATTTTTCTAAAATGAAGAACAAATCGGTTTGCTTTGTCAGTTTCTTTAGCAGTAAACCAGTAATTTGGAGTAGTTCTTAAATCTGTAAATTTATCTGTCAGCATATCTTCGAGTATTACAGTACTAAAATCGCCATTATTGAAATTAAAATTAAATGTATAATCGCCATCTTTTCCTGCTTTAAACAGAAGAGATATTTGTTGGTTTGAAACGGTGTCACTCAAATATCTTATTGAGAAATTGGCTTCCCCCTCGGGAAAATACAAACTCGGTGCAGTTACAACCGGACTGAATAATTTTGCTGTTCCGACACTATTTTCCGGGTATCCAAATAACAATCTCACTTCATCAAAAGTCTGATCGCTTTCCGAATATACCACAGCAGAAAGTCGATTTGGAACAATCTGCCCGCTTTTCCACAAAGTAGTAGCATCGTGTACCCTGACATCATTGGTTGAAACAATATTTCCAGCACTTTCTGCCCTAACAAAAAAGCCCTGCATTTGCGAAATATATTGTGTGACCGAATTGGTTCCAACTCCGCTTGCATCTGCTGAATTATAAACTCCATAATTGCTGGCAGCAGGATTCCAAATCCACATATCGTAACCGCTTCCACTTGTCAATAAATTAGTACGTGTCCAACCAGAGGCAGCTTTCCAATCAATAGAAGATGGATAAGGATTGCCAACAAAATTAAATCCTTGCAATGTTAAATCAGCACTACCATCAATTGTAAGTCCATAATTAAGAGTGCCATTATTTAAATTTCCTGCAAACTCTTTTGTTGGGTTTAATGCCTGAACAGAATACAAGTAACCTTTGCCAGGCACAAAATCTGTTGAAGGATGAACAGTTGTCCAGTTAACAGTTTCTGTAGTATTTAATTTATAAATCCAACAGTTTGTAGGTTCATTCCAAACATATAAATCGTATCCGGTTCCGTTTCCATAGGTCCCGGCGGGTAACCAATCGCCACTTATATTTTGACCTGAAACTGGTGAAGATAGGAAATGCCAGTTTTCAACAGCACCACCTACATAACGTTCGGCAGTTACAGAAACATTATCGGTACTATGTAATAATGATGCAGTACCAGTTGCATCGGAATTTAAAACGAAACCACTATTACCAGCATTATTGGAAATTGATCCTGTTACTGAAAGCTTTTGTGCAGCAGCAATTTCAAATTTCTTACTACTGTTTATAAGTAAACTTCCTGAAATAGTTGTAAGCGCACTATTTGCAAGTGTAACGCCGACAGCATTATCAATGGTAATATTATTAAACGTTGTAGCATTTGTTCCACCTATGGTTTGGGCACTTGTCCCGGCCATCAAAATTGTGTTTCCACTCGCCGAAAGGTTCGCATTAAGGGTAAGGTCTCCAAGTACTTTTAGTGTAGATTCAGGTAATGTTTTGCTTCCGCTTTCACTAAAAATAAGATGGTGATAACCGTATGTGCCGCCTGGATTTATTACATTTTGCACTTCACTTCCATTATATTCTACCGTATTAGAATTTGTACTGCAATCGAGGATACAGCAACTGATGTCAGCACCTAGTTTTCCGCCGATACGGGTAATACTGTTTGTGGTTGGTTGAAGGTTTGTTTTATCTGTTAAAGTTAAATTATAAAAGTTAGTCGTTCCAGAGATATTTACCGTCTCTGTTTCGTTGCCATTGGCAAAAATTACAGTTGCTGTTCCTGCTGTAAATGTCCCATTATTTACCCACGCATTACCATTTCCATAAACTGTAATGTCGTAATCGGTTGAACTTAGGCTAGCTCCGGATTCGATTTCGATGGTTTTTGCCTCAGATGGATAAACACTGGTAAGTGAATTTTTATCAGGGTATCCAAAATTCCCATCAGGTAGAGGATTTGGAATTAATACATCATCCTCACTTGTAGGTACCCCACCTGTCCAATTTCCTGGCATGCTCCAATCGCCTGCATAGGCTGCTGTACCTATTCCCGTCCAGGTTATTGTTGAAATATTTGTATAACTAAGACCCAATTGTTTCGAATCTAAAGCACTTAGTGCAAGTAAATCAATAGGCATTCCTTGAAGTTCGATCCAATTATCATTTTCATCATTGATTGATTTGCCACCAATCACAGCATTTTCAAATGTTGGCCCAAAATAACCAGACCAAAATAATAATTTCGACTCATCGGTTTCACTTACATTTAATTCAGAGTCTAAGTAATGCAGTTTAGATGTAACTCTATCATCGCCCCCATCCTGAGCAAAACTATAAAATCGCCTTACTCCTACACTCCTCCAAGATGGAGCATTGCCTATTTCAATCTTACAACTAATCCAGTTTGGTAATGTACTACCTGAAACGCCCAAAAAATTCAAAGTAGTAAATTGATTACCAAAATCATAGTCCTGAGCAATGTTAAAGGTATGTGAACGTTTAACAATCCCAATTACATCACCTATACCTATAGTAGTTGCATCTGCACCCATAATTAAGGTGTTATTACTCATATCTAAACTTCCTTTTATGGAAGAAGGATTAGCACTTTGCAGATTCAGAATTCCGTTCATTGTAATATCACTACCGGCAGTAACTCCGCCAGTGCCGTTTATGGTCATGTTATTTACATTTCCATTGAATACATAAGCAGGAAGCGTAATTGCTGAAGTATTTGTAAACTCAATTAATGCTGCTGCATTACTGACGTCGATATTTCCACTAGTTCGGGTTGGTGAATTACCTGCCATTGATAAAGTATTGGCTTCTATTATAAATGTACCTGCTGCTAAGTTCACAGTACCATTTACAGTCATGCTTTCGTTTCCTAGCGTAACTCCACCGGAACGGTTTATTGTAAGGTTGTTTATCGTTGCATCACCACTAAATAAGTTATCGTTTATTGTAATTGCACTTGTTCCGCCAAAAGACAATGAAGATACGCTGCTCACTTCAATATATCCTGACGCGTTAAATATTGTTCCGTTTATTCCCAGCGTATTAGAGCCAACAGAGAGTAACCCGCCGCTAAATCCAAGAACATTATTCACATTTACATTGGAAGCCATACTTACTCCAAGAGAATTATTAATACACAAACTATCAAAACTAGTAGTTGAACTTCCTGAAATTGTTTGGGCTGTTGTACCAACAAATGTTACGTTTCCTCCTGTGGTTGGTGTAAACGTTCCATTATTCTCAAAGTTTCCACCTAATAAATGATGAAAACTTCCGGTAGCAAAAGTAGAACCGGAGCCAATTGAAGTATTACCAAGTACAATAATTGAATCTGCTGCCGTTGCTGAAGTGGTTCCAGATGTATTAAAATCACCATGAATTGTCATTGCTGATGAAGGCATTGTTTTGGTTCCGCTACCGCTAAGTATTAGATTGTAATAACCACTATTTCCACCAATTCCCTGTGGATTATTAATGTTTTGGTTTACTCCATTCCATTCAACTGTACTATTAACAGCCGACCAATCAGCCTGACTTGTAGGAGTCCCGGAGGCAGCCCCTGCAATTCTGAAAGTACAACCCGGAACAGGTACAAGGCTTGTATTTGCACCTATTAAAACATTATAGAAATTTGTGATACCTGCTACGGTTACAATCTCGTTTGAGACACCATGGTTAAAAGATACAGTACTTGTTCCCGGAGTAAATGTGCCATCATTTATCCAGGCACCACCAGCACCCGAAATGGTAATTGTAAATGAATTAGCTGTAATGGAAGCACCTGTTTCAATTTCAAGGGTTTTTGCCACAGCATTAGCTGATGCTGTCAAAGATGGATAATAAGTTAAACCACCTGGTATTAATACTTCATCTGTAGAAACGGGTACAGTACCTGCAGTCCAGTTTTGTGATTGTTCCCATTCAGTTTCATGTCCTGACACTTCACCTTTCCATGTATTTTTTGTAGTTACTGAATAAGCCATTGCAATTTGTGAATCTTCAAGATCAGTGGTGGCTGAAGATCCAAAAATAAGTCCAATAACTCCAACAGAATGATTAGTAAAATCCTGAGTGGCTTTACCATGTTCATGAGGTGCGCCACTTGCATATCCAGTCATTTTATGCCAGAACACAAGTTTTGATTCATCGTTATAAGTCGCATCTAATTCAGATAACAGATAGCGCATATTGATATCGGTAAGTGCAGTTGAAGAATTATCTGAACAGGCAACCTGATAAAGTCTTTTTACTTTCCCATTGGGAGCCGGAGACCATGGACTCCATGTTGGAACTGAACCAATAGTTACTTTTAGGCTTATCCAGGTAGGTGTTAAATTCCCATCAATAAAATCAATAGTAGTATATTGGCTACCAAATGTATATTCTGTATTTGTTGTAAAAGTGTGTTCTCTTCTTATAATACCGGTAACATCACCTATTCCGATTGTAGTTGCATTTTCACCCATATTAAGGGTATTTGTTCCCATATCAAGTGTGCCCAAAATACCAGAAGGATTGGCACTTTGAAGATTTAATACGCCGTTAATTGTAAAGTCACAGCACAATTGAACTCCCCCTGTTCTGTTAATGGTAAGATTGTTAATATTAGGTGGAGTTGGAAACAAAGTGACTCCGGGTGAAAATGTTGTAGTTCCACCAAATGCTAATGATGAAAGAGTGCTAACATTAATAAAACCTGATGTTTTAATAGCATCTCCATTTAGGGTTAAAGTAGTTGCACCAACATTCAAATTACCGCTTGTAAGTGTAAGTGTATTGTTTACCGTTACATCGGTATAAATATTAACTCCTGCTGAATTATTTATTGTTAACTTTTCAAAACTTGTTGCGGTAGTTCCCAATATCGATTGTGCAGAAGAACTACTCAAGGTAATTATTGTCCCTGATGTGGTTGTAAATGTTCCACTATTGTCGAAGTTTCCACCTACAATATGATTAAAGGCACCAGATGCAAAAATAGCCCCATCCTCAATTTTTAAGTTTCCTGCAACACTAAATGCCGAAGCTGCAGTGGCTGTGGCAGTTCCTGAAAGTGTGAAATCTCCATTAACACCCAAGGCAGTACCAGGCATTGTTTTTGTACCGCTACCGCTTAAAATTAAATTGTAATAACCTGTTCCTCCACCTATTCCAGTTGGGTTTACTATGGTTTGATTTGCTCCATTCCACTCGACAGTATTTTCGATTGCTGAAAAATCAACCAAGCTCGTAATATCAGCTGTACCTGCACCCGCAATTCTTAAAATATTACCAGGAACGGGTTGCATCGATGTATTAACACCAACCTCAATGTCATAAAAATTAGTAACACCTGCTATGGTAACAATCTCAGCAGAAACACCGTGATTAAAAATTACTTTTCCAGTTCCAGCATTAAATGTTCCCAGGTTAATCCAAGCACCGCCAAAGCCTGAAACTGTAATATCATACGAATTTGCCGTTATAGAGGCCCCTATTTCAATTTCTATGGTTTTTGCTACAGCACTTGCTGCTGCTGTTAATGATGGATAATAAGTTAATCCACCGGGTATTAATACTTCCTCCGTAGATAAGGGAACATGACCTGAAGTCCAGTTTTGTGCTTGTTCCCATTCAGTTTCATGCCCAACCACTTCACCTTTCCATGTATTTTTTGTAGTTACTGAATAAGCTATTGCAATTTGTGAATCGTCCAAATCTGTTGTTGCGGCTGTCCCAAATGCAAGCCCTGTTACACCAATTGTATGATTGGCGAAATCCTGATTCGATTTACCATGTTCATGAGGTGCACCACTTTCATAACCAGTCATTTTATGCCAGAAAATAAGTTTTGTTTCGTCGTTATAAGTTGCATCTAATTCAGTTGGCAAGTAACGCATATTAATATTTGTTTGCGCTGTGGAAGCATTATCAGAACTGGCTACCTGATACAGTCTTTTCACTTTCCCATTTGGAGCTGGTGTCCAGGGAGACCATGTAGGAACTGCACCTATTGAGATTTTCACGCTTATCCATGTGGGTTTTGTGTTTGCATCAATAAAAGTAAAAGTGGTATATTGGCTTCCAAAAGAATATTCTGTATTGGTACTAAAGGTATGTTCTCTTTTCACAATTCCGGTTACATCTCCAATACCGATTGTTGTTGCATTTTCACCCATTGTTAAGGTATTGGTTCCCATATCGAGTGTTCCCATTGTACTCGACGGATTAGCACTTTGCAAATTAAGAATACCATTTATAGTACAACTACAACATGCGCTAATTCCGGCTCCATTAATAGTAAAGTTATTTATACTATTAGTAAAAATAGATTCAGGACAAGTTATGGTTGATGGATTGGTTAATACCATTGTAGCCGACGAATTACTTGCATCAATATTTCCACTTACCCTTGTGGGTGAACTTCCTGAAATAGTAAAAGTGTTTGCACCTATAGTTAATGTTCCGGCAGTTAAAGCCAATATTCCGGCAACGGTTACATCTCCTCCCAAACTTATTCCATTTGCACGGTTTAAGGTTAAATTATTTAGTGAAACAACTGGCAATATTGTACTTGCTCCACTACCTCCCAAAACAATATTTGATGTGCTTCCACCATTTAAAGTTCCCGAACTAGTAGAAATAGCACCATTAATAGTTAAAGTATTTGCACCAATGCTATATTCACCGATGGTAAGCGTAAGAGTTGTTGGTACAATAATGTCACCGTTTTGGATTAATCCGTGGCTGTTGTTAAGCGTCAATGCATCAACAGTATTACTAACAAAAACTCCTGTCGGAATACTTTGAGCAACAAGTCCGGCAAAAATAACCTCAGAAGAAGCAGCCGTTGCATCTATTTGGTTTGCTGTTGCCGAAAGCATATCACCTGTTAAAGTGAATTGTTTTCCATTTACGTTAAACTTTTTAGTACTAGTATTTGTGATATCTTTTAACGTTCTAGCCTGGTCTAAATAACAATCATTTGCAGGAGTTGTAGCAAATAAAATGTCAGCACCATCCGAAGGTACAGTTCCATTCTGCCAATTTGTTGCTGTGGCAAAATCTGTACTTGTGTTTCCTTGCCAGATAAAACTAACAGATACTTCCAAGGCACCCATTTTAGGTGGGTTGTTGCGTGTAACATCGTCAAAATCGGCTGTTATTCCTGTACCGGTAACTCCGGTTAATGAGGCCGATGTGATATAATCTGAAGAATTGGTCCCTCCTGCCGAAGCGAAAAGCGGGTCAGTATTTAAACTGTTTGCATCTTGCGATGTGCCTGTTTGTAATAATGCCAACGTACTTTTGTCTCCGCCATAATATCCAATTACTCCACCAATACCAGATACGTAATAATCATTATAATCTGCTGTAAAAGTTCCGCCAGTAGCATCATAATATATAGAATAATGGCCACCAATTCCCCCACTTCTGGCGTTGAAAAGGATGTTATTTCGTAAATCCCTGTTATTATTGTTAGTATTATATCTTATGGCATACGATTTTTCTGAGCCTGAATTTGTTCCTGAAAGATAAATTGTATTGAAGAAGAAGTCCACTGATTTACCTGTGTTACCAACATCATATATTCCAAACATTTCTGATGAAGTAGTTCCACCCAAAGAGATTATATTATTTGAATATGTAACATTATCTGTATTTTCGTAAATACCATAAATTTTTGCACCTGATGATGAGCCGTTAACAGATATGCTACGGATGAAGTTTGCATTAACATCGCCGGCACTTGAGCCAAGCGAATTTCTGGAATAAAGTCCAACAACACAACCTGTAAACGATGAATAGGTATTAGAAATATTATATACCAGATTGTTATGAATTAATTGAGCATCTGTTCCGGAATCCAGAAACAGACCAACGGCAGAAGGGGTCCACGTACTGGTACTTGCATTTGCAATAGAAATATCTCTGATTGTATTATGACAAACCTCATTTGTCCCATTTTTTACATATATTCCATTTATAAGTCCTCGGGTACCAACAGCAGTATTAGAAGTATTATTTTTTAAATTCGAAATTGTATTTTCATGAATATCTGTCGTTCCGGTATTTAACGAATATATTCCATAAACCTTTTGAACATTTGCAGTACTTGCCGAACTGGCATAAATACTTGAGGCCGTACTTGTGCTTCCTATTGTATTATTTGTAATATTAATTACAGCAGAACCAGCCAAATAAATACCATAAATATGTGTTGAATAAGTTGCTGTTGTCAATCCTGTAAGAGAACCAATACTATTATTATTGCAATTAATTTCTCCTGTACTTTCCAATCGAATGCCATAAATAGTTTGCCCATTTGTTCCTCCGGTTACGCTAATTGAATTTGTGCCGGTTATTGCGCCAATGGTATTGCCTGTTGAAGTTCCAATATTTACATCTCCTTCAACCACTTTAATGCCTAACCAATTGGCAATTCCAGAGTTACTCCAGTTAAAATTTTGAATCGTGTTATTTTGAACAGAACTTGCAACTGTTGTTCCTACTTCTAAATAAATAGCCCTAAAAAGATTATTGGTTGAATTGGTTTTAGTCCAGGCTGTTCCACCACATTGCGCTGCAGTTCCTCCAATATAATTGTTCGAAACTATAAATCCGTTACCGGAAACATTATCAATTTTTATAACTTCAAAAGTTACGGTTCCTGTTGGCGAAAATGATGAAGTTTCGTAAAAACTATTTCCATCAATTGTCCATGCCGTAGTGTTCGATGATAAAAATATTCCTTTTGAAGCCGATGCATGTTTCAGAAAATCGAAAATATTGTTATTGCTAATAATGTTTTCGCTATTATCTTTCCCAACGGTACCTAAAGAATAGATTGCATTTACCGGTCTGTTTGCATCTACCGCATTTGTAATATCATTAAATTCAATGGTATTATTATCATTTCCGGTAGTTTCAGTAGTTGTGCTAAAAAAGATAATACCCGAAGTTGCCCTTGTTTCTGAACTTTTAATTGTACAGTACTTTACAGTATTGCTTGAAGCATCATTAATAAAACGAATGGCGGATGTACCTGTGACAGACCCCGTACTTGTGTTAATAATGTTCAAATCTTTAGTGGTACCTGTGGCATTCACCCTTCCATCAATGGTAACATTATCAGCACCATTTAAATCAATAAGGGGCGCAGTCAGGTCTCCGCTTATTGAAAGTCCTGTTTCGGTAGGATAAATATTTATTGATGAATAATTGGCAACACCTTCACTTCCATTGAGTACTGCTGTGGCTGGTTCGGTGGTACTATGTTTTATTTTTATTGAAATATCCCCTTGATGTGTGCCATCGTTAATTTTATCGAAAGCACCTTTTAGTGTAAAATAATATGCCGATGAAGTACCAGTTGTTGATTCTACTTCAACATAAGGAGGTGTGTATTCAATCCAGGTATTGTTTGTGCCGCTTTGTACTTCCTGCCATTTGTTAAAATAATCATTCACACCACTGTGAAGCCCCATATCGACGCCGGATTTAGTAATATTATCTGTTCCGAATTTCAGGACTATTTTATTAATTGATTCATAAAAACTTACCTGTAGATCTGCATATCTATTGTCATTATAATCAATTTCAAGATTATTATATTCAATCGTAAATATCCGGTTTGGTTCAGTGCCTGTTACCAAAGATTTTACCCAACCACCATTGTCTCCGACTTTACCATCATAAACAGCCATGGCAATAATTTGCCCTAAGTTGGTTGCTGTAGATGTTAAATTATAAGTGCTGGCTGCCGAATAATTTGTGCTGGCAACTCCATCAAATCTAATAAAGCCATTGGTGGCAACATTTAAACTGTTTGCAGTAGTATAAGAATTATCATAGTAATTAAAATCAAAAGGCCAGTTAATTTGAGCTTGTGTATCATCACCACTAACAATAGTGTTGCCCGATGAACAATCAATCCAGCTGTACGTAGTTCCCAGTGTGCCTGCTTGCATGCCATAGTTCCAACTGGCGGCAGGAGGAGTTGGTGGCGGAGGAGGTTCTGTGGGAGTGTATTCTATCCATGTAGTATTTGTGCCACTAAGTACTTCTTGCCATTTATTGAAGAACCCGCTCACACCACTGTGAATTCCCATATCTACCCCACTTTTACTAATATTATCGGTTCCTAATTTAAGTACTACTTTGTTTGTTGTTTCATAAAAACTAACTTGTACATCTGTATATCTGCCGTCGTTATAATCAATTTCAAGGTTATTATATTCAATGGTGAATATTCTATTTGGGGAAGTGCCTGTTACCAAAGATTTTACCCAGCCACCATTGTCTCCGACTTTCCCATCATATACAGCCATCGCAATAATTTGCCCTAAGTTGGTTGCCGTAGATGTTAAATTAAAGGCACTTGCTGTTGAATAACTGGTAGTTGCAACTCCGTCAAACCTGATGAATCCATTAGTAGCAACACTTAAGCTGTTAGCAGTTGTATAAGTATTATCATAAAAACTAAAACTAAAAGGCCAGGAAATAAATGCTTGTGAGTCGTCGCCTGAAACTATATTTGATCCGGAAGAACAGTCGATCCAACTATATGTAGTTCCCAGAGTGCCTGTTTGTGTGCTATAATTTGAGCTTGCGGCTTGCCCTGATACAGCAGAAGAAATTATGCTTAACATAAAAAACAAAGAAATACCTATCAGCATTTTAAATTTTGCCTGACACAAATTCATAAAACTCTTACCTCCTTCTTTGTAGAATTTTATCGAATAAGCTATTTTCTGATGAATTTTTCTCATTTCCTAGTTATTCATTTTGGTAACAATAAAATCCGATCCATCCGCAATATTTTTATCAACTACTTTTTCTGATGAATTATTTGGTTTTGTAATGTTGGTTGTTGGTTGAATATTTTTTGAGATATTTACAACATAAGCCCCTTTTATACCTTTGGCAACAATAGTTTTTCGTGCATTTTCTGCATCTTCTACCGAATTATAATTGCCTGTAAAATATCGGTTATTACCGTTTGGCAAAGTTTCATAATAAATTGGAGTAAGATTTTTAAGTTGCTTTGCAGTTATATAATTTTTATATACACCTATTTGCACACTATACAAAAAACCAGTAATATCTGATAATTTACTAAATGAAGGATTTATATTATTACTTGTTTTCTTTTGGTAACCTAAATCAATATTCTCTGAGTCTTTAATAATTTCAGTCGATTTAACTATTGTATTAGTAGGAGCACTTTTTTGAGTAAAATTGCTTACTCCCTTTTCTTCAATAAGAGTAATCACTTCAATCGTATCGTTCGCGGTTGGTGAGCCGGCGATTGTTTCATTGTCAATTTTTACAATTTTTATTTGCTCGGTGTTACTCTTGGTTTCGATAAATGTAGTAAGCTCTTTTTTAACTGCTGAAACTGCTCCTGTAATTTCTTTTGTTTTTAATACAAAATCGAGTCCATCTAAAATATCTCCTTCAACCGATTTGTTTATAATTACATTATGTATTACAGGTTTTGATTGATAGTCCAGTTTTTCTAACTGCTCTTCGTCTATGCGCACAACATAATTATCGGGACTTAAACCTAAATAGCTGTAATACCCGTCGCGTTCGCTTAATGTTTCAGCAACTTTATTCCCTTGTTTATTATATATTTGAATTGTAATACGACCAATCCCTTTTAAATTATCATTGCCATTTAGGTAAACCATTCCCGATATCTCGCCAACCGAAATAATAGGAACATAAACACGTTTGTACTGGTTGGGATCCACCAGTACCTGGTAAGTTTTATGTTTAAAGCGCCAGGCAATATTATCTAAATCCGAATCCAAAAATTCTACGTTATAATTTACAAAAGCATTCAGATTAGAAACCCTAACAATCGAATCTTTTTCACTAATATATGCTCTGCCTCCCGATATTTTAACCGAATTCAGCATAATCATTTTCTCCCCTTCATCTAAATTGCCGTTATTATTCAAATCGAGGAAAGGATAAAACATTATACCACCTTTGCCTAACGATGAATTATTACTTGCTTTTATATAATTATTGTCGCCACCAAAAGCTAAACTACCCTGGGCACTTTCTGAGAAACGAGCTTTATTATTACTGTGAGAAATTGAAACACTGGTACGTGCAAACGGCAAATCGTACCTGAAACTAAAATAGACGGTATTGTTTTGAGCCGAGATATTTCTTTCGTAAGAGACTGAAAAATAAGCTTTATAAACTCTTTTTTCGATTTCTGCCCTAACCCTCATAAAATTATTTTCTATTAGATTATACTGAACTGAAGGGCGAAAAAGAATACCATTTTTCATTTTATATGACAGCGATAAATCTGTGCTGTTAAAAACTGAATTATCATTAACCCAATTAAATTGTGATGAAGTGTTAGCACTAAATTGTTTATAATGGGCAGAAAATATAAAGTCAAACTGATTATATGTAAAAGCTTCGTAAATAAATTGATTAAAGTTGATTTTTGCGAAGCCTGAAACTTTTTTAATTTTAAAAGGTACAGAAACTTTTGCTTTTCGTTCTTCGAGTGCAGTAAACTGTTTGGCAAGTTGCCCCTCCTCGTATTTTGCATAATCTATTTCCAGAAAAGCACTTTGTGTAAAATAGAAGTTTAATAAGCCCCTCATTCTTACATCGTGTGCATATTCTAAGTTTAAAACCAATTTACTAAAAGGTTGAAAGGCTACATCGACAAAAGGAATATATGGGCTATTGTAAATACTTGATAAATATTCAACACCGCCACCTACAGTTAAATGGCTGGTTACACCATAATTAAAATCTGCCCGTCCGAAACGACTTCTATTTCCGTCTTGCAAAATTCCACCTGACAAACCATATTCAAATATTTTTGCTGGCATAAATGTATAGGGTACATGCACAGTACGTTCTTCGGTACGCTCTTCGCCAAGAGGGCCATAAAACTTTAATTTTAATGTTGTATAACCATATACATTTGGAACCTTAAACACATATAATCCGGAAGCATCTGCGGTAGTGTAATCTACTAGAATGTCATTTATGTATAGTTCCACTGTCCAATTAGGCTCGGTATATTCATTAATAATATAGTGCCCCGATGCCTTGCGAATCGTAGTTGGCGAATTTCTGATGTTTGCACCAATTACGGGAAAATTTAAAGAGGCAATTGTTTGATTAAATATATTACCCAGTTGAGCTTGTTTAACAATCTTTTTATCGTTGTCTATCCAACGCCAGCTATATTGTAGTTGGCGTATATCAAATTCATATTTGTCGAAATAATTTACTGAAGCATTTACTTCACCATAAAATAGCTCGGCTCCCACGCCTACACGCACATAATTATTGGTCTGTTCATTTGAGGTCTGATACGATGCCAGTCCCCAATCCAGCATACCAGCCCTGAATAAATGATAGTCTCTTTTTATAACTGTATCCACAGCAATTTGCTCGCCTCTTAATTTCGAAATATTTTTACGTGTTTGTACAAGTTTCTTTTGTTTGGTTTTAGGCAACTCAAAATCACATTTTAAATTCGCCGTTAACGATCTTTTATTGAAGGTGAGATTCAGCCCAAATGCGTCAGCCAATACCGACGATTCAAGGTACAGTGAGCCTGCTTCTTTTACCAATTCCTGCTGTAAAGGAATTATTCTTTTACCCACCTTGATTTCTTTTGTGCTAAAATCAATTGAATATGGATTATTTTCATTTTCAATAAATCCACTTATACTATTCCCATTGTTACTTAATGTATTTGGAATTTCCAGATTAATAAATATATCTTCAATATTAATGTATAACGAATCGGTATTTGTTATTATAACATGTGTATTAAAACTCCAGTTCGCATCTAAATAAACAGATACCAGAAGTTCGTCGTATGCTAAAAAAGCATTCTCATTTTCAACATCAAAAGCATATTGTGCATTGGTTTTTTTAAATGGTACAATAATTAATAAAACAAACAGCAACGTCCCTAAAATGATAATAGCCAATTTGCAATGCACAATAAAAATTATACACTTAAAAACAGTTGCTTTATATGAGTTAAGAATATCCATTATTCTTGCTCAAAAGTTATGGAAAAGCTTCCGGTATATGTTCCTGAAGGCGAACTGCCTGGAATATTAAGAGTGCCTCCAACCCGTAAGGTGGTAATAAAATTGCAATCGTTATTAACAGGAAATACAGAACCACTTACTCCTTTTTCGGTGGGTCCAATATCAAGCGTAAAAGATCCTCCGTTGCTACCGGTTAAAGTAGTTGTAGGATCATAAGTTATGGTTACATTGCGACCCTGACATAGCTTAATGTCAAAAATTGCAGGCTGTGCTACCGGTGCTAAAGCCGACAGAAATATATCGCCTGTGGAATTTAGTGAACCGTCATAACCGAGAACAACTGTACCTCCTCCGGCACCTGTTAAACAAAATGTACCAAAATGAATGGATTGTGTAGCTGTTACTGAAACTGCTCGTTGTGGTAAATCGGGCTGAGCATAAGAAAAACTTATGCCCAAAAAGAAAACTGCCATTAAAACAAACAATCTCACAAAACTTCGGTTTAAAACTATTTTTTTCATTGCTTCTTTATTGAAGAAGTTTTTAAACTTCGTTGCAATTATTGTATCACTCTTACCACCTCCGCAAAAACTTCTTGTCTTTTTGCATCGTCGCGGCTATTATAACTTAGTTTTATCTTACCACTATTTAAGTTTGCCGCTGCCGTTGGGTCTAATTTTACAGAAACATATCGTTTGTTTAGATTTGTATAAACTGCTACGCCATTTACAGCTCCTATCTGATAAGGTTTACCCCGGTCAGGAATATGCTCTACTTTCAAGTTTCCGTACACCGAAATATTTCCTGCTCGGTTTAGCGTAAAAGTCAGATAAGCATTGTTATCTTTATCTGATTCTAGTTTTAGGTTATTCAGTGTAGTGGTTGCACTCACTTCTCCCGAGCGAATAATAATCGGAATGCTCATGCCAAATATTGGTATTACCTGAACACTTAACGACTGAGTATCAACAGCAGCATTTTTATTGCCAAGTGGTGTGTAATCTTTTTCTGAACGGAAATACAAATGCGAACGATACTCGCCGGCTTGCATATTGCTTTTTCGTCTGCACTGCAACATTACAACCTGTGCTTCGCCTGGCTCTAAAGTTACCTGGCGAGGATATATCCTCAGAAATGGATCTGCAAACATTTGTCCCGAATCGGGCACTTCAATAACTTCAAAACTTCCATTTTCGTTCATGCGTCTTTGTACAAAAGAGACCGAAAATGTAGTTGTCTCTTTTCCTGTATTTATTAAATTTAGCTCTTCTTTTTGCTTCCTTCCTTCAAATATTACACGGTTTGGAGTGATCAATAAATCTCCTTGAGCAAATGTTTCGAGACTTAAACACCCAAATAAAATAAGCGTAGTAAATAAATATTTAGTTTGCATATTATTGGTTTAAATATTTCATAGACATAAACCGAAAACGTTTTAAAAAGGGAGAAAGCCCAAAGTTTGGACATTCTCCTTTTATATAAACAAATTAGTTGTATTCTACCGTAACATTAAATGTACCTGCATAAATACCTCCAACTTGGCTTGCTTGTACTGTTAACGTACCACCAAGGGTAAAACTATCAGTTCCATCTGAAGCAAGTGTACTGGTTACGGCATCTGAACCTGCTCCGTTAAAACGAGCTTTCATCAGAGTTATATCCATGGTGTAAACACCGGCCGACACTGAAGTATGTGTTACTGTTGTTGTGGTAGGTAGTGTGAGCGCGTAAGTTTCGAGTCCTGTACCGGTAACATTGTACGCAGCATTTGCGGCAACCGGAGTTGCTGCTGATGTGGCTACCTGACCTGTAAAAGTTCGAGTGGTAGAATTAGATGGTAGTACCACGGTTCCTCCTGTAGCATCAAGTAAGACACTCGATCCAAAATGCATGTCTGCAGTTTTGCTTACTGTTAGCGCTGTTAGCAGTACTGCTCCAGCGTTTGCTCCTTCTGTATCACTCGTTTGCGCCACCACCTGGTCCGAAAAACTTGCTACCATTACAATGGCTAAAAAGACTAAAATTAATTTCTTCATAATTTTAAAATTTAATTTATAAAAAAAGTTTACTGACTAATTTTGCATATCGAAAAGATGCTCTGCGATATATCAATCGGTTTGCAAATCGGGAATATATGCTTTGTCCCTGGTTTTAAATCTTGTGTTGTTGTCATGTTTGTTTTTCCATAATTTTTGTTTTTTAATTTATATTTCATCTGTTTATAATTGTTTGTTTTTAATGGTAACAGATGGAACTCGCTTTATATTCATCCACCTGTGTATTATATATTTTAACATGCTCGTTTCAATTCATGATTAAATTATTATTGCTTTCCTGAATCAACAAATTATTAACAACCACCGACACCTTTTCAAAGTCATCGCTTTTCGAGAAAAAATAGTCGGTACCCAATTTAATGGCTTTTTTTCTGTAATAATCTGTTGCGTAAAATGTAAGAACTATAAATTTTGTTTTATGATCTTCTTTTTTAATAATGTCTAAAACCTGCAACCCGTTTAAACCGGGCATATTAATATCAATTATTACCAAATCGGGTTCTAAAGCCCGAATTGCCTCAAGTGCATCACTTCCATTTTTTAACGATCCAATAATCTCGGCATCTTTATACACATGCAGCAGCTCTTGTAACCTGTCAAGAATTAATTGTGAATCGTCTGCCAGTAATACTTTCATGTTATTAAAATTATTAATGTTTTTAACCATTGTAATATTACTGATGTAATGGAAAATTCTTTGTAGGACAAATTCGGAAATATATGTAGGATATATCTTACGCGATTAGGTTATGCACAATAGAGTATTGTTCCCCTACGAAAGATAGTGTTTAAGCCCTGTTATAAAATAGTGCTGGAGCAAAAAATGATAAAATTATATAATGAATGTTTTAGTGACATTGTGACGATTTTTTTCAGCCACTTAGCTTAAGGGCATCTCTAAAAACTCCTTCGCATCAAAATTTTCAGAGTTTTTCAGAGACAATTCAAATTTTTGAAACACTATCGGGATAATGTAATAAAATTTGAAGCAGGATATGGAAAACTCTGAAAACCCTTCGGGAACGAAGATAATAAACAATCTGACTGCGTTATAATTTTTTGAAATAGCTACGGCTATTCTAAAAAATTATGCCTTGCATATTTTCATTATCTTCATTTTTTGAAAGAAATGAGTTTTTAGAGATGCCCTTAAAGGTTCTTTTAACCAAGAAAAAGAAAATTTGTTGTAAATCCTTTTGAAGAAACGTAATTATTAAATGTATCCTTAAATCAACTCATTTAACAAACAATATTTGGTGAGTTCTGTGTTTTTGGTTAATTCCATTTTTTCCATAATCCGCGTTCTGTACGTACTAACAGTTTTATTCGAGATAAAAAGTTCGTTCCCAATTTCCAGCAACGACTTTCCATTTGCAAGCTTAATCATAATTTCAAATTCGCGCTTCGACAAAATATCGTGCTTATAAGTATTTGATTCATTATCTATGTATGCTGCAAGATTATCAGCCAGAGCCATGGAAATATATTTACCTCCCGCTGCTATTTTTTTTACTGCAAGAAGTAATTCTTCAGAAGCTGTGTCTTTTGTTAAATAACCTGATGCTCCAAGCTTTAGGGCACGAATTGCATATTGTTCCTGTGGGTGCATACTTAACATAAGCACGTTTATCGTCTTCCATTTTGTTTTTATTATTTGGAGAACTTCTAAACCACTAATACCCGGCAGAGTAATATCGAGCAAAACAATATTAATGTCGTTACTTTTTAAAAAAGCTAATGCTTCATTTCCATTCTCTGCTTCATCAATACTTATTACCCCTTTTAATTGCTGAAGTAAATGTCTGATACCAATCCGAACAATTTTATGGTCATCACAAATCAGAATTTTCATTCGTATGCATTCTATTTAAATCGTTTATAATCAAAAAATTGCCTTCTTAACACTTCTCCCCCTCAATGTGCAAATATCTGGCTTGCGCGGTCAGGCAGGTGCGATCATTTAGCTAACGGATGATGGAAAGTAGCCCTATTAATTGTAATAATATTATTTGTTGCTTTTTAAATACTCCCTTCCTTTAGACAACGATCTTTCAAAGTTAAGTTAGATTTTC
>JABGRN010000057.1 GCA_018648265.1 Prolixibacteraceae bacterium | reverse complement strand
TTAGACAATGTGCGGATTAATACCGCTAAAAAGGAAAAAGTAAAAAGTATTATTGCCGAACCAATTGTGCCAAGGTTTAAAACGTTTGAAAAATATGGTTTTAATCATTATGGGCTTATGAAAAGCACAGAGGAATTACCGGGTGTAATTTTAGGTTTTAATATGTTGAGAATATAAAAATGTTTGAATGAGGCAAAACACATTCATATTAGATCTTTTTAATATTAAAAACGGAGAATTAAAAACAGTTTCTATCCTGTTTTCGTATTCTTTTTTTATTGGTATTTCGTATGCGTTTTTATATACTACAGCAACCTCATTGTTTTTGGGTAATTTTAAAATGGATATGTTGCCATTTGCTTATATGGGCGGTGGGGTTTTTAATTATCTGTTGTGGCGCTTTTATCATAAGTTTGAGAAGAAATTGTTTTTTTCCCGGCTTTCATTATTTGGGGCATTATTCCTTCTTATTAGTTTATCTACACTCGCTATCGGATATATATTAACCGAGAATAAATGGTTTGCATTTTTTCTGTTTATATGGATTAATGTTTTTTTGTTTTTTATTGGAGTGGGATTTTGGGGAATTGCTGCGAAGATTTTTGATCTACGCCAGGGTAAACGCTTGTTTGGTTTGATTGGTTCCGGTGAAATTTTATCAAAAATATTAAGTTTCTTTTCGGTCCCTTTTATATTGAAGTTTTTAGAAACCAAACAATTATTATTATTTGTGTTAATCGGTTTTGTTCTAAGTATTTTCTTATTGTTGATTATTTTAAAACGATATAAAAATATTCTCGCCATACCTGTTGTTTCTAAAAATAATAGTGGCGGGCAAGAACCAGAAAAGAAAGGATTGTTCGACATATTAAAAAACAAGTACTTCGCTTTAATAATAATATTGGCGTTATTTCCTTTATTTGCAGCTTATTATGTAGATTTTATTTTTCTCGACCAAACAAAATCGCAATTTGTTGGTCAAGATTTAATTAGTAGCTTTCTTGGTATCTTTTTCGGTTTTATGTCAATTACCGAATTTTTCCTAAAATCTATTGTATCGGGTAGATTGATAAGTAAATATGGTATTTTATTAAGCTTAATCCTCCTACCCTTGTTATTACTATTCTCAACTGTTTCTGCATCGATTTATGGAACATTGTATGGTGCAACTGCAATGTTTTTCTCGTTTATATTATTAAGCAAATTATTTGTAAGGGTTTTGCGTACCGCTTTTCTCGATCCTTCATTTCAGATATTATACCAGCCTATCCCTTCAAACGAAAGGCTCGCGTTTCAAAGCAAAGTTGAAGGTGTTCCGAAATCAATTGGAAATATAATAGTTGGACTGATGTTGATTTTATTCACCAACATTTCATCCCTGACACTGGTTCATTATAACTATATATTTATTGTTATTCTAATTGCCTGGCTTTGGATCTCTAAAAAGCTTTTCTTAGAATACAGGGTTACCTTAAAAAATATCCTTGTTTCAAAAAACGGGACTCCGGGCTTTTCTAAAAATGATAAGTCAACCCTGCATACTGTAAATAAAGTGATTCAAAAAGAAAAAGAGCCGAATTTTAATCTTTTAATGAATATTATAAATCATACCGAACCAAGTCGGTTTAATTTATTTTTGCAGCATATATTGACTTTTCTGCCAATAAGTACACAGGAAAAAATACTCAGGCAAATAATAAACAAACACCAACTTTCAGCAGCCCCAATCATTAAAAATTATTTGGAAACCAACCCCAATATTAAAAACAATGAGATATTTGTTACTACATTAAAGGCGTTCGCTGATTCAGGAAAAATTGACATTGAAACGCTTTCACGTTTTTGCGATTCAAACAACCCGAAAGAGAAGTTGCAGGCTGCTCAATTATTGCCTTATTCCGACAGATACAAAAGCTTAAAACTTTTAATAGGCCTTTTACAAGACAAAAACCCACAAATCAGAAAGGCAGCTTTGGTTAGTTCGGGCCGTGTTGCAAAACCACAATTATGGCCATATATTATTAAAAATCTATTTGACATTACTTATTCAAATACGGCTATAAAGGCAATTAAAATTATTGGCAACCCAATATTGGAAGAACTGGATAACCATTTTGAAAAACACACAACCCCAAAACAAATTAAACTTAAAATAATCGCTGTTTATTCAAGAATAAAAGGAGAACATGCTTTACAATTACTTAAGGCACGAATACAATATCCCGAAGGGGATGTGCGCCATGCGGTTTTGAAAGCATTGAGCAAAAGGGAATATCACGCTACATTAAGCGACTCGGGGTTGGTAAAAAAAGCTATTGAAGAAGAAATTGCCATGATCGTTTGGGTGATGGCTGCCCAAAACGACATACAAAAAGAGGCAGACTTGCAGCGGCTTTCCGATGCATTGAAGTTCGAGTTGAATAGAAAAAAAGAGAACGTTTTTTTGCTATTGTCAATGTTGTATGATTCAAAAACCATTTTGTACATTCGCGAAAGTTTAAAAAGTGAAACAAGTGAATCGAAAGTATTTGCAACCGAAATACTTGATTTAACTGTTTCTGAGGAAATCAAAAAATTGTTGCTTCCATTTATTGAAGCTTCGTCGTTAGAGGAAAGTATCCGACTTTACGGCAACCTGTTTCCGCAACAGAAATTAAAAGTTTTTGAACGCCTTAATGATATTGTCAATAAAGATTACACAAAAATAAACCGTTGGACAAAGGCATGTGCGTTAATTTTAATGGAAGGTTTCCATGAGAACGAAAGGGTTTTATTGTCAAATATTTTAAATCCCGATCCATTTTTAAAGCAATTGTCAATTAACTTACTTAAAAAGAAAAAGTCGGGGCGCTTTGAGTTTATCTTTCCAAAACTCTGTAGCCAGCAAGGTGATCTGTTTCATGCAAATGAAATTGTTGCCGGGAATAGGTTGTCAGGATATTCACTCTTCGATAAAGTGAACCTTTTAAAAAACAACCCGTTTTTTGCTAATATTTCGTTACCCGACATTTCAGTAATTATTGAAAATTCAAAAGAAATTACAATAACTGGTACCGATAATTTTAATTTGGGGAGTTTGTACCAGGAATCAATATTTTTTATTTTATCTGGTAAAATAAATGTATTTGTCAATAATACAGAAAAAAAGCAACTGCGTACAAATGATATTTATTGGGGTATTATAAATAGCGACGAAGATGAAACTATATTTAAAAGCGAAAGCACTTCTTTATTACTGGCAATTACCCCCGATCTGATTTATGATATTATGAATGAAAACAGTGAGTTTACAATAGAAATTATAGAAAAATTAAGTAATACGGCCTGATGGCCTAATTTGTTATGAGGATTAATTTATTCAAAATCAAGTTGTTATTAACTGTTGGGGTATTGTCGATGCTTCAGGTTTTTCCATTGCGTGTTTTAGCCCAACAACAAGAAATAGGCAACCCTCATATTAAAAATTATTTGCCTGAGGAATATAAAGCACATGTTCAGAATTTCGATATTGTGCAGGACACAAGAGGACTTATGTATTTTGCCAACTTTAGCGGTGTACTTGAATACGACGGGCAAAACTGGAGGACCATACAAACATCATTGATTTCGCAGGTTACTTCCCTGGCAATAGACGGAAACGGTACTATCTATGTTGGTGGGCGTGGAGAACTTGGGTTTTTACAAGCCGACCAGTTTGGAAATATGCAATTTATAAGTTTAACAGATTCATTAGAAAATAATGACCGGTATTTCGAAAAAGTCATTAATGTGCAGCCCACAAATAAAGGGGTTTACTTTGTAACCAATGTTTCTGTTTTATTCTGGGATGGCAATTCCTTTGTTTCAAGAAAATTTGATGGTCAAATAAATTCAGCTTTTTATGTCAACCAGAGATTATACTTTTATGAATCGAACATTGGACTGAATTATATTGAAAACAATCAAGTTTATAAGGTTAACACAAGCAATAAACTGTCGAAAGCAATCGTGATAAAAGCGATGATTCCGTTTGGTGTAAATGAAATCCTGATTGGAACAAACAGCAATGGTTTTTTATTATTAGGGGAAAATGGCATAACAAAGTTTAACACAAATTTCGATAATTATCTAATAAATAACATTTTGTCGTGTGGTATTTTACTCAGCGACGGGACACTTGCCTTAGGTACCGAAAGGGGCGGACTTGTTATTTCTCATCCCGATGGCTCCTTAAAACAGATTGTTAATAGTGGAATTCAAACCAACAATATTTCGCAACTATTTGTAGATAATAACAATATATTATGGATGGCACTGGATAATGGGATTGCCAGGGTTGAAGTTCCTTCATGTTTTTCCTTTTTCGATGAAAGAAAAGGAATTGAGGGAGGTGTACGACAAGTAATCAGAAATTATGGCAATCTATTTTTTGCCACAAATAAGGGCCTGTTTACATTTAACAACAGTGTAAACAGTTACCGGCCCGTTTCCGGAATAAACTCTACTTGCTGGTCAATTATTCCTGATGGTAGTTCAATAATGGCGGCAACAAGCAAAGGAGTCTTCTTAGTTAAAAATAGTCAAACAAAATTAATTGCTCCAGGTTTTTCAATTATTTTGTTTCGATCTAAGATTGATAGTTCTACAGTTTATGTTGGGCAAATGGACGGAATATCCAAAATACAAAAGGTTAATGGAAAATGGTTTTACAGTGGCCCAATTCACGGGGTTAGTAATGAAATATCGGAAATTGAAGAGGATAACTTAGGTAATTTGTGGCTTGTTTCAGCTACCCGGGGATTAATAAGGATTACTTCGGAAGGAAAAGTAATTCCTGATTTTTATGATGATGAAAAAAAAGGGTTACCATCGCGTTTCGGAAATCATATAAATAGTGTTGAAAAAAATTTATTGGTTACGACACAAAATGGCATTTATCAATACATTACGGAAGCCGACAGTTTTTCGCAGGCAGGTGTTATCGGGAACGATACTTTAATGCCAAAGGAATGGTTGTCGAAAATTGTGGATGGCCAAAATGGAAATATTTGGAATAATGCCGGCGATCAGAAACAAATAAAATTAAGAAAAAACTTTAAAGAGGATACGCTTGTACAAAAAATGTTGAGTCCGGTACAATCCATAACAATATCGTCAATATATCCTGAAACTGATGGAATTGTTTGGTTTAGCGGCCCCGACGGTACTATTCGTTTCGACCAGTCGAAACAAAAAGATTTTAGTGTTAAACCTAAAACATTAATTAGAAGTGTTAAAATAAAAGGTGACTCAATTTTATTTGGTGGAACTGAATATAAAGTTCACAATAAAATGTCGAACGATCGTCAACCCATTTATTCAGGGCCCAACCTCGATTATAGCTTCAATACCTTGATGTTTGAATTTTCCTGTCCTTCGTTTAGCATAAATGAGCAAGTTAATTTCAGATATAAACTGGAAGGGTTCGATAACAATTGGTCTGAATGGATTGATGAAGTACAAAAAGAATACACTAACTTACCTCCGGGAAACTATAAATTTATAGTGCAAGCCAGAAATATTTACAGAAGTTTTACTGAGCCGGCAAACTATCAGTTTTCGATTAGGAAACCATTTTATCAAACCATTTTTGCTTTAATTTTGTATGCTTTAATTTTGGCATTTATTGTTACAATTGTTATTCGCCAGCGATCAAAAAAACTAATTAAAGAGAAAAAAAACCTGGAGAATCTAATAAATGAACGTACCGCCGAAGTTGTAAATCAGAAAGAGGAAATAGAAAAACAGTCTGTTGAATTGTCGGATAAAAATAACGAGTTGGAAAAAATCAACCAGATTGTTAAGTCTATTAATTCAGAAATAAATTCTTCGAGTTTGTGCCAGTCAATTCTCGAAAAAACCAGGGTGATTAGTGGGGTTGAAAAAGCCTCAATGTTGGTCCGCGACAAATCTATTGAGGCCTTCATTTTTAAAGCCGGTTATGGGTGGGATGTTTCCGTAGTAGAAAATGTTCGGTTAACGTTAAACGAAGCCGATGAATATTACCTCAAATATGCCGATGAAGTTTATGAAGATATTTTTGATGTCAAAAAACTTAACTTAGAAATGCAAAACGAGAGCCTGCGGAAAATGGATAATTCAAAGGCTATGCTTATTATGACATTGAAAATAAATGATTTGACTGAAGGGTTCCTTATCCTTGAAAACATGCATAAAAAACGTGTATTTGACGTTCACGATTTTAGCCTGCTCAATAATCTAAAAGAACATATTATATCGGCATTTATTAAAACCAACATCCTTGAGGATTTACAAACTACGCTCGAACATCTTAAAGACACACAGGAACAGCTTATCAGGCAAGAAAAGCTGGCATCGATCGGGCAGCTAACAAAAGGTATTGTCGATCGGATATTAAACCCTTTAAATTACATTAATAATTTCTCGTTGCTAACAGATGATTTGGCGGCTGAAATTAAGGAGGCTTTTGAATCATCGAAGGAAGAAATGGATTTTGATACGTACAATGATGTAACAGAACTACTTGGAATGGTCCAGTCTAATGTTCAGAAAATCAATGAACATGGTAATTCAGCTTCCCGAATTATAAAAGGGATGGAAAAACTTCTGCAAAAAAAATCAACCGTATTCAGGCAAACCGATATAAATTCGTTGTTGGGGAATAATATCGAAATTGCCTTACAGGAATATAAATCAGAAAACAAATCTTTTAATGCAAATATTGTCCGGGAATTTGAAAATAATACGGAAAAAATTATGGTTTTGCCAGCGGAATTAGGTGCCGTAATTGTTAATACAATAAACAATGCTTGCTTTGCCACTGACGAAAAAGCCAAAAAAGGCATAAATTATCAACCCGAGATTTTTGTTTCGTCACATTTTTTTGAAAATGATGTTGAAATCCGGATTAAGGATAATGGCAATGGGATACCAGAATCGGAACGTAGAAAAATATTTTCACCATTTTTTACCACAAAACCAACTTCAAAAGGAACTGGCCTGGGATTATACATGAACATGGATATTGTGAAATCGCATAAAGGTACAATTGAAGTTGATTCGAAAGTTGGGGAATTCACAATATTTATTATCAGGCTACCAAAGGATGCTGGAGTATAAATCACATGGGAATACAAGAAAAAGATATGGATACAAATAAAGATCAATCCTTAAAAAAAGAACAGGATATTACTGGAAGCGAGCTTAAAGATTTACAACAAAGATTTATTGAGTCTGATAAGTTAGCTTCTGTGGGAAGGCTTACTGCAGGGATTTTGCACGAAATAAAAAACCCATTGAATTTTGTAAATAATTTTACAAAGTTAAGCCTGGAGCTGCTGGCTGAGTTAAAAGAACTTATGGAAGATATAAATGAAACGAAAGATAAAGACATAATAACGGATATTGAAGATGTGAGTTCGATGCTTGAATCTAATCTGAAAAGAATACTTGAAAATGGGGAAAGGGCACAACGGATTATTTTCACAATGTTAGATCAGGTACACGAAAAACAGGAAACTGTTTTTGAGCCAACAGATATTAATAAGTTGGTTGACGAATTTGCCAAACTTGCGTATCATGGTGTCAGGGGTACCAACAAAGAATTTAACATGACTTTTAAAACCGATTACGATCCGGCAATTGACAAGGTGAATGTTGGTGTGCAGGAAATTAGCAGGGTCATTATTAATATTGTAAATAATGCTTGTTATGCACTTAATGAAAAAAAGAGTACAATGAAAAACTCTTTTTCGCCTGAAATAAGCCTGAAAACAAAAAAACATAAAGATTTTGTGGAAATTATAATCCGCGATAATGGAACAGGGATGCCAAAATCTGTAATCGATAAAATTTTCAAACCATTTTTTACAACAAAACCGAAGGGGCAGGGAACAGGTTTGGGGCTCTCTTTAAGTTACGAGATAATAACAAAAATTCATAATGGAAAAATAAGGATATCTTCTGTTAAAAATGAATTTACAGAATTTGCTTTAGATATACCCACTTCCCTAAAGTAAGTTTTAAAATAAAAAATTATGGATAAAACTGTGTCAATTTTATGTGTTGATGATGAACTGGATATGAAGATGCTAATCACTCAGAAATTCAGGCGTAAAATAAAAAGCAAGGAGTTTAAGTTTATTTTTGCGCAAAACGGATTTCAGGCTTTAGAACAACTTGATAAAAACCCGGAGGTCTGCTTAATACTTTCTGATATTAATATGCCTGAAATGGATGGCCTGACTTTTTTGGCAAAGTTAAAGGAACGGAAAAATCCTGAAATTAAAACTGTTATGGTTTCAGCCTATGGCGATATGGAAAATATCAGGACTGCAATGAACCGTGGGGCATTTGATTTTATTACTAAGCCCATAGATTTTGAAGATATGGAAATTACAATCGCCAAAACCCTTGATGAGATTGAAATATTTAAAAAGTTTATGAAGGACAGGGACAAACTATTTTCAATTCAACAAGATCTTACTATTGCCAACGACATCCAACAATCGATGTTACCTAAAAAATATCCTGCATTTCCGCATCGTACTGATTTTGAATTACACGGAATTGTACAACCTGCAAAATCGGTGGGCGGCGACCTCTACGATTATTTTTTAATCGATAGTGATCACCTGTTTTTTATGGTTGGCGATGTATCTGACAAGGGTATTTCTGCTGCATTATTTATGGCTATCACCAAGTCAATTTTCAAAACTAATTTCTCTAGTAATAGTAACCCCGACATGGTGAAAGAGATAATGAAAATTAACAAAGTATTGTCGCAGGATAATACATCGATGATGTTTGTAACTTTTTTTGCTTGTATCCTGGATCTGAAAAACGGTGAAGTAAAATATGTTGATGGCGGGCATGAGCGTCCATTAATTTGGCGTGGTGGTAAAAAAGTAGAAGTATTCCCCAAAATTACTGGTTTACCAATGTGTGTCGATGCAGATTTTCAATACAAACAATACCAATTTAACATCCATCCGGGAGATTCAGTAATATTGTACTCTGATGGTTTGGAAGATGCTAAAAACCCTGAAGGCATTAGGCGCACATTAAAACCCAGTATTGAAATCCTGGAATTAATCGGGCCAGATAAAACATCGGGAGAAGTAAACGAAAAGCTGATGAAGGAAATTAATGATTATATTGACACAGCCGACCAGTTCGACGATATTACTTTGTTAACGGTTAAATATTATGGTTAATTTCGAACAATTCGCCTACAGATTTTTGGAGGAAATCACGTGAGTAATAATCGTTATCCACAATTTTCCCGTTCCAAACAATAATGTCGAGATCGATGCACCGCGGGCCGGATTTAAGAATTGTGCGGTCGCGACCCAATTGATCTTCAATATTTTTTAATAACTGATTTAATTCAATTCTGTTTAAAGCAGTTCTGATTTTAACTGCCCCATTTGTAAAATCCGGCTGGTTTTCAATACCAATTGGTTTGGTTAATAATAAGGTTGAAACTTGCAACACCATCACATGATTTCCCAAAACTTTTAACATTTTGGGGATATTGGTTTTTGCGTTAATGTTTGAACCAATCCCGATTATACAAATGTTCATTTTTTGGCCTCCATTTCCAATGAAACCGATTCGGCAAATCGCAAAGCATGAGGTTTGTCAACTTCTACTTTCGCCCATTTTACTTTTTCATCTTCCATAATCAGGTCGAGAATATTTTTAGTTAGAACTTCGAGCAGCTTAAATTTGCCCTCCTGAACCATCGCGAATACTTTTTTTGTAATGGTTTTATAATCAAAAATGCCTAATGGTTCGTCTGATTTAATTGCCAGATCGGGAATCTCTGCATCAATTTCAATGTTAATGATAACATCTTGTTTATTTATCAGCTCTTCGGGGTTGAACCCGATGAAAGTACGCACCAACAAATTTTTAATCCTGATTTTTGCCATAATAAAAATATTAATTGCACCTTCATTTCAAAAGAAGGCAAGATGTTTTTAATCGTTTTTTCCTAAATTTTCACCTCCATCTGCAAAAAGTAATTGTCCGGTTAAATGATCGTTTTCCAAAATATATCCAATACTTTGTATGATTGGCAAAATGCCACCTGGTTTTTTCATTGGAATACCTTCAGCCAGTTTTTCTAAATAATTTTCATCTCTTTCCTCGGGCTGAAGACTCACTCCCGGTGCAATTGCATTTACCCGAATTTTGGGGGCAAATTCTAAAGCCGCCATTTTGCTTAATTCCCAAAGCCCTTTTTTTGAAAGTGAATAAGCTGCGAAACCCGAAATGTTTTTGCTTATCCTTGTGTCAACAATATTAATAATGTTGCCTTTCCCACATCGATTTGCAAAATCGCGCATTAAAATAAAAGGGGCTTTTAAATTTACATTTAACTGATTGTTAAATAGTTTTGACGATGTTTCTTTCAAATAGCCAGGCTTAAAAACTGACGCATTATTTACAAGCAATTGAAAACTACCAAACTCCGAAACTAAATTAGGGATTAGCATTTCAACTTCCTTTTCATTACTTAAATTTGATTTTATTGAACCAAAAGTTTGATTTGGAAATTTGCTTTTTAGTTTAATGACAAGTTCTTCTGCTGGTTTTTCTGATTCATTAAAATGAACAACAACATTCCATTCTTCTTCTGCCAGATATTCAGCGATTGCCCTTCCAATTCGTTTTGATGCCCCAGTAATAATTGCTGATTTTTCCATTTTGAAAAGTTAATCAATAATATTTAGAATTGAAACAACTGCAATTTTCAAGATACAAATAATTTCTAAGTAGCATTTTAAGCCAAACTTAAATATTTATTGTTCGAATTTCAGATTTTTAAAATTGGGCAAAATTATAGGGCATCTCACTAAAAGAATGATCCTAAAACATCAGAATCACTTTATTAAGTGCCTCTAAAAAAATATCGATTTCCTCTTTGGTAGTATAAATCCCAAACGAAATTCTAACGGTTCCCTGAATTCCAAAATGTTGCATTACAGTGTCGGCGCAGTGATGTCCGGTTCGCACGGCAATTCCCAGTTTGTCGAGCAACATTCCGAGATCGTACGAATGAATTCCTTCAATGTTGAAAGAAATTACACTTGATTTTTTTGGAGCTTCGCCGTAAATTTTAAGTCCGTTTATTAGTTTTAGCTTTTGAGTAGCGTATTCAAGTAGTTCATTTTCCCAGGCTGCAATTTCCGAAATCCCAGCTTTTATTAACAAATCAACAGCAGCTCCAAAAGCAATAACACTGGTAATATTAGGCGTGCCCGCTTCAAATTTATAGGGGATTTCGTTAAAGGTTGTTTTTTCGAATGAAACTTCTGAAATCATTTCACCACCGCCCTGGTACGGCGGCATTTTTTCGAGCCACTTTTTTTTGCCGTATAAAACGCCCACTCCGTTTGGTCCGTACATTTTATGTGCTGAGAAAGCATAAAAATCGGCATCCAGTTTTTGAACGTCAACCGTTGTGTGTTGTACGGCTTGTGCACCATCGATGCAAACTGCCACATTATTTTTATGTGCAATTTCGATTATTTCTGAGACTGGATTGATTGTTCCTAAAACGTTTGAAACGTGCGCAACCGCGATTAGTTTTGTCTTTTTATTGATTAATTTTGGAAGTAAATTTAACTGCAAAACACCTAAATCGTTAAAAGGGAACTTTATCACTTTTGCCCCTTTTCGTTCGGCAACAATTTGCCATGGAACTATGTTAGAGTGGTGTTCCATTTCTGAAACAATAATTTCATCACCTTCAGTTAAAAACTTTTCGCCAAATGAATGTGCAACCAGATTTATGCTTTCGGTGGTTCCTTTGGTGAAAATAATTTCTTCTCGCGATTCGGCGTTAATAAACTTTTGAATTTTGTCGCGTACAGCCTCAAAATCTGCAGTCGCTTTATCGGCCATAAAATGTGCTGCCCTGTGAATGTTGCCATAGTAATCGTTGTGAAGTTTTTCCTCTTTCATTAACACCTGAACAGGTTTTTGCGCCGAGGCTGCACTGTCGAGGTAAACCATCGGTTTATTATAAACCTGTTGGTTTAAAACAGGAAAATAGCTACGAATCTTATTTATGTTGTAAGCCATTTTTGTTGTTTAACATTCACAATTATAGGCACATTCATGACAACGGGCAACTTCACCATTTAATCGTTTTTCCACCAAATCGTCAATCCTGTCGCGCAAAGCTTTCACTTTAATTTCCTGGACAACTTCGTGTGCAAATGCGTTCATCATCATTAAACGCGCTTTGTCTTCATCAATTCCACGGGCACGCAGATAAAATAAAGCTTCCTCGTCGATTTGCCCAACCGTAGCCCCATGACTGCATTTTACATCGTCAGCATCGATAATCAATTGCGGCTTGGTTTGCATTGTTGCTTTGTCGGTTAACAACAGGTTGTTATTTTTTTGAAAAGCGTTCGTTTTTTGTGCATCGCGGATAACATGAATCTGCCCTGAAAACACACCGGTCGATTCGTGGTCGAGTACATTTTTATAAACCTGATTACTTTGGCAGTGAGGTTTTGCATGAGTAATTTGGGTGAAATTATCGACATGTTGTTTACGGTCGATAAATGACATTCCAAACATATTTGCAGTCGCATTTTCACCGTTCAGGATAATTTTCAAATTATTTCGGATTAATCCTCCATGTAACGATGATGTGTGTGTGGTTACATTCGAATCTCTTTCCTGTTGAATAAAAACTGAGTTTAAACTTGTGGCGTTATTGTGCTGGTTTTGCAAAGTGTAATAATCGAGATTGGCATTTTCGCTCACAAAAATTTCGGTAACCGAGTTGCTTAAATACTGATTCAAATTTAAAGTATGATCGCAAATAATGAGCTGAACACTGGCACCGGGTTCAATAATTATTAAATTACGTTGAGTAGCAAAAGTGTCATTTTGAGCTTGTAATAAATTAATTAGCTGGATTGGTTTTTCAACAATAATATTTTTTGGGACGTAAAGAAAATAACCGTCTTTTGCGTAGGCAGTGTTTAATGCAACCAACGGATCATCTCCTGTTTTGGCTAATTTTGAATAATATTCCTGAAAAATTTCAGGCTTATTTTTGGCCATTTTTTCGAGACTTTCAAAAATTACTCCTTCCGGCAAATTTGCTGTTTCCCGGTTTTTATCGTAATACCAACCATTAAAAAACAAATTAAGGTGAGTACTCAATTGAGGAACATCGCAACGGAAAATAACGTTTAGGTCAGCTTCAACATTTTCTTTTTGATGAATAAATTTAAATTCCGGGAAAAATTGGGGCTGAAGATTGGTGTATTTGTACGCTTCGTTTTTACGAGTGGGAATTCCCTGCAAAACAAAATCCTGAATGGCTTTGTTGCGTTGGGCATTTAAAACTTCAGAAGAATTTTTAAAAAGAAGTTCTTTTACATTATTGTAATGCCCTGTGTATTTGAGCGATAAATCCGCTTTTTCGACTAAAACACTCATATATTTAGTTCCCGTTTTCTTTTTTAATCCAGTCGTAACCTTTTTCTTCCAATTCGAAGGCAAGTTCTTTTCCTGCCGATTTTACAATTTTTCCGTTATAAAGTACATGTACAAAATCAGGTACAATATAATCGAGCAAGCGTTGATAATGAGTGACTACAATAGTTGCATTCTCAGAAGTTTTTAATGCGTTAACACCATGAGCCACAGTTTTCAGCGCGTCGATATCGAGCCCTGAATCGGTTTCATCTAAAATGGCCAATTTGGGTTCGAGAAGTGCCATTTGGAAAATTTCGTTCTTTTTCTTTTCTCCGCCCGAAAAACCTTCGTTTACCGAACGGTTGGTTAGTTGAGTGTGCATTTCAACTAAATCCATTTTTTCGCGCATTAATTTTAGGAATTCACCAGCTTTTAGTTCCTTCTCTCCCTTATTTTTGCGGTGTTCGTTAACAGCCGTTTTCAGGAAGTTTACCATTGGAACTCCCGGTATTTCAACCGGGTATTGGAAACTCAGGAAAATGCCTTCTTTTGCACGCTTTTCAGGAGCTTTTTCCAACAAGTCCTCATTAAAATAAGTGACTTCGCCCGAGGTTATTTCATATTCTTCTTTGCCCGCCAACACGTTTGCTAACGTACTTTTTCCCGAACCGTTGGGTCCCATAATTGCATGAACTTCTCCCGGTTTTACTTCTAAATTGATTCCCTTCAGGATTTCTTTTCCTTCAACAGAAACATATAAATTTTTTATTGATAACATTTTTTAGTACTGAGATTATGAGTATTAAGTACAAAGACTATTACTCGTATATTTTAATAATCAATAATTTAGCTTAATTATCCCACACTTCCTTCTAAACTGATTTGCAGAAGTTTTTGTGCTTCAACGGCAAATTCCATTGGGAGTTTATTTAATACTTCTTTTGCATAACCGTTCACAATCATTCCAATTGCTTTTTCGGTATCAATTCCACGTTGGTTGCAGTAAAAAATCTGGTCTTCACCAATTTTCGAAGTCGTTGCTTCGTGTTCAACAATCGACGATTTATTACCTACTTCGATGTATGGAAAAGTGTGCGCCCCGCAAGTGTCGTTTAGTAATAAAGAATCACACTGCGAAAAATTCCGTGAGTTTTTTGCATTGGGCATTACTTTTACCAAACCACGGTATGAGTTGTCGCTTTTACCCGCCGAAATACCTTTCGAAATGATAGTGCTTTTTGTGTTTTTCCCGATGTGGATCATTTTTGAACCGGTGTCGGCTTGCTGGTAATTATTGGTTACGGCAACCGAGTTAAATTCGCCAATCGAATTATCGCCAATTAAAACGCAACTTGGATATTTCCAGGTAATTGCCGAACCGGTTTCCACCTGTGTCCAGCTAATTTTAGAGGAAACTCCCCGACAAATTCCACGTTTAGTAACAAAATTGTAAATTCCTCCAATACCTTCTTTGTTTCCCGGATACCAGTTTTGAACAGTTGAATATTTAACTTCAGCCCGGTCGTGTGTTATAATTTCAACCACAGCAGCGTGCAATTGGTTTTCGTCGCGCATAGGTGCTGTGCAACCTTCGAGATAACTTACGTAACTATCGTCGTCGGCCACAATTAAAGTGCGCTCAAATTGTCCGGTGTTTGCTGCGTTAATTCTGAAATATGTCGATAATTCCATGGGGCAGCGAACTCCTTTTGGTATGTAACAAAACGAACCGTCGCTAAAAACAGCAGAGTTTAAAGCAGCAAAATAGTTGTCGGCAACCGGCACTGCTTGTCCTAAATATTTTTTTATTAAATCGGGGTGATCCTGAACTGCATCGCTAAAAGAACAGAAAATAATCCCTTTTTCTGCTAATGCTTCTTTAAAGGTTGTTTTAACCGAAACACTGTCCATTACGACATCGACTGCAACGCCTGCCAATAATTTTTGCTCCTCAAGCGGAATCCCAAGTTTATTGAATGTGTCAATCAGTTCCGGATCAACTTCATCCATACTTTCGTATTTGGGCTTTTGTGTAGGTGCAGCATAATAACTAATTTCCTGAAAATCGATGGGTGGGATTTTCAAATATGCCCAATTTGGCATCTTCATTTTTTGCCATTTCCGGAAAGCGTTTAACCTGAAATCTAACATAAAATCAGGTTCATTTTTCTTTTCCGAAATAGTGCGAATTACATTTTCATTTAGTCCCTTTTCAATTATATCTGTTTCAATATCAGTGACAAAGCCATATTTGTAATCACCCTGCGTAACATCATTTAATATCTGATCCTGCTCTTCCATTTCTGCAATCTTCTACCTAAATAACAACAATTTAATTCGACTGTTTAAAAATTAATTGCAAAGATATAAAAGTATGGGTAATTTTGCCGCTTTAGAATTACGTATAATACCTTTTTGTCTTAAATTAACAATGAGTAAAGAAAAGCAACAAACCAGCATTTCGGAATTGGGCGAATTTGGCCTGATTGACAGGTTAACAAAAAACATTCATCTTAAAAATAAAAGTACAATTAAAGGAGTTGGCGACGACGCAGCAATTTTGGATTACAAGGATAAACAAATTGTAGTTTCAACCGATTTATTAACGGAAGGAATTCATTTTAACCTGATGTACGTTCCGTTAAAACATTTGGGTTACAAGGCTGTAATAGTAAATCTTTCTGATGTTTGTGCAATGAATGCAGTACCAAAACAAATTACCGTAAACATTGCATTGTCGAGCAAGTTTTCGGTCGAAGCGGTGGAAGAATTATACTCCGGAATTCATTTGGCATGCGAGAAATATGGCGTTGATTTGGTAGGGGGCGACACAACCAGTTCGTTAACCGGATTAACCATTAGTATAAGCGTTTTAGGTGAAATAAAAAATGAAAATATAGTTTACCGAAGCGGAGCCAAACCTACCGATTTACTTTGTGTGACCGGTGATTTGGGTGGCGCATACATGGGATTGCAATTGCTGGAGCGCGAAAACGAGGTGTTTAAAGGGAACGAAAATTTACAGCCGCAACTTGAAGGATACGATTACATTTTAGAACGCCAGTTAAAACCCGAAGCACGTGTAGATATTGTTTCGGCATTCAGGGAAACAGGTATAAAACCAACTTCGATGATTGATATTTCAGATGGTCTTTCGTCTGAAATTATGCACTTATGTAAAAATTCAAATGTTGGATGCAATTTGTATGAAGATAAAATTCCAATGGATTCTCAAACCAAAAAAATGGCAGAGGAATTGAATATTAATCCTTTGGTTGCTGCCTTAAATGGAGGAGAAGATTATGAACTGCTTTTTACCATTTCTTTGGAAGATTACGAAAAAATAAAATTGGATCCCGATTTTACAATTATTGGTCACATGACTGAGCCATCGGAAGGTTCGAATTTAGTCACAACTTCCGGTTCGGCAATTCCACTTCAGGCGCAAGGCTGGAATCATGGTAAATAAAAATGCCACCCTTAAAATAAAGGTGGCATCCATTCATTAATATTTTAGTTAAATTAATCGGGGTAATAACCTCGAATAATTCCACGTTTTGAATCTTTAACAAAAAGAAGAATTTCGTCTCTTTCTTGGGTCGCAGGCATTTCGGCTTCAATAATTTCAGCTGCTTGTGCCGTGTTTAATCCCTTTTGATAGATATATCTGTAAATATCCTGAATCTCACGGATTTTTTCGTTGGTCACATTTCGGCGCCGCAACCCAATTGAATTAATGCCAACATACGAAAGAGGTTCGCGGCTGGCTTTAATATACGGCGGTACATCTTTACGGACTAACGAACCCCCTCCAATCATTACGTGCGATCCAATCCTGCAAAATTGGTGGATACCCGTCATTCCCGAAATGATTGCCCAGTCATCAATAATTACTTCACCGGCTAATTGAGTGTTGTTTCCAATAATAATTTGGTTACCTAATTTACAGTCGTGTGCAATATGTACATAAGCCATAATTAAATTGTTATCGCCAACCACAGTTTTACCCTTCGAGGCAGTTCCGCGGTTAATAGTTACATATTCGCGAATTGTATTATTGTCGCCAATTTCTACCGTAGTATATTCACCCTTAAATTTCAAATCCTGGGGAATGGCTCCCAGAACTGCCCCCGGAAAAATATTACAGTTTTTGCCAATTCTTGTCCCAGGAAGAATGGTGACACTCGATCCAATTCTTGTCCCTTCACCAATTACAACATCCTGGTCGATTGAAACAAAAGGTTCTATCACCACATTGTCGGCAACCTGGGCATTTGGGTGTACGTATGCTAATGGTTGTTTCATATTTTATTTCTTCTGAATTAGTTTTCTGTTTGTTTTACTATTTGTGCCATAAATTCACCTTCGGCTACCACCTTGCTCCCTACGTATGTAACTCCTTTTACGTTTGCAATTCCACGCCGGATTGGTGAAGTCAATGTTAATTTAAAAATTAGTGTATCGCCGGGGACAACTTTTTTTCTGAATTTAACATTATCAATACGAATAAAATAGGTTAAAAATTTACCTTCTTGCTGGTTTAAAACAAGCAACCCGCCTGTTTGTGCCATTGCTTCGACCATTAAAACGCCTGGCATTACAGGCTCGGCAGGGAAATGCCCCTGGAAAAATGGTTCGTTTGTGCTTACATTTTTAATACCCACTATTTCATTTTCTGTTATCGAAATTACTTTATCGACCATTAAAAATGGATATCGATGTGGCAAAAGTTCTTTAATCCTGTTCACATCCATTAAAGGAGGGATTTCAGGATTATAAACCGGTGCTTTGTCAATGGTTTTTTTGTAAGCTTTTTTAAGTACTTTGGCAAACATTGTATTTGGGCCGTGGCCTGGTTTCGTAGCAATAATGCGCCCCTTGATACGTTTGCCACACAAAGCTAAGTCGCCAATAACATCGAGTAATTTGTGGCGTGCACATTCGTTGTCGAAATGTAGATCAAGGTTATTTAAAATACCCTGTGGTTTTACCTCAACCCGTTCATGCTGAAAAAGATCTGCCAATCTGTCTAGTTCTTCCTGATTTACTTCTTTGTCAATAATAACTATAGCATTGTCTATATCGCCACCTTTTATCAAATTGTTGTTTAGTAGGTATTCTATTTCGTGTAAGAAAACAAATGTACGGCAATTGGCAATTTCTTCTTTAAAATTATTGATGGATTGTAAATTGGCAAATTGGTTGTTTAAAACCTTTGATTTGAAAGAAATCATTACATTCAGCCTGTAATCATCATCGGGCAGCGCAATAATTTCAGCTCCCGATTTTTCATCGTTAAATTGTATTTTTTCTTTGATCTCAAAAAATTCACGTTCGGCATTTTGTTCAACAATACCGGCCTTTTCAATACCTTCTACAAAGTATTTCGAACTACCATCAATTATAGGGGCTTCTTCATTATTTACTTCAATTAGCACATTGTCGAGATCCATTCCGACCAATGCCGCCAATGTGTGTTCAATGGTTCCGATACGGGCTCCATTTTTTTCGAGCATTGTTCCGCGTGAAGTATCTATAACAAAATCTGCATCTGCTTCAATAAGTGGATGGTTTTCAAGGTCAACCCGCTTAAATTTAAAACCATGGTTTTCCGGCGCCGGAAGAAAATTCATAGTAACATTTACCCCGGTGTGCAATCCTTTCCCTTCAATTATAAACGAATTTGCTAACGTTTTTTGTTTTATAACCATACTTTAACTTTTAAAGTTTAATTATTTTTTTTCAGAGATTTAATTTCTTTTTGTAATTCAATAACCTCGCTTCGTAATTTTGGTAAATTTCGGAATATAGTATAAACTTTAATGGCATCTTTAATATTAATTGCCGGAGTACCAAGAATAATCCTGTCGCTTTTTACTGATTTTGAAATTCCTGATTGTGCGCCGATAGTAACATTATCACCAATTGTAAGATGGCCAGCCATACCAACCTGCCCGGCAATTTTACAGTTTTTACCTATTTTTGTTGACCCTGCTAAACCAGTTTGCGCGGCAATAACTGTATTTTCACCAATTTCGCAATTATGTGCAATTTGTATAAGATTATCTAATTTTACACCTGCACGAATAATCGTTGACCCAAAGGTTCCGCAATCAATTGTAGTGTTCGCACCAATCTCAACATTATCTTCAATAATTACATTGCCGATTTGATGTATTTTTTTGTAACTGCCATCATCCTGCGGCGCAAATCCAAAACCATCGGAACCAATTACTGCCCCCGAATGGATTATACAATCATCTCCAATTACAGTGTCATTATAAATTTTAGCCCCGGAATAAAAAATACAGTTTTTGCCAATGGAAACATTATCGCCAATATGTACCTGTGGGTGCAATTTTACCCCTTTGCCGATTCTGGCTTTTTCCCCAATATAAGTAAAAACACCGACATAAACATCGTCACCCAAAATTGCTGTTTTATCAATAAAACTAGGTTGTTCGATACCTGTTTTTTGTTTCGATTTTGATTGCTCATGTAAATCGAGAAGCGAAGCAAATGCCTGATAAGCATCGTCAACTTTTATAAGGGTAGCTTTTATTGTTTCTTTTGGGGTAAAACTTTTATTTACTAAAACTACTGAAGCATTTGTTTGATAAATATAATTTTCATATTTCAGATTGGCCAGAAAAGTAAGTGTCCCGGGTTGCCCATCTTCTATTTTTGACACATTAAAAACTTTTACATTGCCATCTCCAACAACTTCTCCATTAAGAAATACAGCAATGTCTGTGGCTTTAAATTCCATTAATTTGTTTTTTTTGCGTTGCAAATATAGTTTTTAACTAATAAAAGTCCAATTCTTTTGGATAACACAAAATATATTTGCGGACCGTTTTTGTCAATACCGATAAATTTATATCGGAAGCGTTGCGGATATCTTTAACATTACCATCATTAAATAAAATATGAATGTTTTCGTTATGCTTGTTTAGCGCGTTGTTTGTTATATCGCCGGTTATTAATAAATATTTAGCCAGTTTTTCATCGTGGGTAATGTTTTTTGAAATTTGTTTTAAAATATTATTTTCCACCTGTTTTGAAACCGGTTTTGATTTTAGTTCGTTTTTAAAAAGTTTTCGGTTGACAATACTTTTAGCCAATAAGGAAAGAACGAGATCGGTGTGAAACTGCCATTCTTTAACCGAAATCAAAATATCGTTGTCGTCTAACAACGAAAACCACTCTAGAACATTTTTCCCGTCAACAACAATATTTTTATTAAAATCTTCTGAGGTGAAATTGTTTTTTAGGAACAGATCTAATGCAGGAGTTGCAAATACAGTTATTCCATTTGCTACTAGTTCGCTGGCCCTCTTTAGTACATTTATTAAAAGAAATTCGGCTGCAACAACTGTTTTATGAAGATACACCTGCCAGTACATTAACCGACGTGCAATCAGGAATTTCTCGATAGAATAAATTCCTTTCGCATCAACAACCAATTGCCCATTCCAAACATTCAACATTTTAATAATCCTGTCGATCCCAACAATACCCTCGTTAACTCCGGTAAAAAAGCTGTCGCGGGTCAAATAATCCAATCTGTCCATATCTAACTGGCTTGAAACTAATTGGTGCAAAAATGTTTTTTCATACTGGTTCGTAAAAATTTCAATCGCTAAATCCAGTTTCCCGTTAAACTGGCGGTTTAAATCGTTCATAATCAGTAACGAAATTTCTTCGTGCGAAATTTCAACCAGGGTATTTTCCAAAACATGAGAAAATGGGGCATGTCCAATATCGTGCAACAGAATTGCCACTGTAACAGCTTCGGCTTCCTGGTTTGTAATTTTATGCCCCTTTAACCTTAAAACCGAAATGGCTTGCCGCATTAAATGGCTTGCCCCCAAAGCATGCTCGAAACGAGAATGGTTCGCGCCCGGGAAAACCAAGTAGGTAAGCCCCAATTGCTTTATCCTCCTTAAACGTTGAAATTCAGGGCTTTCGAGCAAATCAAAAACCAACTCTGATTGTAAATTGATAAAACCAAAAACAGGATCGTTTATGATTTTTTTCTTATTTAAGTGAAATTGATTCACAAATAGTTTTTATTCTAACATGTTAAAAATACAAACTTTAATCGATCCTAAAACAGTCATTTGTCATGTCCTGCATATCATTACGAAGGTCAATATTAATAAAAGAAACTAGCTTTTATCAGTGCTTTCTGGTTTAATTATTTATTCTTTAAAAATCAGCACGTTATAACTTTGACGATTTTTGTATTTAATTAAGAATTTTACTATTTTTGCAAAGATTTTTAGAAAAACCTGTTTTAGGGGACCTCTGGTTCCCTATTTTGTTACTTGGAATAATGATTGACAAAGCTGAAGTAGTAAAATTGGTTGAGGGGAAACTGGAAGAAAATATGTTCCTGATTGATGTTACAGTAAACAAATTGAATAAGATAAATGTATTTGTTGACTGTTTCGACGGGCTTACCATTAGTCAGTGTGTGGCAATTAGCCGTCATGTAGAACATAGTTTTGACAGGGAGAAAGAAGATTTCGAATTACATGTTTCTTCTCCGGGATTAACCGAAAGTTTTAAAGTAAAGGAACAGTTTTACAAGTACAAAGGCCGCGAAGTTGAAATATTGAACTCTACAAATATTAAATATACAGGCTTACTAAAAGATGCTAACGAAGAAGAAATAGTTTTGGAAACTTCCACCCGTGAAAAAGTGGAAGGGCACAAAAAAAAGCAATTAATTGTAAAACAACACATATTTAAATACGAAGAAATGAAAAGTGCGAAAGCTGTTATTTCATTTAAATAAACTGATTTGTGATGGAAAATATTAACCTGATTGATACTTTTGCCGAATTTAAAGAACTGAAAAACATTGACAGGGTTACAATGATGAGCGTCCTTGAAGATGCTTTTCGTAGTGTGCTTATCAGGCAATATGAAACCGACGAAAACTTCGACGTAATTATTAATATTGACAAAGGCGACTTTGAAATTTGGAGAAACCGCCAGGTTGTAAATGATAATGAATTGGAGGATCCCAATCTTCAGATTACACTTACGGAAGCGTTGAAAATTGATGAAGATTATGAAGTTGGCGAAGAGGTTACCGACGAAGTTAAAGTCGCTGATTTTGGGCGTCGCGCCATTTTAAACCTGCGCCAAAACCTGGCCAGTAAAATCATGGAGCTGGAAAAAGACCATATTTACGGAAAGTACAAAGATAAAATTGGTGATATTGTAACTGGCGAAGTATATCAGGTTTGGAAAAAAGAGATCCTTATTTTAGATGACGAAGAAAACGAATTGATATTACCGAAATCAGAACAAATACCATCAGATTATTTTAGAAAAGGAGATACTGTAAGAGCAATAGTTTATAAAGTTGAGTTACGCAATAATAACCCATTGATTATTTTATCACGGACTGCCACTACTTTTCTTGAAAGATTGTTTGAACTTGAAATCCCTGAAATTTTTGACGGTTTAATTATTATCAAAAAAATTGTCAGGGTGCCGGGAGAAAGGGCAAAAGTAGCTGTTGAATCTTATGACGAAAGAATTGATCCGGTAGGTGCATGTGTTGGTATGAAAGGTTCGCGGATTCATGGAATTGTGCGTGAACTTAGAAACGAAAATATTGACGTAATTAATTTCTCGGCTAATATTCAATTATTTATTAAAAGGTCATTAAATCCCGCAAAAATAAATTCAATTAAATTAATCGAGGACACCAAAAGAGCGGAAGTTTACCTTAGACCAGAAGAGGTTTCACTAGCTATCGGGAAAGGTGGGTTGAATATTCGTTTGGCAAGTCAGCTAACCGGGTACGAGATAGATGTGTTCCGCGAAATGGAGCAAGATAACGAAGATGTTAACTTAGATGAATTTACAGATGAGATTGAAGATTGGGTATTGGATCAACTTAAAGCAATTGGTTGCGACAGCGCAAAGAATGTACTCAATTTATCGCGCGAAGAATTGATAAAACGCACCGACCTTGAAGAGGAAACTATTGATAATATTTTAAAAGTACTCCGATCGGAATTTGAATAGAAGTAATAGCAGAAATTGAAATACAATTGAGGCTTTTAGCTAAAAATGTAGAGTAAGTTTTAGCATTTGGAATAAGAATAGAAAATAGAGTTTTTATGGTAGCTGGTAAGACAATTAGGCTTAGCAAACTTGCAAGGGAATTTAACGTTGGAACTCACACAATTGTAGAGTTTTTACATAAAAAAGGTTTTGATGTTGATTCAAGTCCGAATTCAAAAGTTGTCGAAGAAGCTGTTCAGCTTCTTGAAAAAGAATACAAAATAGATATTAGCCTTAAAAAGGAATCGGAAAAGATAAGCTTAATGAGTCATCGGCCAAAAAAAGAAGCTGTTGCTATCGACGAAGTAAAGGAAAAAGAAAAACCTAAAGAACAAGCCAATATTGAGGAGGTTAAAGAAAAGAAAACAGAAAAAGTTGTTCCGGAAGTCATAAAAGAAAAAGTAGTAATACCTGCTATAGAAAAACCTGTAGAAGAAAAACCAGCCCCCATAGAAGAAAAAATAAAAGTACTTGGTAAAATCGACCTGAAAAGTCTGTCAAAACCTAAAAAGAAAGTTGAAAAACCTGCGAAAGTTAAAAAGCCAATTGAGGTAAAAAAACCTATTCAAAAAGAAAAGAAAAAGGAAAAAGAAAAGCCGGCACAAAAACCTGTGCCAGTTGTTAAAGAAGAAAAGCCAATTCAGGAGGATATTCAAAAAGAACCTTCGGCAGAATTAATTGAAATGAATGTCCCAAAAGTTGATGATGTAAAAGTTGTTGGTAAAATAGATTTAGCAAATATCAATCAAAAAACCAGGCCTACTAAAAAAACAAAAGAAGAAAAAGACAAAGAACGCAAAGATAGGTTGAAGCAAAAAAGTACTAGTAAAAAATCTGCAAAAGAGGTTGAAGGAAAAACTGAAGATTCCGATAAAAGTGTAATTAAGGTTAAAATAAATAAGCTGAATGGGCCAACTGTTGTAGGGAAAATTAAATTACCCAATAAAAAAGACAGTACAACTAAAGACACCCCTCCTGAACAAAGCAATTCTCGCAAAAAACGTAGAAAGAGGATTTCTAAAGATACCGGGAAAGTAAGTGTAAACGAAAAACAAGGCATTAAGCCAAGCGGTAATTTCAAGGTTATTAAGCAGGGAAGTAAAAACAAAAGAGTTGTAAAAAAAGAAGTTGATGTTGAAGATGTCCAAAAACAAATAAAAGACACCCTTGCACGGTTAACTGCAAAGGGCAAATCGAAAGGATCGAAACACAGGCGTGACAAAAGGGCGGCCGTTAGCGAAAAATTGCAGGCTGACATTGAAATTCAGAATCAGGCAAAAAAGGTATTAAAAGTTACAGAGTTCGTTTCGGTTAATGAATTTGCGAACATGATGGATGTAAGTGTAACACAAATTATCTCATCGTGTATGAGCCTTGGGCTTTTCGTTTCAATAAACCAACGGCTCGATGCAGAGACACTTTCTGTCGTGGCAGAAGAATTTGGATACACTGTTGAATTTGTAAGTGTTGAAATCCAGGAGGCAATTGTGGACGTTGAAGATAAAGAAGAGGATTTAATTTCGCGCCCGCCAATTGTAACCGTGATGGGGCACGTCGATCATGGTAAAACTTCTTTACTTGATTATATCAGAAGTACAAATGTAATTGCCGGTGAAGCAGGTGGTATTACCCAGCATATTGGTGCATATCATGTTAGTTTGGAAAATGGCAAAGACATTACATTTCTCGATACTCCGGGACATGAGGCTTTTACGGCAATGCGTGCCCGTGGGGCCCAGGTTACCGATATTGCCATTATTATTGTTGCTGCCGACGATAGCGTAATGCCGCAAACAGTTGAAGCCATTAACCATGCGACTGCTGCCGGAGTTCCTATTGTATTTGCAATTAACAAGATTGACAAACCCGGCGCTAATCCTGAATCAATAAAGGAAAAGTTAGCCAATATGAACTTTTTAGTTGAAGACTGGGGTGGGAAATATCAATCGCACGATATTTCAGCAAAAAACGGAATCGGTATTGAAGAGCTGCTTGAGAAAGTACTCCTGGAAGCCGAAATGTTAGAGCTGAAAGCAAGCCCTAATAAAAATGCAGCAGGGACTATTATTGAATCATCGCTGGATAAAGGCAGAGGTTATGTGGCAACCCTACTTGTACAAACAGGTACTTTACATGTGGGCGATATTGTTTTAGCAGGGCAATATTTTGGCCACGTAAAAGCAATGTTTAACGAACGCAACCAGAAAATTGATAAAGTTGGCCCGGCAGAGCCGGCAATCATTTTAGGATTAAATGGAGCGCCGCAAGCCGGTGACAAATTTAATGCGTTAGAAAATGAGAGGGATGCAAGGAATATTGCAAACAAAAGAGAACAACTGGCCCGCGAACAAGGATTAAGGACACAAAAACATATTACACTCGACGAAATTGGGCGGAGAATTGCTATTGGAAACTTCCAGGAACTAAACCTCATTGTAAAAGGTGATGTGGATGGTTCTATCGAAGCTCTTTCCGATTCTTTGATAAAACTTTCAACAGAAGAAATCCAGGTAAATATTAAACATAAAGCAGTTGGGCAAATTTCAGAATCCGATATATTATTGGCCGCTGCCTCAGAAGCTATTGTAATTGGATTCCAGGTTAGGCCTTCGTTAAGTGCACGGAAACTGGCCGAAAAAGAACAAATTGATGTTAGATTGTATTCAATTATTTACGATGCAATTAATGAAATTAGGGCAGCAATGGAAGGTATGCTCTCGCCTGAAATTAAAGAAGAAATTACAGGAACCGTTGAAGTACTTGAAGTATTTAATATTACCAAAGTTGGAAATATTGCAGGTTGTATTGTCCGCGATGGGAAAGTATCACGAAATTCGAAGATACGTGTTATTCGCGATGGTATTGTAATTTACACAGGAAATCTGGGCTCGTTGAAAAGATTTAAGGAAGATGTAAAAGAGGTAAAGAATGGATATGAATGTGGTTTAAATATTGAAAAATTTAATGATATAAAAGTGGGCGACCACGTTGAGTCCTTCCACGAAATTGAAGTTGCCAAACAACTTTAAAATATTACTTATAAAAAATTCAAAAGGCCGGTTAATCCCGGTCTTTTGAATTTTAGTTCAGGAAACTTCAACTGAATTAGAAACAACCCAATTTTTACCCCCCGGTAAAATAGTCCCTACTTTTAAGAATAGATAAGTTTGTTGTTTGTATTTGTTGAATAACCAATCGGGATTGCTCAGTAATCATATTCCCATTGCTTAAATATTTTTTATTTAATAGAATAAAATCGGGTTTAAGATTTGAGTATTTTACCTTAAAATTATAAGAAACATCTTCAATAAAATTTGAGTTTGAATTACCAATTGCCAGCGATTTCCCCTGGCGGTTATTTTTTGCAGACACAACTTTTCCTTCAATTTCTTTAACGGAATAATCATCTTTATCAATGGTTATTTTCCCTTCGAAAGAAGTGGCATAAAAATCACCTGAGCTTGCTAAAGTTGGAACTTTTTGTTTGAATGAAATTAGCCAGGCCGGGCTGCCGTCAATTATTGGTTCGTCGTCCAGGGCAAGTTGTAACTCTGGTAGCAAAGCCGGATTTAATAACGATGAACCTGAACGTACCCAGTCCAGCTCCAGCAATTCATCCATATTGGTTGATCCTGTTGAAAAACGATAGTCTCCTGCCGATTCTCCCTCCTTTTTTACAGAATATTTTCGCGAATGAAAAGCATTGAGTTTTGACGGATTTGTATAACCTGTTTTATCGTAAATTAAAACACTTGCATTTTGTGTAATTTGAATGCTGTCGTCAATTAGTTTTTCATTTTCGTAATTGCAAGCCAGGTTAAAAGGGCCACTAATAAAATTTATCGGAATATTTTCAGATGCCATTCGTAATATCCGAATCAGCACTTTCGACTGAGCTGCAATGTCGATGTCGTCTATTCCATACGATTGTGCATCCAGTTTCACAATATTAAATTCTTTGCTGAATAAGGTTTTAACGGGGAATTTTTTGTTTTTGAACCCCACCGCCGAAAAATAGATGTCTTTTGAAACCAGCTCTGCCGGAATTTTCAGTTCAAAATTTCCATCCACATCGCTGGCCGTGCCAAAAAAAGTATCTTCCAACCCAATATTAGTGTACGAAACCGGTTCGTTAGTAAGCTCATTGATTACTTTTCCTTTTAAGATTTGTACTACTTCCCCACCCTCCTGAGCTTCGGCAAACAAAAAGGTTAAAATCCAAATAAGTAGTATAATTATCTTTTTCATTATTTACTGTTTTAATTAAAAGTACGAATTAATACCATTACCATTTAAATAACGTTATTATAGCGGATTATTATTTTTTATCTTTGTTAAATTCTAAAAATGAAATTATGGTTCGCAGTCATTTATTAGTTTCAATAGTAGCAGTTTCACTTATTTTTACTTCGTGCGTTTCGAAAAAGAAATTTTTGGAAATGCAGACCGGGCGTTTAAAAGCCGAGGAATTGACGCGGCAGCTAAATGAAGAAAATAATGCAAAAGCTAAACGAATTGAAGCTTTAATTGTCGATTTTGAGGAAATGAAAAATGAGCTGTTAGAAAGCAACGCCATAAAAGATCAATACATTGATTCGTTGAATAAAGAATTTTTTGTTCTTGCCGAAAACATGAATCAACAATCGGAGTCGTTGCAGGAAACCAGTTTTACACTCGATTTCGAAAAACAAAGGTTAACCAATGTTTTAGCAGGCAAAGACAAAACAATAAACTCGCTGGAAACAAAAGTTGGCCGGTTAGAAAATGAGGTTCAACAAAAATCGTCGGTGGTCGATCAAAAGAATTTCGATTTAAAATTGCTTGAGGATAAAGTGAAATTGGTTGAAGCGGGGAAAATAGCGGGCGATGAAAAACTGATAGGATTACAGAATGAATTAGCTTTGGTAAAATCGGAAACAGATAAACTTAATGCTCAATTAAAAGAAAAAGATGCAACAATTAACAGGTTGCAAAATAACGTAAATCTCCTTAAAAAAGAAATTGGGAATAATTAGGTGGAATTATATATCATTCATATTGAATAACCATTAAACTAAATTGAAATGAAAAAATTAATGCTGATTTTTATTGTTGGAGTATTTACCCTCACAACTTTCGCAGGAAATAAAGATAGTAAATGGATCTTTACTGGTAAAAATCTCGACGGCTGGATAATTCATGGCACCGAAAAGTGGTATGTAGAAGATGGTTTGCTGGTTTGCGAGAGTGGTCCTGACGCAGAGTACGGTTACCTTTCAACTGAAAAAAGCTATTATAATTTTGAGCTGGAACTTGAGTTTTTACAAGAGGCTAACGGAAATAGTGGTGTGTTTTTTCGCTCTACTTTCGAAGGTACTAAAGTAAGCGGCTGGCAGGTAGAAGTGGCACCACCAAACCACGATACAGGCGGAATTTACGAATCGTACGGAAGGGGCTGGTTGGTTCAGATCGAGGATGAAAAAGAAAACATCCTGAAAATGGGCGAGTGGAATAAAATGAAAATAAGGGTAGTTGATGGTCGTGCAACAACCTGGTTAAATGGTGTACAAATGGTTGATATTGAAGATGAAAAAATTGCTGAAGGCAAGGGTTCAATTGCTTTACAAATTCATTCCGGCGGAGGTATAAAAGTAAAATGGCGGAATTTAAAAGTTCAGGAGTTGGATTAATTTTCAGTTCATATTTCGGTCTTCTTTGTAAACTTCAAAATAATCGATAATAGATTCCCGAACCTGGTATTCGGTTGCTGTATAAGGCAGAACATTATGACTGTTAAACCAAATCATAAATGTATCTGCCTGCATTTCGTTTAATCCGGTTAATAAAATTACCATGTCTTTGTTGTAATTTTTCGAGTGCATTTCCCAGTTGCGTTCCAGGGCCATTGCCTGGCGAACTTTTCTTTTTCGTATTTCCTTTTGGCTTAAATAATATTGCCAGTATGAAATTGGATTAAAGAATGCAGCTAAAATCGGTGGTGCTTCGTTAAAAGCATCTCCACGTAGTTCGGGGGCAATATCAACAGGTTTGCCAGTTTCGAAACCAAGGTCAACTTCTTGTTTGTCACCTTTTACCTGCACTTCGCCCAGGGCATAATTTACCGGCCGCAAAATAAAAATAAGTACATCGTGCCCCGAATAATTGTAAGGAATTTTAATTACACTTTTTTGGTAACCAACAGATGAAACAACCAGGCTGTCAATGTTTAGCATTTCGAGCGAAAAATAACCCTGAGCATTTGTAATTGTTCCGCTATGCGTGCGGTGATTTATAATATTTGCGTACGGAACACCAGAACTGTCGTCAGCACTTATTATTTTAGCTTGTAACTGGATAAGCATCGGGTCAACAATAGGTAAGTCATCCTGAGAAAAACCGTGCAGGGTTAAAATCAAAAAAAGAAGAAATACAATATTCTTTACGTTTTTCATAAACGGTAAAATGTGACTCAAAAATATTTTATTTCATTTGTATTACAGGAAAGATAACATATTTTAACTGAACTTTTAACAAGATTTAAGGTGCTGGTTGGTTTTATTCACAGGGAGACTCTGAGTCTCCCTGTGAATAAATTACTTCATCGTGGCAATCCGTTCTTCCAACACTTTTATTTTGGCTTCGGCATCCGCTTGCTTTGCTTTTTCTTTGGCAACCACAGCATCGGGTGCATTGTTTACAAAACGTTCGTTACCCAACTTTTTCATTACCGAAATCAAAAATCCTTTGGTGTATTTCAGTTCCTCTTCCAGCTTTTTTAGCTCCTCTTCAACATCAATAAAACCATCTAAAGGAATGTAAAAATTAGAGGACTTCACACGGAATGATGCCGCACCTTTTACCTCTTCTTCCACTAAATTTAATGCTGAAAGATTTCCTAATTTTATTAAAATACTGTTGAAATTAGTATCAAAACCTTTATCGCCTTTTTGAGCTGCCAATTCAATTGCATCTTTAAAAGCAATGTTTTTTTCTTTTCTGATTTTACGAATTCCAGAAATTGCCTCTTTTACATCTTCGAAAGTTGCAAGTAGTTCTGTATCGTATTTTTCAAGTTTGGGAAGTTGGCTAATCATAATACTTTCGCCTTCTTTTCTTTCTGAAAGCAATTGCCAGATTTCTTCGGTTATAAATGGCATAAAAGGATGCATCAATCTCAACATTTGGTCGAACAAGTCAACCACGTCGTTGTATGTTTTTGCATCGATTGGTTTTTGGTATGGTGGTTTTACCATTTCCAGCAACCATCCCGAAAACTCATCGCGCACCGTTGTATAAACTGTCATCAACGCTTCCGAAATACGGAATTGTTCAAACTGTGAATCCAAAGTTTCAACAACTTCACTTAATTTATTTTGGAACCATTCAATCGCTAATTTTGAATGTTCAGGTTGTTCAATTTCAGCAGAAACCTCCCAGTTTTTCACTAGTCGGAAAGCGTTCCATATTTTGGTTGAAAAACCTGCACCTTGTTGTGGCATTCCATCGTCGTAAAGTAAATCTCCACCGGCAGGCGAGCAAAGCAACATTCCAACCCGAACACCGTCGGCACCGTATTTCGAAATTAATTCAAGTGGGTCTGGCGAATTACCAAGCGACTTCGACATTTTTCGTCGCTGCTCGTCGCGCACCATTCCTGTAAAATATACATTTTTAAAGGGAAATTCATCGCGGTACTCATAACCCGAAATAATCATTCGTGCCACCCAAAAGAATATAATATCAGGTGCAGTTACCAAATCAGAAGATGGATAATAATAATTTATCTCATCATTTCCGGGATTGTTAACTCCATCGAAAACCGAAATGGGCCACAACCAACTTGAAAACCAGGTGTCCAGAGCATCTTCATCCTGCATTAAATCGGCAACAGTTAAATCAGTATTTCCCGATTTTTCTTTTGCCAATTCCAATGCTTTCTCAATTGTTTCCGCTGAAACAAAAGTTCCGTCCGGCAAATAGTAAACCGGTATTTGGTGTCCCCACCATAATTGACGACTAATACACCAGTCTTTGATGTTGCCCATCCAGTGGCGGTAAATGTTTTTGAATTTTGGCGGATAAAACTGAATGTTATCATTCATTACATTTTCCAATGCGGGTTTCACCAATTCTTCCATTTTCAAAAACCACTGCGCCGAAAGTTTTGGTTCAATAATTATATCGGTGCGTTCAGAAAAACCTACTTTATTTACGTAATTTTCAATTTTTGCAAGGTTGCTTGCTTTCTCCAATTCCGGAACAATTTTATCGCGTGTTACAAAACGGTCTTCTCCAATATAAATTTCTGCTTTTTCGCTTAAAGTTCCGTCGTCGTTAAAAATATCGATGCTTGCCAAATTATGACGCATCCCAATTTCGTAATCGTTAATATCATGAGCCGGCGTAATTTTCAGGCAGCCGGTTCCAAATTCCATATCCACATAATCGTCTTCAATAATTGGAATGGAACGATTAATTAGTGGCACCAAAACACGTTTCCCTTTTAAATGCGAAAACCGTTCGTCGGCAGGATTTATACAAACAGCAGTATCGCCCAAAATCGTTTCCGGTCGAGTGGTTGCAATGGTTACAAATTCACTTTCGCCTTCTATTTTATATTTTAAATAATAGAGTTTCGATTGAACTTCTTTGTAAATCACCTCTTCATCTGATAACGCAGTTTTTGCAGAAGGATCCCAGTTTACCATCCGAACTCCGCGGTAAACTAATCCTTTGTTAAACAGGTCAACAAAAACTTTAATTACTGATTGGCTTCGTACTTCGTCCATTGTAAATGCGGTACGATCCCAGTCGCAGGAAGCACCCAGTTTTTTCAACTGCTCCAGAATTATTCCCCCGTGTTTGTCTGTCCAGTCCCAGGCATGTTTTAGAAATTCGTTGCGCGATAAATCGTATTTGTCAACTCCTTCAGCGTTCAGTTTATTTACCACTTTTGCCTCTGTTGCAATTGAAGCGTGGTCAGTGCCAGGAACCCAGCAAGCATTTTTTCCGGTCATCCGGGCGCGGCGTACCAAAATATCCTGAATGGTATTATTTAGCATGTGACCCATGTGTAACACTCCGGTTACATTTGGTGGCGGAATTACAATTGTGTAAGGTTCGCGCTCATCGGGTGTGGAGTGGAAATATTTATTGTCTATCCAGTATTTATACCACTTATCTTCAACTTCGGTCGGGTTATATTTGCTCGGAATTTCCATGTTTCTACTAATCAAAATTTTGAGGTGCAAATGTACGAGGAAAAGTTTAAAGTAGAAAGTTTAAAGTTGGCGGTCGCAGTCTCAGTTTTCAGTTTTTTTCACCGGGTGACTTTTAGTTCACCCGGTGAATATTTTAAGGTAGTAGAAAGTTATCAGTCGCAGTCTTCAGATTGGTGAAAAGAATAAAGTTGGCAGTCTCAGTCTCAGCTTTCAGTATATAAAAAATAAGTTGAGGATTTAATAAAGCTATAAGGTTTTTAATCAATTAGACACTAAAGAAATAGGAAATTTTAAAAATCAGGGTGCGGTTATTTAAATCAAAACGACTTCTATTAGCAGGGCTGGTAGTGTCGAAACGACTTTCGTTGTATGCCAAATAAAGAAAACTTCCCGGGCGATATTCCCAGCTGAGAAGTAGACTAAGCAGATAATCGTTATACGTTTCTTTTTGATTATAAAATGTTGAGCCAAAAATTCCCTGGGCGTGCAAACGGATGTAAAAATCTTTGTTAAACATCCAGGTTGAATTGGACGATAACTTAAAATACTGGCCATCATTTTTACTTTCCGGATTGTATGTTTTTGTAAAATCTCCTTGTAGTGTGGTTAAAAAATTATGACGCAAGTTTCCTTGTCCATCCAAAGAAATGCTTCTTTGAGAGCCCACATATTTTTGGTTTAAATTATAAAAAGTTCCACTTGCTGCCGAGAATATTCCCGCAAACTGAGCTCCTTTGCTAATAGAGCGAGTTGAATAATTCGCATTAACCTGACTCCCTTTGTAATTACCAGTTAACTCCGTAGCAGAAAAGTAATTAAATTCCGCGGAAACCGACATCTCATTTATCATATCTATTGTTACATTTCCACCGGTATAAAAATTGTTAGCATCCCTAATTCCATCGCTAATTTCCCGATCACCGTTATTATTCTCAGCCACTGTCCCAAAAGATTCATCCGGAATAAAATCGGGAAAAATTTCAAGCCAACGGTTTATGTAGCGCGATGTAAATAAATCCTTGCTAAAATCGTATTCAAAGTTTGTAATTATCCGACGAATATTGTTTTTATTTATCCTTGGGCTAAAGCGAAAAAGACCAGCTCCCTTATTCCAACCTCGTTCTGATTCCTTTTGGATATAACCAACCCTGTTTATTTCGAAGGAAGGTTCAACTCTTTCTAAATTGAAATTCATTCCCCATAAATCACCCGTACGAATGTATGCAAGATGATACGCCATATTCTCGTTGTATTCCATTTCGGTTTGACCCGATGCGATTTGGAAATCAATGATATCGTTTTCATTCAATAAGAAACTTCCGTCAACACCAATAATTCTGTTGTAATTGTCACCCTCTTCTTTTGTTGCCGCTAAAATTCCAATGCTGCTGGAACCTAAAATATCTTTTTTAACCCTTACAACACCAAATGATGCCTTTTCTATGTCCTTTAACGAACTTGAAAAAATTGATTCTCCTGTAAGATTACCAATCACACCCACTTCAAAACCATGATTTAACTTTCCGGTCATTTTTGCACCTCCGAGAATATCGCTTTTTGCACCAATCCGTCGGCTGTAAAATAGTTCCAGTGGCGTATTAAAAACGTTTATTCTTTCAGTAAAAAACGGACGAAGTTCTTTAAAACGTGTTGGGAATCGGGTAAGGTTGATTTCGAAAACATCGGCATCTACCTGCGCAAAATCGGGATTAAAAGTAAAATCGGCTGTAATATTTGGAGTTGGACTATAACGAATATCTCCGCCAAAGTTGAAACTCCTGAAAGGGGACACGTTCATGGTTTCCGTTGAACTAACCGTTCCATACGGACGAACTTCAAAAGTTCTCCCTGAGCTAATATTTTGAATGTTTTCAATTTTTCCCAACTGAGACATTCGGGTTGTATTATCCCATTCGGGCAGATGAGGTTTCCATTGCCCGCGTGAAGCCTCCTTCGACATGGTTCTCATAATATTAAAACCCCAGGTTTGCGACTCTTTGTTTGTGTATCTTAAATTGAAAAATGGAATTTTAACTTCGGCGTACCAACCTTTTTCATCAACCGATCCTTCTGAATACCAGATTCCATTCCAATTGCCATCGCGTTTTACATCGTCGTAACGGAGTTCATCGCCCTGCACACCAGTTGGTGTAACCATAAATTTGTAACCCGTTCTTTTATCGTAATAACTATCCAAAAATAACATGAGGTGATCGGGGCCGGAAGTTCCCCGGGGAGCAAGTCGCTGAACTATTCTATGCGGTTCAGTGTCCCAACACCAAACACCGATGTAAAGATTTTCTTTATCGTACAAAATGGCGAATTCAGTTTCTTCACTCATCGGAATTAAGGGGTAAGGTTCTTTTTCCAGTAAATCGCCGCGATGCTCTGCATTTCGCCAAACCGCTTCGTTTAATTTGCCGTCAACAACAACCTTGTCCAATTCAGTTAAACGGTAAGCATTTATTGAGAAATTTTGGTTGGTGGTATCGTAGGTCAACGTTCTAATCGAATCAAAATAAGCAGCTGAAAATTGACTGAGATCAACTTCCCTTTGACTGTAAACATTTGATGTAATTAAAAACACATTTACAATTAAGAGTAAAAGAAAGATTTGAACCTTTTTTAGATTCACAATATTGTAATTAGTTGGTAAAGGCACGGTTGTTATTTTATAAAATGCTCCCAATTATTTAAGAAGAAACCTCTCAAATTTAAAATAACTTTTCAATAAAATGTATAAATTAATTTTTTGGGTACTCAATTGTTTTAAAATTGTTAATTTTTATCCGCTCTTGACTCTACTTCTACTATTTATGAATTTTTCAAGAGTCCTTTTCTACCCAATTATTATTATGACTTTAGAAATTTAATGAACATGATTTTAGAAATTGATCGTCATGTGTATAAATTACAATTCCCCGGCCTCACCGGGGAATCAAGATTTATTTAATAAATTTTATTAATTAAACAAATCAAACCTATGCTAACTAGGACTTATTTAATGTAAAAAGGTTTAAAACAACTGTTTAAATTAATACCAAAGTTAATCCATTATCATCCCAATAATAGTAGCACTCATTAACGTAGGTAATGTTCCTGAACCAAAGCCTTAACTCCAAGTTTGGAAAGAAGAACTCGTCGTTTTGGAGCCAATGCGCCAATTCCGCCAATTTGAATCCCAATGGATGAAAAGTTGGCAAAACCACATAAAATATAAGTTGCCAAAATTATTGATTTGGGCTCGGAGAATACTCCGCTTCTTTTAATTTGAAGATTACCGAAATTAAACAAAATGAAATTATAGTTGTGCTTCCAAATGTTTCTATCGTGAGTCTATAAAATGGGAAAGGTTGTGATTATTAGCTTAAGGGCATCTCTAAAAACTCATTTCTTTCAAAAAATGAAGATAATGAATAAT
>JABGRN010000142.1 GCA_018648265.1 Prolixibacteraceae bacterium | reverse complement strand
AGGTAAAAACCTTTTTATACTAAACAATACATTTTTTAAAAAATATTGTAAAAAATTAAAACAGTAAAAAAGGGAAAAAACTAAAACAAAGAAAAATCCGTTTTACCATCCTAATAATTTCAATACAATGAACAAAGAACTTACCTTTTTTGCGGCTGCAAATGTAAAAGGCTTTTTATTGCAAACAAACTTTTTAAACACTTTTTTTTGAAATTTTTAAAAGCCTATTTTAAATGCCTGTTATTCAATATCAAACATAATTAACAAATTGGATATATTATTACGAAGAAATACAAAAGGAGTTACAAAATGTTCTAAATCTAACTTCAAGAAACATCAGAATTAAAAATCCTTATCTATTCAAACAAAAAAATACCCCAAACTACTGTACAGGGTATTAATATTATAAGAAGCCAATGCTATTTTAAAAATAACTCGATAACCGGAATTTCAACATTTGGTTTGTTAACAGGTAATAAAAGGTTAATATCATTTTCTCCGGTTTCCTGTTGAACCCAGTGGCCATACGGTTTGCCAATATTTATTTCTGATGCATCGTGTAAAAACTGTGCATACTTCACCTTGTCACCAAATCCTCGTAAAAGAAAATTCTTCATAGGGTAATCAAGAAGGTGGATGTAAAGCCTGTTTGTTTTTGGATTGTATGTTAAAAGAGTATGGTCGGGTGCTTCAAATTCTTCAGAAGCCTGAGTACAACCATAAATGGAGCGACTGTTATATTTCATCCATTCGCCCATTTCTTTTAAAGCTTTATCGGCCCGTTGGTCGAATGTGCCCCTTGCTGTTGGTCCTACATTTAATAAAACATTACCTCCTTTACTAACCGATTCAATTAAAAGTACCAGTAATTGTTTATTGTCTTTCCAGGTATGTTCATCGCGATAGTACCCCCACGACCCTGAAAAAGTCTGGCATGTTTCCCAGGGTATTTTTTCTCCATCAATCTCTGGCCAGCTTTGTACTTTAAATTGCTCGGGTGTTGTAAAATCCCAACCTCCCTGATAATCTTTTAAATCGGCGCGATCGTTAACTAATATTTCGGGCTGGAGTTTACGAACCATCTTCATCAATTCCACCGATCCCCAGTCGTCGCGATCTTTGCCAAATTTTCCGGGAAAAGAATAATCGAGCCAAAGAATATCAACTTTACCATAATTAGTTAGAATTTCGCGAACCTGATTTTTCAAATATTCACGATAAATACTCATGTCGCGGTTTTTATTTAATTCATCGTATTCTTCCTGAGTTCTTACACTTTGTGGATGAACCCGATCAATTGTATATTCTGGATGGTGCCAATCGATTAAAGAATAATAGAAACCAATTCCCAATCCCTCGGCGCGGAATGCGTCAACCCATTCCTTTATTATATCTTTTCCGTAAGGTGTATTGGTGACATTGTAATCGGTATATTCCGATTTAAACATGTTAAATCCTTCGTGATGTTTGGTTGTGATAACGGCATATTTCATTCCTGCTGCTTTTGCTTTTTTTGCCCATTCAGCCGGATCGAATAAATCGGGATTAAAAATTTCGAAATATTTTTGATATTCTTCATCTGAAATCCGTTCTCGCTTTTTAACCCACTCGTGGCGTGCTGCCTGAGCATAAGAACCCCAGTGAATAAACATTCCGAAACGGGCTTCGGTCCACCACGAAAGTCGTTCCGTTTTTTCCGTTTCAGTTTCATTCCAAATTTTCTTTTGTGAATATGAAAACTGGCTTACAAATATCAGCACGATAGAAATTAAAAGTATTCGTTTCATTTTAAATAATTTTAGGTTGCATATATAACAAATATAGTATCAATTTTATTTATTCTGTAATTATTCCAATTTCAGCGATTCCTACTCTCCCATTTTCTTCAGCTGGTGACAATGCACGAAATTTAATAAACCTACCTTTAATAGTATCGAATAGTTTCTCTTGCAAAACAGGACTGTTTTTAATATTCGGAAACTCACCTTTAGAAACTGGTTGTCCCCAATTTTTCCCATCTGAACTAACATGAAAATCAAAATTAAAAATAATTCCCGGATTCCAGCGCCCCTGATCTGGCAAGTATGTAAAACCTTTCAAATTCAATTGTTCACCTAAATCAATAATAAAATCAAGAGGGAGATTATTATTTAATGTCCATGCCGTTTGTGGATCACCATCAAAAATATTTTCAGCTTGTTCAAGCGATTTAAATTCACCAACAATTTTCCATTTTTCTTTCAAAATATCAAAAGTATTTAGAGTTGCCTGACTTGTTTCTCCAGTGCCTGGATCGACAACCATCGCCATTATTGTTGCTTTTTCTTTTAAAATAAAGGGGACTGAATATTCAATTGATTGTTTTGTTGGGTTAGCACCATCGAGGGTATAATAAATATCCAAGCCTGAATCGAAGGAATGAATTGTAAGCAAACCGCTTTTATTTCTTCTGATTTTCGGTTCAACAAGAACTTTAGGGGCCTTGTAAACTTCGATATTTGAAATTACAGGGCACGCTTTTGAATCGATAATATTTAACCTTAGTTTTGTGGCTGTAATATTTGGAAACCGTAAAATTCGTTTTCTTCCAATTGTAGTTTCATTAGCAATTTTTTGCCATTCGTTTTCTATAAAAGCTTCTAAATTGAACTTCTTAACACGTTGCCCCAAACGAATATCTTCCTGAACTAAAAAGCGGTTCATTTCAGTTGGCACCTCAAAATCTATAATTAATGATGCTGAAAGAACAGAATCTTCAGTTGACCAAAAAGTATCAGGGTTGCCGTCAATAGTATTCTCTGCCTTATATTTCCCTGACTTTCCCCTGATATTTGTTGATGATGTATTTTTACCCAAAACCAGGTTGTCAGCAAAGTCGGCTTTTACAGCATTCGCCAGTTTCATTATTTGTTCAACATCATTTTCATGAATTAATCCACGGGTATCGACAGGGAAATTAATTAGAAGCGAGGCATTTCTTCCGATTGAGTTATAGTAAATATCCAGTAAATGAGGCAGTGTTTTTACTTTATGATCTTCTGACGGATGATAATACCAGCCCGGACGAATTGAAACATCAACTTCGGCAGGCACCCAGTGCGTTCCATTTTCGTGTCCGGTCCGCAAATCTTTATAATTTGGTGAACCCGGATAAAATTCATCTTTTCGAATAGGAGCCCAATTGGTTTCCATGGCCCAGCCTTCTTCGTTACCCACCCAACGGACTTCGGGCCCGGCATCGCTAAACATGCATGCCATTGGTTGCAAATCGCGAACAATCTGACGTGTATTTTCCCAATCGTAATATGTTTTTCGATCGATTCGCCGTTCTTCGTTGGCTCCCCCATAATAACCGGTTCCTCCATTTGCACCATCAAACCAAACTTCAAATACATCGCCATAGTTGGTCATTAATTCGCTAAGTTGATTTCTGAGATAATCAAGATATTCCGGTGTTCCGTAGCTTGCATGGTTTCTGTCCCATGGCGAAAGGTATATACCCAGTTTCAGGTCAAATTCCCGGCAGGCATCAGCCAGTTCGCTTACAACATCACCATTCCCATTTTTCCATGGCGAATTTTTTACTGAATGTTCGGTATATTCTGATGGCCATAAACAAAACCCGTCGTGATGTTTGGCGGTAAGAATAATTCCTTTCATTCCCGCATCTTTACAAACTTTGGCCCATTGACGGCAATCCAGCTCTGTAGGATTGAACAATTCCGGGCTCTCGTCGCCAAACCCCCACTCCATGTTTGAAAAAGTGTTCATGTTAAAATGAACAAAAGCATAAAACTCCATTTCGTGCCAGGCAAGTTGGCGTTCTGTCGGGATTGGCAAGACTGATGCAGGTGGCGCTATTTGTTTACACGAAATAACAATTATGAACAGGAAAATTTTAAAGTAATTAGACATAATTATGGGTAAGCTATTTAATGGTTTGTTAGATTTTTTAAGATGTGAAATAAGAAACATAAAATAAGTTATTAAAACATAAATATTTAGCAGAATCGCTATATTCAAATATATTCTTGATTATTAATACATTGCTAAAATATAACAAACTATTCATTATTAAAACTATATTTCTAATAACAATTCCACACCAAAAAGTGATTTATTATTATTACGAAGGAAGTGAAGCAAGCTCAACAAACACATTTTCAACGATATATAATTGCTTTGTGCTTTCCAATAACGGCATTTTAATTTTTCTGAATAAACTCAATAAAAAAATTTAAGTTAATAATCATCTCTAATGTAAATCCCGAACTGATAGCAGTTCACCAGATGACTTTCTGTCACACGATGAATTTCTTTTGCCAATTAGTTTTATTCACTCGGTGACGGAAAGTCAACGGGTGAAACAAACGGGCAACGCGCAAGCATAAAATAAACTGGATATCAGTTACAATGCTGTTTTATTGGCTATTTGGAAGTTTATTTTCAGCATTTTTAACCGCTCTTTTAAGCAACCCAAATTACTCTTCAACTAAATATATTGTCGAATTTTGAATAATAATATAGAACAAGAAATTCAAAAAAATATTCAACATATGATGGGGGACAATGTCTAAATATGGTTTAAAGTTGTTCTCGATTACAAACCCAGAAGACCAAAGTTAAATTTTAACGTTGCATTAAAAATCATCCCGGGAATACCCGGGATTTTTTTTGGCTTTTTCTAACCCTAAATAATTCGCTTTTAATTCCAATAGAATCCCGCTGTGGGACGATTTAAATGGTGATAAATAATTAAATTATTCCTGCTGATTTATTGTAAGGTAAACGGAATGCATTTTTCAGCAATCCGGAATCCTTTTTTAAGCAAATTGGATAAACAATAGAACAAAATATATTGCTTAATTTTGTATTGTAATTTTAAAAACAATGAAGTTAAATAATATCATAATTTTTTGATATCAGACAACTAACAAAAAGTTAAAATCGTTCTCTAAAAAAATCGCAAAAAACAAATTTATCATTAACTTGTTCTAATGGGAGGTATTGTCCCAGGATGAAACAGTTCTGACAATACAGTGTTTTTTAAGTTTCTGAATTTTAGTGCTTTAAGCAGGCTGGCATATTAATTGCAGTGCACGCCTCTGATTACAAACTTTATTTTAACAATTCAATCAGTTTTAAAAAGACGCTAAAACTCAATGATTAAATTGGATTTTAAATTTTAAAAACGCGAAATTTTGGAGTATATTGTAGGTTAATTATTGAAAATTCAGGAAGATAAAATACGGGCTTATTTAAGGCTCACTTCATAATTCGGGTTGGTTTTGTTTTTAAGCATAAATTTTAGCA
>JABGRN010000056.1 GCA_018648265.1 Prolixibacteraceae bacterium | reverse complement strand
TGAAAGATAAAAGAAAACTTTTTATCCCACCAACCCGATAATTAAACTGATCCAAGGTACTGTTTATTCTTATGAAATTGGTGGTTTAACCATCGGTGATGATGTTGAGTTCGTTGTAACTTTGGTTGGCGCAACAGAACCAAATACAGCCCCTATTGGCATGGGAGCCACACAGGGTGCAGGAGTTTGGTGGGCCAGTCCCGCTACATTTACCGTAGCTGCCGAAACACAATCAATCGACATTACCTGGGGGGATGAAGCTGCCCTTAATGAAGAAGTGGGTGACGATTACAAATTATGGGTAATTGTTACAGATGCAGAAACAGGATGTTTTAATTACAGGTATTTGGGGATCGATCCACGTACTAACGCATTCGATGCTGAAATTACAGTAGTTGGTTTAGCCGATGCAAGTGCAACTGGATTAAGCTTATCAACAGATAATCTTGATGGTGGTAATGCTTGTATTGCTCTATCTCAATTAATTGCTTATGAATTTAACACTGAAGCTACTGTTGATGATGGCGAAACTTATGCATATTTTAGGATAGCTTTAAATGATCCATCCCCATCATCATATAGTTGGGATTTTAGTGCATCATTTACCGGCTTTGCTGCAGAAAATGCGATTGAATATTCAACGGACGGAACAACATGGAACGCTTACACTGAAACAGCAGTTAACACCGTGCCCAATACAGATTTAGAAGTTTATATCAGGGTTCGTACCGATGCAAGTACAGCTGCTCAAGGTATTACAGCAGTAATTTCCGATTTACAATTAGGAACATTTGGGGCATTAGTTCCTGATACAGACACAGGTAACAATACAAAAACTTATACAATCAATCAAATTCCAACTGTTGGGGAATTTACTGGTTTCTAATAGTTAATTATGAATCAAGTACAACAAATCATCATAACATTGCTTTTGCCGATTGCCTTCGGGCTTTCGGCAAAAGCTCAAAATCCTGTCCTTACACCCTACGAAGGGGCAACCCATTCTTATGGTTGGAATGGGTTGCAGGAAGGGCTTGGTTATGAATTCTATATGTCTGCTAATGCCGATGGGAATGGTTTGTATAATGATGCTTTGACAGGTGAATTTGATTTTTTGACCAGTTCGTCAGGAACTGTAGGAATCGGTGAAATAAATGCGACTCTTGATATTGCCTGGAACGCCGGTGCTTCGTTGGGGCATTACTATTTGTGGATAAAAGTTACTTATCCGGATGGTTGTTCAAACTATCGATATGTGGGGATAGCTCCTCAACAAAACAACCGTTTCGTCGGGTTCGACATTATGGCCAGCAATCAGTGTTTTAACATTGAAGGAAATAGTTTCGAACAACCGGTTTCTGTTCTCGATAACAATGATCAATTATTGGCAGAGGGGTATTTTCCGTTAACAGTAAACTTTACTGTAAACGGGGCCGCTTTCTCACAAATAGTTGAATTTGGACAACAGGTACTTCAAATAAGGGAAGAATGGTTTACAATTGATCCCTTGCTAAATACCGATGTTGTTGTTCAAATAATTGGGGTTACCGATAAAAACAGTGCACAAATTCAACCAGGAATTGAAAATGGGATGCATGTACATACCATTTTTGCTATTCCGGAAATTGAATTTACCGAAGAGTTAAGGAGAAGATATTATCGGAATGAAGAAATTACTGCTTATAACTTTAATAATACTAACCTCATTAAGTGGTTGGGGCCAAACCAGGTTTACTCAGGGGGCAATTGAAGAATATACGGTCCTTCTAAAAATAGGGGAACCAAATAATGCAAAATACACCTGGTGGGTGACATCCCCGAACGGGACTACCACCGATTTAAGTCTGTTCGAAGGCAATAATGCAACTATTGTCTGGGATGGCCCAATTGGTAATTATACCTTGTCGGTCCAGGTAATCGATGGGAACAATTGTTTAAGCAAAATCATTAGCCAGGAGATAGAAATTATCGAACCGGGCGATTTGATTTTTGCCCCGGCACTGCCAGGAACTATTATTTGTTCCGATTTGGAAGGCGGTTTCGAAGGTTCCGAGCCTGGCCACAGCCAAAGTATATTCCAAATTATTTATGCTGGCGACGTAAACCTGGTATCTGCAAAAATCACCATTAAAAACCCCGATGGTAATTTTGTCGATGCCGATGGCGTAGTTTTAACCGATCAGCAAAATCCTCAGGTTTCTGTTGAAAATACCGAAGAAGATAAAGTAATCGATTTAGCAATAACCGATACCTGGGAAAACAACTCCGACGCAAATATTCATTTCGAAATTATATTGGTAAGTGTGTTAACATCCGATCAGGTAGAAATCCTGGCAGATGCCGCAACCGATATTATTCGGGTTATTACAATTCTTCCGAAACCGGTTATTGAATTTTAATAAAATTATTGATTGAGAAAGTATTTAAAAATAGCATTTTTTTTATTTTTCCTGGTAACGGTCCGCCTGACCGTTGCCCAGGAAACTATTGCTTTAAATACTTACCATTCTTTCGAAACTTCGTTTCAACCCGGTTATACCTACTCGTGGTGGTTTGTAGATGAAACAGGTACACAAACATTTTTTAATTCAAACACTAACACCACAGAACAGTATTATTGGGAAATCGAAGGTAACTACGAATTATTTGCCCAGGCAAAAGATGAAAACGGTTGTCTGTCTGAAATTATTTCTAAACCTTTTGTTGTTAAAGAAGAGGCAGGCATTCAAACATTATTTGCCCTGGCCGATTTTTTTATCGGTTTTGAAAACAACCCGATTTCCGGGGATATTAGTACAAACGACTTTCATGTTCTCGATAGCAATATTAATTTTGTTTACTCTGTTTGGGGAGATAATCTTCCCGGGCTTAATTTGAATCCCGATGGTACTTTTAATTATCAACCGCCACAAGGTTTTGTAGGGGAAATAAGCTTTACTTATTTAGTTTGTTTCGATAACGATACCCCGGAATGTGAAACCGCAGAAGTTGAATTTCGTATCCTTCCGTCAAATCCTGAAGGAAATGTTGCCCCGGTTGCGGTTATCGATTTTGCATTAACATTTCCAAATCAAGCCGTAATAAGTAATTTATTGGAAAATGATATTGACCCCGATGGTAATGGAGATCCGTTAACAATTACAACCTATCCTGTAATTGAGCCTGAAAATGGTGTTGTCGTGATACTCGATAACGGAAATTTCACTTATACACCAAATCAGGGATTCGAGGGAATCGATAAATTTATGTATCGGGTTTGCGACAACGGTTCGCCGGTATTATGCGATTCTGCATGGGCATATATTATTGTAAGTAATTATGCCAATGTTAAACCAATTGCAATTTCCGACGACATATTTTTATACAGTGTCGGGACTGTTTTCAATTTAGCAGAAAATGATTATGATTTATATGGTCAGGCTTTGGTTTATAATGCAACACCAATAACAACTGTTCAAAACGGTGTGCTGGAACTTACCGAGGATGGATTATTTTCGTACATCCCCGATTCAGGGTTTGTAGGAATCGACTGGTTTGTTTATGAAGCATGTATTGCAGGCGAAAATCCGATTTGTGGGAAAGCTACTGGTTTTATTATTGTCACCTCTTTTGGTTATCGTGAGATAACCCTGGCCGGAAGCGATACTACTATCGGAAGTTGCAATACCTTAACGCTAGGGGAATTGGCTACATCAAACGAGAACCTGAGTTATTTGTGGGAACCAGGAACATTCCTGGACGATTCAACCAGTGCAAACCCAATTTTTACTCCGGGTATTACCACCGAATATAAATTAACGGTTACCAACGTTGATGGTCTTACTGCAATTGATTCTGTACAAATTACAGTTTTAAATGTTACTGCCGATGCAGGCGAAGATGTTTATAAGTATGGCTATTCACCTGTATTTTTAGATGGCAGCGGAAGTTCAGGCTTAAACCTGCAACATCAGTGGACAACAAGTTCGGGATTAATAGAAAGCGGGGAAAATACATCAACGCCAGAAGTTAGCGGTTTTGGTGAATATTGGCTCGCAGTTACCGACCAGTTTGGATGTGTTGATTACGATACTGTGATTGTTGGAATGATTATATATGAAATAGTTGCAAATGACGATTACGACTCAACAGCCCTTAGGGCAGAAGTAAAAATAGAGGTTCTCGAAAATGACTATGACCCCGAAAACCGTATTAATCTGGATTCGTTTAAAATTACTATTCCACCTGAAAATGGAACCGCGACAATTAATTACGAAGATTATACAATTCAATACCGGCCAAATAATACTTTTAGCGGGTTCGACAATTTTGAGTACCAAATTTGCGACAGCTTTAATAACTGCGACAGGGCAATGGTATTCGTATTTGTTTCAGAATTTAATTTTATAATCCCTGAAGCATTTTCCCCTAATGGGGACAATATTAACGATTATTTCGAAATTATTGGAATAGAATGGTACGAAGGCAATTACATCGAAATATATAACCGCTGGGGACACAAAGTGTACCAGGCAAGCAATTACGGGATTAACATTATGCCAAAATTCTGGGATGGCAAACCAAATATCGGGATTAGGCTCGGAAATGAAGACCTTCCCAGTGGGACTTATTTTTATGTCCTGGATTTAGCCAATGGTGAACCAAGAATTGCAGGATCAGTTTATTTAGACAGATGATTGAATGAAATTATTTAGGAAAATATTATATGTTGGGATTACGATTATGGCACTTTTGGCCACTTCGGATGATACTGCCGCACAACAAGATCCGATGTACACCCAATATATTGATAATTTGCTGATTATTAATCCTGGGTTTGCAGGCTCAAAAGGAACTGGCAATTTCTTATTGGTTGCCCGTAACCAATGGGTTTCGTTTGATGGTGCCCCGGTAACAAAATCCTTTTCATATCATTCTCCTATTAAGGGGTTCAAAGCAGGCGTGGGGTTTTCTTTGTTGACAGATAAAATTGGTCCCCTGGAACAAACCGGGCTTTATTTCGATTATTCCTATTTTTTAAATGTCGGGAGAAAATATATGTTAGGGATGGGGCTAAAAGGTGGTTTTAGTTTTTACCGCGCTTCACTCACCGAACTGATTACAATTGATCCTGACCCGATTTATGAAGAAGACATATATAAAAACTTTTTGCCGAATTTCGGTGTGGGGATCTTCCTTTTTTCTAATAATACCTATTTGGGTTTTTCATTACCCAAGCTGCTTAAAAACGATATTACACGCGAAGACTTTGTAACCGATTATATTGGTAGAGAAGAGTTACACATGTATTTTGTGGCCGGAAAAAAATTTTTACTGGGCGAAAATTTACAATTAAAAACCAACTCGATGTTGAAATATGTGCATAATGCCCCAATATCGCTTGACGTAACCGCAATGATTGGATTAAAAGGGAAGTTTTGGGTAGGTGGAATGTTACGGTTTAAGGATTCATTCGGGCTTTTAACCCAATACAATGTTACCGACTATTTATTACTGGGCTACTCGTACGATCTTGCTTTTTCCGAACTTAACTCCTTTAACAATGGTACACACGAAATTATGGTTGGTTACAATTTCAATCTATTTAGCCGTAAACGGCAAACTCCGTTACAACGCGAAAACCTTTGGTATTAATCCCGGGTTACACAACACTTTTTTTGATTCAATTTTGTAAAAATTCGTACTTTCGCCAATTAACATCAGATTATTAAATAATGCCAAAAATCAGGGTCACTAAAAGATTTCATTTCGAAATGGCACATATTCTTTACGAATACGATGGGTTATGCCGTAATATCCACGGGCATTCGTACAATCTTGAAGTTACACTTTTGGGTGAAACCCTAAATCAGCCAGGAAACCCGAAAGATGGGATGGTAATAGATTTTGGCGATTTGAAAACTATTGTTAAATCAGAAGTTGTCGATCGGTTCGACCATGCATTAATGGTCAGCCAAATGGTTCCTGAAAATCAACTTAACCTGCTAAAAAAAACTACCGACCGGATAATTGTGGTTGGCTTTCAGCCCACTTCCGAAAATATTGTGGCACATATTGCCAAAATCCTTCAACAACATTTACCTTCGGGTGTTTCATTATTTAGCATCAGGTTGTACGAAACTGTTAATTCGTATGCCGAATGGTTTTATTCCGACAATAAATAAAATTCGATATTATGACAGAAGACAGTGCAAAGAAACTTTTTCTAATCGATGCGTTTGCAATAATTTACCGAAGCTATTACGCTTTTATCCGAAATCCAAGGTTCAATTCTAAAGGAGTGAACACCTCTGCAATGCTGGGTTTTACAAACACCCTGGTACAATTGCTCGAAAGCGAAAACCCCAATTATATAGGAGTGGTTTTCGATGTGTCGGCTCCTACATTCCGGCACGAAATGTTTTCGGAATACAAAGCCAACCGCGAACAAATGCCTGAAGATTTAAGAAAATCGATCCCCTACATCCGTAAAATTATTGAAGGGTTCAATATTCCCATTATCGAAAAGTCGGGATTCGAAGCCGATGATGTAATCGGGACTTTGGCAAAAAAAGCCGAAAGAGAAGGATTCACAACCTACATGATGACACCGGACAAAGATTATGCTCAACTGGTTTCGGAAAATACCTTTATGTTTAAACCTGGCAAAGCCGGGGGCGATGCTGAGATTTGGGGTTTAAATGAGGTAAAAGAAAACTTTGGGATAGAAACACCTGAGCAGGTAATCGATATTTTAGGATTAATGGGCGACAGTGCCGATAATATTCCCGGTTGCCCCGGAGTAGGTCCAAAATCAGCCCAAAAACTCGTTTCCGACTTTAAAAATATTGATGGTATTTACCAAAATACCGATAAATTAAAAGGTAAACAAAAAGAAAACCTGGTAACGTTTGAAGAACAAGTGCGACTATCAAAAAAACTGGCGACCATTATTCTTGATGTTCCCATAGAATTCAACAAAAGTAACCTCATCAGGGAAGAAATCAACAAAGAAGATTTAAAAGCCCTTTTCGAAGATTTGGGGTTTAAAACAATTTTGCAGAGGTTAAAACTAAATGAAACCCAGTCGAAAAAAGTATTTCAGGGGAATTTGTTTGGAGATGAAATCCCGATTGAAACTGTAAATGAAAAACTCGACACAATCGAAACTATCCCCCACCAGTATTATTTAATTGAAAATGAAATGCAACGGGCAAGTTTAAGGGCCGAGTTGTCGGTTCAGGATGAATTTTGTTTCGACACAGAAACCACCGGCCTAAATACTCACACCTCCGAAATTGTGTGCATATCCTTTTCTTTCCGTAAACACGAGGCATTTTGTGTTACTCTTCCTAAAAACCGCGATGAAGCTCAAAAAATAATGAATGAATTTCGTGAAGTTTTTGCCGATGACCGCACAGTAAAAATCGGGCAAAATATTAAATTCGACATATTAATGCTCAGCAATTATGGCATTGAAGTGAAAGGAAAATTGTACGATACTATGCTGGCGCATTATTTAATTCAGCCCGATTTAAAACACAGCCTCGATTTATTATGTTTGCATTACCTGAACTACAAAAAAGTAGCAACCGAAAACCTGATTGGCAAAAAAGGTAAAAACCAATTAAATATGCGTTCGGTGCCTTCCGAAAAATTGCGCGATTATTCCTGCGAAGATGCCGATCTCACACTTCAATTAAAAAATGCGATTGATCCTGAACTTGATAAATTTGAAGTCCGCAAATTATTCGAACAACTTGAAATGCCTCTGGTTCCGGTACTTGTAAATATGGAAAAAGCAGGTGTTAAAATGAATACCAACGAACTAAAAGTTTTTGCGGTATTGTTACGCGAACAAATAATTCAGCTCGAAAAAGAGATATTTGAACTGGCTGGTGAGGAATTTAATGTTTCATCACCAAAACAATTGGGCATTATCCTTTTTGAAAAACTAAATATCGATTCGAAAGCAAAAAAAACAAAAACAAAACAATATTCAACGGGCGAAGAAATTTTATCCCGGTTAGTTGATAAACATCCAATTATTCAGAAAACACTCGATTTTAGAGGCTTAAAAAAATTACTAAATACTTATGTTGAAGCACTTCCACTTTTAGTAAATGTAAAAACAGGAAAAATTCATACTTCATACAACCAGGCAATTGCTGCAACCGGGCGGTTAAGTTCTGTAAACCCTAACCTTCAAAATATACCTATTCGCAATGCCAACGGACGTGAAATCAGAAAAGCTTTTGTTCCTTCAAATAAGGACCATATTTTTTTGTCGGCAGACTATTCGCAAATTGAATTGCGGATAATGGCAGCAATGAGCAAAGACGATGAGATGTTAAAAGCTTTTAATGAAGAGAAAGATATTCATTCAATTACAGCCGCTAAAATTTATCGGGTGCCCGCAGAGGACGTAAATTCAGACATGAGGAGAAAAGCCAAAACAGCCAACTTCGGTATTATTTACGGAATTTCGGCATTTGGGCTTTCTCAGCGCTTAAATATCCCTCGCGCCGAAGCAAAGGAATTGATTGATGGTTATTTTGAAAGTTTCCCAAAAATCAAAAAATTTATGGACCAACAAATTAATTTGGCTGGAAAACAGGGCTACGTTCAAACAATTATGGGCCGCAAACGTTATTTAAGTGATATAAACTCGTCCAATGCAATAGTACGTGGAATGGCAGAACGAAATGCAATTAATGCACCAATCCAGGGTTCGGCAGCCGACATTATTAAAATTGCCATGATAAATATTTACAGGCAATTCAACACATTAAAGTTAAAATCGAAAATGGTGCTTCAGGTACACGATGAATTGAATTTTGATGTATTAAAACCCGAACTGGAACAGGTACAACAAATTGTAAAAACTGAAATGGAAAATGCGGTTGAAATTGGTGTTCCACTTACCGTTGAAATGAATGCCGCCGATAATTGGCTCGATGCCCATTAAAAAATATGTTTGAACAAATTGAAACAGACGAAGATTACCGAAAAGCACTAAAACGCTTCCTCGATATCTGTAAAGCACCAAGAAATGTTAACGAAGAAATTGAATTAAATCTCCTCGTTATTTTAATGGAAAAATACGAACGTGAAAATTGTTCGTACAATTAATCCCTGAAAATAGTCTGAACGACATTCAAATATTTTTCAACCGAACCAGCCTTTTTTATTTTTTTAAAAACTTTGTGTTGATTAGGAAAACCAAAACTGAAATAGGACCAAAACTGTTTCATTTTATTTAGTGTATTTCCCTGGTTGTCCATTTTGTCTGAATATGTGTCAAAAATCATTTGGTGGAAATCCATTTTTTTTGCTCGTTTTTCTTCTTCCGAAAAATGAATTCCATTTATTTCACTAGGAAGGAAAGGATCCATGAGAATACCGCGACCCAGCATCCAATTATTTATATTTGGGAAAAGCCCCTGCATATTTTTAAAATCAGAAAGGTTAAAAATATCGCCATTAAACACTAACCTGTGTTTACTAAGTTCGCTAACTTTTTTAAAGGCCGATAACAACACTTCGCCCCTGTAAAGTTGGGTCGCAATTCGGGGATGAAAAATAATTTCGCTTAAAGGGAACTCATTAAAAATTGGGACAAGAAGCTCTATTTCATTCGGTTGGATTAATCCTGACCTAACTTTCAAAGAAAGTTTTTGATCCGATTTTTCAAAAAATCCATTAAGAATCGATTTAATTTTATTTGGGTGGGGTAGCAAGCCTGATCCTTTCCCACGGTTGGTAACCATTGGATACGGGCAGCCCAGGTTAAGGTTAATTTCGTTATATCCGAAATTTTTTAAGATGTTCGACAAATCCAACATTTCCGGGCCGTCTTTTACCAAAACTTGTGGAACTACATTTTTTTGAGGATTGTTTTCAAACAGGATTTCTTTTTCAAATTTTTTTAAGATTTGATTATTTTTCAACGAGATGTACGGAATAAAAAAAGTATCGACACCCGTAAAAACTTCAGAATAAGCTTTTCGATAAACAAAGTCGGTAAATCCTTGAATCGGAGCCAGGTAAATCATTAATTAAATTTTATCCTCAAAAATACGAAATTCAAAAATCGAAATTACTTATTCGGCATTCTTCTTTGTAATGGTATCTTTGCACAATTAAATTCGAAAATGGAATTTGCGTTTACATATCAACAAGATACGGTTAAAACCAATAATCAATTAAAACTTGTTCCGGATCCCGGAAAAACAGAAGGGCTTAAGGTGCAGCGCACTATTATTTCGCTGGAATCGGTTTTGGTACGCGACACCTCAAGAAGGCCGGTTGAAGTGGAATTGGCGCCACCCCCACCAACACAAGCGCAAATTCGGTATTGGAGGTGGCGCAACGAACAAAAAATACTTGTTGATACATCACGTTATATTTCCCCCAAAAATAATGTTACTTTAATTTCATCGGTAAAAGTCGACGAAAAAGGACTTGGCTTACCAGTTTATAACAGAGCAACTGTTCATGCCGATTGGGTAACTATTTTACTGTTGCTAATTTTGACTTTATTTGCATCGGTAAGAAATACCTATTCGAAATATTTGGGGCATTTGTTTCAGTCGTTGGTAAATTATTCAACTTCATATAGAATGTATCGCGAGAAAAATAATTCAGTTTTACATGGAGCGTTTCGACTTGAGGTTTATTTCTACCTGACAGGATCTTTGTTTTTATTTCAGGTATTAAATCATTTTCAAATTGAAATGTTCTACTCCGGGTTTAACCTTTTTTTGGCTTGTCTGGGGTCGATATTATTATATTTTCTTTTAAAAAAACTGGCGTATCAAATGCTCGGATCGCTCCTCGAAAAGAACAACGAATCAGGAGAATACCTGTTTAATATGGATAATTTTAACCGGATTGCCGGTTTGTTTCTTTTCCCAATTATTTCTTTTATCGCGTTTTATCCTTGGGAAAACCGTGTGTTCCCGGTTATTGTAGGGCTTTTTATCGTAGCTATTTTTTACCTTTTTTTGTTACAAAGAGGAATTAAAATATTATTAAAAAAACAATTGTCAATATTTTATCTCTTTTTGTACCTTTGTACCCTTGAAATTTTGCCCATGCTTTTAATTTATAAAATAGTTGTGGCATAGAAGGAGTAAGTTTCATTAATACCAGAAAATTTTGAAAATCAAGAGCATATTAGTTTCACAGCCAGAGCCCACCACGGCAAAATCGCCTTATTTTGATTTAGCAGAAAAAAATAACGTTAAAATCGATTTTCGCCCGTTTATTCAAATCGAAGGCATCCCGGCAAAAGAGTTTAGGCAAACCAGAATTCAGATATTAGAGCACACTGCTGTAATATTTACCAGTAGGACAGCGATTGATCATTTTTTTAAAACGAGCCAGGATTTGCGTTTGACCATTCCCGATTCGATGAAATATTTTTGCGTTTCAGAAGCAACAGCTTTTTACTTGCAGAAATACATTGTTTACCGAAAGCGAAAAATATTTTATGCCGATGGCCGCTTTGCCGATTTGATTAACGTGATGAAAAAGCACAAAGAAGAGAGATTCCTTGTGCCGCTAGCTGATATTCACAAACAGGAAATTCCTGAATTACTCGAAAAAGAAAGTTGCAATTATACAAAGGCCATTTTGTACCGGACCGTAAGTAGCGATTTGTCGGATTTAAAAAAAGTGAATTACGATATCCTGGTTTTTTATAGCCCTTCGGGAATTAAATCACTGTTTCAAAACTTTCCCGATTTTAAACAAAACAGCACTTGTATTGCATCTTTTGGCCCAACCACCGCCCAGGCAGTGCGTGAAGCCGGATTACGCCTCGACATTGAAGCACCAACTGCACAAGCCCCATCAATGACAATGGCACTTGAACAGTACATAAAAAAGAACAATAAAGGAAATTAAGCAAAAAATATATATAATTTTGAAAGGCTGGTCGGGTAAGGCTGGCCTTTTTTAGTTGAAAATGGAAATTACCTTAAAAGACGCAGACGGCAAGAAAACTAATTTTTCTTTTAAAAAAGAAGAACGGCTTTGTAGTAAAAAAATTTCTGAGAACCTTTTTGCCAATGGATCTTCATTTTTGGCATTCCCACTAAAATTTGTGTATCACGAAACTGAATTGCCTATTAATGTTCCAGTTCAGGCAGCATTTTCAGTAGGTAAAAAAAAGTTCAAAAAAGCAGTTCAGCGTAATTTTATAAAAAGAAGGATACGTGAGGCGTACCGTTTAAACAAACATTTTTTGTACAATAATTTAAATGCAAGGCAGTTGGCTGTTTTTATTATTTTTATCGGTAAAGAAATGCCCGACTACATGTTAGTTGAATCAGCAATGAAAAAAGGAATAAATAAATTAATTAATGAATTCCCAATAAAAAACCTGCCAGAGTGAAAAAAACAAATGAAACTATAAATGTGCAGAGTCAATATTTTGATTCGCATGCCACACTTGATATCAACTTCCGTATAAAACATTTAAAAAAATTAAAACAATCGATAAAAAACCACGAAAATGAATTGTTCGCTGCACTAAAAGCCGATTTAGGAAAAAGCGAATTTGAGGCTTTTTCTACAGAAATAGGAATGGTGCAATTAGAATTAACAAAACATATTCAGAATTTGAAAAAATGGGCACGACCACGCAAAGTACCTACACCCATTTTTGCTTTCCCTTCAACCAGTCGTATTTTCAGGCAACCCTATGGAAAAGTTCTTATAATCAGTCCCTTTAATTTTCCGTTTATGTTGGCTTTGACCCCCTTGATCGGAGCCGTTTCTGCCGGAAATGTTGTTGTTTTAAAACCTTCAGAATTTACGCCTCACACCGCGGCTGCTATCGAAAAAATTATAAAAGAAACTTTTAATAAAAAACATGTCATTGTAGTTCAGGGCGGTGTCGAAATTAGCCAGGATTTGCTTGCTCAACGTTGGGATAAAATATTTTTTACGGGAAGTTCCAGGGTTGGGAAAATAGTTTTAAAGGCCGCTGCCCAAAATCTAACTCCGGTAATACTTGAATTGGGTGGTAAAAATCCGGTGGTAGTTGACAAAGATACCAACCTTAAAATTGCAGCGCGACGAATTATTTGGGGAAAATTATTAAATGCCGGACAATCGTGTGTTGCCCCCGATTATCTATTCGTTCATAGTGAAGTAAGTGAAAAATTATTATTGCTGATGAAACAGATGATCGAACAGTTTTTTACTGAACATCCAAACACCAACAGCGATTTTCCGAAAATTGTAAATGAAATAGCTATTGGACGTTTGACAAAATTATTAGACGATACAAATATTTATTACGGCGGTAATTTCGACAAGGGCGACAAACATTTTTCACCTACAATTTTAACAGGGGTAAATATGGAATCGCCCATAATGAAGGAGGAAATTTTTGGCCCGATTTTACCTGTGCTTACCTTCGAAAATATTGATGAAGTAATTACATTTATTAACGCTGGCGAAAAACCTTTGTCTGTTTATTATTTTTCTGAAAACAAAAAAAAGCAAAAAGAGTTTCTACAAAAAACATATTCGGGTGATGCTGCAATTAACGAAGTTGTTTTGCACTTTACAAATTTTTCGTTGCCCTTTGGCGGTGTTGGCTATAGCGGCATGGGATCGTACCACGGCAAACGTAGTTTTGAAGTTTTCTCTCACGAACGTTCAGTAATAAAAACAACAACAAAATTTGATTTGCCACTTCGCTATCCACCTTATAAAAAATGGGTGTTGAAATTGTTGAGGGTTTTGTTTCGTTGAATAAACCAGCGAGAATAAAAAACCCTGAAAAAAAGATTTCCAGGGTTTTTTATTAATTGATTATGTAAATTATTATTTGTCCATAATTTCAGTTTGCATCCGTACAGAATCTTCATGTATCAACTGAAATAAGATTTTTACAAACGTTTCATTCAAATTTAAATCTTTACCGAGGTTTACACGGTTTTCCATTAATTTTGTCCAGCGGCTAATTTGTAAAGCTGTTACATTATTATCCCGTTTATATTCCCCAATTTGATTTACAACAGCCACCCGCGAAGCCAGTGTTTCAAGTATTTCCGAGTCGATGGCATCAATCCTGTTCCGTAAAACATCCAATTGGTTTTCAAAATCGGGATTGTTTGCATTTTCGTGGCGGATAATCAACTTATTCAATAATTTCCCCAAATCAGTTGGAGTAAGTTGTTGCGCCGCGTCGCTTAAAGCCACCGAAGGATCGAGGTGCGATTCCAGCATTAATCCGTCCATTCCCATGTCGAAAGCCTTTTGCGAAATTTCAGTAAGGTATTCACGTTTTCCTGCAATGTGGCTGGGATCACAAATTATAGGAAGGTTGGGTAGTAATCGCCGCAATTCTATTACGGTTTTCCAGTTAGGAAAATTACGATATTTGGTTTCGCTAAAGGGTGTAAAACCCCTGTGGATAGCCACAATATTTTTGATTCCTGCCTGGTTGATACGTTCGATGCCACCCATCCAGAGTTGCACATCGGGATTGACCGGGTTTTTTACCATTACCACAGCATCAGTCCCTTTTACAACATCTGCAATTTCCTGCACTACAAATGGGCTGGCTGTTGAACGGGCACCAATCCAAAGCACATCGAGACCTGCTTTTAAGGCCTCTTCGGTATGTTGAGCGTTGGCAACTTCAGTACCAACCAACAAACCTGTCTCTTTTTTTACCAGTTGAAGCCATTTTAGCCCAACAGATCCGACCCCTTCAAATGAACCGGGACGTGTTCGGGGTTTCCAAACCCCACCGCGGTAAACAAATACCCGTTTGTCTTTGGCTAATAATTTTGCAGTTTCAAGTGCCTGTTCTTCCGACTCCAGACTACATGGCCCGGAAATAAGCAAAGGGTTGTCAATTTGAGGCAACCACTCTTTTATCGGATTAATTTCAAGTTTAATTGTCATGACTATTTTGTATAAAATTTTGTGATTTTTTCTTCGTTTTTTATCATGTGAGAATTTTCCCCGTCGAGAACAACCCTTATTTTATTTGCATTCACTATTAATTCTTTCAATTTATCGTATTGCTCGTGTTTTATACTATCGCGAAACTCCTGTAAATGTTTAATATACACATCGAGCGACTCGATAACATATTTACTGTTTTGCTGGAAAATGGGATGCCACATCGACGATGAACTTTTAGCCAGCCGGACAGTTGAACGAAATCCCCCGCTGGCAAGATCAAAAATTATATTTCGGTCTTCTTTTGCCTGAACCGCATTTGCTAAAGCGTAAGCAGCAGCGTGTGGCAGGTGCGAAACAAAAGCAGTACTGTGATCTTGCTCGTCGGCAGACATGTAGGCAATATTCATCCCCAGGCTTTGAAACATTTTTTCTATCAAAGCTAAATGTTGTGGGCCAGAATTTTCCTGATCGCACAGAATGGCAATTTTCCCTTTGAAAAGATCTTCGAGTGCCGCAGTTGGTCCGGAGTTTTCGGTTCCTGACATCGGGTGGGCCGGCACAAAATTTTTTCTCCTTGGATGATTTTTAATCGAATCGACAATTATTTTTTTGGCCGAACCCATATCACTAACTGTTGCATTACCATTCATTTTGTCCAAAACCACCGGAAGTACTTCCAGTTCCTTATCGACAGGAATTGCAATAATTATCAAATCCGTATTTTTCACTGCCTCTTCCAATGTATTTATTTGGTCAACCAGTCCCAGTTCAAGTGCCTGTTTAGCATGATTTTTATTAGCGTCAACACCTATTAATTCGGTGGCAAATTTCGATTTTCGCAAATCTTTTGCCAGCGAACCGCCAATTAATCCCAAGCCAATTATTGTTGTTTTCATATATTTATTTCATAAAAAAAAAGAAAGGCCTCGAATTTTCGAGACCTTTCAGTAAAATATCTTAACTTTTAACAATACTTTACTCACTGATCCCGACTTTCGAGCCAAAATAAAAATACCAGTAAAAATAAAAATTGTTAAATGTTGTCTTCATTTTTGAAAATTGTGAAAGCAAAGATAGGGATATATTTTATAATTGAAACAAATAATCCTGATTTGTAGCACTTTCTCAATATCCGAAAAATATCGGGATGCATTTTAAAAATATAAAAATTAAGAATTTTTTACAGAATACGGACTTCGTCCCGTTATATATGATCCATATCTTTTTAAAATCGCTATTCTTGTTTGTGGTTACCAATTCATGCACTTTTGGCCTTTTATAATGAATTGAATAAAATTCCTTTTCAGGTTATCGGAAATAAAAAACTGCTAAATAAACCCTGCCAAATTTATTGTGTTCCAACGCCCGGGCTCAAATTCTTGGGAAATATTTTTTAATTATTTGAATGTTGTTCTAATTTTCATTCTTAGCGAAAACGACACACAACTTGACAAAATAACAATCAAGCGCACTCAAATCTTTAATAATTTGATAATTTTACCGATAAATATAAAACACTGCACACATGAAACTTTTATTAATAAGTAATTCAACAATGAAAGGTGAACCTTACCTGGACTATCCAAAATATGAAATTCAAAAATTCCTTGGCGAAAAATCGGTAACTGCTGTTTTTATTCCGTTTGCCGCTGTCACTTTTTCGTTCGATTTGTATTGCAAAAAAGTAGAAGAACGTTTTGCCGAAGTAGGACATCATATTGTTGGTATTCACACTTTTGCAGATCCGATTAAAGCCATTCAAAATGCAGATGCAATTGTTGTGGGCGGGGGAAATACCTGGCAACTTGTTCGGATGATGCATGACCAAAATATAATGGATCCGATTCGTGAAAAAGTTGAGGCCGGAACGCCATATATTGGTTGGAGTGCAGGTTCGAATGTAGCTTGCCCAACTTTGCGCACAACTAACGATATGCCAATTATCGACCCCCTGAGTTTTGATTGTACCGGATTAGTACCATTTCAAATAAACCCACATTATTTAGATGCAAATCCTGAGGACCACGGTGGTGAAACCCGCGAACAGCGCATTGAAGAATTCCTTGAAATTAATCCGGATTTGTACGTTACCGGACTTCGGGAAGGGACAATGTTTAAACTTGAAAACGAAAAACTTGAATTAATTGGCGACCGGCAATGCCGGATTTTCAAAAAAGGGAAAAATCCATTTGAACTTTCAGCAGGAGATGATTTTAACTTTTTGCTCTGAAAAACCTTTACTTTTTTCAAATCTTAATTTTTTAACACCTGCCCCGAAAGAAATATAAATTCAAACGCCCACATGTTTGAATTAACTAACTTTGCAAATAATTTAGATTAAAAATGGAACTTCTCACTAACAATTATTTTGCACTTTTTATAATTGTTGCCCTGGGTTTTATTTTGGGGAAAATAAAAATCTGCGGCTTGTCGCTCGATGTTTCGGCGGTTATTTTTGTAGCCTTGTTTTTCGGCCACTATGGAATTATTATTTCAAAAGATTTTCAATACCTGGGACTTGTATTATTTATTTTTACCATTGGGATTCAGGCCGGGCCAGGGTTTTTCGGATCGTTTAAAAAAGAGGGCAGACAATTAGCATCTTTTGCCACATTATTAATTCTGTTGGCAGGATTGATTACTTTGCTACTGGTTGCTGTTTTCAAAATCGATAAAAATATTGCCATTGGATTACTGGCCGGCGCTTTAACAAGTACTCCCGGTCTGGCCGCCGCTATCGATTATACCAATTCGCCATTAGCATCTATTGGATATGGGGTTGGTTACCCGTTTGGGGTAATAGGTGCAATCTTATTTATTCGGTTTCTGCCTAAAATTTTAAATATTCCGTTAAAAAAATCGGAAGAAGAACACAACTTGAAAATAAAGAATGAATTCCCGGAAATCCTGCATAAAAATTTTATTGTTGAAAATGAAAATATAGTAGGGAAAAGTATAGGTGAATCACGAATTCGGTTTATGACAAAAGCAGTTATTTCCAGAGTAATGCACAAGGGTTCGGAAATAACTCCGTCGCCGGAAACAATCCTTCAAAAAAAAGATTTAATAAAGGCCGTTGGAACCGAAGAAGCACTAAAAAACGTACAATTACTAATTGGAAGGACAACCGAGGAAGAAATCCCCCTTGACCCAAAATACGACGTGCGATCTGTTCTGGTAACCAACAAAGAAATTGTAAATAAAACCATTGGCCAGATAAACCTACTACATACTTACAATGCTACAATTACACGCATCCGCCGGTCGGGAATTAATATTTCCCCAACACCCGACTCAAAATTGCAATTTGGCGATAAACTTGTGATTGCCAGCAGCAAAACAAACATGGAAATGGTGTCTAAAATTTTTGGGAACGACCAAAAACGCCTTTCCGACACCGATATTTTACCTGTTGCCCTGGGAATAATTTTAGGTGTCCTGGTGGGCAAAATAAACATTGTATTTGGTTCATTTTCATTTAGCCCTGGAATTACCGGTGGAGTATTAATTGTAGCTTTAATACTTAGCAGGATTGGAAAAACCGGTCCTGTATTGTGGACAATGACAAGTGCTGCCAATCAATTGTTGAGGCAATTGGGCCTTGTCCTTTTTTTAGCCGCGGTAGGAACCGGTGCAGGTGCTGAAATTGTCCAAACTTTCGAAAACTACGGGATTCAATTGTTTTTTGCTGGGGCAGTAATAACCATTTTGCCAATGTTTATTACTGCTTTTGTAGGAAAATATTTTTTCAAAATGAATATTTTAAGTTTGTTTGGGGCCATTAGTGGAAGTATGACAAGTACCCCTGGATTAGCTGCCGCAGACGCGATGACAAAAACAAATGCACATTCAATTGCTTACGCTACCGTTTATCCGGTTGCCATGGTTCTTTTAATCGCAATTATTCAGTTACTTACCTTATTTTTATAAAAACTCTTTAGTAGTTTCTAACCTGAACTATTCATAAATTTATCTATTCCGAAATCAAACTGCTTTGAATAAAGAGAATGCTCGATTCTCGATTCTCAAAATAGCTGAGGCTATTTCTGCGAGGCTCAACTCTGTGCTTCCCTTTATTCTGTGCATTTTGAATTCTCATAACGAAAAACTCATGAACAATTCAGGCCAATTTGTCGATTTTATTTATTTCTGGCTCCATGCCGATTTGATTTCAAAAATATCCAGTTTTACGACCTCCAATTCTCCCCCATTAGAAAACAAAAGTAATTCATTTGCGCCTTCTTTTGGAGTAAAACAATTCGAAATAACTGTTTGCCCACCATTTGCATAAATCTCAATAGATGCACGATCAACCAATATTTCGAGTATAATTTTATTGTCAACAGGCATTAATGGGACTGTAGTTCCCAAAACAGATAATGTCCCTCTTTTAACATTATACAAAACTTCGGTGCCGGGATTTTTTTTACTGTTCCTTATCATTAACCCAAAATTGTCAGATGTTTTTAAGTCGAACTCACCCACAATATGAAAACAATCGCCTTTCACTTTTTTCAATATATTTTCATTTATCCCGGGAATTATATTTTTATCGTCCCAATCATAATGTTTCCCATGTAAACTTTCAATTTCAATTACCGGTTTACGCACTAGTTTATATCCAAAATTGAATTTTGTTAACGAAAGTTCGCTTGGAAATGTCATTTGCCCATTAAATGGCATTTCGGGGAATTCACCCCCTTTCATCCATGCAATTTGAATAGTACGGCCATCATCTTCGGGGATGTTGCTCCAAGTTTGAGCAGCATAATAATTTTTTCCGTTATCGCTTTTTAATTTAGCAGATTCAGAGGTAAATTTTTCTCCATCAAAATCACCAATTAAATAACTTCCGTCGCCATCAAAAAGAATCCATTTAAATTCATCGGGGCGGTTTGTAACTTGTAGTTGAATTAAATCAGGACATTCATAAAATCCAAATGTGTGGCTTTTCCATTCCCAATTTACTAAATCGTCGGATGTATAAAACGAAACCCCTTTGCTATTTTCCTCTTCCCCGGTTTTACGGTATAAGGCCATAATCCATTTTTGAGTCGGTTCGTGCCAAATAACTTTTGGATCGCGTGCATCGTCATTTTTATCAAAAGCAATTATTGGGTTTCCTTCGTATTTCTCCCACGTCCTTCCCTTGTCGGTACTGTAGGCTATTCGTTGTCCACAATGTTGGCTGGTATAAAATGCTACTAATGTTTTTTCATTACCCACATTTTTGCCGAGCAAATTATTTTCATCGACAATTGCAGATCCAGAAAAAGCAGTGCAATGTACTGTGTCTTCAGAATTCTCATCGGGGTACAATGCAATTGGATAATGTTCCCAGTGAACCAGGTCGGTGCTGATTGTATGTCCCCAGTGCATAAAACCCCATTTGTTCCCTTTTGGGTTATATTGATAAAACATGTGATATTCCCCTTTATAAAATACCAATCCATTTGGGTCGTTGTGCCAGTTTTTTTCAGGGGTAAAATGAAATTGGGGCCTGTAAAGTTCAGTGTAATAATCTTTTTCAGGCTTCGAGGAAGTAAATAAAAGAATCATTAACAATGCAATAGCAATTCGTGGTAAGATTTTCATAAATATTCCCTTTTGTTTATTTTGTGACTACGAAACTATAAAAATCTTTGGAATATTAAGAGGCTGCCCCCAATTTATCCCTTCATTTTATAAAGCCTGTTTTTCATTTAAAATTACCTGTGTTCTCCATAAAAACCTGGCTATACAAAACAAATCCATCTTCCAGATTAGGGCCGGTTAAGTTGTTTAAGTAAAAAAGACGCATAATAAAATGATAGGATAATTTTAAAACAGAGTCTTTTAATCTGGGTTAAATACAATTAGATTTAAATTATTTTAGAGAAACTACTTTTTATTTTAGGGAATAAAAAAAAACGTAAGACCTGTTTAAAAATTTAACTTGCTTTAAGTCTGTTAATACCCGAATGGCTAAGTTTGTTGCGCGCATATTCATGCGTTATTATTAAACTTTCAATCGATTCAGAAGGTGAGTCAAACATAGCGTCATTCATAATATTCTCACAAATTGAACGTAAGCCCCTGGCACCCAATTTAAATTCAATAGCCTTCTCCACAATATATTGAAATGCATCTTCCTCGAATTCAAGTTTAATTCCGTCGAGCTGAAATAACTTTTTGTATTGTTTAATCACAGAATTTTTAGGTTCAGTCAAAATATTTCGAAGAGCTTCCTTATCAAGAGGTGCGAGATAGGTTAAAACCGGCAGGCGTCCAATAATTTCAGGAATTAAACCAAACGATTTTAAATCTTGAGGGGAAATGTACTGCAACAGGTTTTCCCGCTCAATCCGGTCGGCCTCTTTAGCCGCACTATAACCAATAACTTTGGTGTTTAAACGGTTTGCAATTTTTCGTTCAATACCATCGAAAGCCCCGCCACAAACAAAAAGTATATTTTTAGTGTTAACAGGAATTAGTTTTTGTTCGGGGTGTTTACGTCCTCCTTGCGGAGGGACATTAACAATCGATCCTTCAAGTAGTTTCAATAATCCTTGTTGAACCCCCTCGCCGGAAACATCGCGGGTAATCGAAGGATTGTCGCTTTTGCGGGCTATTTTATCAATTTCGTCGATAAATACAATCCCTTTTTCTGCGGCTTCAAGATTATAATCGGCGGCTTGCAACAGCCTGGTTAATAAGCTTTCAATATCTTCGCCGACATAACCTGCTTCGGTTAATACCGTTGCATCAACAATAGTAAACGGAACGTGCAACATTTTTGCAATTGTGCGGGCAAGAAGTGTTTTGCCGGTACCAGTTTCACCAACCAAAATGATATTCGATTTTTCTATTTCAGTTTCATCATCATCAACAAACTGTGTAAGTCGTTTGTAATGATTATAAACTGAAACTGAAAGTATTTTTTTTGCCTGATCCTGGCCAATAACGTATTGATCCAGGAATTTTTTAATCTCTTTGGGTTTTAATAATTTCATCCCTTCAAGATCGAAAGTACTTTCTTTTTTTACTTCTTCCTGAATAATTGTATGTGCCTGATCTGCGCAACGGTCACAAATATGCCCGTCAATTCCGGCAATTAAAATTGTCACCTCTTTTTTCTCGCGCCCACAAAATGAACACTTATCTAATTTTGCTTTGTTTGACATTATTTTTCAGTTCGAACTAAAATTTCATCAATCATTCCATATTTTACAGCTTCGCCCGAAGTCATCCAATAATCCCGGTCAGAATCTTTTTCTACTTGTTTTATCGACTGCCCCGAATGTTGGGCAATAATAGCATATAATTCGGCCTTGATTTTCATTATTTCACGAGCTGTAATTTCGATATCCGATGCCTGGCCTGAAGCCCCGCCCATTGGTTGGTGAATCATTATTCTCGAGTGTTTTAATGCCGACCGTTTTCCTTTTGTCCCGGCTGTTAAAAGCACAGCTCCCATTGACGCAGCCATTCCGGTACAAATGGTGGCCACATCGGCAGAAATATATTGCATGGTATCGTAAATGCCCAAACCGGCATGAACAGATCCACCTGGAGAATTAAAATAAATCTGAATATCTTTGCTTGGATCTGTAGATTCAAGGAAAAGAAGTTGTGCCTGGATAATATTTGCTACTGTATCGTCGATCGGGACACCGAGGAAAATAATCCGATCCATCATCAATCTTGAAAAAACATCCATTGAAGCAACGTTTAATTGCCTTTCTTCAATAATAGTGGGAGAAATATAATTACTGTAAATTGATGTGTAGCGATCCATGGTAAGGCTGCTAATACCTGAATGTTTTACTGCGTATTTTTTAAACTCGTTTTGATTTTCCATTTTAATTTTGCCTATTAAAAAAAATAACCTTGCAATTTACGTTCATTAAAAACGAATTACAAAGTTATTAAAAAAGTTTTGTGCTGATTCTTTCAGCAATATTTATTTCATCATCTCATTAAAATCTTCCTGCGAAACCTCTTTTTCCACAATATTTGCTTTTTCTTTTACAATGGCCATAATTTTATCTTCGAACAGCTTTTTATAAATACGTTCTTTTTCTTCCGGCTTTTCAAGGATCATTTTCGCAAACGACTCTAATTGTTCTTCGGTAATATCGTACATTCCATATTGACTATATTGTGCGCGTGCCAATTGTTTTGCAAACGTTATCGTTTCTTCTGGCTCAACTTTTAAATCGTGATCTTTTATAATTGAGCTTGAAATTAACTGCCACTGTAAATCTTTGATAAAGTAGTCGAAATCATTTTCAATTTGTTCGAGGGTTAATTCTTTGTTAACAGCAATTAACCATCGTTTTAAAAACGCTTCCGGAAGTTCCATTTTTGTTTTTTCTACTAACACTTTACGCGTGTCTAACGCAAATTTATGTTCAGATGAATAGACTAAATTTGCGCCAATTTCTTCTTTTATTTTATTTCTAAATTCTTCAACGGTCTTAATTGTGGTTTCTTCGCCATATAATTTTTTGAAAAGATCTTCGTTTAATTCTGCCTTTTCGAATTTAAGGATTTCGGTAATTGTGAAATTAAAATTACTGTTAAGTTCATCCGCCTCTTCATGCGAGATATTTAACATGTGGCCTACTTCGTGCCTGTTTTCGAATGCTTTTACCGGATCAAAAACCAATAAATCATTAATATTTTTGCCGACAAACGATTTTTTAGTTTCATCATCTTTCATCATGTCAACTGCCAGAAGGACACCATTTGGTTGGATTCCGTTTTCAACTTCTTCACCGTTTTCATCGAGTTGAACAAAATCCCCCCTAACTGAACTGTCGTCTTTCACTTCATCGTCGGGTACGTTTTGCCCCATTTGCGAAGTTGCCAAATCAACCTGCTCGGCAATCATTTTGTCTGAAACAGAAATAGTATAATAATCATATTCACCGCTTTTATCTAAGGCAATATTAATCTCAGGAGCAATTGCAATATCGAAAACAAACTCAAAGTTTTCATCCGTGTCCCAATTTATTGTTTTTTGCAGATCCTCGTTTGGAAGAGGCTCGCCCAACATGTTTAATTTTTCCTCAACAAGGTAATCAGATAAATTTTTTGATAGGATTTTATTTACTTCTTCCACAAGAATAGCAGTCCCAAACCGTTTTTTTATAAGCCCTGCCGGTACTTTTCCTGGTCTAAAACCAGGAATAGATGCCTTTTGACGGTACTCTTTTAAAGCATCAGCCACAGTTTTTTCGTAATCGGCTTTTTCAATTAAAATCTTTATTGCCGAATTTATATCGCTTGTATTTTCTCTTGTAATGTTCATGATGACAAAAAATTAATTTCAAGTACCTGTATTAAAACAACCGCCAACACTTGCCTGTAAAAGGAAGGTCGGCGGTTTATTTGTGCGGATGAAGGGACTCGAACCCCCACGCCGTATGGCACTAGATCCTAAGTCTAGCGCGTCTACCAATTCCGCCACATCCGCAAATTGGGGCGCAAATATAGTTATTTTTTTCAAGTGAAAAAAGATTTATTTCCATTCCACAATACTACCCCTTTTTTCATCCTGAAGTTCTACGGGAATAACTTCTTTTATTTCGCGCCAGAGTAGGTTTATGAGTTTATGTTTGGCGAAATGTCTTGAATAAACAAGGCTGACTTCACGAAGAGGTTTCATGTTTGAAAATGACCGAATATTATTTAATCGTTTGTCCGACATTCCATCTTTAGCAAGTTCCGGGATTAAAGTAATTCCACCTTCCCTATCAATAATATTCATTAATGTTTCCAGAGAACCTGCTTCAAAGTGAAAAGGAAGTTCACTATCGGTAGTTCCAAGAAATGAGCAGAGATTAATTACTTGATCGCGGAAGCAGTGTCCGTCGCTTAGAAGCCAGATTTCGGGTGTTGCGATATCTGCAACTGTAATTTCTTTTTGCTTGTGCAATTTATGCCCTGTATTCGCATAAATCAACATCTCTTCATAAAAAATCGGTTTTTCGTTTATTTTCTCCTCTTTCAAAGGTGTTACCAAAATACCTACATCAATTAAATCTTTATGAAGGAGTTTTACAATATTTTCGGTAGTTTGCTCAACAACTTTTATAAAAATATTAGGGTATTTCTTTTTGTATTTCCCAATAAAAATTGGCAAAAGGTAAGGTGCCAATGTTGGAATAATCCCTATTCGCAATAACCCGGAAACCTGGTTTTTATGCTCTTTTATAATGTTATTAATCTCGTCGGCCTGTTTTAAAGTAATGCGTGCCTGTTCAATAATCTTTTGACCAACATCGGTTGGAATCAGCGGTTGTTTACTGCGGTCGAAAATAATAATTTCAAGATCTTCTTCCAGTTTTTTTAATTGCATCGACAGAGTCGGTTGAGTAATAAAACAGTTTTCGGCTGCTTTGCCAAAATGTCGGTACGTGTCAACAGCAACCACATATTCCAACTGGGTAAGGGTAATCATAGTTAGTCGATTTTGAGTTTAAAAATAGAAAGAATCTATGGAAAGAGATGCATTATTAGAAATTAATTTAATATTGTAAAAAACATTTAACCAGACTTTTGCCTGTACCACTCAAATGCAGCGATAGTAAGGGCGTGAGAAATATTCATCGATTTGCAAACTCCCGGCATGGGAATATAAATTTTTTCATCGCTTTTATGGATAATTTCTGGTGGCAACCCAAACGATTCATTCCCTGCTAAAATAATTGCTTTTTCTGGTAATTTTTTACAAAATATATTTTTTGAACCCTCGCAGGTTTCAAGAATAACAAGTTTCATTTTCCCATTTAGTAAAGAATAGAATTCGCTTTCGGAGATAAACCCCCACGACATTTGATCGAATGAAAATCCAGCAGTTTTTTTTATTTTTGATTTTTTGAAGCTTTCATTATTAATAAATAAAACTTTTTTTGCCCCAACATTATGCCCTAAACGAATTATTTGCCCAATGTTTGCCGGGTTCAATAATTGCCAGGCTGCTAAAATCAACTCGTTGTTTTCGGGTATTTGTACAATCGGCTCATTTTGAAAAAAAGTTACTGAATTTGTATTCATTAGGTTCGTTTGTTATAATTTTCGGATAAAATAGTAATTTTGGGCAAAACAATAAAAAATGAGGTTTTCGGTGAAATATTTAATAGTATTAATAGTAATTTTTGTTGTTGCTTGTGGCCCTTCAGATGAAGAAAAGGCACGGGTAAAATTAAATCTGGCAAAAACATTTCTTGAAAAGCAAGATACAACAAATGCTTTAATTCATTTAGATAGTATTTCAACATTATTCCCCGAAGCAATTTACTCGGCGAATGTGGCCAAAAACCTTATTAATGAAATTAACTTCGATCTGTTTCAGCGCAAAGAAGCTGAACTCGATTCATTAAAAATACAATTTACAAAATTGGAAAAATCGTTTGTTAAAGAAAAGACCCAGTTCGATAGATTTGCACAATACATACATAAAAGACAAACGTTTCAGCGGGCATGGGACCGCTCGTATATCCAAGTGCATTTGGACGAACGGGGCGAACTGTATTTAAGCAGTAATTATCATGGTGAAAATTGGTTAAACCACACCGGGCTAAGGGTTTACGACCAAGGCGACGACGCCAAAACCGAAACCATTCCGCTTGATGATGTTAACAATCACCGCAGCGATTTTATGGAAGCTAAATGGGAAAAAGTTTCGTACCGAAATGGCAAAGACAATGGGGCTATTGAGTTTATCGCCAACAATGCCGAACGCAGGTTAAAGGCTGTTTTTCTTGGAAAAGAATACTACTATATAATTCTTGAAACCTACGACAAGCAAGCTGTAAAAGATGCACTTGCCCTTTCAAAAACAATAAAACGTACAATTATACTTGAAGCTGAAATCCAAACACTTCAAGGTAAACTTCAAATTAATTAAATTATATTTTCCACATTTTCAGGTGGGTTTGCCAAAACAGCCTTGCAACCATTTACCACAATCGGGCGCTGCAATAATTTTGGGTTTTCAGTTAAAATTTTAATCCAATCTTTATCCGACAATTCTTTTCCCTTAAAATTTTCTTTGAATTCTTTCTCTTGGGTGCGAACGAAATCAAAAGGGCTTTTCCCGGTTTTTGAGATTAGCTCCTGGAGTTCATTTTCTGAAATCCCTTCAGTCAGGTATTTTTTGATTTCAATGTCAAAGCCTTTTTCTTCGAGGTATTTTAACCCGGCACGACTTTTTACACATCGTGGATTATGATATATTTTCATAATAAAATGGTGTTTGTTTTTTATGAAATTGTAGTAATCTTCTTGTGACCGGAATGCTTTTTCTGAATTTACTTTGTGGTATTTATTTAATAAATCAGGATCTAATATCCGGGCTTTTGAATTATCTTTCAATTGAATATTAAGCATCTCTTTTAACTCTTTCTTTATTTCAGTATCATAAATCGGACAGGCCACTTCAATTCGCCGGTTGAGGTTGCGTGGCATCCAGTCGGCCGACGAAATGAACATCTTTTCATCACCATCGTTTCCGAAAAGAAAAATACGCGAATGTTCGAGGTATTTATCAACGATACTAATGGCACAAATATTTTCGCTGATTCCTTTTTTCCCAATTTGCAGCCCGAATATTCCCCTTGCAATTAACTGTATTTTAACACCTTCCTTGCTGGCCTGATAAATTTTACTCATCATTTTCGGGTCAATCAGGCTGTTCATTTTTAAAATCATCCATGCACTTTTACCATGCCTGGCCAATTCAATTTCGCGGTCGATACTGGAAGTAAAAAATTTCCGCATATTAAACGGGCTTACCACCAGATGCTTGTAGTCGAAATGTTTATAGTTTTGTTTAAAAAATTCAAATATATTTTCTACTTCGTTTGCTAATCTCGGGTCAGAAGTCATTAGTCCGTCGTCAGCATAAACACGTGCTGTTTCTTCATCAAAATTGCCTGTGCCTATGTATGCATAATTCCTGAACGAACCATTTTCTTTACGTTTAATCCAGGCCAGTTTGCTATGCACTTTCATTCCGGGAACACCGTTAATTACATTGGCACCTTCTTCTTGTAATTTATTCGACCAAAAAATATTGGCTTCCTCATCGAAGCGGGCTTGTAATTCAATTACAACGGTAACATCTTTTCCATTTCTGACCGCATTTAATAATGCATTAACCACTTTTGAATCGGCTGCTACCCGGTAAATGGTAATTCCAATTTCTTTAACCTGCGGGTCGATAGCTGCTTCACGTAATAAATCAATAAAATGATTAAACATTTGAAATGGGTAATGAAGCATAACATCCTTTTTACGAATTATTCGAAGCACACTTGTATTAGGCGGAAGATCTTTATGCCTGAAAGGTGGAAGTTTTGTGTAATAGTGCCGTTTTTTGCCAATTTTAGGAAAATTCATGTAATCTTTGTGGTTGTGATATTTACCTCCCGGAATGGCATTTTCGTTATTTAGTTTCATCTTTTTTAAAATAAAACCAAATAAATCTTCGGGCATTTTGCGGTCGTAAATTAAACGTACTGGTTTGCCTGTTTTCCTTTTTTTCAGGCTGCTACTCATTTTTTCAATAAAACTTTTCGAAATATCATCATCAATATCCAGCTCAGCATCGCGGGTAACTTTAATGGTAAAAGCCTCGTGAATATCGTAATCGAAATAAAAGAAAAGATCGTTTAAACAGAACCTGATAACATCGTCGAGCAAAATCACATATTTTTCCTTTCCGATTTTTGGCAACACCAAAAACCGTGAGACCGATCTTCCGGGAATTCTAATGAGTGAAAATGCATTATCTACGGGGTTAGATTTTTTTGAGAGTTTTACAGCAAGATAAACCGAGCGATCGCGCAAATAGGGAAATTTGTTCTTTCTATTCAACATGATTGGCACAAGGTTGGGCAGCACTTTTTCGTGAAAATATTTTTTTACAAAAACACCTTGTGAATGAACAAGCTCTTTTTCGTTTATCAGAAAAATATTGTCTTCTTTTAATTCTTCCCAAATATTTTTGAATATTTCGTGAACTTTGTGCTGGTGGCCAATTACAATTTTATGGATTTTGTCGTGCAATTCTTTGGGTGTTAAATTTCCCAGAAGGTTTTCTTCGTCTTTGCCAAAGTCAACCATACGGCGAACTGCCGCAACCCTGACCCGAAAAAATTCATCGAGGTTGTTCGAAAAAATACCGATAAACCTGATGCGTTCGAACAGCGGGGTATTCGGATCTTCGGCTTCCTGCAAAACCCTTTCATTAAACGAAAGCCAACTTATTTCCCTATTTGTAAAATTTTGATTTGAATACATTTTTCTTGTATTAAATAAAAAATCAGGACTTTCAAAAATCAGGATTGTTGGGTAAATTTCAAAAATAAAAACGATGTTATATAATTATTTCCCTCCAAATTCCATTAAATAGGCTTTTATAAAACCGTCTAATTCCCCATCGAGAACAGCGTTTACATTTCCTGTTTCGTGTTTCGTGCGCAAATCTTTAACCATTTTGTAGGGTTGCAACACATACGAACGGATTTGCGATCCCCATTCAATTTTCTTTTTATGCGATTCAATTTTCGTGGTTTTTTCGCGGCGTTTGCGCAATTCAATTTCGTATAATTGCGATTTTAAAAGGCGAAGTGCATTTTCTTTGTTTCCAAATTGAGAGCGGCCTTCGGTATTTTCGATAATAATTCCTGAAGGCCCATGCCGCAACCGCACACCGGTTTCTACTTTATTTACATTTTGCCCACCGGCGCCACCGCTTCGGAATGTATCCCAGGTAATGTCGGCAGGGTTTACTTTTATTTCAATCGAATCGTCGATTAATGGTGTTACATAAACCGAAGTAAACGAGGTCATTCGTTTGTTTTGTGCATTAAACGGAGATAAGCGGACCAGCCTGTGTACACCATTTTCACTTTTTAAATAACCATAAGCAAATTCCCCTTCAATTTCAATCGTACAACTTTTTATGCCCACTTCGTCGCCAGCCTGCATATCGGCAATTTTTAGTTTGTACCCGTTTTTCTCTACCCAACGAGTGTACATCCTGAACAACATTTCTGCCCAGTCATTGCTTTCTGTACCACCCGCACCAGCATTTATTTTAAGTACTGCACCAAAACGGTCTTCCACGTTTCGGAGCATATTTTTGGTTTCCAGAAATTCTGTTTTTTCAATGACTTCGGCAAAAGAAATATCTACTTCTTCTTCGCTGGCTTCACCGGCTTCAAAAAACTCGTATAATACAAGAAAGTCTTCAAGCTGATTGTCAACAACATCAAAACCATCTGTCCACACTTTAATGGTGCGGATATTTTTCATTTGGATTTCGGCTTCTTTTGGATTAGTCCAAAACTCAGGATCCTGGGTTTTTAGTTCCTCTTCTTGCAATTGAATTAGTTTTGCATCGTAGTCAAAGATGCCTCCTTAACGCGTCCCGGCGTTCCAGTAAATCATTTACCTGGTCTTTTAAAATCATTTAAACTGTGTTTTTAATGAAATGCAAAAGTAAGAAGATTTTAGGGATATTGTAACGTCAGATGAATAGCATTATTCCAGAACTAATTTTAAATAACGATGGATTAATTCCGGTTCGAAACCGCGTGATTGGGCATACCTGATAACCTGGCCCATTTTTTCGAATTTATCTTTCTTTTTTATTGTTTTTGATTTGTCTTTCATTGTTTTCACTAACACATTTTTATATTTTTCGTCATCAATTACTGCCAATCCATCCTCAATAATATTCTCCGGTAATCCTTTCATTTTAAGATAGTACCGCATTTTTATCTTACCCCAACTATTTATTTTAAATTTATCGGAAACATACGCTTTTGCAAATCGTTGATCGTTTATGAAGTTCTCTTCTATTAACAAGCCGATTACGTCTTCAGCTGCTTCGTTTTCTAAACCAAATGCGATTATTTTTTTCCTAATATCAGGCGAACATTGTTCCGAGCGGCTACAAAGTTGTGCCATTTTTGTGTAGGCTTTTTTTGAAAGTAATTCGTTATTTTCCATGAAATTAGGATTCATTTTGAAAGTTCTATAAAAATAGGGAAAAAAAAGTTAATACCATTTACCTAAATGATAAGTTCCTGATGATTAACTTTTGCCAGAAAATGCGAATTTGCAATTAGCCACAGCGTGAATGAATTTGAAAAAAACGGTTAACTATAATAATACTCAGCTATTAAATTAAAATTCAAGCCGTGACTTGCCGGAATTTCGTTTTGAAAAAAATCCTCACTGCAATGCGAAGTTTACCGTTTCGTTGCTAACAAATTACCGCGAAAACGAGCAGAATAAAAAGTTACTGTTAAAGTCGAATTATATCAAGGGGGAGGATTTTGTTTTGATAGAGTGAGTTATAAGTAAATCCATCCACGCTCATAGTATTTAATAACGTCGCCGGTTTGAGTATCCACAAAAACATAACAAAACAAATCTTCTTTGGCCTGAGCAAAAACTCTCCAGCATTCATGAAGTTCAATTTCTGAATTATTGTTAATGGTTATCATCGTTTTGTAAAGACTAAATTTGTGCTTTGTTTCCCATAAATTTAACCCCGTTTTTTCAAGTAATTTTCTATGTGCTATTCCAATAACTTCTTCTTCCGAATAAATTTGAAACTCAGGAATTATTACATTTGGATACCAATTCCCAGAAATCTTAATTGTATTATCCAATGTTCGAAGTTCAAGATCAATACTTGGCCCAAGAAATTTTTCACCTTCAATTCTGTTTTGATTCAATTGAAAATTATGAGTAATTGTCTCTAAATTATTGTTCCAAAAACCTTCTGTTCCCAATTCTTTAAGATGTGAAAAATAGTCTCGAATATTATCAAATCCGAATGGGGTCATAAAAAGAGAATAAGCCAATAGTTGATTTTCTAAATCAAAAATAATATCATCAGAAATTCCCATAAAATTTCTGTACCGCATTAAAATTGAATCAACATTTTTAAGCACAAATTCTTCAGTAATAGAGTCATTCACATTTAAGGGAATAATTCCATTCATGAATCCATAATCATTTAAAGTCAGTCCATCATAAATATTAATTTTTTGAAAATCATCATTTCGCACATTCCATTCACTTTGCGATAAAATTTCATAAGTACTTGGATAACCCGGTTCGGACAGTGGTTTTGGAATGGACTCCTTTTGGCAGGCAGAAAATAAAGCTAGAACAAGGAAAAAAACAGCAAAAAATTTTTGGGTTTCCATTTTTGCAAATTTATCTATGGTATAACAAATATACATCGTTTTTCACAATATTTAAATCGAAATAAAATTACAATGCAAAACAAAGTTTGTTTTACTCCTATCTAAAATCAAATTTTTATGGACAAAGTCCCGAAATGTAAAAACACAAGGCGATAGCATTGTGTGAACATTTCCGGATGGGGCGGTTTCCAAACCGCCATAAAAGAATGCGAATCGGAATTCGCATCACCCCCAACCCTGATTTAAAATAATTCTAAATAACCTTTTTTATTCAAAATAAGAATAGTAAATTTGTACCCTTAAGTGGATAAATTTGAGATTGATTGCAACCACATGAAAAAATGCTAAAGCAATCGCTGCAAGCAGCTTCTCAAAATTTCATCCCACATTTTTTATTAATAAATACCGATTTCGGTTTAAAAATAGATTTAATATGAACTATTTATTTACAAGCGAATCTGTGTCGGAAGGCCACCCCGACAAAGTTTCCGATCAGATTTCGGATGCGCTTCTCGACCAATTTCTGGCATTCGATCCAAACTCCAAAGTGGCAATTGAAACTTTGGTTACTACCGGGCAGGTTGTTGTTGCCGGCGAAGTAAAATCGAGTGCTTATGTCGATGTGCAAGAAGTAACGCGCGGTGTAATCAGCAAAATTGGTTACACAAAAGCAGAATACCGTTTTGATGGTGCTTCGTGTGGCGTTCTTACCGCCATTCACGAGCAAAGTGCTGATATTAACCGCGGAGTTGACAAGAAAGATAAAAAAAATCAGGGAGCCGGTGACCAGGGAATGATGTTTGGTTACGCCAGCAAAGACACCGACAATTACATGCCGCTTTCCTTAGATTTATCACATATTATTTTGCAGGAAATGGCAGATGTTCGTCGCGAAGAAAAAGTGATGACTTATTTGCGCCCTGACTCAAAATCGCAGGTTACAATTGAATATACCGACGAAAACATTCCTGTGAAAGTGCATACAATTGTAGTTTCAACGCAACACGATGAATTTGATGCTGACGAACCAATGTTGGCAAAAATTAAAGATGATGTAATTAATATTTTAATTCCCCGTGTTGTGGCAAAACTGCCAACACGTTTGCAAGCTCTTTTTGGCACCGATATTATTTATCACGTAAATCCAACGGGTAAATTTGTTATTGGTGGCCCTCACGGTGACACCGGGTTAACCGGTCGTAAAATTATTGTGGATACTTACGGCGGAAGAGGTGCACATGGTGGCGGCGCTTTCTCAGGGAAAGATCCATCTAAAGTTGACCGCTCGGCAGCTTATGCTTCGCGCCACATTGCTAAAAATTTAGTCGCCGCCGGTGTTGCCGACGAAATTCTAGTACAACTTGCTTATGCAATTGGAGTTGCCCGACCAGTGGGAGTTTACGTAAATACTTATGGCAGAAAAAATGTAAACTTTTCGGATGGTGAAATTGCCGAAAAAGTGCAAACAATTTTCGATTTGCGCCCGGCGGCTATTGAAGAACGTTTGAAATTACGCAACCCAATTTATTTGGAATCGGCTGCTTATGGTCACATGGGGCGAACTCCGGTTACCGTTAAAAAAACATTCGAATCTCCTTATGCCGGAAAAGTTGAAAAAGAAGTTGAACTTTTTACCTGGGAGAAACTCGATTTTGTTGATGAAATTAAAAAGACTTTTGGGATTTAATATCCCTGAAAATTCTGATAAAACACAAAAATGGCAGTACAATTTGTATTGCCGTTTTTTGTTTAAAATAGCCCATAATATGTAACTTCTTTCTTCTGGTAAACGAATACAGGAATATAGAGGCAATGTTTAACTTAAAACAAAATGTCATGAAAGAGAAATTAGTTACAATCGTAGTTTTGCCTTATTCCAAAGCACATATCTTAAAAATGAAACTTGAGGCAGAAAAAATTGAATGCGAGCTCGAAAACATCGATTTAATTGAAGGCACTACTTCTTTTTCGGTAAAGGTGAAGATTCTTGAAAAAGATGTCCCGGAAGCTGTTCCGATACTTGATGATTTTTTGGGGAAAAACCCGCTTACTGTAAAAAAACAAACAGAAAAAAAAGAAAGGCATATCCTCGTAGCGGTTGATTTTTCGCCAAATTCTGAAAAAGCCTGTAAAATGGCAATTGATATCGCCGCCCATTTACAAGTGAAACTGGTTTTTATGCATTGTTATATTAACCCATTAATTAATTCGATTCCGTACAGTGATGTTTATGCATACGATTTAGCGTTGTTGGCAAAATTAGAGTCAACCGAAAAAAATGCCAACGACAATTTTCAAAAATTTATTGCAAAACTGGCAGATGAAACCGGCAAAGAAAAATGGGAGTCGGTAGATTCTGAATTTATTATTAAATCGGGTTATGCCGATAATGACATTTTAGCTTATGCACACAAAAACAACTCTCAATTAATTGTAATGGGGCGATCGGGAAATTCTGTACAAATGGAGACCGTGGGAAGTATAGCGGCTGATATTATGTACAATGCCCGTGTTCCGGTTTTAATAGTTCCCGAAAGTACTCCGGACCAGGAATTGAAACATTTCTCGAATGTGTTATACGCAACTGATTTCGATGAAAAAGACTTTGTAGCACTTGATAAATTAATGTCGATTTTATATCCTTTTGAAATTAAATTAACATGTGCCCATGTTGGGCATCCTTCTGGAGACGGCTGGGATTTAGCAAAATTAAATGGGATGAAAGACATTCTGAAAGAAAAATACAGAAGTGAAAATTTTGAATGCAGATTAATTGTTGGGAATAATACTTTAGAATCGCTCGAACATTTTATTAAAGACGAAAAAATTGATATTCTGTCGCTTACAACTCATAAAAGAAATATGATTTCGAGACTTTTTAATCCCAGCTTTGCACGGAAAATGGTATTTCATTCGAACACACCACTTTTGGTTTTTCATGCTTAAATGTTTTTTCTTCATGCTAAATTTATTTCAGCATCTTAACGAATCGAAGATTCCGGGTCGAGCCCGGAATGACGTACTGAATTTAATTTGCGGAGTATTTAGCCATGTCTTTCTTCAAAAACCCGGCTGCTTTTTTTATTGAATTGGAAATAGATTGGTATTTAAAAACAAGAGTTCGGGTAATTTTACTTCCATCGAAATTATTAATCGCATTCGAATTAGCAACCGAATCACGCGAAATCATCGTTGGTTTTCCGGCAATCCAACTGGCAAAAGTTACAACCCTCCAAACAATACCTAATATAAAATTGGATGCAAATATTTTAGGTTTTGGTTTATCTAATTCTTTTGCAATTTGATTGAAAACACTTTGATAACTTAAGTTTTCTGAATTTAAAAGAAACCGTTGATTTTTGCACGAATCAAAATTCGACTTATCCATTAACATGATCATCGCCCTCACCACATCTTTAATATCAACAAAACCAGTAACACCTTTTGTATAAAACTTTAATCCATCCCAAATGGTTTTAAACAATTTTGAACTTCCTGCTTCCCAATTTGACGGCCCTAAAATTATTGACGGATTTACAATTACAGCATCAAGGCCCTCTTCAATACCACGCCAAATTTCTGCTTCCGAAAAAAATTTACTTTCCGAATATCCCGAAATCCTTTTGGAAGGAATCCAATTGGTTTCTTCATTAATCAAAAGCCCGTTTTGAAGTCGCCCCAATGCGGCAATAGAACTCACATGGCATATTTTTTTCACACCGTTTTCCAGGGCTGCGTTAACCAAATTTGCTGTCCCTTCCACGTTATTCGAAATCATTTTGCCTCGCTCTTTTAACTGGAAAGACACAATGGCAGCGCAATGATAAATTTCAGTTACCCCCGCCAATAATTTTTCAAGTGTAAAATAGTCAAGGATATCGCCATCAACCCATTCAATTTTTTCAAAAAGTTGATTTGGATTTTCAGAATAATAAGAAAAGGTTTTTACAACCTGATTAAGGTTGCTTGTTTCACGTTTCAGCGCTTTTACTTTTTTTTCCGCCAAAATGAGTTCGTACAACAAATGAGCCCCAACCAATCCCGTTCCGCCTGTTACAAAAATCATTTAAAAAATTTTGCTCAAATATATAAATTTAAAACCCTAACCCAGATAAACTGGAAAAGACAAATCTCAAAAAACAAATAACAAATAAGTTCTAATTTTTAAAATATTCAATTTCTAAACTACTCCTTTATATTTTGTTT
>JABGRN010000055.1 GCA_018648265.1 Prolixibacteraceae bacterium | reverse complement strand
TCCCCTTTTAGGGGTTATCTCAAAGCCACGTCCTTTGGGCGTGGTTGTTTACTTTCCAGCTATTGCACAACTAAATAGTTAGGTTCAAAGAAATTTTCTTTCATTTAACAAATGAACATGTAATTACAAGTTTCATAATCCTGACGGTGTGGGTGGGCTTTTCTTCCCGGGGCCTTTCAAAAGGTTTAACATTACAAATTGAATTTTCAATTTGTAATCAAACGACCCCACCCGACCTCCCCAAAGGGGAGGAGTTGTCCCCTTAAATTGGGGGATTTTAGGGGGTCCAAAAGCAATTATAATATTCTATTCGTAAGTAAACAATTCCTGCAAATTACTTTTGAAACATCAACTTTGTGCCTGCTGTTTTACGTGTAAATTCAGGTTTACAAAATTCATTTGATTTTAACCGGGTTTTAATGGCGGATCGGAATCCGCCACACCCGGGAGCCGGGCTTTCTAAGTCCCCCGTTATTGCACGATTGTATTGTGTGGTTTAGTTCCCAGCTATTGCACAACTAAATAGTTAGGTTCAAAGAAATTTTCTTTTACTTAACAAATGAGCAGAAATTACAAGTTTCATAATCCTGATGGGGTTGGTAGGCCTTTCTTCCCGGGGCCTTTCAAAAGGTTTAACATTACAAATTGAACTTTTTATTTGTAATCAATTGACCCCACCCGACCTCCCCAAAGGGGAGGAGTTGTCCCTTTAGGGGGATTTAGGGGGTTAAAAGGCAAACATATTTTTAAATTGGAAGTTAACAATTCCTTCAGTTTTACTTCACAAATCCCCATTCCTTAATCCAAATTCATCATTCAATCTAATAAACAAACTCAGGCATTGCCAAAAAAAATAAGTACCAGCAAGTCAGGTGGTTTTTTTAAGGAGAAATAAATTTTTGCCAAATCGAAAAACCATTTTAACTTTGCGATGATATTTTATGCAATGGGGGTGCCTAATAAAATTAGGGCTGAGATTATACTCACAAAACCTGATCCGGATAATGCCGGCGTAGGGAAAGCAAAAAGGGATCCGTCCCACTCCATTGGTTAGTTGATAACCAAATTTCTAAAAATGAAAAAATTAAATTTGATACTGCTTTTGCAGTTAATGGTTATTGTTGTTTACGCACAATTTAACTTAAAAGGGATTGTTACCGGGAACGGGGAACCACTACCCGGTGCAAGTGTAATAATCGAAAATACTTTTATTGGAATTTCCACAAAAAGTGACGGGTCTTTTGAATTTAAAAACTTAAAAGCCGGAGATTACATTATTAAAATCTCATTTGTTGGTTTTGAAACCAATGAGTTAAAAATAAATCTAAATTCCAATCGGCAAATAAAAATTGAGTTGGTACCAAATGTTGTAATGACAGGCGAAATACTAGTGGCCGCAACAAGGGTTAAAGAAAAAACCCCGTTTACTTATTCCACAATTTCGTCCGATGAAATTGATTCACGAAATACTGGACAGGATATTCCATATTTATTACAATTAAGTCCTTCGTTTGTGGCTACTTCAGATGCCGGGGCAGGTGTTGGTTATACAAATTTCAGGATTCGCGGAACCGATATGAACCGGGTGAATGTTACCATAAACGGAATCCCGGTGAATGATGCCGAGTCGCATGGAACCTGGTTTGTCGATCTGCCCGATCTGGCTTCTTCCTTAGAAAATATTCAGATCCAGCGGGGTGTGGGAACATCGACAAACGGGGCGGCTGCTTTTGGGGCCACACTAAATATGCAAACAAACACCTTAAAAAAAGATGCCTACGCCGAATATAAAACGGCTTTCGGTACATTCAATACTTTTAAAAATACCGTTTCTGCCGGAACAGGTTTGTTAAACAACAGATTTACCCTCGATGCCCGCCTGTCGAAGGTTTCGTCAGATGGCTTTGTCGATCGCGCTTTTTCTGACCTGAAATCGTTTTTTGTGTCCGGCGGTTTTTATTCAGAAAATACAGTTATAAAAGTAAATGTGTTTTCGGGTTTTGAAGAAACATACCAATCGTGGAATGGTGTCCCGTCGGTGCGCTTAAATAACGATTTAAGTGGAATGAAACGCTACGAAGAACATTGGTTGTATTCGCCCAGGCAAACCAGCGAAATGATTAATTCCGACAGCCGGACTTACAATTTCTATACTTTCGAAAACCAGGTAGATAATTATCAGCAAGATCATTATCAATTTCATTTCTCGCATAAATTCAATCAATATTTTAATTTAAATGCCTCGGCACATTTTACCCACGGTAAAGGATATTACGAAAATTTTAAAGCGGGCGAAGACCTTGCCGATTACCAAATTCAGAATATAACAGTGGGCCAGGAAATTATTGAAACTACTGATTTGGTAAACCGAAAATGGCTGGACAATGATTTCTACGGAATTACTTATTCGCTAAACCACAAAAACAAAAACGGCGATTTTACTTTTGGGGGTGGCTGGAGCATTTACGATGGGGATCATTTTGGAAAAATTATTTGGGCGCAGTTTTTAGGAAATGCCGACTTCAACCACAATTGGTATCAAAACAATGGTTTAAAAAAAGACTTTAATGTATTTGCCAAATACAATTATGCACTAACACGAAAACTTAATTTATTCGCCGATCTCCAGTTTAGAAAAATTAATTATGAAATTAATGGGATTGACGATGATTTGAGGAATATTTCGCAGGAACATGATTTTAACTTTTTTAATCCAAAAGTGGGTATTTTTTATCAGGCAGGCCCCAATCAGAATTTGTACCTTTCGTTTGCTATTGCCAACCGCGAACCCAACCGTGGCAATTATACCGATGCCGATCCTGATGGAAATCAGCCGGTTTACGAAACTTTGCGCGACTGGGAACTGGGGTATAATTTCCGCTCACCGGCTTTTACTGCAAGTGCCAATTTTTATTACATGTGTTATAAAAACCAGTTGGTTTTAACCGGCGAAATTAACGATGTGGGAGCACCAATTATGGCAAATGTAGATAAAAGCTACCGGACAGGTTTTGAGCTTCAGGCAGGGCTTAAAATAACCCGCACTTTACAATGGACAGGAAATAGCACATTCAGCCAAAATAAAATTCTCTATTTTACTGAACATCTTGATAACTGGGATACATGGGGACAGGAAAGTTATAAACTGGGAACCACCGATTTGGCTTTTTCGCCAAACATTGTTGCCAACAGCCAACTAATTTTTGAACCGGTAAAAAACCTGAGTTTACGTTTTATTTCATCTTTTGTTGGAAAACAATTTATCGATAATTCATCGAGTGAAGATCGTATTCTGGATGCTTACTTTGTAAATAATTTAAATGCGGCATATTCCTTTGGCACAAAATTATTTAAAGAAATAACAGTTCATTTAATGGTAAATAATTTATTCAACGAAATCTACGAAAGCAACGCCTGGGTTTATTCATACATTTTGGGCGGCGAACGATATAAAATGGATGGTTATTTTCCGCAGGCAGGCACTCATTTTATATTTGGGCTTAATTTTAAATTTTAAGGAATCAATACATTATTTGATTAGCATCGTTACCAAAAACAATAAAACCTGTAAAAGTTAAGCTTGCCTACATTCCTTAAAATAATTATGATTTTCTGTGTAATATTATTTACAGAACTCAGGTTATTATACCAATTGTTCTTCAAAATGCCACATAGCAAATTTTGAAGTTACAATAGCCTCGAATCTATTTCGGGATTAATGCAAATAATACAACAAAGAAGCAGACTGAACAAAGCGAAAGTTTACAACATTTTGTTGTCAAGTCGGTATTAGTTCAGGATTACTTTGCCTTCTATTTCTACAAGCAAATTAGTGCGGCAAATATCGGCCACAATATAAACTACCGGAAGATTGCCAAAATGAGTTTTAAACACTTTTTTAATGGTTGGGAAATCTTCCCGTTTTTTAATATAAACCCTTGCATGGCCATATTTTGGGCTAAGGGTCTTTTCTGAGATTTTCTTTATTACCTTACTGGAATACAAACGTTGAATATTATTTATTGTAACTTCAGTTTGCTCTTCGGGGTTTCCGATACCGACTGTTTTTTCACCCAAAATTGAGGCTGTTCCGGAAATAAAAATCAACTGTTTCCCAAACGAATTTAAATACCTCGCACGCTCGAATTTTGGTGTGGTCTTAATTACACATTCCTCGCCAACCAACACTTTTTTACTATAATGATGCGCTGCTATCTGGTCGGGATTGTCAACCGGGAAAGTAAGCACCTCACCTGATTTTACGGCTACAAATTCAATAATCAGCCCACCCTGGTTCATCCCAATTCCGGTAGCAGCGGGGTAGCCGGATTCTTCAAAACTATTTCCATAAAATTTCGATCGCACATTATTAAATTCCTGATAATGCTGATCTTCACCATCAAAACCCAAAATATCCTCAAGATAATTCCACTGCCTTACAATTGAATTTACAGGAAAACCTACCGAATTAAAAATTGAATCTAAAACTACAAAAGTGTTTTCTGCGTTTTTTTTGCAACCTTGTTTAAGGTTTGCCTGCACGCTGCCAATTAATATTTCCGTGTTATCCCTGCTAAACAAAAGTGCTGCATTATTCCCTTCTGAAATAAATTTCGCCTGCCAAAGTGAAGTATCGTAAAAGAAGGCTTCAACAATAATTTTGCAGGTAAGCGGCGGCTGGGCAATTAAACCCAGAACAATTTCTTCTGAAAACAAACCAGATACGAGGGACTGGACTTTCTGCTGAAGTTCCTGATAAGCTTTGTCGGTAACCGTATCAACAAAAAAATTCAGTTTAAAAATTTTTTTGCCTGAATTGATCTGTTTCAACTGCTGCAAACAATTTTGCAACTGTACATCGAGTTTGGCCTTTCCGTTTTCAGGTTTTATATATAATCGATCTCCGTTTAAAAAATACATTCTTTCTCCTTTTTAAAAGGGCTTACAAATATGCTTGTTTTTTTGGTGAAAAAAAATTGGAAATGCACAAAAGTTAAATTAAGTCTGCTTCAAAGTCTGAATTCAAAATAAATAATAAAATTTCAATCGACAAACATAAAATTCAAAAAAACGATATGAACATAAATTCAATATTCAAAATTGTTTCCAACATTTTAATATTGATACTACTTATGATCTAAGTTTTATTATTAAGCCTACTCCAAAAAGTGCTTTTTCGTCATTACGAACGAAGTAAAGCAATTTTTAACAGACATATTTACAGCGTTGTAAAATTGCATCGTACTTTGCAATGACGGACATTTTGATTTTTCGGAGAAAACTCTTATTTGCTATTTCAAAAAACAGATAACTTAAGGGCATCTCTAAAAACTCATTTCCGAAAGTAGCGCAAAAACGCGGTTTTAATAATCACCCTCAGCTTTTGCCCCATTTAAAACTGCTTCTGTTGAACCAATCCCCAAACGATTAGCTCCCTGTTCGAGAAATGACACAGCGGTTTCCCAGTCGCGTATTCCACCCGAAGGTTTAACCTGCATTTTATCGCCAACAGTTTTTACCATCACGTCGATATATTCTGGTTTTGCACCACCCGGACCAAACCCGGTCGAGGTTTTTACAAAATCGGCACCGGCTTGATACGACAATTCGCATGCTTTTGCAATTTGCTCTAAAGTTAAATGGCCGCTTTCCTGAATAACTTTTACTAAAATCCCTTGTTGGTGTGCAACCTCAACTACCGCTTTAATATCGTTCACAACATAATCGTAATCGCCCGAAAGGAATTTGCCAATATTCATTACCATGTCAATTTCATCGGCTCCGTCGGCGATAGATTGTTTCGCCTGAAAAGCTTTTGTGGGTGTGGCATCTGCACCGTGAGGAAAACTTAAAACACACGACACTTTTACATCGCTGTTTTTTAACAATTCGGCAGCGGCTTTAATATCGCACGGTTTTACACACATACTAAAAACGTCATTTTCGATGCACATTTTTGCATTTTGCTGCAAATCGGCGTCGGTTGACTCTGGTTTAAGTACCGCATGATCGATGGTTTTGGCTACTTGTTTTTTTGTGTACATATTTTCAAAAATTATTTTATTCAATAATTGCTTTAATAATTTCTGCTGCCTTTTCAGAATCCGAATCCACAACAAAAAGGTCGATGGCCGACGAAATTCCACCGCCAAAACCGGCAGCTATTCCCGATTTAAACCCATCCTTTATTATTGAAACAATCCCGTTTAATTCCAATTCTGCTTTAATCCTTTCGGTAATTATTTCATTGCCGGTAAAAACCAGCACAAGTTCATTTTTATTTGCCATATTTTCCAATTTTCAAATCTTTTCTAATTAGTACTTCTAAGAAAACTATATATTTTTCAAGTGTTTCTAAGAGACACTAATTATCCATTTCCTTTAAAATCTGCTCCACTTGTTCGTTTGTTTTCATTAGTTTGTCTTTACAAACCTTTAACAAAGTTGAAACCCGTTTTACTTTTTCAGCCAGCTCGTCAACATCTAATTCTTCGTTTTCAATTTTTTCCAAAATCCCTTCAATTTCGGTCATTGCTTCGCTGTACGATACTTTTTTAGTTGCCATTATTCTCTTTTTTTGTGATTTTGCTTTTTACTTTTCCATCGGCAAATTGTGTTTCTATCTCTTCGTTTAATTTAAGTTGTTTTGCCGATTTCACAATCCTGCCATCTTTCAAAGTTAATGTAAACCCACGTTTTAACACATTTTCGGGATTTAGCAAACGTACTGTATTTTCGTTTAAATGAACACGTTCTTTTTCCAGGTAAAGCATTTTTCGTGATTTACTTCCAAACAAATCTTTTAAATGAACGAGTTCCGAACCTTTTTTTAGAAGCGCTTCCCCAACTACCCGGTTTAGAATCCGTTTTTTATGGCTTATTTTATTACGTGTTTCGGCAAACCAAAGCGAAACCGCTGTATCAATTTCGTGTTGTAGTTTATTTAATTCGTATTTTTTCTTGTAAGAAAACCCGTTAACATTTTGTTGCAGTTCATGCCCTTTTTTTACCAGATAGTTTTGTTTTTCAATAATATAAGCTGAGACCGAAAAATTTAGGCTTTCTGCAATCCGTTCCAGATTATTTTGTTTGAACCCGATTGTTTCGCGTGTTTTACTTACAACATTATTTTCAAGATCAACCAATCTTTCGTAAAACCGGCCGAGGCCATTTATAAAAAATTCGGCTACAGCAGTTGGGGTTTTTAACCTTGTATGAGCTACCAAATCGATAATAGTATCATCTTTCTCGTGGCCAATTCCGGTAATTACAGGAAGCGGAAATTGGGTTACATTAAATGCCAGATCGTAATTATCGAAACTACTTAAATCGGCTGTTGCACCGCCCCCGCGAATAATTATTACAGCATCAAAAAAATCTTCGTACCGATAAATTCTTTCAAGTGCAGCGATTATTGATCGAACAGAATCGGAGCCTTGCATGAATGCTTCAAAAAGTTTTGTGTGAAATCGAAATCCAAATTCATTGGAATTTAGCTGATCCATAAAATCCAGATAACCTGCCGCCGTTTCTGAAGAAATAAGTGCAAGTTTTTGAGGAACTAATGGCAGTGATAATTCTTTGTTCATGTCAAACACACCATCATTTTGCAACCTGCTTATTATCTCTTTCCGCTGCAAAGCCAAATCGCCAACTGTGTATGTTGGGTCGATATCTTTTATGTTTAAACTTAATCCGAACGAAGGGTGAAACTCAACAGATACCTGGACTAAAATTTTAATACCGTCGGTAAATAGCTGGCCTGTTGAAGTTTCAAAATAAGGCTTTAACATTCGAAATGTGTAGGACCAAATTGTTGCCCGCGACCGTGCAATAATTTCATCCCCTTCCTTTTCAATCAGTTCTAAATAACAATGCCCGCTCCTGTTTTCTTTTAATTCGCTAATTTCGGCAACCACCCAAACCGCTGACGAAAACGTATCTGCCAATACATCTTTTATCAATCCATTTAATTCTGAAAGGGTGAGATTTTGATTCATCCTAACGGCTTTTGTTCAATTTTAATGTTTCGCTCGAATTTTCGGAGCTTATTTTCAAAATCAACAAACCAGTGGGCAAAGATTGCAAATTACGGAGGATAATTTTGAAGGCATCATCTTTTTGTTCCTTACGAACCAAACGCCCGTCAGCAGTATAAAACGCAATTTCTATTTTGCCTTGAATCTGGACTCCCGCTTTTTGAAGTACTAAATAATCCTGGAGCGGATTTGGGTAAACCAACCAATTATTTTGGTTTTCCCATTGTTTTACAAGCGAGGTTTGTAAAATCTGGTTCGCCAGTTTCATGTCGGGAATACCAAATCCGAGCAGCGAATCGGGATTTAAAAACAGATGTGCACTTTGTTCAATAGCGTGTCGGACCTGAAACGCTGTTGATTGCGGATTAGCCTGCCATAAACATGCTGCCATTCCTGCCATTACCGGCGACGAAAAAGATGTTCCACTGCTATATCCCAAAGACCCGTCGCTTTTTTGTAAAAAAGTATTCCAGCCAATTGCCGACACATTTGGTTTTATATCGCCATCGGAAGCCGGGCCGAACGAAGTAAAATAAGCTGGCGCACCATCTTTGTTAACTGCTCCTATTCCAAGTACACTGTCTCCATCCGACGGTGCAATAATATATTTCCAGGGATCGTTCCCTTCGTTCCCGGCACTTGCAAACACAAGAATCCCACGAGAGGCCGCAATATTGGCGCCCTTTGTTACACGGGTTGTTTTGCCGTCCATATCTACATAAGAATGATCCATATTCTTATCATCAAACAAATAATAACCCAACGAAGAGTTAATGACATCAATCCCTGCACTATCGGCATATTCAGCGGCAGCCACCCAATTGTCCTCTTCAATAAGATATTCTGAATTTGTATCTTCGGTACGCATTAACCAATACGAAGCTTTTGGCGAGGTTCCGATTAATTCGCCCGGAATATTTCCACCCATACAAGAGAGCATACTCATTCCGTGATAAGACGTTTCGAAAATATTTTCATCCGGATTTACAAAATCTATTGTTCCTAAAATCTGATTGTTTGCCCAAAGACTATCGAATGCCGGATAAACATTGGTATTCAAAAATCCTCCATCTAAAATAGCTATTTGCATCCCTTGTCCCCGAAAATCCAGATTATGCAAAAACTGGCCGTTTAACTGTCCCACCTGGAAAACCGATGCGCCGTAAAACGAAGTATCAATATACAAATCATCATCCAGTGTTTGGATTTCATAAAATTTATTTATTGCACTTTTAGATATTTGTGCTGGCTTGGTTAGCTGAATTTCTTTAATAAAAGGAAGTTGGAAAACTTTTGTTTCGAAACTGTCAATTTCAACTTTTACTGTTATGCCATTTAACCATTTCGATGAATGGACGAACGAAACACCCAGTTGTAAAACCTGATTTATATACTCTGAATTTACTGGAAGATCGAGAGAATCGATTGCAATATTTTGCACTGCCCGTCTCTGAATTGCTCTTTCTGAGAGAAATTTTTCGGGCTGAGAAAAGGAATATCCTGAGTTATTTTTATCGATAAATTCAAGCCAAAAATATTCCTGCGATTTTAATTGAACTGATTGAAAAATAAAAACACTTGCAAAAAAGAAAAATATTATGTTTTTCATGTTAATCCGGCTTTTCAATAAATATAGAATTTAAAACAAATTAATGAATAATCTGCAACTTCTTAACGGTATATTTTATTTTTCAGCATATATTCCGAAGGGTTTTCCATGAATTTTTCAGGATCGAGAAGTGAGTTTTTACCCCTTTCCAAATTTTGCATTTGCAGGTTATCAATGCTGTCGCGCACTTCGGGATTTAACAATTTCCCTTCGTTGTATTTCAAATTGTATAAAAGTTCGCCTTTTTCGTTATAATATTTCCAATTGCCTTGCCTCAGGTTGTTTTTGTAATTACCGTCCAATTCCAGTTTCCCATTTTGAAAATACGTAATACAAAGCCCGTTTCGCATGTTATTGCTAAATTTACATTGCATGTATGGTTTCCCGTTATTATAAAACACCTGGTATTTCCCTTCCTGCTTTCCAAGCTCCCACTCCGCTTCCTCAAGTAATTCCCCGGTATTGTAAAATTTACGGCAAACACCGTGTTTGTTTCCATTCGAAAACTGCTCTTCCGCAATCTTTATACTTTTTGAGAACAAAATCCAATGCCCTGTTTTTCTTTCATTAAAATAATTCCCTTCGGCCACTTTCTTTCCCCATAAATCAAACAATTGTGTGTAAGCAGTGTCAGAATTTTCAAAATAATTTATGATGGCTTTTTTCTGGCCACCTTTGTAGAAACGTTTCCACTCCCCAACTGGTTTACCATCTTTAAAATTCCCTTTGTATATTAAGCCACCGTTGGGATATTCCTTTTTCCAAAATCCCTGTCTTAATCCATTTGTATCGGATTGATTGATTTGGGAGAAAGAGAAAAAAGGTAAAAAGATGAATATTAATATTACAATCTTCATAATTACTTTTTTTATTAAAACTGTAAAAATAGATATTTATTCTGATTGAACTTCATACAAATAAAAAGCCCCTCCGTTTGTTTGCGGAAAGGCTTTTTATAAAAAGAAAATTCAATAAGGAAACTTAAATCACCAACTGAATTGCGTATATTTTTATTTTACTTCTTCGAAATCAACGTCTGTAACTTCACCGTCCTCTTTGGGCTGGCCATCAGTTGGACCTGCCTGTGCTCCTCCGGTTGGATCACCTTGCGGGGCACCTTCTCCACCCTGCGCCTGAGAAGCGTTGTACATTTCTTGTGAAGCCGCCTGAAAAACAGTATTCAACTCATTCATCGATGTATCGATTGCAGCCATGTCTTTACTTGCATGTGCTTCTTTCAACTTTTTCAACGCATCTTCGATGGGTTGTTTTTTGTCTGCCGGAAGTTTATCTCCAAATTCTTTCAGTTGCTTTTCAGTTTGAAAAATCAAACTGTCGGCCTGGTTAATTTTATCAGCCGATTCTTTTGCAGCTTTATCTGTTTCGGCATTGGCTTCGGCTTCGGCCTTCATTTTTGTAATTTCATCATCCGACAACCCAGAGGAAGCTTCAATACGTATTGATTGCGATTTACCCGTAGCTTTGTCTTTTGCATTAACATGCAGAATCCCGTTTGCATCGATATCGAAAGTCACTTCAATTTGTGGGGTTCCGCGTTGTGCCGGTGGAAGCCCGTCTAAATGAAACCTGCCAATTGTTTTATTCCCTGTTGCAATTGGACGTTCGCCCTGAAGTACATGAATTTCAACAGAGGGTTGATTATCGGCTGCCGTTGTAAAAGTTTCCGATTTTTTTGTCGGGATAGTTGTGTTCGATTCTATTAATTTTGTCATAACACCACCCATAGTTTCAATTCCCAATGAAAGTGGGGTAACATCTAAAAGCAACACATCTTTAACTTCGCCAGTTAAAACACCTCCCTGAATGGCTGCACCTACTGCAACTACTTCGTCAGGATTTACTCCTTTCGAAGGAGCTTTGCCAAAAAATTCCTGAACTTTTTCCTGAATAGAAGGAATACGTGTAGATCCTCCAACTAAAATAACCTCGTCGATGTCGCTGGCTGACAAACCTGCATTTTTCATTGCTTTTTTACATGGCTCAATAGTTGCATTAATCAATGAATCAGCTAATTGTTCGAACTTCGCACGGGTTAATGTTTTTACAAGGTGTTTTGGAATTCCGTCAACCGGCATAATATATGGTAAATTGATTTCAGTCTGGCTTGAACTTGAGAGTTCAATTTTAGCTTTTTCAGCGGCCTCTTTCAAACGTTGCAAAGCCATCGGATCTCTTTTTAAATCAATCCCTTCGTCTTTTTTGAATTCAGCGGCCAACCAATCAATAATTACCTGGTCAAAATCATCACCACCAAGATGAGTATCCCCATCGGTAGATTTTACTTCGAAAACGCCTTCTCCTAATTCAAGAATTGAAATATCGAATGTTCCGCCACCAAGATCGAACACGGCAATTTTCATGTCCTTGTCCATTTTGTCCATTCCGTAAGCCAACGATGCTGCGGTTGGTTCGTTGATAATCCTGCGAACTTCCAAACCTGCAATTTCACCGGCTTCTTTTGTGGCTTGCCGTTGTGAATCACTAAAATATGCCGGAACTGTAATTACAGCTTCTGTCACTTCTTGTCCCAGGTAATCTTCAGCAGTCTTTTTCATTTTCTGAAGGACCATGGCTGAAATTTCCTGTGGGGAATATTTTCTGTCATCAATTTGTACCCTGGGTGTATTATTGTCTCCTTTAATAACTTTGTATGGTACCCGGGCAACTTCTTTTGAAACCCTGTCGTAAGTTTCGCCCATAAAACGTTTAATTGAAGAAACTGTTTTTGTTGGGTTTGTGATGGCCTGTCTTTTAGCTGGATCGCCAATTTTACGTTCCCCATTTTCAACAAATGCAACAATTGATGGTGTTGTTCGTTTTCCTTCGCTATTGGGGATAACTACAGGCTCGTTACCTTCCATTACAGAAACACACGAGTTTGTTGTTCCTAAATCTATTCCGATAATTTTTCCCATTATTATATGATTTTATTTATTATTTCTGAAAATTTTACGGTTGGGTTTAATCAATGATTGTGCCACTGGAATATGACCAAAATTAAACGCAAAACTGACACATATTTTAGAAATCACGGTTTTAATCCTGTCAAAACTGGTGACAAAAAGACAGAAGCTTGAATGTTGAATGCTGAATAAAGAATATTAAATGTTGAATTTTAAAAGATGGCGTAATTGAAATTCAGTGTATAGTTAAATCTGGAAAACTTTTCATTTTGTCTTTGTTCATCGAAAATGTAATTCATCCATTTGTCAAAATAAATTTGATAACCAATTCTAAGTCTTTCAGAAATATAATAATAACCATTTGAAGAAAAAGACAACCAACTATTAAAATAACCATTTTCAAAAATCTTTTCAAAACTGCTATGACCAATGCCCGCTATACTTGTAATGTTTAAATAGGTTCTGGTATTCGGATAAAATCCAAGTGAATATGTTCCCATTAAATCCGTTACGAATGATTTATATGGTTCTGATTCATTGGAAACTTTATAGTGGTCTGAAACTTTGTTATACATTCCTATTTCAAAATTACTTTGAAATTGATTTGATAGTGGAATTTTCGAGATAAAAATAAAATCAGTATTTACCGCCCAGGAACCCGTTTCATAATTAGGATCTTCTTTCTGGATTCCTGAAATATTATAATTAAATTCTGGTGTAAAAATTAGTTTAATTTGATTTCCACTTTCGCGAGTTTGCAAACCACCAAATACCCACATATCTTCTAAACCAATAAAATATAAAATATCTGTTTTAGTAATTAATTCGTTTTTATTTAAATACGAATTTATTTCAGTAAGATCTGCTTGTTTTCTTTTTCTTGAATCAAAAACTCTTTGGTTTTTAAGTTTCGAAATTAGCGTAGCCAATTCTACTACTTCTTTTTCAGTTGGATTTCGTTTCAAACTTCCTTTTTTTTCTAATTCCCTGAAAATTAATATTGCTTGTCTGAAATCCTGAACCTGTTCAATTCTTCCTTTGCCAAATCCTACTCCTACGGAGCTTTGATTTGTATAACTGTACGATTTGCCATCATCAGAATTTAACAAACTATTACTATTGCTTAAAGATGAATATATTGAAGGAACAAGATTTATAAACCACATCTTGTTATTTATGAAATACTTCCAGTCATAAGAAAAATTAAATCGATTTTGATAATCTAACTGGATATAATCTCTTGAATAATTACTTTCACTGTCTGTAAAATCGACATTCGAATATAAATTTGTATTTAGCGTTTTTTGAAATTGAGTTGAACTGCTAAATATTGAATAGTTAAGATTTGAAGTCCATGAAAAATTTTTACTCCGGTCCTTAAATGTATCAATTCCGTTTTCATAGATATAGAATGTATTCCTGGTACTACCATCCGAATTAAATCCAAAATCCATCAGATGCCTTTTAATTTCAGGTAATTTATATTTTGAGAGATCGAAATTTTCAAGCTGTGAAAATGAGACAAAACTTATTAAAAAGAAAGCGACAAAGGGTAAAACAAATCTCATGATTTTTGGATTTTTAATTTGCTCGGCAATTTTACAAAGATTATTCCAATTGAAAAATAAAATTACACAAACTTAAGTATTCAAATAGTATGAAAAAAGATTCATCATTCATAAAACATCAATTTGTAATTTCTTATTTTAAAAAATTCCATTTTTATTTTTTACCAAAACTTTGTTAATTTCGAATTATTATAAAACGACAAATTATGACAAATAAGCCACTCAGGACGGCACCACAAAAACGTTTGTATTCGTTAGACGCCCTTCGCGGTTTCGATATGTTTTGGATAACCGGCGGGGGAGCTCTGGCCATTGCCATTTCACAAATTACCGGGGCTGATTGGCTCGAATCGCATATGCACCATGTAAAATGGGAAGGTTTCCGGTTTCAGGATTTGATTTTTCCACTGTTCATGTTTATTGCCGGGGTTGCCATTCCTTTTTCTGTAAAAGCCAAACTCGAAAAAAACGTTCCAAAAACAAAACTCTTTTGGAAGGTTTTTAAACGAATGACAATTCTGATACTTTTAGGAATATTGTACAATGGCACTTTCCGCCGTGGTTTCGATGGTGGAAGAGTTGCAAGCGTTTTGGGGCAAATTGGAATTGCCTACTTTTTTGCTTCGCTTATTGTTATTTATTTTAAATCGTTCAGGAGCAGGTTAATCTGGCTTGGTGGAATTCTGTTTGTTTATGGTCTTGTCCAGCTTTTGGTTCCTGTACCTGGATTTGGAGCCGGGGTTTTAACCCCGGAAGGATCGATAAATGGATTTATCGATCAATTACTTTTACCTGGAAGGTTGCACGGCGGAACTTTCGATCCCGAAGGTATCTTGTGCAGTCTTTCTGCAACAGGAATCGCATTAATGGGAACAGTTGCCGGAAATATACTACGTAAAAAGAGGACTAGCGACTGGCAAAAAATAGGATATCTTGTTTTTTCCGGGGTAGTTTCAATTCTATTGGCATTAATACTTTCTCCTTTTTATCCAATTATTAAAAGTGTCTGGACTTCAACATTTAATTTACTTGCCGGGGGAATTAGCTTTTTATTAATTGCATTTTTTTACCTGATAATTGATCATTGGGGATTCCGTGGCTGGGCTTTCTATTTCCGAATAATTGGGATGAACTCCATCTTTATTTACTTGTTTACAAGAATTGTTGATGTCGGAAATATTACTGAATTCTTTTTTGGTTGGCTTGCTAAACCATTGGGTGAAAATGGCAACGTGCTTTTGATGCTTGGAGGATTACTATTAACATGGCTTTTACTTTATTATATGTACAAGAAAAAAATATTCCTTCGGGTTTAATCAATATCTACTCCGATAAACAGCAAGCGAAAATTCCGGGCCGGCAAGCATAAACTGATCGCTGTCGGTAATTTTCCAGGCAAATGCAAAATTTACCCTTGCTTTTGAATTTACCTGTGTAAAATATTCAATGTAGGGGATAAAATTATGTTTTATTGTTTCGATATTTTCAAAACCATTTACTACAACCCCCGGAACATATTTCAAACCAAAATCGAATTGAGTTTTCAGGTTTGGATAAATTGACCATCCAAAATCGGTTTCCAGTAAAATCCAATCCTGTTTTTTATATCGGTTATAATTAAGATTTACACTTAAATTCCGGGTCCGGTTAAAATTTTGATAAGCATGATTTTTAAATTCAATAAAACCGCCATAAATAAAATCAGGCTCGCGATTGTAATAATTAAAGAAGGGCCCAAATTCAAAACGTTTTCCGTTTAAACGCGGTCGGAATTCTCCCATTTCCCAATCTTTCTCCAGGTTTTCGGGGGGCGAAAGCATCATCTTTGAACTTAAAAAATCAGAAATAGTTTCCAATTCTTTTTCGCTTAAATTTTCCGATTTTGTATTTCTTGCAAGCTTAATTTTACCTATTTCATAAGCCAGGTTTTCTAATTCAATTTTCGAAAAAACGCGTCCTTTGTAATATTTGTCCATTAAATATTCTGCAACCATAAAATGGTTCATTGGGTTTAACCAACCAAAACCCCACCCTGCCTTTGCCTGAAATCCATATCTCAATTTATCTTTATTGTCAGTTTGGTTATAATCAGAGATTACCAGGTTTGAATCAAGCAGCGTACCTTCCGACGCCTGTTTGTACAAATCGTATCGTGCCCAGCCATTTATATTTACAAGGGTGTAATTTTTTCGATCGTAATAAAAACGACTTGAATAACCAAGCGAGGCATTTGTTCTCAAACCATAAATATTATGGTCGGATTTTATCACATTATTTGCCGAACTATCGATAAAACTACCGCTGCCAAACAATGGTCCCGTTTCAAAATTAAAATTCAGTTCTTCCTGTTTGTTATCCAATAAATTCCAAAACTGGCTGCCAATCCGATATTTAACAGAACCTGTGAAAAGCTCCTCTTTTATAGTGAATAAATCATTCCTGAGTTCTTCGCGTTCATTGTTACCAGAAAAAACTACCCCCGAATTAATCTCATTTTTTATAAAATAAAATTGTTTTGTACTATCATTTTTTTCGGCTTCCACGGAGTAAACCAGCCCGATTATAAACAAAACAGATAATATAATTGAAATAAAAACGCTTGTTATTTTATTCTTCATCTTTTAAAATTATAAGAAGACTCAAAATAAACAAACCTATTTTAAACTGATCAATTATTGCGGTTAATAAACGTTAACCCAGCTTATTTTCGATTTTGAATGAAATTTTACTTTGGGCAGATAAAATGGTTTGGTTACTTTTGTCGTGTAGATTCAATTAAATTAATAATGTCGGTACACAAAGAAATAAGGAAAGTAACTACTCACCGTTTGTCGGAAATGAAATTGCGCGGTGAAAAGATTGCAATGCTGACTTCGTACGATTTTAGCCTTGCACAATTGGTTGACGAAGCCGGGGTTGATGTAATTTTAGTAGGCGATTCAGCTTCGAATGTTATGGCTGGCAACGAAACAACCTTACCAATTACACTCGACCAAATGATTTATCATGGCACATCGGTTGTAAAAGCAGTTCATCGGGCTTTGGTTGTTGTCGATCTCCCTTTTGGAACATATCAGGGCAACTCGCGCGAAGCACTGAGTTCCGCCATCAGGATTATGAAAGAAACGGCTGCCGATTCGGTCAAACTTGAAGGCGGTTCTGAAGTTATCGAATCAGTTCATCGAATTTTATCGGCGGGAATCCCAATAATGGGACACCTGGGTTTAATGCCTCAGTCGATCCACAAATTTGGAACTTACACAGTTCGAGCGAAAGAAGAAGCCGAGGCCGAAAAACTTATTTCTGATGCAAAATTATTGGAAGAAGCAGGTTGCTTTGCGTTGGTCCTTGAAAAAATTCCAGCTAAACTTGGCGCACAAGTAGCTGCGGAATTAAAAATTCCGGTTATCGGGATTGGTGCAGGTTCCGGTGTCGATGGCCAGGTACTTGTTTTTCATGACATGGTAGGGATTACGCAACAATTTTCGCCCCGGTTTTTGAGGCGTTATCACAATCTGGCAGCCGAAATAAAAGGTGCTGTTGGTAATTATGTTAACGACGTAAAATCGATGGATTTCCCAAACGAGAAAGAGCAATATTAATTTAAGGAATGCAAAGTTTAAGATTTAAGGTTTCCCTGGTTAAGTAAAGTTAAAGATAGTTGTTGAAAAGTGCAGGTAATTTACGAAGATAATCACATAATTATAGTTAACAAAGCTTGTGGCGAAGTTGTGCAAGGCGACAAAACCGGGGATAAAACATTGCCCGACATTGTAAAAGCATTCCTGAAAAAAAAATACAAAAAACCAGGAAATGTGTATTTAGGCCTGCCCCACCGCCTCGATCGGCCAACAAGTGGATTGCTTGTACTGGCAAAAACAAGTAAAGTTTTACCTCGGTTAAATAAACTTTTTCAAACCAAAGATCAGGTAAACAAAACTTATTGGGCTGTTGTTGATAAACGCCCACCCAAATACACAGACACCCTGGAACATTACCTCATAAAAAACCAGGAACAAAACAGAAGTTATGGTTACACTGAACATCGTCAGGGTTCAAAACTTGCCAGTTTAACGTATCGCCATGTTGCCAGCATAGAACGTTACCATTTGCTGGAAATAGAATTACACACGGGCCGTCACCATCAAATCAGGGTTCAGCTAAGGCAACTTAACCTTCATATTAAAGGCGATCTGAAATATGGATTCCGGCGCCCAAACCTCGACAGGGGAATCCATCTTCATGCAAGAAAAATTGAATTTGTTCACCCGGTAAAAAAAGAAATGCTTACAATTATTGCTGAACCTCCCGATGATGTTGTTTGGAACGAATTTATGAAATTATTCAGGAATAACCGGTTTAGCCCAGTGAATCTGGTTTAAAAGCAAATGGTAACAAATTATCTACACCTTCGAAAATTTGTATTTTTTTCTTTCCATCTAAAATAAGACGGATTGGATTTTTAAACCGCGCTTCAGTTTCTACCAAAACCTGACGGCACGACCCACATGGTTTTACAGGCCCGGCAACTAAACCATTTATATTTTTTGCGGTAACCGCAAGTGCTTTCACCGAGACATCGGGGAAATTGGCGTTGGCATAAAAAAGGGCAACCCGTTCGGCACAAAGACCATTTGTAAATGCTGAATTTTCCTGATTGTTCCCTTGAATAATTTCGCCGTTAGCTAAAAGTAAGGCTGCCCCAACTTGAAACTTAGAATACGGGGCATACGCTTTTTCTGAAGCATCGCGGGCTGCAAAAACCAGTTTTTGATCGGTTTCGGGTAATTCTAAAACCGTGTCGTACTCATAAACAAAAATCCTTAGTTCCTTCGTTCGCATAACGATTATTTTGGTCAAATGTACAATTTTAATGATAAATCTATATTAGCAAGTTTCTGCATCATAAAATAAACAACTTTTTCAATTGGGTAATTCACGTAAATATGTTTATAAAAAATCCATTTTAAATAAAATAACTTTAAATGAAGTATCTATTTTTAAGCCGTTTTCAAAATCAAACAAAAAATATGAAACATATCCATCTTTCAATACTGTTCTTAATTATTGGTTTTGTAGCATTTGCACAACAATCGCGGCACGATTACATTAATAAATACCAATTACTGGCTATTCAGGAGATGGGAAGGAGCGGGGTGCCGGCCAGCATAAAAATGGCACAGGCTTGTCTCGAGTCGGCAGACGGAAATAGTCAACTGGCAAAAAAATCGAATAACCATTTTGGTATAAAATGCAAATGGGATTGGAAAGGTAAAAAGGTTTATTTCGACGATGACGCAAAAAATGAATGTTTTAGAAAGTATAAAAGTATCGAAGAATCGTTCATCGATCACACCAATTTCCTACTCGACAATCCACGTTACTCATCTCTTTTCAGTTTAAAAACAACCGATTACAAAGGCTGGGCAAAAGGATTAAAAAAGGCGGGATATGCCACAGCCAAAACTTACGATAAACGTTTAATTGATATTATAGAAAAGTACCAGTTATACCAACTCGATTACAAAACTTCGGTTAATGAGTTGGCGGTGTTTGAACAAAAACGAATCGGTAATCCGGGAATTTCAAACAGTGTCACCATTAATCCGTACCAAACCCGTATGGTAGAAAAACGGAACCGCGTAAAATCGGTTGTTGCAAGAAAAGGGGATACATTTGAAATTTTGGCTCAGGAATTTGGTTTAAGCGACTGGGAAATATACAAATTTAACGACCAGCCCCCCGGATACATCCCACAAGCAAACGAAGTAGTTTATATTCAGCCGAAAAAACGAAAAACACAAAAAGACAAAATAACGCACACGGCGCAAAATGGGGAAACCATGCACTATATTTCGCAAATGTATGCGATTAAATTAAAACCTCTGTTTTTTAGGAACCGTATGAATTTAGGGCAGGAACCCGAACCCGGACAAATAGTTTTTCTACACAAAAGGAAAAAAATTAATTAATCGTCCCCATCGATGATTTATAAAAAAAATAGCGCAGCAAAACACGGTCGGTAAACAGTATAAATATCAATATAAAATTAATGCCAGTTACGAGCGGCAGGTTAGAAATAATAAAGTTAAACCACTCTTGCCAGTTTGCATCGTACCATATAAAAGCCATCGCCACCGAAACAATCGAAATACCTAAAATTACGCCAAGATAAATAAGGAATTCTTTAAAATATTGTTCCCAGGCAAATTTGCGCCCTACTTTTAAAGCCAGCGAATCGGCAAAATTATCGGATAAAGTATAGCCGGGGCCAGTTATTAAAGCTTCATCCAACAGTTTTTCACAGTCCATATTTTTTTCACCCTTCAACATAATCTACAAAGATATTTGTTTTTTCAGTTTTTGCTACAAGTTCCAACTTCTCTTTTAATAATTTCCGAGCCCTCGACAAATAACTTTTTATTGTTCCTTCCGGCATCCCGGTAATTTGCTCAATCTCTTTATACGAAAACTCCTCTAAATGAAATAATGTCAACACCGTCCGATAATTAACAGGCAAACGTTCTATCATTTCAAGAAGATATTTTTTCGCTTCCTCTTTTTCCACTATTTTCTGGTTCAGCGCATCATCTTCTTCGGCTGCAATCAAAATGGGGTGTTCGTCATACGAATGCTCGTTTTGCCGAATCTTTTTTCTAATGTGCGAAATACTTGTATTGTAAGCAATTGCTGCAATCCATGTCGAAAGCCTCGACTCGCCCTTAAAACGTTTCAATTTCCTGAAAACCTTAATAAATACCTCCTGGCAAATATCCTCCACATCTTCTTGCCTTTGAACAACCCGGCCAACTACGTGCAAAACTAAGCGCTCGTGTTTCGAAACAAGAAACCTGAACGCGTTGTTATTTCCGTTTAAAATTTGTACTACCAGTTCGGCATCATTCATAACTATTACATCAGACTCATACCCATTAAAAATGTTGCAATAAAATTCAATTATTTTAGGTTTGGCAGGCTGCCGGGCTTTCCGTTTTAGTTGCCTTGCAGGTTCCGGTTCCGGCAATGCCCGGCAGTGGGCTTCCTTAGGTCGCCACTTCCGGGCAGCCGTCACCCTCACCTGCTTCGGCAAGCTATCACTTCAATCCCTGCCTGTTCCTGCACGCACCAGGTTTTCAGGTTTTGAATTGTGCCTGTCCATAAATCCAAATCCAAAAAATCTCAATCCACAAATACCAAAATACAATTAAATAGCAAACGGAAGAAATTTCAATATTCAAAACTGTTCAAACACTTGAATATTGATTTTTAAGATTTATCCCTGATTCCGGTTTTGCATTTGGTAGTTCTTTTTAAAATTGCTGGTTTACGTACAGAACAACTTATGTTGTTATACCAATATTGTCGAACCATAAAAATTTAAGCGCCTTATCAACAAATTAATTTATTAAAAAATATTCACCTCAGGATGAATTAAGAATAAGTTTTTCTAACTTGTGCACATGATTCAATCGTATTCATGTCCTGTTTTCTTTTACCTCGGGATGCCCGAATGTCTCGATGACGATACTGTTTCTCATTAGCTACACTCGTAGCTTCTCTTTTTTCCTATGTTCTTTTTGCTCTTCGAATTGATTGTGTTTACACGCAATTAAATAATACAAAAAATTGAATTAGGATTCTTAAACTTTTTTAAATGAAGATTTCATCTGCGAATAGTGGTGTAGCCGTTTGTTCCGATTGATTTGTTGAAATATCTGAAAATAGGAATTTATTCAAATCAATTTCATTCAAAAGTAAATTAGACAATATGTAATCATAATAATAATCAATATTTATGAATTTGCAGGATAAAAAAATAAATGTGGAACCATCTGATATTCAGAAAATGATGGTGAGATATAATCTTAGTTCTGAAACAATAAATAATATTGTGAATGAGAACTTACTTCCACCAGGACTAATAAAAAGGCTTCATTCCAGTTATCCAGAATATTCAGGATTTTTAAATTCTGATGAAGCTATTTTTACCGACAAGACTAATTATTCGGGATTAAAAGGTTTTCGGGAGATTGTTGGAAAACTCAAAGACCATGGAATTGATATAGGCCATTTAAAAGATCGCGAGTTTTTTATAGAAGTTTACAGGTTTCTTGCAACTAAGTATGTTTTGAATGCAATCGACTGGAGCAATTATAAAAAGGATCCGCTTTATCAGCTAATATTTCCCCAACCTGGAATGATTAAACACCAGGAAGTTAAAAAGTATATCGATGCTAAAACTGATGAAGAAAAGAAGACGATTGTTGAAGATTATCAGAAAAAAACAAACCCACACGATGGCAAGCAAAAACTGAATAAACCCTGGTACAAAAACGACGAAGGACAATTGGAAATTTTATTGGGAAGTCAGCATAAATACCCTCCCATAAAACTGATTTTTGATAAAACTACTCAGAGCTGCTTTGCCTTTTGTACTTATTGTTTCAGGCATGCTCAGGTAAGAGGGGATGAAGATATGTTTGTTCAGCGGGATGTGGGCCAGGTGCATAATTACTTAAAAAAACATAAAGAAATAAGCGATATTTTAATTACCGGCGGCGATGGAGCGCATATTTCATTCGAGCGCCTTTCGGAGTATGTTGAGCCTTTGTTAGACGATCCGGATTTATTGCACATTAAAACTTTCCGTATTGGTTCAAGGGCGATTACATTTCATCCGGAATTGATTCTGAGTAATGAGTTCAAAAAAATATTGGAATTATGGCAGAAGCTTATTGATAACGGGATTCAGGTGGTTTGGGTGGCGCATTTATCAACGCCAAATGAGGTTTTAAATCCGGGTGCACTGGCTGCAATCAGGCGTTTAAAGAAATATGGGATTACAGTAAAAAGCCAGAGCCCGATAATGAATCATTTCAGCTTATTTTATGACGAAAATGGAAAGGTTGATGTTGATAAAACTGCCCAAAACTGGATAGACCTAGGGAATATTTTTGCTGTTTTGGGCGTAGGGTTTCATTCTATGTATTGTGCCAGGCCAACAGGCGAACACCATTATTTTACAGCTCCATTGGCTGATATCACAAAAATATTCAGCAAAATTTACAGAGAACTTGCATCGATAAACCGTCCGTCAAGGTATATAACAATGACCTCTTCTGCAGGGAAAACATCGTTGTTGGGAACGGCAGAAATTAACGGAGAAAAAGTGTTTGTGTTAAAGTTTAACGAAGCTAGAAACATGAAATGGATGGATAGGGTATTTTTTGCAAAATATGACGAAAAAGAAAATACCATCGAAAAATTAAAACCATTCGGCACCGATAAATATTTTTATGAAGATGAGTTAATTGAAATTGAAAACAAACTTTCTGAAGCTTTGGAATCGGAAATAAATAAGATGTAATAATTAATGATTAACAAGATATACAAATCAGCAAAGGAGGCGGTGGCCGATATTTTTGACGGTGCAACTGTAATGATTAGCGGTTTTGGTGAAGCAGGTAGCCCAATTGAACTGATCCATGCTTTGGTTGATCAGGGTGCCAAAAACCTCACCATTGTTAGCAATAATGCCGGAAGTGGGCATGTTGGTCTTGCGGCTCTTATAGAGAATAAGCAGGTTAGGAAAATTTTTTGTTCATTTCCCAGAACCGCCATTTCAGTGGTTTTTCCAGAACTGTACCGCAAGGGTGAAATCGAGCTGGAACTGGTTCCACAGGGAACTCTTGCTGAAAGAATAAGGGCAGCTGGAGCAGGAATACCTGCATTTTTCACGCAAACATCGGTTAATACTCCTCTTGCCGAAGGAAAAGATAAACGTGTTTTTAATGATAAAACTTACGTTTTAGAACACGCAATTGAAGCCGATTTCTCTTTTGTAAAGTGTTCGGCATCTGATAAATATGGCAATCTTATTTACAATAAAACAGCCAGAAATTTTGGGCCAATAATGTGTATGGCGGCAAAAACGACAATTGTTCAGGCAAAGAATATCCTTGATGTTGGCGAGATCGATCCCGAATGTGTTATTACTCCGGGGATATTTGTAAAGCGCGTTGTGGAAATCACCAATCCGGCTGATGAGTCGAAACTTGTTGAAGAAAAAAGGAGGTACCCATGGAATTAAATAATAAAAATATTGGGTGGAGTGTAACTGAGATGGCGCAGAAAGTAGCTATGGATATTAACGATGGGGCATATGTAAACCTTGGAATTGGAATGCCTGAACTTGTGGCCGGTTTTATTCCTGAAGGCCGTGAAGTTATCTATCATACCGAAAATGGTTTACTTGGAATGGGAAAAACAGCAAATATTGGTACTGAAGATCCGGAGCTTGTTAATGCAGGGAAAAAGTATGTAACCGCCATTCCAGGTGCAGCATATTTTCATCATGCCGACAGTTTTGCCATGATTCGGGGTGGACATATTGATATTTGTGTACTTGGCGCTTATCAGGTTTCTGAAGAAGGAGACATTGCCAATTGGTCAACGGGAAATTCGAATGATATACCTGCCGTGGGAGGTGCAATGGATTTGGTAGCCGGTGTTAAAACCATATTTGTGATAACAAAACATAGCACCAAATCTGGTGAATCCAAAATTGTAAAACAATGTACTTACCCGCTTACCGGGAAAAATGTTGTTAGTCGGATTTACTCAAACCTTGCCATTATTGATGTAATTAATAAGGAATTAGTTGTAAGAGAACTTGCCCCAGAGGTAACTTTTAAATATTTACAACAAAACACGGAAGCGAAATTAAGCCTTGCAAAAGAAGGTAGTTAAAGCTGATGGTCATGTCCAAAAACAATAAAAGCGAAGAGATATACAAGCAGGCAAGAAAGGTAATAATAGGAGGCGTGAGTAGGAATACAATTTTTCGTAAACCACATCCTCATTATGCCAATACAGCAAATGGGTGTTATATAACCGATGTAGAAGGCAATGTTCGCACTGACTTTGCAAACAATATGGCAGCACTTATCCATGGTCATTCATATCCTCCGGTAATTAATGCCGTTGCCGAACAACTTCAAAAAGGAACAGCCTATACACTGGCTTCTGAAATTGAAGTGGCTTTTGCACAACTTCTAACCGAAAGGGTAAAGGGACTTGAAAGAATAAGGTTTGTTAATTCGGGAACTGAAGCGGTTATGGCAATGATAAAAGCATCAAGAGCTTATACCGGAAGATCGAAAATTGCTAAAGCTGAAGGAACATATCATGGCACTTACGATTTTGCCGAAGTTAGCCAGACTTCAAATCCATCAAACTGGGGCGATATTGATAGCCCTACAAGTGTAGCGCTTGCTCATGGAACACCTAATGCGGTTATAGATAATGTTATTGTTTTTCCATATAATGATATTGAGAGAACAATTGCCATTCTTGACAAGCAGGCAGACCAAATTGCTTGTGTGCTTATCGATCCAGTACCTCACAGAGTTGGGCTGATACCCGGAAAGAGTGAGTTTATTGAAGCAATTTATAGCTGGACCCGTAAAAACGGAGCTTTGCTTGTATTCGACGAAGTAATTACTTTAAGAGTTAATTATGGGGGAGCACAGGAAAACTATTCGGTAAAGCCCGATTTAACTGCTATGGGTAAAATAATTGGGGGTGGTTTCCCTGTAGGAGCTGTTGCGGGCAGGGCCGATGTGATGAAAGTTTTCGACCCCCATCAAAGAAAAATATTATTCCCTCATTCCGGAACTTTCTCAGCTAATCCTATTACAATGACAGCCGGTTACAAAGCCATGGAATTTTTCGACAGCGAGGCAGTTCAGAAATTAAATGCCTTGACCCAAAAAGCCATTAACCAGATTCATGAGGTTATAAAGCTTGTTGATGTGCCGGTCTCAATTACCGGAGCCGGTTCAATGTTTCGAATGCATTTGAGGTCAACACCGCCGAATACATATCGCGAAACATATCAGACTAAAGAAGTTAATGATGTAATAAAAGAACTTCTTGATTTCATGTATTGTAAGGAAAATATTCTAATGATAAATACATTTTCCTGCATGCTTTCAACTGTAATGACACAAAAAGAAATAGACAAACTAACAGAAGGTTTGCTGAATGCATTTAAAGCTCTTAAACCTAAAATTGAAGAATTATATAATTGATAATATGAAACGAGTATGGCAAATATTGGCACACAGGAGAATCATTATTCTGCGAGTTCCATTGAATACTTTTAAAAAATATAATTATGATGAGATGAAATATTTAAGGCAAAATAATTATTGCATACTGTATGATAATTAAATCAAGTTACCCCCTGTTTTGGAAGTGTCACGGTCGAGCCGTTCCACTGTCCTCAACTGTCCCCCTCAATTGAGGGGGACAGTTTGAGCCGCAAGACCGCTTGGCGGGATGAGGCGAGAACGGGGGGTACAAAAAAATTAAAAGATATGAATGAAGTTTTTATTTGTGACGCGATACGAACTCCTGTTGGAAAATACGGTGGGGAATTTTCATCGGTACGAACAGATGATTTAGGAGCTATTCCTATGAAGGTTTTAATTGAAAGAAATCCACAAATTGACAAGGTTGCCATTGACGATGTGATATATGGTTGTGCGAATCAAGCTGGCGAGGACAATCGGAATGTTGCCCGTATGTCACTTTTGTTGGCAGGTTTTCCGGAAACTGTTTCTGGTGTTACCGTAAACCGTTTATGCGGCTCCGGCATGGAAGCTGTAGGAATGGCAGCAAGAACAATTATGTCGGGCGAAGCAGATCTTATTATTGCCGGCGGTGTTGAAAGTATGTCGAGGGCGCCATTAGTAATGCCAAAGGCAACTTCAGCATTTTCAAGAGCTGCAGAAATATATGATACAACCATTGGTTGGAGATTTGTAAATAAAAAATTCCAGAATGTATTTGGAACAGACCCGTTGATAGAAACCGCAGAAAATCTGGCTGATGAATATAATATAAGCCGGGAAGACCAGGATTACTTTGCGCACAATAGCCAGTTGAAAGCGGCAAAAGCTCAAAAAAATGGTAAACTTTCAAATGAAATTATCCCCGTTCCAGTTCCACAGAGAAAAGGAGAACCAATTATTGTTGACAAAGATGAACATCCCCGTTTATCGTCAACAAAAAAACTTGCTACTTTGAAACCTGTAACAAGGGAAAATGGAACAGTTACGGCAGGTAATGCCTCGGGAATCAACGATGGAGCGGCTGCAATTATATTGGCTTCGAAAGCAGCCGTTAAAAAGTACAATTTGACCCCAAAAGCTAAAATTTTAGGAACGCAAGCAGCAGGAGTCCCACCCCGTATTATGGGAATTGGGCCAGTACCCGCTACAAAAAAATTACTAAAGCGACTGGGAATGTCACTTGACGAAATGGGGATTATTGAATTAAATGAAGCATTTGCATCACAGGCTCTTGCCTGTATCCGCGAGCTTGGTTTAGACGATGACGATAAAAGAATAAATCCGCTGGGAGGAGCCATTGCTTTAGGGCATCCACTGGGAATGTCGGGAGCCAGATTGATAACTTCAGCTTATTATCAGTTGCAAAATTCCGATTCAAAATATGCACTTTGTACAATGTGCATTGGTGTTGGACAAGGAATTTCAATGGTGCTGGAAAAGGTTTAAATTATTTAATGAGAATCTGTTTAGCACCGTCCTTTAGGGCGGTGATGATGAAAGCAAAATAAACACGGCTTTAGCCGTTAATAGTTAAAGATATTAAAAGAAAAATTTAAGGCTAAAGCCAGAATTCAGCACCTGGTTGTATAAAAACCAAGCTAAAGCATGGTGCAATTAAAAAGAGATAAAATAGTAATTTGAAAGAATAGAAGACAATAACATAAATTATAAATAAAACAGACAAAAATGAACGAAGTATTAAAAGAATTAGGCATCGGAAAAGTAAATAGCGGTGCAAGTACAGGAACGAATTGGAAAGAAACAGAGGGAAAAGCAATTCAATCATTTTCGCCTTCGGATGGTAAATTAATTGCAGAAATAAATCTGGCAACTCCAAAAGATTACAAAGAAATAATTGATACCGCAAAAGGGGCTTTTGAAAAGTGGCGAATGGTTCCCGCTCCAAAACGTGGCGAAATTGTGAGGCTAATTGGATTGGAACTTCGAAAATACAAAGAGCCCCTGGGAAAATTGGTATCCTACGAAATGGGTAAAATTTACCAGGAAGGTTTGGGTGAAGTGCAAGAAATGATTGACATCTGCGATTTTGCAGTTGGCCAATCGCGTCAGTTGTATGGATTTACTATGCACTCAGAACGCGAAAAACACCGGATGTACGACCAATATCACCCGCTTGGAATTGTTGGTGTTGTTTCGGCATTTAATTTTCCGGTGGCGGTTTGGGCATGGAATGCAATGATTGCCTTAATTGCTGGCGATGTTGTTGTTTGGAAACCTTCGTCGAAAGTTTCGTTGTGCGCGGTGGCTGTACACAATATTGTTGCAAATGTTTTAAAAGAAAACGATGTGCCCGAAGGAGTTTTGAATTTAGTTATTGCAAGTTCTAGAGATTTAGGCGACGAATTCTTCAGCAATAAAGATGTTCCTTTAATTTCGTTTACTGGCTCAACACCAATTGGAAAAAAAGTAGGTCGTTTGGTTGGCGAACGTCTGGGAAGGTCTATTTTGGAATTGGGAGGTAACAACGCAATAATTATTACGCCAAATGCTGACATGGAAATGGCACTTCGAGCCGTGGTTTTTGGTGCTGTTGGTACTTGCGGACAACGTTGCACATCAACACGAAGAATAATTGTTCACACCTCAATTTATGAGGAAATCAAACAAAAATTAGTAGCTATTTACAAGAAGTTGCCAATTGGGAATGCACTCGATTCTAAAACATTGGTTGGTCCGCTAGTTGACAAATATGCTGTTCAGGATTTTCAGAATTCAATAGAAAAAGTTAAAGCTGAAGGTGGTAAAATTATAGTTGGTGGCGAGTCTTTAGAAGGAGAAGGCTTCGAATCTGGTTGTTTCGTAAATCCATGTATTGCCGAGGTGGAGAATCATTTCGAGATTGTTCAGGAAGAGACTTTCGCGCCACTTTTATATTTGATAAAATACACCGATTTGGAAGAAGCAATTCGAATTCAAAACGATGTACCACAAGGTTTGTCATCGGCATTGTTTTCAACAAATATGTTGGAGGCAGAAAAATTCCTTTCGCAAGAAGGTTCTGATTGTGGAATTGCAAATATAAATATTGGTACTTCGGGAGCTGAGATTGGTGGTGCTTTTGGTGGTGAAAAGGAGACTGGCGGCGGACGGGAATCCGGTTCCGATGCATGGAAAGCATACATGCGCCGACAAACAAATACAATTAACTACGGAACTGAACTTCCTCTTGCGCAAGGAATAGAGTTTAACGTTTAACTCATGTCTGCAAGCAAATCCCAATAATTTCGTTACTCTTGTTTTGAAAACAGTCGATTACAATAGTAAACTCCTTATTTTCAAAACTGCGAAAGCCTCATTCTTGGAATTTTCTTATCAGACACACGAAAACTATAAATGTTTTTGAATAATATTTAGCATGTTTGTTCAACCTATAAAAAAGGAAGATTATTGGATCAAAATATTTAACAAACAGTTGAAAAAGATTGCCCCAACGGGGCGAAAGTTAAAAGCATAGGGCAAAGCCCTATGTAGAAATGCTCAACGTGAATAAAGCCCTGAAAGGGCTGAAGCGTGAAATTATTATCAATGTAAAATATAAGATTGTAATAAGTACAGAATGAAAAATATTTTAATTTTCGGAGCGGGTCGTTCAAGTAACACATTAATTAAATATCTCTCCGACAATGCCAATGAATTTAATTGGAAGATAAAAGTTGTTGATGTTCAAGTAAATGGGAAAGAAGATCATTCAAGAATCAGTTACTCGATTTTGGATGTAAAAGATGAGCTTGCCCGTGACTCAGAGGTAAAAAATGCCGATTTGGTAATTTCAATGTTACCCGCTCGTTTTCATAAATTTGTGGCACAGTCTTGTGTGACGTTTTCAAAAAACCTGCTAACCGCTTCCTATGAAACAAAAGAATTAAAAACTTTTGAGCAGGATGTGCTAAAAAAGGGCCTTTTCTTTTTAAATGAATGTGGTTTAGATCCCGGACTCGATCACATGTCGGCAATGAAGATAATCGACGAAATTAAAAAGGAAGGTCACGATTTGCAATGTTTCGAATCTTTTACAGGCGGGCTGGTTGCGCCTGAATCGGATAACAATCCGTGGAATTATAAATTTAGCTGGAACCCGAGAAATGTAGTTCTCGCTGGACAAGACGGACCGGCAAAATTTATTCAAAATGGCAAGTTTAAATATATTCCGTATAACCGGCTTTTCAGAAGAACAGAAATTATTGACATTGAAGGTTTTGGCATGTTTGAAGGTTATGCAAACCGGGATTCGCTTAACTACATCGAAAAATACAATTTGCAGGGAATTCCCACAATTTTTCGTGGAACACTACGCCGTCCTGGCTATTGCCGTGCATGGGATGTGTTTGTTCAATTGGGTGCAACCGACGATTCTTATTATTTGGAGAATATCGAAAACATGACAAATTGCGAGTTCATTAATTCATTTCTATATTTTCAGTCAACCGATTCGGTGGATTTGAAATTGTATCGTGCGATGCACATCGATCAGGATTCGGATATTATCTATAAATTAAATTGGCTGGGTATTTTCGATGACACCAAAATTAGGCTAAAACGCGCAACGCCGGCACAAGTATTGGAACACATTTTAAAACAAAAGTGGCAACTTCAGTCCGATGATAAAGATATGATTGTGATGTGGCATAAATTTATCTACCACGATTCAAGTCTCAACAAAAAAGTAAAACTTACCAGTTCGCTTGCAGTTATCGGAGAAAATAGCGAGCACACTGCCATGTCGAAAACAGTAGGTTTGCCATTGGCAATTGCAGCAAAATTAGTATTAACCGGAAAATTGAATTTGAAAGGAATGTACATTCCAACGCATAAAAATATTTATGAACTTGTTTTAAATGAATTAAAAAATTACGGAATTACATTTACGGAGAAAGTGTACGAAGAAGTTCCGGAGTATTGTTAGAAAAAATTGATTTGTAAAACTGGGTGATGCGAGTTCCGATTCGCAATTTTTTAATGGCGGTTTGGAAACCGCCACACCCATTAATCTGGAGGCTTAAGTTTCACAATGTTAATAACATTGCATTTTAAGAAGTTTTATTGCGTATTGGCATAAACATTTAGGCCAAAGTTGAAAAAACTGTTGAAAACTCAATAGTTCAACAAATTGCTGTTTTATATTAATTCCATATTTTGCAAAGATCAAAAACAATACAATTAGCAATATGACTTTCTCAAAAAAAGCAGTTTTATTGATTTACCTTCTTTTGATTTCAACAGCTCTTTTAGCTCAAAAAATAGTTAAGTCTGACACGGTTAAAATTTCCGGTCAGACTATTTTTTTACATATTCCTACAAAAGAGGAAATCAAAAAGGAGATCAGAAATGTTGAAACCAGCATGAAACGGGATTTACGCGATTATGTTGCCGACATGCAAAACCAGCAGTTCATCAGCGACAATGTAATAACCGATGTTAGTTTAGAGGTGATTGGAGATGATGTTTTAGACTTAAAAGTTATATATGAATATTCATTGAAAAATGATACAATGAAATTTCAAACCGATGATTTCCCCTTGGGGGAATATCGGGTTGAACAGTCGAATGCTGCCCTGGTTACCTTTTCAATCATAAAAAAAACCATGAATGGACAACTGGCAAAATATACAAATGCCGGGCAAAAAATATCGTTTACAATACAGGGGAATGCAGATGCGGTAGCCCTCAGGGGAGTTATTGAATACAACGGGGAATTTGGTCCTGAAATAAATGAAGAATGTGAAGTTACAGGAAGTACAATCCGTTATAAAATTAATGAACAAACTGATATTCAAAGCAATTATCAACTGGCATTTATTCGTGCCTACTCCGTTAAAAACTATATTTTGAAGAATATTGAAAAATTTTGGATTACTCAAAATAAATTTTTCTACAAAGCTTTGGTAAGTGATTTTAAGGGGGGGAAATACCGCAGAGTTTCAATCGAAATAGTAATTCATGATGCATTTGGAAGTATCATCCCTAAATAATATTAAAAAATGAAGAAACTTATTGTACTGATTATTTTTAGCCTGATACTTTTTCAACTTCAAGCACAGGTTTCAACCATAGAAAATACTTCAATCAAATTAAGTAAATCGCGTGATAGTTTAATCATAAATTTCACCATTGTCGGAGAGGTTCCACTGAATAATGTACATATTGAAGTTATGGATTCTACCGGAAATATTATCGATACAAAAACTATTTTTGGTGATGTTGGCAATAATATCCAACCGGGCGAAAACAAAAAAATTATCTGGAATATGGCCGCCGATGGTTTTACAAAAACAAATACGATTATTAATGCAAAAGTGGTTGCCGATTTAATTGTTAATTCGTTTTTCGAGGAAAAAATAATTGAAACGCCGATACCAACTTTTAAACCCGAAAAAGAAAAATGGATGAACTGGTGGTTTGTGGCTGCCGGGGTTTCTGCTACCGGAGGTGCTTTATCTTACTTGAAATCTAATGCCTTGTACGACGAGTATCCTTCGCTATCGGAAACAAATGAAGCAAATAATCAGCATTCAAAAATAAAAACCTACGACATGCTGGGTAATATTGCTTTTGGCCTTGCCGGGGTTTTGGGGGCAACCGGTGTAATTATTCAGGTAAAACATAAAAACAAAATGAATGATCTGGCGATTCAATATCAAATGGTTAACCAGGGATCGGGATTAAGTTTTGTTTATAAATTTTAAAAAATGAGAAAACGATTAATATATATTTTTGCTTTTTTAATGAGCCTTGCAATTTTTTCTTGTACACGCGACTGGATAAACCCATACGATTCTGATTGCCCACCGGAAATCTGGAGCCCGGAAAACCTGACAGCAGAAAAATCATTGGAGGGAGTATTATTGAAATGGCAACAATACGAAAAACATTTCGACGGTTTTACAATCGAACGAAGTACAGATAGTATTAACTGGAACAACATTTCAACAAAATTAGTTGAAAAAGAAAAAAGAGAATTTACAGATACAATTTATCAACCTGGTTCTGCATTTTTTTACCGGATTGTTGCCGTGGCCGATAAAAATAAAAGCAACTATGTAAATAGTTTGTTATTTAATTTCCCAAGCGAATTACCAATTGTAATAACAAACGACATTACCGATATCGACAATACTTCAGCATCATTTCATGGATTTGTAGTTGACGATGGCGGCGAAGAAATTACCGAACGGGGATTTTACTATGAGATGCAAACTGGAATAGACACAAGCAAAACTAAAATTATAGCCGGTGCAGGTTTAGGCGAATTCTTAAAACTCGTAAGTGGTTTAAATCCTGGTCAAACTTATTATGTAAAAGCTTATGCAATTAATAGTGAAGGCGTTGGTTATGGTGAAGAAATTGAATTCACCACTTTGTCGGGGATTGCACAAGTTGAAACTTATGCGGTAAAAAATATTACAGCAACAAATGCTACATTATCAGGGCAGATTCTGGATGATGGTGGTGCGGAAATTACCGAAAGCGGATTTTATCTTTCAACAGATTCTGAAAATTTATTAAACACCATTCCGGAAATTGTGATGAATGGTTTTGACACCTTAAAATTGAATCTTACAAACCTCGACCCGGGAACTGAGTATTTTGTTGTTGCATTTGCCACAAACAGCGAAGGGACTTCATCTGCTAATATAGTTTCATTTATTACCGAATGTAACGATTGTAAGTATGAAACATATTCCGACCCACGCGATGGCAAGGTTTACAAAACCATTGAAATTGGAGACCAAATCTGGTTAGCCGAAAACTTAGCATTTTTACCTTCAGTAAATCATTTTCAGGATAGTTCGAGGATCGATCCGCGTTATTACGTGTATAATTATGATGGGAATATTGTAGCCGAAGCAAAAACTACTGAGAATTTTAAAAAATTTGGTGTGCTTTATAATTGGGAAGCAGCTAAATCAGCAGCCGAAAGTATCGGGAATGGCTGGCGTTTGCCTACCGACGAAGAATGGAAAAAGATGGAAAGTGAATTGGGTATGTCTCAAAACGAAATTGATAATTTGGGTTTAAGGGGAACCGACCAGGGAACCAAATTAAAATATTGCAGAGAATGGGAAGATTCACTTTTCCCGGGAACCGATGAAGTTTGTTTTGGGGCATTGCCGGCCGGCGTTCGTGGAACTTTGGATTTTGGAGGTACACCTTTCCCAATTGGAATTGGAGTTGGCGGAGCCTGGTGGACATCAACCCCCAATGTTACTCCAAACGGAACTTATGGCTATTTTAGGGGTTTATCTTCGGCTTCCCCAAAAGTTTTTAGAATCGATGGTGAGTTGGATTTTGGTTTCTCAGTCAGGCTTGTAAAAGATAAATAAAAACGGTAAATATTATTTCACAAATTTTAAGACCGAAAGCACCGCACAGTGATCGGACGCAATAGTATCGCAAATTATTTTGTTTTCAATAACTTCCCATTGGTTTACTGGCCTGTAAAAAATATAATCGATTTTTCGTCGTGGATCTGCAGACGAAAATGTTGGTTTCGGGTTTTCACCAAAAGTATCGATCCAATATTTTTTTAGGATTGAAATGGCTTCACTTTCCGGGATATCGTTTAAATCGCCTGCTAAAATTGTAGGGAATTTATTGGAAAGAAATACCCGGTTGATTTCTTTTGTCTGGTCAACACGATCGGGACTATTGCGTTGGTGTTCCAAATGAGTGCCAATAAAACAAATTGTATCACCCCAATCTAATTCCACTGTAACTTCAAGTGCAGCCCTCGGTTCGTTGCCCGGAGAGTGTGGCAGTGGTACATTGCGACTGGCAATAATGGGCATTTTGGTAAGCACGCCTTCTCCATAAGCACCACCATCATAATTCATCGCTTTGCCAAATAAGGAAGCCATTTTTGTCCGCCAGCCAAGTTCCGTTGCTAAATCGTACTTTTTTGCCCGATTTGTTTTAAAATCAACTTCTTGCAATGCCACCAAATCGGGATTAGTTTTTAAAATCACTGAGGCAATTGCATCTAAATTAAAATCCCCTTTTGTAGTTGCTCCATGTAAAATATTAAAAGTTAATACACGAACAGTTTGTTCTTTTACCATTTTCTGTTGAGCACTACTTATTATTCCACAGAAAAAAAATGATACAATTAATAGACAAATAGTTTTCACAATATTACTTTTAAATTTCTTTTTTAAGAAAATTAACAATTTCAACAGCCAGCATTTGGGAGCCTTCTTTTGTGTAATGAACATCATCAGGTGCCTTTGCATGTTTTAAATGGATATTTTTTGAAGCCCTGTGTATATCGTTCACTAAAATATCGTTTCCCCACATTACTTTTTTGGCTACTTTGTTAAATTTAATTTCATCACCGGAAAAACGTCCGGCCTCCCCTTCGGGAACATACGATGTAGTTATAAATATGAGTTTTGCATTGGTCTTTTTAAGGCGTTTTACAAGTTCTGATAAATTCGCCCTGTATTCTTTTAACGAAAAGGTTTGGGTGCCATTAATTTTATCGCGATTCCCCTGTATTTCAGAATCGGGATGACGGTAACAAATATCCCACAAACCCCAATTAAACTGAATAATATCCCACTGTTCTTCTCCTATCCATTCGTCTAGTTTTGCAAGGCCGATTCCTGAATGTTGAGCATTCCCCGGACTGTGTACCACAATCGCATTATCCGACAATGCCTCCTGCACAAAAGGTGTGTAAGCAATTGAAATTGAGTCTCCAATTATTAGGATTTTTACTTTCTCACTTTGCCATTCCCCAAAGTTTATTATAAGAAAAAGAACTGTTAAAATTATTCTCATCGCAGTAACTTTTTAGAAAGAAGCTCAATTTACCAAATTATAATGATAAAGAGATTCTCTAAGAAATTTTTAAGTCTTATCTGTCAATATGGTTTTGTTTAGGATTTTAGTCTTCTGCTCAGTTTAGACTAATTTCTAGCCGGTGATATATCGAAGTGTTTTGCTTAATCGCTTTTAATTTCATTTTAGTACACTAAACAACATGGAATTATGGATTAGAATATTCCTAAATAAGTAGCTATACCGATTTAACAACTAAATGTCGCATACTTTCGTTTTACTCAGCATACTCCTTTGTTGTAGTATCGGCAT
>JABGRN010000054.1:3482-36615 GCA_018648265.1 Prolixibacteraceae bacterium | reverse complement strand
TTGCTAAAATTTATGCTTAAAAACAAAACCAACCCGAATTATGAAGTGAGCCTTTTTTATGGGACAATAAATTTACATACTAAACAATGGTAACAATTGCTTGTTGTTTTCTCAACTATTCTCCAAAATTAATCTGTATAATATTCTGGTTTTAAGTAAACTTTAACCTTTCGTACTAAATTTCAAAACAAATGATTAAATTTTTCTAACATGATTTTTTTTCATGTATTTTGTAAGCAAATTCATTCAACTTTGTATCCACAAAAAACAAGTTCATTTAATTCAGAAACTCAAAAATATTTATAATGGCCATCAAGAAATTAAACAGTATTTTCAAACCCAAAAGAATTGCTTTAATCGGTGTTTCAAATAATCCCGATAGTGTTGGGGGAATTACCCTGCGGAATTTAGTTGGAGGCGGATTTAACGGAGTGGTTTATCCCGTTAATCCAAAGCGCGAAGCAGTATTTGGAATCCCATGTTATCCCGATGTAAAAAGCCTGCCTAAAACACCTGACTTGGCAGTTATTATGACGGCAGCAAAATGGGTTCCACAATTAATTAAAGATTGTGGAGAAGCTGGTATTAATGGAGTGATAATAATGTCGGCCGGTTTTAAAGAATCGGGAGAAGAGGGAAAAGCTCTTGAAGCTCAGGTTTTAGCCGAAAAGTCTAAATTCCCCGATATGCGCGTCATAGGCCCTAATTGTTTAGGGATTTTAGTGCCTGGGTTAAACATGAATGTAAGTTTTGCCGACGGAATGCCAAAAAAAGGACACGTTGCATTTATTTCACAATCGGGAGCATTGTGTACTTCAGTACTTGACTGGGCAGCCGATTCAAACATTGGTTTCTCCTATTTTGTTTCTATTGGAAACTCGATGGATGTTAATTTTGGCGATTTAATCGATTATTTCGGACAAGATCCAAATACAAAATCTATTGTTTTGTATGTTGAATCGTTAACAAATGCCCGCACTTTTATGTCAGCAGCCCGTGCATTTTCCCGCGAAAAGCCAATTATCGTTTATAAATCGGGGCGTTTCCCCGAATCTGCTGCCGCGGCGGCATCACACACTGGAGCCCTCGCTTCTGAAGATTCAATATATGACGCAGTTTTTCGCAGGGCAGGTTTGGCTCGTGTTTTTGACTTTGGGAATATTTTTGATTTTACCGATTTAGTAGGCCGTCGCCGAATTCCAAAAGGAAACCGCCTTGCAATTGTGACCAACGCGGGTGGCCCCGGAGTAATGGCAACCGACTCCTTAATTTCTTCGGGAGGAAAACTTGTAAAACTTTCAGATAAAACCATGCAACGATTAAATGATTATTTGCCTCCTTTTTGGTCGCATGGTAATCCAATCGATGTGCTTGGGGATGCCACTCCGGAACGTTTTGCCCGTTCAACCCAAATTGTTATGGAAGATGAAAATGTGGACGCTGTACTTGTTCTTTTAACTCCACAGGCAATGACAGCACCAACAGAAACAGCCCTGGCCATTTCAAAATTAGCAGCCAATACTACAAAATCGATAATGGCAGGTTGGTTAGGTGGTGCAAGTATGAGAGAAGGTATCCATGTTTTTAACCAGGCCGGAATATCAAGTTTTACTACTCCTGAACAGGCAATCCGAGCTTTTATGACACTTTCTGATTACTCGCAAAATCAGGAAATGTTGTATGAAACACCAAAAGAAGTACCTGTGTCTTTCCAGTACGACAGACATGAGTTACGCAAAAAATATTTGAGAGAAGTTTTTCCAAAGGCAAAAATTTTGAATGAGGATGATTCAAAAATGCTTGTAAACGATTACGGTATTAAAACAACGCATCCTGCGCCTGCAGCAACTGAAGATGAGGCTGTTGCAATTGCAGAACAAAAAGGATACCCGGTAGTATTAAAAATTTATTCACCCGATATCACCCATAAATCGGACGTGGGTGGGGTAGCTTTAAATATTGAAAACGAAGAAATGGTACGTGCCACTTTCCGAAACATGGTAAAAACCGCCGCCGAAAAACGACCCGATGCAAGAATTGATGGTGTAACCGTTCAGATTATGGTTGATACAAAAGATGCCATTGAACTTATTGTGGGAACTAAAAAAGATCCAATTTTCGGTACTGTTATGTTGGTTGGGATGGGTGGAACATCGGCTGAATTGTTTAAAGACAAACGGTTGGAATTTCCACCATTAAATGAGCAGTTGGCCCACCAAATGCTGAAATCGTTAAAAATCTATCCTTTACTCCAGGGATACCGTGGGGATACACCAAAAAATATCGATAAATTGATTGAAGCCTTAATCAGAATGTCGTATTTAGCGGCAGATTATCCCGAAATTGCAGAATTAGATATCAATCCTTTAATAGTAACTGCAGAAGATGTAATAGCCCTGGATGCCCGAATTGTAGTTGACGAAGAATTATTGGAAAAACCAGCAAAAGAATACTCCCACCTGATATTACGTCCTTATCCGGAAAGCCTGATAAAAAAAGCAACTTTAAACGATGGTACTGAAATTATACTTCGGCCAATAAAACCTGAAGACGAACCATTGTGGTTGGAGTTGCTGGCAAGTTGTTCAAAAGAATCGATTTATCACCGTTTCCGTTACGATTTCTATTTCGATTCGCATGAAATTGCATCACAATTCTGTTTCATCGATTATGACAGGGAAATAGCCATTGTTGCAGAAATTGAAGAAGAAGGACAAAAAAAACTAATTGGTGTTGGACGGTTAATTGCCGATCCGGACGTTGAAATAATGGAATTCGCAATATTAATTACTGATGCATGGCAGAAAAAAGAATTAGGTTTTATAATTACTAATTACTGTGTGGAAATAGCAAAATCGAGGGGGATAAAAAAATTGGCTGCTGAAACTACAAAAGATAACAAACCAATGATTTCGGTTTTCCGTAAGCTGAATTTCAAAATACGGTTTAATGAAGACACAACAGTTTCAGTTAATAAAGATATTTTTGAAAACGAATAACAATTGAGGTTGTTTCAAAAAAATATTGACTCGTCATCCTGAACTTGTTTCAGGATCTGCATATTTCATATTCAATTCATTTGGATTCTGAAATTATTCAGAATGACGTAATTTCGACTTTTGAAACAATCTCCTATTTTTTTAAAATGAATTCCACTAAACTTAAACAGGCTGCCGACCTCATCCGAAAAGCAAAATATGCTGTTGCTTTCACAGGAGCCGGCATTTCTGTTGAAAGTGGAATTCCCCCTTTTCGGGGCGAAAACGGACTTTGGAATAAAACTAATCCTAATTTCCTGGAAATTGAATTTTTCAAAAAGAAACCCTTTCAATCGTGGCAGAAAATAAAGGAGATTTTTTATGATAATTTAGGCGATGCAGAACCGAACGCTGCGCACGAAATATTGGCAAAAATGGAAAAACGCAGTTTCCTTGAAACAATTATTACTCAAAACATCGACCATCTTCACCAAAAAGCAGGGAGCAAATATGTTTACGAATTGCATGGAACATACAAACAATTGGTTTGTACCGAGTGCAGTTCTGAATTCGATATGAGTTTTGCCGACCTGAATTACCTGCCGCCAACCTGCTACATTTGCAAAGGAATTTTAAAACCCGACATGGTTTTTTTTAACGAACCAATTCCTCATTTTGCAAAAAAACGTTCGTTTGAAGAGGCTGAAAAAGCCGATGTCTTGTTGATAATTGGAACAAACGCCGAAGTTTTGCCCGCTGCCGATATTCCTGTAAAAGCAAAAGAGCATGGAGCAAAAATTATCGAAATAAACATCAAACCATCGCATTTTACAGATACAATTACCGATATTTTCCTGGAAATGAAAGCTACTGAAGCCATGAAAGAGATTGGGCAGTTGTTGTATTTGTAATTAGTCCGTTGGCTGAAGCCAACGGCAAAGGAAAATAAAAACACTAGATAGTTGCATTTTTATTATTGTTATTGTAGAAATATCCTATGCCGTCCCTTTTAAAGGACGGATAGCAAAATTAACAATCAGACTCCGGGCTTCATGAATATAAATAAGAGAGTTTTGACAAACTTCACACCGATTTCAAATCGTGAACGGAGATACGATACAAAAGCATGAAAGAAATTGGACGACTTCTTTATCTTTATACAAAAAATCATCTAACCCTATTTTTAAAAGTTTAAATTTGTGTAAACAATAAATCATAAATATGTACAAAAATTATTTTTCCCTTATTGTTATTGCAACACTTGTATTATCATGTGCAACCGGTAAAAAAGCTTTACAAAAAGGAGATTATTTCTCCGCAGTTACAAAAGCAGTTGAAAGGCTAAAATCTGATCCAGACAACAAAAAGGCCGTCCAGGTATTAAGTGAGGGCTATCCCTTAGCCATAAAATGGTCGCAGGAAGAATTAGATCTTGCGCTTACATCAAATGGTTTATTTAAATGGGGAGTGGCTGTTGAAATGATGCAACAGGTAAATCACTTATCCGATTTAATCAGGACCACTCCGGCGGCACGTAAAATTATTCCCAATCCTAAATCGTATTCATCGGAATTAAATATGGCCTTAGAAAAAGCGGCCGAAGAAAGATACAATGCCGGACTTGTTGAATTAGACCAAAATACGAGGGAAACTGCACGTTTCGCTTTCGATCATTTTTTTATTGCTAACGAATTAATACCGGGTTTTAAAGATGTCATTCAGAAGATGGAAATCTCGAAAGAAATTGCGACATTAAAAGTTATTGTTGAGGCAGTTACTGTAAATACCCGAAAATATAAATTAAGTTCTGAGTTCTTCTACAACCAGGTTTTTGAATTCCTAAACAACAGGTATCCCAAAGAAGGATTTGTGAATTTTTTATCGCCACAACAAGCAGAAACAAATAAGATCGAGCGACCCGATTATATTGTCAGGATGGAGTTTTTCGATTTTTCTGTAGGTAATTTAACACGAAACGAAAAAGAAGAAGAAGTAAAAAAAACGGTGGAAATAAATATACAAGACACGACAAAAGTCGAATACAAAATTTATTCGGCAAAACTAAAAACTTATACCGACAAAGTGGTTTCGGGCGGGCAGCTAAACTTTAAAATTGTCGATTCCAACAGTAACGACTTATTACGCGACAATCTGATTCCCGGCTCTTTTACCTGGGTAAACGATTACGCAATTTTTGCCGGAGATATTGAAGCACTCAATGAAAAACAGGTTCAAATTACAAAACGGAAAGTAGTTCCATTGCCGCCGGAACAGGATTTATTTATTGAATTTACAAAACCAATTTATAATCAGTTAACAGGCGAACTCAACAGTTTTTTTAGAAGATACCGGTAAAAATTGAAAACAATATTAGTCGAATGAAACATGTAATATGAAATATAACTATTTTGAAAGAAACCTTCATAAAAACTAATTTGCAGCAGAAAGAAATAAATGGTACTTATTTTAATCTAATTCAGGATTACTCACCCTGATAATATCTTCGACATTATCGTCCCTCTCTTCTCGAAGAGAGGGAGAAGAGGGAGAGTCATCGGGATTATATTTTAGATAAAACCAGAGCTACTTATACATGAAAACAACTTTATCAGAAAAATACAATCTCAATAATCCTAAAATTCAAAAACTGGTTGGCTACGACATTGTAAATTTCAAAGTTGAAACGAAAACAGAAAAATATATTTTAAAAGTTTATCCTGACAAAAAAGAGGAAGTTGATTTTGCCGAAGCCGAAAACAAAGCTTTATTTCACCTTCAAAAAAGTAAAAACGATAAATTTCCAAATCCAATTCAAAACGTAAATAACGAATTACTAACTCTTTTTAAGCAAGAAAACTCTAAAAAAGTTGCTCGTTTGTTAACTTATCTTGAGGGAGAATTTTTAGGTGATGCAGAACATTCATTGGAGCTTTTTAAATCGTTCGGAAAGTTTGTGGCTGAAATGGATTTGCAACTTAAAGATTTCCGAAATTATGTAATTGAAGCCCGGCAATTTAAATGGGATTTACAACATTTTTTGCTGAACGAGGAATATGTAAAACACATTGCTAATCCGATAGACAGAAAAATTGCAACTTACTTTTTTCAGCAGTTTAAAGCTAATGTAATTCCGGTTTTACCCAGTCTTCGTAAACAAATCATTCATGGCGATGTAAACGAATGGAATACATTAACACAAAACAATCAGGTTTCAGGATTAATTGATTTTGGTGATCTCAGTTATTCGCAAATAATAAACGAGCTGGCAATTGCATTGGCTTATTCATTGCTGGGGAAAGATGACCCAATAAAATGGGCAATCCCGGTTATTTCAGAGTACCATAAAATTCTTCCTTTAAAAGAGAAGGAGATCGATATTTTATACTGGTTAATTGCAGCACGTTTGTGTACCAGTGCAAGTAATTCTGCCTTCGAAAGAATTCAGCGGCCTGAAAATACTTACATCCAAATCAGCGAAAAACCTGCCTGGGAGATGTTACGCTTATGGGTAACAATAAATCCCATTCACGCCCGAAATGAATTCAGCTTAGCTTGTGGTTTTGAAATTCCAAAAGTAAAAACTATTGAGGAAGCTTCTTCAGAACGTTTTAAATCAGTCAGTTCAATTTTTTCTGTTAGTTATAAAAAACCCATTTACATGGAAAGTGCTGCTTTCCAATATATGTTTGATAAATATGGAAACAGTTATTTAGATGCCTACAACAATATTCCACACGTTGGACATTCGCACCCAAAAGTAATTGAAGCCGGGCAAAAACAAATGGCAAGACTCAACACCAACACCCGCTATTTGTACGATCAATTAAATGAATATTCCACAAATTTATTAAAGAAATTCCCTTCCCAACTTAGTAAGGTTTTCTTTGTAAACTCTGGAAGTGCAGCCAGTGATTTGGCACTTCGATTGGCTCGAAATTTTACGGTTAAAAACCGGGTTGCTGCTGTTGAACACGGTTACCATGGAAATATGCAATCGGTAATTGAAATAAGTCATTATAAATTTGCAGGAAAAGGAGGAAAAGGCGCAACGGAAAATGTTTTGTGTTTGCCAATTCCGGGTTCATATCGTGGTGAATTCCGAAATGAAAACGCCGGACTTTCTTATGCAAAAGATGCCAATCAACAAATCAATACTTCAGAAGAAAAAATTGCAGCATTTATCGCTGAACCAATTATTGGTTGCGGCGGACAAGTTCCGCTTGCCAAAAATTATTTAAAAGAAATTTATGCTGCCATTCGAAGTCAGGGAGGCGTTTGTATTTCCGACGAAGTGCAAACCGGGTTCGGACGTTTGGGAGATGTATTTTGGGGTTTTGAACAACACCAAGTAATTCCGGATATTGTAATTCTTGGCAAACCCATGGGAAACGGGCATCCGATGGGAGCAGTGGTTTGCACAGACGAAATTGCAGAAGCTTTTAACAACGGAATGGAGTTTTTCAGCTCTTTTGGTGGCAACCCGGTTTCGTGTGCAATTGGTCAGGCAGTTCTGGATGTAATGGATGAAGAAAAGTTGCAACAAAACGCCAAACTAGTGGGTGATTATTATTTGCAGGAATTAGCAAAACTTCAACAAAAATACGAGTGTATTGGCGATGTTCGAGGCTCTGGATTATTTATAGGTTTTGAATTTGTGAAAAACCGTCTGACTTTGGAACCCGACACGGAACTGGCACAAAAAGTCAAAAACAAACTCCGGGGAAATCATATTTTAGTTGGCACAGATGGACCATTCGATAATGTAATTAAATCGAAACCACCGCTATGTTTTTGGAAAGAGAATGTGGATGAAGTGATTCTAAAACTAGATAAGATTCTGAATTTTAAATGACCCAATTTAAACCATAATAATTTATTACTTAATACACTTCATCATGATTGCCAATATCTATTAAAATTGCTCTTTTAGGAGAATCTTTCGTGAATTTAAAAACAACTCTTAAATCGTATGTAATCGAGAAACTCCAAGCCCCACGAAGCTTCCCGGATAGTTTGTGGGTTTTCAAATTTATATTAAAAGGATTCTCAATGAATAGTTGTAATCGTTCCCAAAATAATGGTTCTAAATTGGTGGATTCTATTCTTTTTTTGTACGATTTCCTGAAAGAAGTACTAAAAGCAACTTCCATTACATCATTTGTTTTAATTTATCCATATCGGAAGAATATTCTAATTTTGCATCCTTTTCTTCTACTTGAGCTAACTTCACATTTTTTGCTATTTCGGCTCTTCTTTCATCGGCAATATTATTTTCCAATAAATTTTTTAATTCCTGTTTAATTTCAAGTGGCAATTTGTATATTTTCTCCACTATCTCGTTAAATTGTATTTTTTCTGTTTTCATTTCCATTCTTTTACGCAAATATACTCATTTCAGATAGGTTTCAGGGAATTGAGCAAAGCGAAATCACGAAAACCAATTACAAAAATTAAATTAATGAGTAAATTAGGCGTAGGTATTTTTATTCACAACAAAGCAAAAAACAGCGTTGTAATAGGTTACTACAAAGTTTTTTAATGAAGTTGTGGGTAAAAAGAACAAGCATAAAAACCGAAAAACTATTTGGTTTGAGTATATATGCAATTAATTTCTGTTGACTAAATCAAACCACTCTGTAGTGCCCCAATTCCGAAAGGATGGAATCGCTCCAAGCGATGCTAGCCGTAATTTTAAAAACCCCATAAACTATTTACGGATATAATCCCAGTTTGCTTCAACTCAGAGGGATGCCATCCTGTTTCTGTCCCGAAAAAAAACTGTCTAACATTCTAATATAATTAAATCAAAAATTTATTTCTGAAATTATACTCAAATTTGTTGCACTTACAATTTACTTCTATTTTTATAAGATAAAATAAAGAACATGCAACCCGATTTCAATAAACTCAAATCCCAACTCGAAGGCGACCTTTTTGTTGATAATGTACAACGTGTTTTATATTCAACCGATGCATCTCAATACAAAGAACTGCCGCTGGCCGTTACTAAACCAAAATCGCTTGCTGACATTAAAAAGATAATTGCTTTTGCCCGTGAAAATAATACTTCAATAATTCCCCGGGGCGGGGGAACTTCACTCGCCGGACAGGTTGTTGGGAGCGGAATTGTGGTTGATATCTCAAAATACTGGAACAATATTCTGGAATTCAATAAAGAGGAAAAATATGTTATTGTTGAACCGGGAGTAAATTTGGCTGAACTTAATTTATTTTTGGCTGAACACGATTTACAGTTTGGACCCGAAACCTCAACGGCGAACCGTTGTGTGATAGGCGGAATGTTGGGAAATAATTCCTGCGGATTACATTCAATTGTTTATGGAAGTGTGCGTGAGCATATTTTAGAAGTGGATGCAATTCTATCCGATGGTTCAGAAACCACTTTCAAAACTTTATCAAAAAATGAATTTCAGCAAAAATTAAATGGCAATCCAAATAAATTGGAAAAAGCTATTTATGAAAATATAAATGAAATTCTCTCCAATGCTGAAAATCAAAAAGAGATTCGTGATAAATTTCCCGCACCGGAACTTACCCGCAGAAACATGGGTTACGCCATCGATTCTTTATTGAATTCAGAAATTTTTACTGAAGGAGGCGAACCATTTAATTTTTGCAAACTGCTGGCTGGTTCGGAAGGGACACTTGCTTTTTCGCACCGAATAAAATTAAATCTTATTCCACTTCCACCAAAATACAAAGGACTGGTTTGTGCGCATTTTAATACGCTGGAAGAATCGTTGGGAGGAAACCTCGTTGCTTTAAAACACAAACCAACCGCCATCGAATTAATGGACGATACGGTGATGCAGTGTACCAAAGCCAACATAGAACAAAATAAAAATCGGTTTTTTGTAAAGGGCGATCCCGGGGCACTTTTGATGATCGAGTTCTCTTTCGAAACCGAAAAGGAACTTATTGAAAAAGCTGTTGCACTTGAAAAAGATTTTCGTGATGCCGGGCTTGGTTATCATTTTCCACTGGTTACAGGAGAAGATAAAATAAAACGAGTTTGGGCATTAAGAACTGCAGGACTTGGACTTTTATCCAATATTCCCGGCGACAGAAAAGGGGTTCCCGGAATTGAAGACACAGCGGTTTTGCCGGAATATTTACCTGATTATATCGCAGATTTTAAAAAGGTTTTGAAAAAACTTGGTCTGGAAAGTGTTTATTACGCACACATTGCAACCGGCGAAATTCATTTCCGGCCGCTTATTAATTTTAAGGATCCGGCTGATGTTGAGATTTTTGACACCTTAATGAACGACGTTGCGGCACTGGTGAAAAAATACCGGGGTTCGATGAGTGGTGAACACGGCGATGGTCGTGTGCGTGGAAAGTTTATCCCTTTTATGCTGGGCGAACACAATTACAAACTTATAAAACAATTGAAAACGGCCTGGGATCCCAATAACATTTTCAACCCCGGAAAAATTATTGATTCTCCACCGATTACAGAAAACTTACGTGTTGTCCCGGGCAAACCAACTTTAAAAATTAATACCATTTTCAATTTTTCGAAAAACAACGGATACATGCGCAGCATTGAAAAATGCAATGGTTCGGGCGATTGCCGGAAAAGCGAAAAAATTGGAGGCACACTTTGTCCTACTTTTATGGCAACACGCGACGAGGACAAAAGTACACGCGGCAGGGCAAATATTTTACGCGAATTTTTGTACAACAACGAAAAAGAAAATCCTTTCGACCAAAAAGAAATTTACGATATTCTCGACCTTTGTATTTCGTGCAAAGCTTGCAAAAGCGAATGCCCGTCGAATGTTGACATGGCAAAACTTAAAGCCGAATTCCTGCAAAATTATTACGATATTCATGGAATTCCACTGCGCTCGAAATTGGTAGCTTATTTACCCCGCTTAAATAAACTGGCAATGATTTTTCAACCTGTTTCTAATTTTGTGATGAATACTTCGCTACTGAAAAAATCAATTGGTTTTTCTACAAAACGCAACGTTCCAAAACTTTCGAGAATTACATTGAATCGTTGGGTTGGAAATGGAATTCCCTTACCTGAAAAAGAAACAAAAGGAAAAATCTACCTGTTTAACGACGAGTTTACAAACTACAACGAAAGCGACATTGGAATTAAGGCAATTTTATTGCTCACAAAACTGGGGTACGAAGTTAAAATCCCAATTCACACAGAAAGTGGAAGAACTTTCCTTTCAAAGGGTTTGGTCAGAACAGCTAAAAAAATAGCCACCGAAAATGTGAATCTATTAAAAGATATTATTTCTGACAAAACTCCGTTAGTTGGAATTGAACCTTCTGCAATCCTTGCTTTTAGAGATGAATACCCGGAATTGGTTGATAAAAGGTTACAAGCTACGGCTGATAAATTAGCAAAAAATTCATTCCTTTTTGAAGAGTTCATTTCAACAGAAATTGAAAAAGGAAACATTAGCGAATCGGATTTTACTTCCGAAGAAAAACAAATATTATTACACGGTCATTGTCAGCAAAAAGCAATTGCTTCAACTGAACCATCGAAAAATATGCTTTCTATTCCTAAAAATTATTCAGTAAAAGAAATTCCTTCGGGTTGCTGCGGAATGGCAGGTTCCTTTGGTTACGAAAAAGAACATTACGATCTGTCGATGAAAATTGGCGAAATGGTACTTTTCCCAGCCGTTCGCAATGCCGAAGAAAAAATCGTTATTTCGGCTCCGGGAACTTCGTGTCGCCATCATATAAAAGATGGCACCGGAAAATCTGCCTTACACCCGGTTGAGGTTTTGTACGAAGCGCTGGGATAGTACGAAAACCTTTCTTTTTATGTTATATACAACAAAAATATTTCTATTTTTAAAACTTGATTTTTTAATTTATTTGTTTCAACTTTTATAAAGAAACTTCCTTTTCATTTTGCCAGAAGATGTATATGACTTAATGAAATCAGCTTGATGAAAAAATTTAAAATATTCCTTGCTTCAATTGCACCTGGATTTTTCCTTATCGGCTACAATATTGGAACGGGGAGCATTACAACAATGGCATCTTCGGGAGCATCATTCGGTATGGAATTAATCTGGCCCTTGTTACTTTCTTGTATTTTTACATATTTTTTGATTGTAACTTTTGGCCGTTATACAGCTATAACCGGGAATACCATTCTTTTTAGCTTCAGAAAATTCTTTGGCAAACCAGTTACTATTTTTGTTTTAATATCATTGCTAATAAGTGAATGGGTATCGTGCATGGGTGTAATGGGAATTGTTACACAAATAATTCAGGAATGGTCGAAACCATTTTTTGCTGATTCGAGCGGAATAAACCCGGTGATTTCGGCCTTGGTTTTTGGAGCTTTACTTTATTATTTATTTTGGCAGGGAAAGCATAACTTTTTTGAAAAGATATTGGTCATTTTTGTCACTGTTATGGGAATATCATTTATTGCCACCATGTTTATAGTAATTCCCGATCCAAAGGAAATGATTAATGGATTAATTCCACGAATCCCAAAAAATACCGAAAAACTTTTATTAGCTGCCAGTATGGTTGGAACCACAATGGGAGCAATTCTTTATGTTGTACGTTCGATATTGGTACAAGAAAAAGGCTGGAAATCGAGCGACCTGAAATTAGAAAAAAGAGATGCACTTATTTCTGCTGGAATGATGTTTGTATTAAGTATGGCAATAATGGCCACTGCCGCCGGCACATTGTACCCTGCCGGACTAAAAGTTGATAATGCAATTGACATGGTAAAACTTATGGAACCGATTGCCGGGCGATTTGCTATTTCTGTTTTTGTTGCTGGAATTGTAAGCGCTGGATTATCTTCTTTATTCCCAATAATAATACTTGCACCATGGTTATTTGCCGATTATAATAATAAACCCCGAGACATGAAAAGTACTCAGTCGAGATTATTGGTACTAATTGGAGTAATTTTAGGATTTGCAGTTCCTATTTTTGGAGGTCGCCCGGTGTTTGTAATGATAATTTCTCAATCATTGGCAATTATTGTTACTCCTTTAGTATTGTTGTTAATGTTGGTTATTATTACCCGACTGGCAAAAACGAATAATTATCCGGTTACAAAATGGTCGAATATTTTCTTTGGGTTAATAATCATCTTTACTTTAATAATGGCAATAGCTGGAATTTCAGGGATTATTGGTTCTTTTTAAATCGCACTTAAGAATAATAAAAATGAATAAATTTCACTCATCGCTTGTCTGTTGTTATTTATATCCCATTACAAAATATGGTTATCCGCCCAAAGCAGAAAATACAATAAAGTATATCGAAGAGATGTACGATCTGGGATTTTCGAGTATTGAGTTGGAAGGTATCAGGGAACAACATCTTTTAGAAGTTTATAAAATTCGTTTCGAGATTAAAGATAAACTTGCAGAACTTAAAATGAATGTACCCTATTTTTGCGCGGTTTTGCCCGGCTTAAGTTCTTCCGATTCTGTTGTTCGAAACAAAAATCTGAAGCTGTTTGAAAAAGGTTGTGAAATAGCACATTGTATTGGTGCTAAAGGAATTTTAGATAATGCACCTTTACCGCCCTATCAATTTCCGAAAGATATTCCTATTGTAAGGCACTACAATGAGAAGGTTTTACAAACGGCACAATTTCCTTCGCATCTGAACTGGAATAAATACTGGACAGATTTGACTGAAACAATACGAACTGCCTGTGAAATTGCAAATTCAAAAAGATTAACCTACCAGATGCATCCGTGTTTAGGTGTGTTATCCGCTACTACCGACGCATTTCTTTATTTTGCTGATACCGTAAAAGCCGAAAACCTCCGCTTTAATTTAGACACAGCCAACCAATTTGTAGTAAAAGATAATCTGGCTCTTTCCTTAATCAGGTTAAAAGATAAAATTGACTACATTCATGTTTCAGATAATCGCGGTATTAAAGTTGAGCATTTACCCATCGGAAAAGGAAATATACACTGGGATAGTTTTTTCGAAATTGTGGATAAAATTAACTTTAAAGGACATTTCGGTTTAGATATCGGAGGTGCTGAGTCGGATGTGAAAGACCTTGACTCTGCCTACCGTAATTCGGCTGATTTTATTGAAAAAATGACAAAAACACAAAACTAAATTAAATTTTTCCCAATGAGAAAGTCAGTACTTTTTATCTTTTTTGTATTAATATCCACCTTCATTCATGGAAAAAATAGGATATACAACATTTTAAACTTTGGGGCTATAAACGACGGACAAACAATTAATACCCTTGCAATTCAAAATGCAATTGATTCTTGTTCAATAAAAGGAGGAACTGTTATTTTTCCGGCGGGTGATTTTTTAACCGGAACACTTTATTTAAAAAGTAATGTAACAATACATCTTTCAGAAAATGCGAAATTAATTGGCAGCACAAACATTAAAGACTATCCACACAATTCACCCGAGTATAAATTTTATGGTGACACTTGGGTAAAACAATCTTTAATTTATGCAGAAAAACAAGAAAATATTGCAATTAGCGGAAACGGGACTATTGACGGACAAGGATGGGCATTCAAAAATTCAATACGAAAAAAGCCCGACCGTTATATGAACCGCCCCTATGTTTTATGGTTTGTGGAATGTACAAATGTAAAGGTTGAAGATATTTTTATGACCAACTCGGCAATGTGGATGCAGCATTATTTGGCATGTAATAAAGTACGGATTAGTGGCATCAGGGTTTTCAATCATTGCAATAAAAATAACGACATGATTGATATTGATGGCTGCAAAGATGTAATTATTTCTGATTGCATTGGAGACACCGACGATGATGCGTTAACAATTAAAAGCACTTCGAACCGGAAATCGGAAAATATTATTGTGAATAACTGTATTTTAAGTAGTCATTGTAACGCCATTAAATGTGGAACAGAATCGTCGGGGGGATTTAAAAACATCGTAATCTCGAACTGTATTGTTCGCCCATCGGAACAAAGAACCGTAATATATGGCACTCCAAATGGAATAAGTGGAATTACTTTGGGAATGGTTGATGGTGGAATTTTAGATGGAATAAATATCAACAATATTATTATTGAAGGAGTAACTGTTCCGCTGTACATGCGACTTGGAAACCGGGCGCGCGCATATCGTACTGACCAGGGAGTAATCCCGGTGGGCTCATTCAAAAATGTGCAGATAAATAATATTTATGCTACGGGCGCCGATTCTATTTCATGCTCGTTCACCGGAATTCCGGGACATCCAATCGAGAATATCTCCCTCTCAAATATTCAAATCTCGTTTAAAGGAGGAATTGAAATGAACGAGAACCTGCCCGATGTACCCGAATTGGAAACCCACTATCCTGAAAGTACAATGTTTGGCATTTTGCCTGCTTCGGCGCTATTTATCCGACATGCCAAAAACATTAACCTGAATCAGATTCAGTTTAGTTTCGATAAGACAGATACAAGGCCAGCCCTGATTTGTGAAGATGTTAAAAATTTAAGGCTTCAAAATATTTCTTTAGGAATAAATAGCAAACCCAAATATATGCTTGGTTTAAAAAACTGTTCCAGTGTTTCTGTTTCCGGATGGAAAATTGATTCACCGATTGAAACATTTGTAAAAGTAAATGGTGGAAAATCAAACGATATTATGGTTTACAATAACAATGGCATTTTTTCAAAAAAGATTCAAGTAGGAAATGATGTTGCAAAAAGTGCAATAATTGAATAAATGATTCTCAAATTCTTGTTTATGAAAAAATATATTTCTACTCTTTTTCTACTAATTGGCACATTAGTTCTATTTGCACAGGAAATTAATATCGTACCAAAACCAACTTCTGTAAATTTTGAAAATGGAGATTTCGTCATAAAAGAAACACTTGGTTACCAAATTTATGGTATCCAGATCGATTCAATTAAAATTGGTCTTGAACAATTAAAAGAGGAGTTTCAGAATAATTTCAATATTGATATTACAGAAAAAAAACAGCCCAAAATTTTTATAGGAATTGCAGATAACGATGTTCAATTCGAGAAAATATGTTTGAAGAATAATTTACTGGAAAACGATGATTTGGGAAATCAAGGATATGAACTTAAAATCAGCTCGAAACAAATTATCATTGCAGCTAATTCAAGTCAGGGTTTGTTTTACGGAATTCAAAGTTTAAAACAAATCATTCGTGGTGCTGAAAATAGGCAACTAAAATGCATGATAATTCATGATGTTCCGGCGTTTAAATATCGTGGAGTTATGGACGATATTAGCAGAGGTCCGGTTCCTTCGCCAGAATTTCTAAAATACCAAATCCGTCGTGCCTCAGAACTTAAAATCAACCTTTTTACTTACTACATAGAACATGTTGTTGAAACAGAAAAACATCCCGAATTTGCACCGGCAAACGGAGCAATAAGTATCGAAGAATGGACAAAACTTTCGGAATATGCAAGTAATTACCATATTCAATTGGTTGGGAGTTTTCAATCGTTGGGACATTTTGAGAAGATATTATCGCACCCCAAATTTTCGCATCTTGGTGCTACCTCACGTATGCTAAACCCCGGCACGCCAGAAAGTCTGGCATTTTTAAACGACATTTATTCTGAAATGGCACCCGCTTTTAGCTCACCTTTTTTTAATATACATTGCGACGAAACATGGGATCTGGGGCGCGGAAAAACAAAAGCACTGGCCGATAGTATTGGCATTTCCAGGTTATACTCGAACCATATTAACGGTATTTCAGAACTTTTAACTAAGCAGAATAAAACCATGTTAATGTGGGGAGATATTACTTTGTCGCACCCCGAAATATTCAATCAAATTCCTAAAAAAACAATTTTACTTACATGGGAATATGGAGATTTAGACTCGTTTGCAGATTTTATTGATCCAATAAAAAATAGCGGATTCGATTTTATGGTTTGTCCCGGGGTTTTAAATTCGAACCGTCTTTACCCCGACATGAACATGGCTGTTAACAATATTCGAAAGTTTATTGCCGAGGGGTGTCAAAAAGGTGCAATAGGAGTTCTGAATACAGTTTGGGACGATGGTGGAAGACCCAGTTTCAATCGCGATTGGTACGGTATTGCTTATGGTGCCGACCAAAGTTGGAATCCCGGGAACAGAACAATCACCGATTTCGACCAATGTTTTTCGAAAGGTGTTTATGGCGATTATTCGCTGGCACTGCCAAAAACAATTCACAAACTTATGGAGCTGACTGAAATTTCAGCTACTCAGGAATTGAACAGTCAGATTTTCTGGAATACAATAATTCCCGAAAGAGGTGAATCCATCTCCTTTAAAATGAATGATTGGCAAACCGTTTTTGAGATATCCGAAAAAGCGGACAGTATTCTTCAAACAAATCAATTAAAAAATTATTCAGATGAATTGCAATACACCAGTTTTGTAATTAGCCAGTATAAATATCTTGCCGAAGTTAGAATGAAGTTGTTAATTGCCGCTAATAAATATTCCGAAGCAAGTACAATACAATTCGAAAACCGGGTAGAATCGGAAAAACTTCTTTCAGAAACATTGGTTTTAGTTCAGGAATGCCAAAAGCAATTTGCCACAATAACAAATAATTTTGAAAAACTTTGGAAACTTGAGAACCGCGAATACTGGCTCAATTATGCAACAGATCCCTATAAAAATATTTTATTGGATTATTCTGATTTGGAAAATTCGTTAAATGATGCTATTACTATTTTCAAACAAAATAAGTCAATTCCATATCCAAAAGATATTCGCTTAGATATAAAAGAAACTGAAGGTAATTATTTTCAATATTGGTTATTATGCGGACCATTCCCGATTAAAAATGAAATTGGGCCTCTGCCCGATTTTTTGGAAACAATGGGAGGAGAAGCCGGTGCAAGACCAATTCCGGGCTTCAGTTTTAAAACAGAAGACAATGTTGAATTTTTCTGGACAAAATATGCGTCGCCTGTGAACTCGCAAATTAACTTAAAAACGATTTACGAAAAAAATACAACTGTAGTAAGCTACGCATACTGCACCATTGAAAGTGATAAAACTCAAAAAGTAACAGCCACTTTTGGCAGTAACGATGGAATTAAAATATATTGCAACGGCGAAGAAACCTTTTCGGTGAGAGAAAAAAGAGATCTCATAATTGATGAGAACAGTTGCATTCTAAACCTTCAGCCCGGTAAGAATCACATACTTTTAAAAGTTGACAATTGGAAAGGTGGTTGGGGTTTTTCTTTCAGATTACCGAAGCAAAAAATCAGGCACCATAAACACAAATACAAAATAATCGGCAACGAATTAAATATTCTCTAAAATGCTCATGGGAATTTAGAATCGAAAACAAGAGTATTATTAACCCTGTTTTTAACTTCACAAAGCATTGCATAAAAGAAATAACAACCACCTCGCTAAACAACGGATTGAGTTTTTTTTGAAGCAATTGATTAAGAGAAGGGTAAAATATCTTCTTTCTTTCAAAAAAACTTGAGCATATCAAACCTCTTGCATTCATTTTTGTTAAAATTGAAATTCAATACCATGAATAATTTTTGGAACGAACGATTTAGCACAAAAGAATATGTTTACGGTGAGGAACCAAACCAGTTTTTTAAACAGGAATTGGAAAAACTCAAACTGGGAAGAATTTTGTTGCCGGGAGAAGGCGAAGGAAGAAATGCTGTTTTTGCTGCAAAAATAGGTTGGAAAGTTGTTGCTTTCGATAGTAGTTTAGAGGGGAAGAATAAGGCAGAAAAACTGGCAAAGAAAAACAAGGTTTCTATCGAATACCAAATTAAAAATTATGAAGATTTTGTTGGTGAAACTGAATTCTTTGATTGCATTGCTTTAATATATACGCACATGCTTCCACACAATCGGAGTGAATACCATAAAAAATTAACATCGTTTTTAAAGCCGGGTGGAATTCTAATTTTAGAAGGATTCTCAAAAGAACAAATTAACCAGAACACCGGTGGCCCGAGAAATGTAGATATGCTTTTTTCCAAAGAAGAATTACAAAATGATTTTGAATCATTCACTAACCTAACTATTGCAGAATTCGATGTTATTCTGGAAGAAGGTCAAACTCATCAAGGAGCAAGTTCTGTTATTCGGGTTTTAGGAATAAAGTGATATTTTTTGCTACTTTTGCCCACTTAATTTTTTATACCTAAACCATTGAAACGAATAATATTTAGTTTGGCTGTTTTCTTTTTTTTAATTGAAATAGCCTTTTCGCAAACTGTAGTTAATGCAGTTAGAATTGATACTCCACCAGTAATCGACGGAATTGTAAACGAAGAAATATGGAATGAAGCTTATGTTGTAAGTGAGTTTTATCAACGCGAACCCAACGAAGGAGAGCCAATTACAGAAAAAACTGAATTCCTGACTTGTTACGATGCCAACTTCATTTATTTCGCTGCAAAATGTTGGGACGACCCGGAAGATATTACTGCAAAAGAACTTGCACGCGATGTAAGTTTACGTTACGACGATCGCATTCAAATTATTTTAGATACTTACCTCGACCACCGAAACGGATATTGGTTTCAAATTGGTCCGCGTGGCTCAATTGGCGATGCACTGGTAAGTGCAAACGGAACTTCATTTAATAAAGAATGGGATGGACTTTGGACAGGAAAAGCAAAAATTACCGATTATGGCTGGGAAGCTGAAATTAGAATCCCGTTTAAAACAATGGGCTTCGATAAAGAAAATACTCAGTGGGGAATTAAATTTATAAGGCACGTTGTTAAAAAGCTGGAATCGGGTTACTGGCCCGAAGCAAACTTAAACACTCATCGTTTTCAGGTTTCTGATGCAGGGATTTTAGACGGCATTGAAAATATTACTCAGGGAATTGGTCTGGATATTTCGCCATATTTAGTTACCGGAATGGATACAAAAAAGGGTGAAGACAACAATCCAAAACTTACAGGAGGACTCGACCTTTTTTATCAGATTACGCCCAGCCTGAAATCATCGTTAACTATTAATACCGATTTTGCTGAAACTGAAGTGGACGACCGTCAGATAAATCTTATGCGCTTCAACCTTCATTATCCTGAAAAAAGAGCCTTTTTTCTTGACGGAGCAAGCTATTTTCAATTTGGGATTGAAGGCGATAGAACTAGTCCGGTAGCAAGTAAAATCATTCCATTTTTCTCACGAAGAATGGGTTTAAATGAAGAAGGATCTCCCATTCCTATAAATTATGGAGCCAAATTAACCGGGCAGGTTGACAATTGGAATATTGGAATGATGCATATAAATGACGACAGTGAAGTAGGACAAAATAAGTATTCAGTGGCAAGAGTAACCCGAAATCTGGGGCAGCAATCTTCCATCGGACTAATTGGAACTTACGGAAATGCATTAGATACATTGGGAGATCAATCTAATTTATTAACCGGTGTCGATTTGAAATTATCTACTTCAACATTTCAGGGTAATAAAAATGCCTCGTTTTTTCTTTTTGGATTAAAGTCGAATACCAATAATATTGATGGGAAAGATGCATCCTGGGGAGCTCAGGTTTCGTACCCAAACGATTTAATTAGTGCACGACTTGGATACCATCAAATTGGCGAAAATTTCCATGCCGGAATGGGTTTTGTTCCCCGAACAAATATTAAAGAATCATACGGAGAATTAGAATTTGGACCTCGTCCCGATAAATGGGGAATTATGCAAATTCAATTTGGGGGAGAATTCGGGTACATTACAAACTTCGAAACAAATGCTTTGGAAACCCGCGAATTTAAAATCAAACCACTGGGGATTAGATTTATGTCTGGAGAAGAAATTAGCTATTCATTGGTTAGTCAATATGAATTATTATCAGAAGATTTTAACATTTTTGAAAATTATATAATTCCTCAGGGGAAATATGAATGGTGGTACCAGATCATTCAATTGGAAACAAAAGGAGCCAGAAATATTTGGGGTGAAGCAACCTACGGATTTGGAGATTTTTACAATGGATACAGAAAAGACATAATTTTAAAAGCTAACTGGAAAGTTGCTGTGCCATTGTTTATTGGTACAACCGTAACGCGTAATAACATTGAACTGCCTGAAGGAAATTTTACTGCAAATATCTACCAGGTAAATGCAAACATATTGTTTAGCCCCGACTTAACCTTGTACAACTATTTCCAATACGACAATGCAAGTAGGAGTGCGGGCTGGCAATCACGTTTCCAATGGATTCTAAAACCCGGAAACGAAATAATTTTAGCCTGGACATCTAATTTTATAAAACCTGCTGATGCTTTTTTTATGGATGAAAGTGCCGTGCGTTTAAAATTGAAATACAATATCAGGTTTTAAGAAAATTAATCGCAACATCTTATTTTATTATTTAAAAAGAAATGAAAAACTTTTTTTATCAAAAACCCGTATAAAAATCATAAGCACTCAATTTTCTTGAAGTGTGTTAAAACAGAGATACTTAAGAATTCATTTTTTGAAAAATATATTAAAACTATAAAATAACCTAAATTAAGGAAGGGGATATTAAAAAAGAGTTTTTTATTTTTGGTTTGTAATAAGTAAATCCTTATACTTGCATCCGAATTTCAAGGGATTCTCATCCTCAGGTCATTTGTTCCTATTACTTTATCAAACAATTTAAATCATTAAAAGGAATAATAATTTTAAACAATGTACGATATTTTAGAATTGAATAAAAAACTCGTTCCAGAGTTAAGGGAGATCGGCAAAGAGTTAAACATTAAACGTGTAGAGTCGTTTAAAAAGCAAGATCTCATTTACAAAATACTTGACACGCAGGCAATACAGGAAGCCGAAAAAAAAGAACGCAAATTTGTTGTTAAGGAAAAAAATAAAGAAGATAAGCCTAACAAAAATTTATTTATTAAAAAGCAGGAAAAACCTGGAACAAACGATTCTCTGCAAAACGAACCCAAAAGGGGCAAGCGGCCTCGCAGAGATCGGGTTGAACCAATACTCAAACACGAAAAGGTTGAGCATATAAAAAAGAAACAAGGGAAAAAAGAAAGCGGGGTACAAACAAGGCAGGAGCAAATAAAATCGATTATTAAGAGTTTTAACCGCGAAAAAGTGCAACCAACAAATCCGTTTAAAGATGAACCCGTTGAAAAGGTGGCACCTGCGGAAAAAGTAATAGATGTTCCGGAAAAACCTGTACAACCTGTTCAGGTTAAAAAAATGCCAAAAGAGATTCCTGCTCCACCTCCCCAGGGAAAAGTAGAGAAAGTGGAAAAAGCAGAAGTTGCAGAAAAAACAATTCATAAGGAAAAACCAAAGCAAAAATATTCTCCCAATAATCAAAACGATCGTCAGAAAAACAAACAATACGAATTTGAAGGAATAGTTACCAATACAGGAGTTTTGGAAATTTTAATGGATGGTTACGGATTTTTACGTTCTTCCGATTTTAATTACCTGAATTCACCCGATGATGTTTATGTTTCGCAATCGCAAATTAAACTTTTTGGTTTAAAAACAGGCGACACGGTAACAGGAGCAATCCGCCCGCCAAAAGAAGGTGAAAAATATTTTCCATTAATTAAAGTAATCGAAATTAATGGAAGAAGCCCTGAATATATACGCGACCGTGTTCCCTTCGATCATCTGACACCACTTTTCCCAGATGAAAAATTTGAATTAACAGGAAATGGGCACGATAATATTTCGATGCGGATTGTTGACATGTTCGCGCCAATTGGAAAAGGTCAACGTGGATTAATTGTGGCACAGCCAAAAACAGGTAAAACGGTGTTGTTAAAAGAAGTTGCAAATGCAATTGCCGCAAACCACCCCGAAGTTTATATGATTGTACTTTTGATAGACGAACGTCCAGAGGAAGTTACAGATATGGCACGTAGTGTAAATGCCGAAGTTATTGCATCTACCTTTGATGAACCGGCTGACAAACATGTTCGAATTGCCAATATTGTTCTGGAAAAATCAAAGCGATTAGTTGAGTGCGGACATGATGTAGTTATTCTACTCGATTCAATTACACGTTTAGCACGTGCTTACAACACAGTTCAACCTGCATCGGGCAAAGTGCTTTCTGGAGGAGTTGATGCAAAAGCGTTGCACAAGCCAAAACGCTTTTTTGGGGCTGCGCGGAACATTGAAGAAGGTGGTTCATTAACTATACTTTCCACCGCATTAACCGAAACGGGTTCGAAAATGGATGAAGTAATTTTCGAGGAATTTAAGGGAACTGGTAATATGGAATTGCAACTGGACAGGAAGCTTTCGAATAAAAGGATTTTCCCGGCTTTGGATATTCCATCTTCAAGTACTCGTCGCGAAGACCTGTTATTACCAAAAGAGATACTCAGCAAATTATGGGTTTTACGGAATTATCTCGGTGGTATGAATTCTTTGGAAGCCATGGATTTTATGAAATCCCGCCTCATGCGTTCCAATTCTATTGGAGAGTTTTTAGCTTCGATGAACGATGATTAGAAAATACAAAAACTTATAATTCAAAAAGGCAAATTCAGAAATTGGGTTTGCCTTTTTTTAATAAGGAACTTATCAGTTATTAATGCTAAAAATAACAACTTCAATAAGCATAAAACAAGTCTTTACAACTCTTCCTATTTCATTCCCTTAACAAAATTAAATGTGATTGAAGGCTGAATTTGCTCTGAGCGAAGCAATCGGTTTTTTAAAGTTTTTATCCTGTTTTTGGAAGGAGATTCAAAACTAACATCAATCAAATACCGATAAAATCCATTCTTTTTTAACTTGTTTTTCGATTGAAAAATTGCCACCGGAGTATTCGGAACAACAGAAGTAATACCATTTCTACGGTATCTGGTTAATTGCAGGTTTGTATCATCAGTAATCTCATTATCACTTCCCACCTCTATTGGCATACGCGAATGAAACAATTCCGGGTGAAAATAAACTGGTACAATTCCCTCTTTATTTGATAATGAAAAAAGCGTTTCAAAATCAATTTCCTGTGGATAAGTAAAAACTTTTATTCCTTCTGAATTTATAAATTTTGCAGCTGCATCATTAAAAACATAAACATTTTCGTTACTAAAAATACGGCAGTTTTTAGGCACCAATATTTTTTGTGACAGATGGCTGATTACAAAATTACGTATTCCACTTTTAACCATTTGACTTACTAATTCCGAATAATATTCAACAGAATCTTCAGGAATAAACTTTGGTAACTCAACGTATATTTTATTTCTAAATTTTTGGATAAAAGGAAGATCCGGATTAAATCGCTTCCACGTTATTTTAGAAAAAGAAAGAAACAAACCATCAACTTCATTTAAATTTACTTTTCGTAACCACTCCATCGAATTAATACGAAAATAAAATTCTTCCCTTTTCTGAACCGTATTAACTTTTAAAGAAGAGACTATTTTTCGTCGAAATCCTGACGAAATAATTGGCATATTTTTTAAGGATAATTCCTCCAGTTTTGAAGGAAAATTCACATCTTTTATTCCTGAAAGATAAACATCACTACCTTGCTTAATATTCTTATCCACTTTATCAATCCAGTAAAGATCATTTTCTTGCTTAACAATTTTCACCTTAATTGTTTCAGGTTTATCAGTTTTTAGTTGATGAAAACGTAAACGAAATCCCGGCTCAATCTTCATTTTTGAGGAAATCAAAATCCTTGCTCCACTAATTTTTACAACTTTTCCAAGTAAAATGCCGGTAACCGTTGACGAAGAAACAGCGTGCTTAATATCTTTTCCTAAAAAATAGCTGGTTTTCTCCCGCCCAAAATCCATTTCGAGAAGCTCCTTTGCATCCTGTTTTTTGTCCGGATAATCCAAAGCCAGCCGGTAAGCTTTTGCAACACGGAAAGTATATTCTCCCGATTTCATCCTACCTTCAATTTTCAAACTTGAAACCCCTATTCTTATTAAATCGTCTAAATAATCTAACAATTGATTATCTTTCAAATTAAATAAAAATTGTTGTTTTTTGTTTTTTTTGTATGTTCGTCGGCAAGGCTGAGTACATAATCCACGGTTTGCCCCCCATCCGCCTGAATAACTACTATATAAACACATTCCTGAAAACGAGTAACAAAGTGCACCGTGAATAAAAACTTCAATTTTTATTTTACTCTTTTTGTTTATATTCTCCAACTCCTTTAAAGTCAATTCGCGAGCTAACACCACACGCCGAAATCCTTTTTTATCGGAAAAACTAACTCCCAAAGAATTATGGATTCCTAATTGTGTACTTGCATGAATTTTCAAGTTTGGAAAATAATTACGTGCAATATAAAAAACGCCCCAATCCTGAATTATGATTCCGTCAACACCGGCAAAATTTAAAAAATGAAGATATTCAATTAACGAAGTAATCTCGTTATTTTTAATAACCGTATTGAGTGTAATGTACACTTTTATGCTTTTCTTTCTGACTTCTTTTATGATTTGAAGAAGTTGCATATTTGTGAAATTACTTGCCCGGCCGCGCGCATTAAACTGTTTTAATCCCAAATAAATTGCATCTGCACCACCTTGCAAAGCAGCATAAAACGATTCAACATTTCCGACTGGCAAAAGAAGTTCAGGTTTATTTTGCATGAATAAATTTTAGGCGAATTTACTAATTTTTAACCGCACTGTTTAAGATTTTTGAAAGAACAAAATTTAATAAAACTTAGAAATCCACGTCCTTTGGGCGTGGTAATGTTCTTTAGGCTTTGTCATTAATTAAATGGAATGTTTCAGGTTACAGGTTTCAGGTTTCAAGTTTAAGTGGCAAAAGAACCTGTAACTTGCAACCTGTAACAAGGGGAGGAGCGGGCTTTCAAGTGCGAGAAAAGGCTTTGCCTTTTGGCTTTTGACAAACCACCTTCTTAGTGGGTGGTGGTTGATTTCCACAGTAGGATTTTATTTTTCATATCCTAAATAATTTGAGTTTTGAGGTATTTTTCCCAAAACTAAAATCTCATATTTTTAAAGTCTGTTATTAAATTATCAGATTTCAATATTCTGTTATTTTTACAAGTTATAAATTACACTTGAATTCAATTTTTGCTATCTAAGGATTGCAATAAAAGAGTAATTCTGAGTATTTTTGTGAAAAATTTGAATATTTGGAATTCTTTCAACATATACACCAATCGTTACTTGATAGTTCAAACCCTACTATCAAAAGGGAATTACTTAGCAGTATCAATTGGGACAATCAGCTAATCTGCATAAAAGGATTCCGGGGTGTTGGAAAAACTACATTTCTTCTTGATTATATAAAAGATAAATACCCAGGAGATAATTCAACACTTTATATTAATTTAAACAATTTCTATTTCACCAAACGGAAAATAAGTTCGTTTGCCGATGAATTTGCGAAAAGGGGCGGAAAAGTATTATTGTTTGATCAAATTCAAAAATACCCCGATTGGTCGGCTGATTTACGAAAATGTGTTGATGACAATCCCGGTTTAAAAATAGTTTTTACCTCATCACCGGTTTTACGTGTTGCGGAAGGTAATCCCGATTTAAATGGAATTGCAAGCATTAATCATCTCGAAGGGCTTTCGTTCAGGGAATATCTGAATTATACGGCAGAGAAAAATTTACCGGTGATTTCTTTTGAAGACATTTTAAAAAACCATGTTAAAATTGCCAAAGAAATAGTTTCGAAAGTAAGGCCTCTCGCGTTTTTTAATGAATATCTAAAAAATGGTTATTTCCCTTATTTTATCGATAATCCTAATTTTTACGCAAATACATTATTAAAACATATAAATCTGGCATTGGAAATTGACGTTCCGTACATCAACCAGATTGAACTGAAATATTTATCGAAACTTAGAAAACTGCTGCACATCATAGCTTCAGAAACGCCTTTTACTCCGAATGTTAGTAAATTAGCGGCGTCGGTAAAAACATCGCGGGCCACCATTATGAATTACCTCAAATATTTAAAAAATGCGAAGTTAATTCATCTTTTATATTCAAATGGTGAAGAAGACCAAATGAAAAAACCGGACAAGGTGTATTTGCACAACACTAATTTATTATATGCAATCGCACCTAATAATACTGAAAATTTGAATTTAAGGCATACGTTTTTTTACAACCAGCTTGCGTACAAAAACAATCTTAAAAGTTCGGAGAAAGGCGATTTCTGTGTAAATGGAAAATATCATTTTATTGTTGGTGGCCGCAAAATAGAACCAACTTCAGAAGTTTATGCGGCATCAGACGTTATCGAAATTGGTGAAGGAAATAAAATTCCTTTGTGGCTTTTTGGTTTTTTATATTAATATGAATAACTATTTAACAAAGAATATATAATAGAATAAATCGATTAAAATGACAAAACAAAAGAAATTCATTACATGTGATGGTAATTACGCAGCAGCGTATATGAGTTACATGTTTAGCGAGGTAGCTTGTATCTACCCTATTACACCTTCATCAACAATGGCAGAATATGTTGATGAATGGGCTGCCTTTGGCAAGAAAAATATGTTCGATCGCCCGGTTCGCCTGGCAGAAATGCAAAGTGAAGGTGGTGCAGCAGGGGCTGTGCACGGTTCTTTGCAATCAGGAGCCTTAACTTCTACATACACAGCTTCGCAGGGATTGTTGCTAATGATTCCAAATATGTATAAAATTGCAGGTGAATTATTACCTACAGTTTTCCATGTAAGTGCCCGTGCACTAGCAGGTCATGCACTTTCTATTTTTGGCGACCACAGCGATATTTATGCTGCCCGTCAAACTGGTTTTGCAATTATTGGAGCAGGTTCAGTTCAGGAAGAAATGGATCTGGCAGGTGTAGCACATTTGGCAACAATTAAATCCAGAATTCCTTTTATCGCATTTTTCGATGGTTTCAGAACTTCACACGAAATTCAGAAAATTGAAGCTATTGAAATGGAAGACATGATGCCATTGGTTGATCAGGAAGCCCTGCAGGAATTCCGTAACCGCGCATTAAATCCAGAAAATCCAGTAACCCGCGGAACAGCTCAAAACCCTGATATTTTCTTTCAGGCAAAAGAATCTTCAAATAAATTCTACGATGCCTTACCGGATATTGTATCGGACTACATGGATCAGGTAAGCGAACTAACTGGTAGGAAATACCGTCCTTTCACTTATTATGGTGATCCTGAGGCTGAGAATATTATTATCGCAATGGGTTCAGCTACAGAAACTATTCGTGAAACAATCGACTACTTAACTGCTCAGGGCAAAAAAGTTGGTTTGGTAGTAGTACACATGTTTCGCCCGTTTTCCGCTAAATATTTTGTGGAAGCACTTCCAAAATCAGTAAAAAGAATTGCTGTATTAGATCGTGCGAAAGAGCCGGGAGCCGGTGGAGAGCCTCTTTTCCTTGATATTAGATCTCATTTTTACGGAAAAGAAGATGCTCCACTTATTATTGGTGGCCGATACGGTTTAGGTTCAAAAGATACTACTCCGTCGCAAATAGTATCGGTTTACGAAAACCTTGAAATGAATGAGCCAAAAGGCGATTTCACAATAGGTATTGTAGATGACGTAACTTTCAAGTCGCTTCCGTTAAAAGAAGAAATTGACATGACCCCAAAAGGAACTTATCAGGCTAAATTTTACGGTTTAGGTTCTGATGGTACAGTTGGTGCAAATAAAAATTCAATCAAAATTATTGGTGATGCAACCGACAAATCATGTCAGGGATATTTCCAGTACGATTCAAAAAAATCTGGCGGATTCACTTGCTCACACCTTCGTTTTGGTGATAAAAAAATTCGTTCAACTTATTTGGTAACCACTCCCGACTTTGTGGCTTGCCATGTTCCTGCATACATCAATCAATACGATGTTTTGAAAGGATTAAAAAAAGGTGGCTCATTCCTAATGAATTCTATTTGGGATGCTGAAGAAACCAAAGACCGTCTTCCTGATGGGATGAAAAAGTACATGGCAGAAAACGAAATCAAATTTTACATCATCAACGGAACAAAGTTGGGAGAAGATTTAGGTTTGGGTACACGTACAAATACAATTATGCAATCGGCATTTTTCAAAATTACCGGAGTAATTCCTTATGAAACTGCTGTGGATCAAATGAAAACTGCCATTGTAAAATCATACGGTAAAAAAGGAGAAAACATTGTTAACATGAATTACTCAGCTGTTGATGCTGGTGGTAAAAATGTTGTTGCAGTTGAAGTACCAGTTGAATGGAAAAATATTATCCCCGCTGATTCATCTGAGGACTCTAAACGTCCCGATTATATTAAAAATGTTGTTGATGTTATAAACGGACAACGTGGCGACGACCTTCCTGTTTCTACTTTTGTTGGTAGCGAAGATGGTACATTCCCTCAAGGAACGGCAGCTTACGAAAAACGTGGTGTTGCAGTAAACGTTCCGGAATGGCAAGCTGATAATTGTATTCAGTGTAATCAATGTGCTTATGTTTGTCCTCACGCTGCAATTCGTCCATTCTTGTTAACCGAAGAAGAAACTAATGCAGCGCCCGACGGAACTGAAGTACTGGTTGCAAAACCTGCAAAAGTATTTGGTGGATTGAATTTCAAAATTCAGGTGAGCGTACTCGATTGTACCGGTTGTGGTAACTGTGCCGATGTTTGCCCATCGAAAGAGAAATCACTGATTATGAAACCACTGGGAACTCAACAAGACGAAATTACACGTTGGGAATACATGGTTGATGACGTTGCGTTAAAAGAGACTGTTGTTGATAAAACCAAATCGGTAAAAAATTCACAGTTTGCCCAACCGTTGTTTGAATTTCATGGAGCATGTGCAGGCTGTGGCGAAACTCCGTACATTAAATTAATTACTCAATTGTACGGCGAGAGAATGATGATTTCCAATGCAACTGGATGTTCGTCAATTTATGGTGGTTCTGCTCCGGCAACTCCATATTGCAAACACAAAGATTCAGGCCAGGGACCATCGTGGGCAAATTCACTCTTCGAAGATAATGCAGAGTATGGTTTTGGTTTTGCTGAAGGAGTTCAGGCACAGCGCGACCGCATTGAATTTATTATGCAAAATGCCTTAAGTAATGGTGCTTCCGATGCAGAAAAAGAGGTTTATTCCGATTGGATTGACAGAAAAGACAATGCAGATGGTTCTGTAAAAGCAACCAAAAAAGTGTTGGAAGTAATTTCTAAAAGCGAACATCAGGATGCTAAAGATATTCTCAAATTAAAACAATATCTGATTAAAAAATCAATATGGGTATTTGGTGGAGACGGATGGGCTTACGACATTGGCTTCGGTGGTTTAGACCACGTATTAGCAAGTGGGCAAGACATCAATATTTTGGTTATGGATACCGAAATTTACTCAAATACAGGAGGTCAGGCATCGAAATCAACACCAGTTGGGGCCGTGGCAAAATTTGCTGCTTCGGGTAAAAAAATTCGTAAAAAAGATTTGGGTGCAATGATGATGAGTTATGGTTATATTTATGTTGCCCAGGTGGCAATGGGAGCCAACCAATCGCAATATTTAAAAGCATTGAAAGAGGCGGAGGCATATCCCGGGCCATCGTTGATTATTGCTTATTCACCTTGTATCAGCCACGGATTACGTGCAGGAATGGGGAAAACTCAGGACGAAGAAAAGAGAGCAGTTCAGGCTGGTTATTGGTCACTATTCCGCCACAACCCGCTACTGGAAGCTGAGGGTAAAAACCCATTCCAATTAGATTCTAAAGCACCCGACTGGAGCAAATTCCAGGAATTCTTAAGCGGTGAGGTTCGTTATACTTCATTAAAGAAGACATTCCCTGCTGCAGCTGATGAATTATTTGCTGCTTCAGAGGAAAATGCAAAATGGCGACACAATTCGTACATCAGAATGGCTTCCATGGATTATACAAAAGCTGAAGAATAAATACTACTCTATTATATCGAAAGCCGTTGCATTTTTTGTAACGGCTTTTTTTGCCATTAACATTTCGTATATTGGTGTAAATTTTAAGACCACTCATTATGAAAACTTCACTAATAACAGTTGTTCTGCTTTTAATCCTGTCCGAATGTTATTCTCAGAATTTAAAGAAAGATGCTTATGTTGTAATGAATAGTCCAGAACTATTGGAAATTATTCCAGATGTAGTTAAAGTTGAAATTCTTGCTGAAGGATTTGAATGGACGGAGGGACCATTGTGGCTTGAAAATCAAAACAAATTAATTTTTTCTGATATCCCAAAAAATGCAATTTATGAATGGACAGAAAAAGAGGGAGTAAAACTTTATCTTAAACCTGCAGGTTATACGAGCGAGAAAAAAAGAGGTGGTCAAACTGGCTCAAACGGACTTCTTTTAAATTCTAAAAATGATTTAATTCTATGTCAACACGGCGATAGAAGAATGGCAAAAATGAATGCCAAACTTTCAAATCCAAAAGCAGTGTTCGAAACCTTATCCGGCAATTATCAAGGTAAAAAACTAAACAGTCCGAACGATGCAGTTTATCATAAAAACGGAGAACTATATTTTACTGATCCTCCTTACGGATTGGAGTTCAGAATGGAAGACTCTTCAAAAGAACTGGACTTCCAGGGGGTTTATAAAATTGACAAAAGCGGGAATACCATTTTACTGACAGATGAACTTACACGACCAAATGGAATTGCATTTTCGCCAGACCAAAGTAAATTATATGTGGCAAATTCCGACCCGGGAAAAGCAATCTGGATGGTTTACGACCTTACTAAAAATGGACTTCTTGAAAATGGTAAAATATTCTTCGACGTAACCGATAGAACAAAAACACAAAAAGGATTACCCGATGGAATAAAAGTTCATCCAAATGGATGGATTTTTGCCACCGGTCCGGGTGGTGTACTAATTTTTACCCCGGAAGGTGAACACCTTGGAACAATTGGCACCAATGAGGCTACTGCAAACTGTGCTTTTAATTCGGATTATTCTGAACTGTTTATAACGGCGGATGATTATTTACTGAGAATAAAATTAATTGTTGAGTAAAAATAGCTCTGGTATTTGCTATTTGGTTGTTGCTCCCCCGCATTTGAGTAAAAACGCTGTCGATGGGTTCCCAAAGTTCAATTTTATTCCATTCAATATCCATAATATGAACAAATTTTCCATAATCAAATTCTTCAATTGGGTCCACAATAGTTACGGCATTTTCTTAATGGAAAAACACAAACATTAGTTAGTCTTATTTATTAGAGTACCTTTGCGCGCGGATTACATATCTTTTGATATCAATCATTCACTATCATTTTTGTTGATGTGCTTTTAAGCAATCTCTCTTTGCATTCGCAGATTTCATACTTATAGTTGAATTATCAGTAAACAGTCCAACATCAGAGTACTAATATTTAGTACGTCAGGTGCAATAATTGGCATTTGGTTTATTCTGATGGCATCAATACATTTTTATATGAATAGTGATTCAGAAAATTGTTGTGGAGACAATCGTATAACCACAGCATTGCTTCTTGCAGCTGGTACAGGTAGTCGCCTTTTCCCCTTAACAAAGAGTTCTCCCAAATGTCTTACCCTTGTAAACGACAAATCCATTCTCGAAAGACTTATCAATAACTTAAAAAGCCAGGGATTTAAACGGCTTGTAATCGTAACAGGTCACGAAAAAGAAGGTATCATGGATTATCTAGGTGAAAAATCGGGAGACATTAGCATTGAATACGTTTACAGCCCAAAATATAAGACTACAAATAACATTTATTCTCTTTGGATGGCTCGCAAGATTATAAATGAGCCTTTTGTACTTTTTGAAAGCGATTTGGTAATGAACTCTACTTTGCTTGATGATATGGTTTATCCGGACAGGATGGCTGTAGCTCTTATGCAACCATGGCTTAATGGAACAACGGTTTCTGTCGACAAGGCCAATATGGTTACTGAATTTCAAAAAGGAACTACCGCATCGTATTCCGACATCCGATATAAAACCGTTAATATATACAGCTTTTCGCTTCCATCGTGGCAGGCAATTGTAAAGCGATTGAACCAGTATATTGAAGCGGGCAGTGTTAACTGTTACTATGAAACCGTTTTTGCTGAAATGACTGACAATAAGAGTTTAGCCTTTGAGTCGGTTTCGTTTGACCATAAACCATGGTACGAAATTGATACCATTAAAGATTTAGCCAAAGCTGAATTATTATTCCCAAGAGAATTGAAAAAG
>JABGRN010000054.1:0-3382 GCA_018648265.1 Prolixibacteraceae bacterium | reverse complement strand
AGTTGGTGCTGATATGGCCGTTGTGGTTACACCAAATAATCCTACATCGATGTTAGTGCCAAAAGCCGATTTAATCCGATTGGCAGAAAAGCTTAGGCCAAGCAATTGCATGCTTATTATCGATGAATCATTTCTTGATTTTGCCGATAATAAAGAACAAATAAGTTTGGAGCAAGATATTTCTAACTATCCAAATATGGCTATTCTTAAAAGTATGAGTAAAGCCTATGGTATTTGCGGACTTAGAATTGGATATCTGTTAACGGCTAATGCAGATTTTGCTCAAGCAGTTCGCAATGGAATTCACATATGGAATATGAATGGGTTTGCTGAAGAATTTCTTCGGATACTACCTCAATACAAACAAGAATTTGAGGATAGCTGCGAAATAGTTAAATCAGATAGAGATGTTTTTTATAAAAAACTATGCGCCATTGATGGGATGACAGTTTTTAAACCCGATGCAAATTATATTTATTGTCGTTTACCTGATGCAGCTTTAAGCGGGCCCGAAGTAACAAAACGCTTGTTTATTGAGCACAATATTTATATAAAAGATAGTGTTGGGAAAACCCAACCCGATGCCGACCGATACATTCGGATTGCTAGTCGTACCCAAGAGGAAAACAACACACTCATTGATGCATTAGAGGAGGTTATGTATGAATAATATTAAACAAGTAAACGTATTCAGCTTTATTAAAGATTTACCAAATATTATTTCTCTTTTGGGTTTAATGAGTGCCGTAACAGGGATATATTTTGCAATACAAGGAAATTTTCAGGCGGCAATAATCGGAGTTTTGTGGGCAGTATTGTTCGATTGGTACGACGGTATTATCGCACGAAAAATGAAAGGCAGAACAAAAGTACAAGGTGATTTTGGAGCCCAGTTTGATTCTATGATTGATATTGTAAGCTTTGGGATTTTTCCTGCTATTTTACTTTTAAGCTACGGAAATTACAATATTTGGTTTTTACCTGGAGCCTTTGTAATTATTGCTGCCAGTGCTATCCGATTGACTTACTTTAATGTTTATGGCCTTATCGATAGCAAAACATATAAAGGCTTTCCTCTTGATAACAATGTACTTATTCTTGCATTTGTCTTTTTATTCGAAAATCTCTTCCAGCATTCTACTTTTTCAATACTTATTTATATCCTCCTGATGATTCTATCCGCACTAAACTTATCTTCAATCCCTACACCAAAATTTGGAAGAAAATGGGTTTATGCTTTAGTCGCCTATGTTTTAGTTATGACAAGTATTTTTGGATGGCTATTATGGCGTTAATTATAGGAAAGTGTTATATATTCTCGTAAATAGTATATTTGTAACACCTTTTTCTTAACAACGAAAAATCAAATTTATTCCGCTTGATTATACAATTCCTAACCCAGATAAACTGGAAATGACAAATCTCAAATAACGAATAAGTTCCAATTTTTCAAATATTCAAATTCCAAGCAATTCCTTATTGTTTCAAGCAATTTGTAATTTTGATATTGATTTTTGTGATTTAATTGTAATTTGATAATTGCTATTTGTCATTTTCTGCAAAAAAAAAACACAGCCCCGTTTTATTGGGGAATATTAGAAATTAGATACTAATGTGTCTTCCAGGTATTTTCAATTTTATTTGAACTGTAAACGAGTAAATCCCCAACATCAACTCTCAATCCCTGTTTTGGATTTAATATTCTAATTGAAATTGTATGTTCTCCTTCAACCAATTGATATTTCCAGGCTAACTCGTGTTTTCGTTTCTCAAAAGCTGTTGGCATTGTAAATTTTTCTGCTACGCCGCCATCAATACTCATTTCCAATTCAATTTCTGCATTGCCAATATTACTTCTTGCCCATCCCGATAAAGCAAAACCATTTCCGGTAAACTGAACTTCAATTTCAGGATTTTCTGAATTAATACTTCCACCAACTCTATTTCGTTCGATTGGATAATGACCTTCAAAACCTACTTCCAATTGCACCGACTTGATTTCTTCAACCGGAATTTCTATATTATCACCTGTTATTTCTGCTCCATTTTTTTCAAGCGTTTCCAAAGCGTGTTTTGTTCCAATTTCATAAACATCGTTTAACGACATGGTTGTATATTTAAAATCCATATCCTCGACTTTGTAAAGTGGTTTTTTCCAGAATTCGGGGATGTTTGAATAACCCAACATCGTTCCTAAAATTCCACCTGCACTGGCCGGGTTGCAATCGGAATCTTGTCCGCAGCGTGTTGAGATTTCGAGGGTTTTGGAATAATCACCTTCTCCGTAAAGCATTCCAATAATAATATAGGCGGCATTTATTTTTGCATCAATATTAAAAGCAGTAAAAACACCGTCGGGGCAACCCACATCTGCCGACCACTTCTTCTCTACTTCAAACCAGGTAAGTTTCCAATCGTCAGGATATTCGTGATACCAATTGATTACATCATCCATACATTGATAAAACTGAGATTCAGCCGGAACCGATTTTAAAGCTTCAGTTACAATTTGTTCAACATCATTCGAAATAAATGCCATTGAATACATCGCTGCTACATAAACACCTCCGTACCAGCCGTCGCCGTAATTCATAATATGACCAACCTTATCACAAATTTCGGAGGCTTCGTTTACCATTCCCGGAGCCATTAAACCTGCAAAATCGGCTTCAATCTGAAAATCGATATCTTCGGAATGTGGGTTGTACAACCAGTGACCTGATTGTGGTGGCATAATTCCATTTAAAATATTGTACCGCGCAGCCTGATTTGCATGCCATAATTTATACTCTGCATTTGCAAATGCCAGTGCATGAGATTTTGCTGGTGCATCCAATCCCTCTTTCTCAAAAACATCGACAAAAGTGAGGTCCATGTAAACATCGTCGTACAAACCGGGCGAATTTTCGTAGTACCATAAACAACTATTTTCCTCCCATTTAATTGGGTGATAATCGTTAATCATCGAACCTTTAAACTGAAACTCGGTTGGTCCGCCAAAAGTGCAGCCAATTACCTGACCAGCCCAGCCACCTTTTATTTTATCGTGAAGTTCGGTTTTGGTAAGGGTTGTTTTAACTACATTATTTTTGGAAGTAGGGGATTCGCCTGATTTTTTTGGCGAACAGGCTGCTATTATTAAAATTGCCAACAGAATACTTAAGTTTTTCATTATTGTAAGTTTTAAGTTGTTTTGCGATACTTGTTTCTGTTTAAAAAGTTGAGATTTTTTTGAAAAGAAGAAGCAAAAAATAAGGCTCTAAAAAACAAAACTTTTTATGTTAATATTTTTAGCCTGAACTATTCATAAATTTATCTATTCCGAATTCAAACTGCTTTGAATAAAGAGAATGCTCGATTCTCGCTTCTCAAAATAGCTAAG
>JABGRN010000053.1:10483-36632 GCA_018648265.1 Prolixibacteraceae bacterium | reverse complement strand
ACAACAAAGAAGCAGACTGAACAAAGTGAAAGTTTGCGACATTTTGTTGTCAAATAAGTAGTATTATTATTTCGGAGTTAGCCACAATAATGAAATACAACTCAATAATGATATTTAGACGAAAAAAGAAAATAATCGAGCAATTATTAAAATCATTTGGGAAACTAAAAGATGATTCTTTCAACTTCGATTTTATTGAACGATATTTCAAAAAAAAAGATGCTTCAAAAGAATTCCAGGTGATTTCTGACAAAACCTGTAATGATTTAGATTTTAAGGAATTGTTTAAATATTTAGACAGAACAAATTCAAAAATTGGGCAACAATACCTATATCATAAACTGAGAACAATTCCATCAAAATCTGATGAAAATATAAGAAACGAAAAATTAATTGACTTATTTACAAAAAATTCAGATTTTAGAATCTCTGTTCAAAAACAATTAAAAAGACTCAATAATTATGATGTTTACTTTATCACCACTCTTTTCCAATATCCACATTTAAAACCGCCCAAATGGTTTTTTATAATTAGAATATTGGCATTTACAAGCCTATTATCCCTGATTTTAATTCCCCTTAATCTTAAGTTGCTATTTCTTTTATTTGGTATATTTCTGGTTAATACCGGAATTCATTTCTGGAATAAGAGAAATTTATATCAGTACATTGGCTCAATCCCGCAATTAGTAAGGTTATTAAAAGTTGCTCGATTGCTTTTCAAGTACGACAATCTAAAAACAATAAAGCCAAACCTAAATATATCGCTGGATGTTACTGATAAAATTAAAAATCGAATGTCCTTGTTTAAAATGGAAGCAAAACTTGAAAGTGCCATTGAATCTTTTATAATGGGATTCTTTGAACTATTCAAAATCGTTTTTCTACTTGAGCCATTATTGCTGTTTGGAATTTTAAAACAACTTGATACAAAAAGAGAAGAAGTTGAAAATATATTCAAGTTTGTAGGTGAAATAGATTGCTTAATTTCAATTGCTTCCCTTAGAAAAGGATTGCCTAATTATTGTAATCCAACAATTATTAATGCAAAAAAATCTCTTTTTGTTGGGAATGCTTACCATCCATTAATTTTCAATTGTATCGAGAATAATATTGAAATCAATAAAAAATCAATTCTTTTAACCGGCTCAAATATGTCTGGTAAAACCTCATTTATCCGGACTATTGGAATTAATGTAATTACTGGATTAACAATTAATACCTGCTTTGCAAATCAGTTTTCAATGCCAAGAATGAGGGTTTTTTCCGCAATTCGAATAAGCGATGATTTATTAAATGATAAAAGCTATTACTTTGAAGAAGTCATCACAATTAAAGAGATGATTGATAAAAGCGAAGATGAAAAATCAAACTTGTTCTTACTTGATGAAATTTTTAAAGGAACAAATACAATTGAGAGAATATCTGCGGGAAAAGCGGTGCTATCTTTTTTGGCAAAGGGGAATAATTTAGTTTTTGTTTCCACTCACGATATTGAATTAGCCGATATATTAAATGATGCATTTGATTTCTACCACTTCAGTGAAACAGTGGATAAAAAAACAGTTGATTTTGACTACAAATTAAAAAGCGGGAAATTAAAAACGAGAAATGCAATCAAGATACTTCAGATAAATAAATATCCAGAGAAAATTATTAATGAATCAATTGAAATATCAAATGAATTAGATAAGATTATTGTTGCTAATAATGTATTAAAATAACAACTGTGATTGTAGTAAATAAGGTTGTTTCCTGCTTCAACTTTCTTGTAGTTTGATAATATGGTACTGTGAAACTGTCTATTATTCTATTAATTATTGAGATATGTAGAATAAAAAATACATATATCGGCATTTCAAAATATGATTAACTTAAACTTATAAATCGTAGATGTGTTAAAGAATTGTGGGTTTGTTTTTGTAAAATCAATTCTTGTTGACAATTGTGAAAAATAACTAATGAAAAAATCCAAAATATCGCACTTAAACGAATGGGTTCAATTATACACCGATGACTTGTATTCATGGGCAAAATATAAATTGTCGGATGTTGAGCTCGCCAAAGATTTAGTGCAGGATACCTTTGTAACTGCCGTAGAAAAATACGAAGGATTTAAAGCTGAAAGTTCACCAAAAACCTGGTTATTTAGTATTCTCAATCACAAAATTATAGATTATTACCGAAAAAAAGTTAAACAGCCAATTTCAAAAGACATTGAATCGTTTTCAGGTTTTTTTGAAAAAAATGGTGATTGGCTCGAAAACAGAAAACCAAAAAATTGGCAACTCGATGAAAGGGAGAAACACTTACTCGATGATATCAATTTTCAGAAAGTGTTAAAAAAATGCCTCGATTCACTCCCAGAAAAATGGGGAACTTGTGTGAAATTAAAATATCTCGCCGCTAAAAATGGCGAACAAATTTGTCAAGAACTAGATATTTCACCGTCAAATTTTTGGCAGATTGTATATCGGGCTAAGTTACAATTACGTGATTGTGTTGAAAAAAACTGGTTTAACAGCTAAAAACAAATGAAAAAGTTGATGCACCTATTATTTCTATCGTGTCTTAAAGCAACTGAACTTATTGAGAAAAAATTTCACATTCCGTTATCGATTAAGGAAAATTTACAATTAAAAATCCACAAATTGATGTGCGATGCCTGTTCGGCCTACGAAAAACAAAGCACTATTCTTGAAAAAGGGATTGAGTTGCATCACAAAAAACAATTTGACAATCAGGATATTGAACAGGTAAAAAAGCAAATAATTTCAAAATTAAAACAAACTGGAAATTATTAAGTACGGACCTTTTGGCGCAAAAAATTTGTTTGCCGTTAATTTGTGACTACCCAAAATCTAAATGATTTTTTATTTGATTCTGATACCTTTTTTCCAATTAATTCAAGAACGGATTTTAGGTTCACATTTATCCATATTATTTACATAAGAATTTTTATTCGTCAGTTGACTGAAATCCGTTTCATGTAAATTTCTCTATTCTTTAGGCCACTTCGAAAAGTGATTTCTCGTCATTGGCAGAGTTCACCAAATTTTATTAGGCATAATGTGATAATGACAAAATCCCAAAATACAATTATCAAATTTCAAATAAATCCCAATTTAATAAAATCCTAAATTCCAAATTCTTTGTGATGGATTTATTTTGAATATTTGGTTTTTTGAAATTTGTTATTTATTTGTCATTTGTATGATGATATTTGGTAATTATCTATAAAACAATGTTTTACATAAATCTGTCATTTCGATGTGTGTGCAAAGAGAAATCTTTCCATTTTAAACAAGAGATTTATTTTTTAAGATCCTGAAACAAGTTCAGGATGACGGTTAAAAAAACAATGCTAATTAAAAAGGTCATGCCGAATTCATTTCGGCATCTCAGCTGTCATCTACAAATTATGCCCAATAATTTTGGGTGAACTCTCGCAACAACGGACATTTTGATTTTTCGGAATAGGCTTATTCTTTATAATTCAAAGCAAATTTACTCATCGGAAATTTTTTTCATCTAGTTTTTTTAAATCTTTTGTCAGGTTTTAGTTCTACCAACGACAACTCTTTCGAAAATAAAAATAATTGAAACGATGTCAACAGAAAATACAAAATCGGTAAAAGTTATACCAATTGTTCTTCAAAATGCCGCATAGTAAATTTTGAAGTTACAATGGTTAATACCGATAATACAACAAAGAAGCAAACTGAACAAAGTGAAAGATTGCGATATTTTGTTGTCAAATCGGTATTACAAGTACGGCTGATTATAAATCGGAATAATTTTAAAAACGAACGTCATCTATAAAATATGAAATAGAAGGATTACCAGGCTTCAGTTGGCACAAAAAAATTTCAACTTCAGTCTTTGGCCTTCCAATAAATTTTAAACAAATGAAGAAATCAATTTTTATGTTGTCAGGTCTTATTTTAATGATCCTGACTGCGGCAAAATCACCCGGATCGGGAAGCAAAACAAAAAGTGAAGCAGGGATTACTTTTTTCGAGGGAAGTTGGAATGAAGCACTGGAGTTGGCCAAAAAAGAAAACAAAATAATTTTCCTCGATATTTCTGCCAGTTGGTGTGGTCCGTGTAAAAAGCTAAAAGCAAGTACTTTTCCAAATATTGAAGTTGGGAAATACTACAACACCAATTTTATAAATGTTGCAGTTGACGGAGAAAAAGGCGAAGGGATTAATCTTGCCCGGAAGTATAAAATTAAAGGTTATCCAAGTTTAATTTATGTTGATGGTAAGGAACAATTAATAGCACAAACAGCCGGTTATCGCAATCCAAAACAATTAATAGAATTGGGGAAGAAAGTAATTAATCGTTAATTAAAATGAAAAAATCAGGCAAAATAAAAACCAGTTTCCACTTTGGTGGCAAAAACCTAAGGTGGGGGATTTATGGCCTGGCCATTTTAGTACTTGTGTTGCCAGAATTTTCAAAAGCACAAACATGTTGTTCGGGCGGAGTTCCTCTCGGAAGTAGCTTGGGACTTGGAGCAGCTGAAGACCAAACATTTCAGTTTTTAGCTACTTACGATTTAAATGTTATTGACGACCTGGTGAGCTTCTCTGAATTATTGGACGACCAAACCCGGAGCCGGACAACTCAATCGTCGATTTTTGAAATTAATTACGGATTTAACCATCGTTTTTCGGTAACAGGAGTAGTTCCCTTTGTTAGACAAACACGAATGATTCAGGCTTTTGGGGGAGCCGAAGATTTTACTGCTGTTCAGGGGCCCGGCGATGTTATCCTCGTGCTAAAGTATCGGATATTGAATCCGGACAAAAATCCCAATCTCGATTGGGTAATTGGAGCTGGTCCAAAAATACCGACCGCCAAAACCGATTTTACAAATAACCAGGGTTTGGTACTTGCCGCTGATATGCAGCCTGGCTCAGGTTCTTTAGATGGGATTCTATGGAGTTACATTTTGAAAAGCCATTTTTTAAAGCCCAAGCTATCATTTTTGGCAGTAACAACTTTCCGTTATTCGGGAGAAAATAAAAACTACAATAGTACGCAAACATACCGGTTTGGGAATGAGTTTCAATTTAATTTGGGCCTGAATTATAGCTTTTTTGTCAAGTGGCCGGTCGATGTCCTTACGCTATTACAATACCGAAAACAATCGGTAGATTTAATCAACGGAGGTGTTTTTCCTTCATCAGGCGGGCAATGGATTTATGCCAATCCAGGTGTTAGTATCCAATTCTCTCCTGGTTTATCGTTCAGAATTACAGGAACTTACCCGATTTATCGCAAACTCGAAGGTACGCAGTTAACAACATCATATAAATGGTCAGCATCAGTTTTATTCAACATTCCATTTAAAAAGAAGGAATTTTTAATCAATTAATTTAAAAAGTCATGAAAACAATATTGTACATAATTATTGCTACTTTGTTTATTGTAGCAGCTTGTCAAAAAAATGAGCCATCCTCGACAACCTTAAATTTCGATAATACCGGCAATCAGAATGAGGATAATAAAGATTGGCTTATCCCGATTGCAGAAGTCAGGGATGGTGGTCCGGGAAAAGATGGGATTCCTGCACTTAGCGACATTAACTTCATAAACGTTGAAGAAACTACATATCTGTTAGACAATGATTTAGTTCTTGGTTTTGCAGATGGAGAGGATGTACGGGCTTATCCTCACCCAATTCTCGACTGGCACGAAATTATTAACGACGATACTGAGAATCATTCCCTTGCAGTGATTTACTGTCCGTTAACCGGCACTGGTATTGGCTGGGATCGTGTGATTAACGAACAAATAACAACATTTGGGGTATCAGGATTGCTGTATAATTCCAACATAATTCCATACGACCGCTTAAGCGATAGCAACTGGTCGCAACTTTTGTTAAAATCTGTAAATGGTGAACTGGCCGGGACAATCCCAAAAACATACAACTTAATTGAAACAACTTGGAAAACCTGGAAAGAAATGTTCCCTTCAACTAAAGTAGTTTCGAGATCAACTGGTTATAACCGTAGTTATTTAAGCTATCCTTACGGTGACTATAAAACAAGTAAAAACCTGATTTTTCCGGTGAGTAACCTGGATAACCGACGCCATGAAAAAGAGAGGGTTTTAGCCGTAATAATTAATGAAAAAGCGGCCGCTTTCACTTTCGAAAATGCCACAACTACTTTCAAACTTGTGAACCATATTTTTGAGGAAACAAAACTGGCGGTCGTAAAAAATACAAATGCAAATCTTATACTTGCTTTTAACAGGGTATTAACTGATGGTACTTTATTAAATTTTGAAGTTATCCAGAATGAACTACCCACAATTTTATTGGATGAAGAAGGAACAAAGTGGGATGTTTTTGGCAGGGGGATTAGCGGCCCGAGAAAAGGCCAAAACCTGGAACCAATTCAACAAATGATGGGATACTGGTTTTCTTTTGCTACATTTTATCCTGAAATTACTCTCTACTAAATCACCTCATGCAGAATAAAATATTCAATATGATGAACCCATCTTAATTATTAATGTTTAATTAGTGTCTCTTAGAAAACGCCAATAACAGCGTTATGCTCATCTTGAAAACAGTCATTTACGAAAGTAAACTCCTTGATTTTCAAGATTTCGCAAGCCTTGTTCTTGACATTTTCTAAGAAACACTTGAAAAATATATAGTTTTCTTAGAAGTACAAATTATTTAAATCTATTTTTTACACATTAAAATATAACATTCAAATGCAAAATAAACTAACTAAGATTTCTACAGAAAAGCTAAAAATATTTATTCATGAGAAAAAAGGTTTTGTTTTAGATGTTAGATCTGTCGATGCTTACAACGGTTGGAAAATGCAAAATGAAATGCGTGGCGGACATATCAAAGGCGCAAAAAGCCTTCCGGCAAAATGGGGTAATTATATCGATTGGATTGAAATTGTCCGGTCAAAAGGAATTTTACCTGAACATGAAATTGTTTTGTACGGTTATGAATCAGAAGAAACAGAAAAAGTAGCCGGTCTTTTTACAAGGGCAGGTTATCAGAAAATTAAAATATATACACATTTTGTTGATGAGTGGACGACAGATATAAATCTTCAAATGGATTTCCTCCCTCGATATAAAAATCTGGTACATGCCGGTTGGATAAATAAAATTGTCTCAGGAAATACACCCCTTGAAATTAAAGGAAAAAAGGTTGTAATTTGTCATTCTCATTATCGTAATCGCGAGGCCTATTTAAGTGGTCATATTCCGGGTGCAATAGATATGGATACACTTACACTCGAAGCTCCCGAAACATGGAACCGCCGTTCACCTGAAGATTTGAAAACAGCACTTTTGCAACATGGAATTACTGCAGATACAACAGTAATTCTGTATGGCAAGTTCATATTCCCGAATAATGATGATGACTTTCCGGGAAGTGCTGCCGGCGATATTGGTGCAATCAGGAGTGCATTTATAATGTTATACGCGGGGGTAAAAGATGTGCGGGTGCTCAACGGGGGGTTTCAGTCGTGGCAGGATGCCGGATTTGAAATAAAAACCGATGATGTGCCAAAAACTCCGTCAAACGAGTTTGGCATAACAATACCAGCAAAACCGGAACTCGCAGTTGATATTTCCGAAGCAAAAGAATTACTGGCATCCGATAAAGGCGAATTAGTTAGCGTTCGTAGTTGGCCTGAATTTATTGGCGAAGTTAGTGGTTATAATTATATTGAAAAGAAGGGACGTATTCCCGGGGCCATTTTTGGCAACTGTGGTTCGGATGCGTACCACATGGAGAATTACCGAAACGTTGACCACACCACACGCGAATTTCACGAAATAGCCGGAATTTGGAACGAAGCCGGGATTACACCCGATAAACACCTGGCTTTTTATTGTGGTACCGGCTGGAGGGGAAGCGAAGCATTTTTTAATGCATGGTTAATGGGCTGGCCACGGGTTTCAGTTTTCGATGGTGGGTGGTTCGAATGGAGCATCGACCCAAAAAATCCGTATGAAACAGGAATTCCGGAAAATGATAAAATTGAAGTATTGAATTAAGAAATCAGAAACAACCAAAAAACAAATCTCCTTCAAAGAAATTAAAATTATGGAAAAACTCACACTACTTTCCGAAATAGAAACCGATACTTTTAAAGGACTTTCCGCAAAATCAAAATACTTATTGCCCAAGTATTTTTACGACGACATTGGCAGTGGCATTTTTCAGGATATTATGAAAATGCCCGAATATTATCTCACCGATTGTGAACTTGAGATATTTTCAACAAAAAAGAAACAAATAACCAATGCCATAAAAAATGGTGATACCAGTTTTGAGTTAATTGAATTGGGTTCAGGAGATGGTTTAAAAACAAAAGAGTTATTAAATTATCTTGTTAAATCATCAGCAAGCTTTAAATATATTCCAATTGATATCAGCAAAAAAGCAAATAATGAGTTGGTTAAAAACCTTCGGCAGGAGATACCCGGTTTAAACCTGGAGGCAAAAACCGGCGATTATTTCCAGGTAATGAAACAAATGAATGGTTACTCAGGTATCAGAAAGATAATCCTGTTTTTAGGTTCAAATATTGGCAATTTCACAAACAATGAAATAGATTTGTTTTTGAACCAACTTGCAGGTTTTACAAACAAAGGCGACAAAGTGTTAATTGGTTTCGATTTGAAAAAATCGCCCGAAGTAATAATGAAAGCTTACAACGATCAGCATGGAAATACCCGCAAATTTAATTTAAACCACCTTGCTCGTTTGAACAAAGAATTATATGCCGATTTCAATTTGGGGAACTTTGAACAACATACAAAATATAATCCGGTAACCGGCGAAGTAAAAAGCTTTTTGGTTTCGAAAACTGATCAAACTGTTCGCATCGGCGCAATCGGGCAAAGTTTCCGGTTTAAAAAATGGGAGCCCGTTTTTATGGAACTTTCACGAAAATTTGATCTCGAAACTATTGAAAATATGGCACAGGAAAATGGGTTTAAAGTAGAACAACATTTTACCGATAAACGGAATTATTTTGTGGATTCACTTTGGGCACGCGAATAAAAATTGTTTCTAAAAATGTCAAAATAAAACTAATTTCTATAAATATTTTCAACAATTATTATTGAATTTTTGTATCGCCTAAGCTTCTTTGAGCAACTTTGTCTAAAAAAAAGGATGGTACCACTTTCAAAAAGTTACCATCCTTTTTTATTGAATATTTCGAATTTTATTCAAAAATAATGAGTTTTGAATATTGTTTGTCGTTATATTTTATTTTTGCAATATAAGTGCCACTTGGTACATTGCCAATATCTATTTTAGAAGTATTCGAATTTGAAAACCCTTTAAGTATAATTTGTCCGCTTAAATTAATTATCGAATAATTAAATCCTGTTCCTGTAGGAACCGAAATATTTAATTCTCCACCACTGGGAACCGGGTAAATATCCGGCCCATCAACATTTGCGAAAATTTCAGATGTAACGGGTCTTAAAATAAACGTATAATCAACATCAATAAAAGTTTCGAATAGAAGCTGGTTTAAAGTTGATTTAATTTGAAACCTTACCTGATCGAATGAAGATTCATTTACAAAGGAAATATAATCTGATGTTTCACCTGTATCATCTGAATAAGTTTTAACCGTTGAGGAGAAGGATCCTACCTGCAAATTACCGTTTATCATGGGGCGGGCAAAAATTCTGACTTCGCCAAATGGTTTTGAATAGTTGAAAGTAAAGTTTAAAGTATCGACGGTATGAATAATAGCAGGCGATGGTTTGTCGAATACAACATTGCTTATCGAATAGGTTTTTGTTGAATCTTCAGTGTATGTAAAATAAACATCTTCAAAATATTCGTGAAGGATAGTTCCGGATACCGATTGAATCCGAAACCTGACTTGCTCAACTTTTGCTTCTCCGAAATAAACAAAATGCCCATCAGCACTTCCATTATTTTCAGAATATAAACCAGAGCCCGAGGTTCCGGCATTTCCGCTCCCCTCGCTTTTTATCGGCGTTATATCTAATCGAACATCACCATAAGGTTTTGAGTAATCGAAAGTTATATTTACCCGGTCGTTAAGAGTTAAAGACGCAGGTGAGGGAGGATCGAAAACTACGTTTGAAATGGAGTAAGTTTTATTTGTATCGTTTGAGAAGGAATAATAAACATTTTTAAAGACCTCAACTAAAGTGTCGTTTGTTGTTTCATCTAAAAACTGAAACCTGATTTGGTCAACCGCTGCCAGGCTGTCTATTTTAATAAATCCTTCTCCGTTTCCAATAGTATCTGAATAACTTGGTGAAACAGAAGTGGTTTGTTTGCTTACAACATTACCATTGCTCATGGCAGTTGGCACAATTAAAAGATCCATATCGGGTATTTTGAATGCGAATGTAAATTTAATACTGTCGCCGGTATTTAATACAGAAGGCGAGGCAGGTGTCAATTCCAAATCGTTTATTTCAAATCCATGGTAGATAAAGTCCACAATAACCGCAGTATCATATAGCAATGTTCCGTCAACATCTCTAAAAGAAAATGTGACTTTATCAATTGTTGCTCCATTATTGTAGAAGAAATATGCATCCCCACTTCCACTATTTTCGGTATAAAGAGCTGACCCCGCCGAAAATGCACTACCAATTCCCGAGATTTGATTTGCTCTGGCAAAAATCCGGATATCTCCCCCGGGTTTTGTATAATCAAAAGTAAAGTTCACTCGCTCGTTTGGCATTAAGGTACCAGGTGATGGTGGGTCGAAAACAACATTCGAAATGGAGTAGTCTTGAGCAGAACCAACAGAAAACAGAAATAGTAAAAGAAAAGTAAGTAGATTTAATTTCATATTAAAAAGATTTAATTATTAATAAATGTTTGTTGTAAACAAAGAGTTGAGTGCCAAAATAATAAACATTAAATAAAATAGCAAGTGTTTAATTCATCAAACAATATTGTTTAAAGTTTGTTTAATTTTTTGTGTTTTTTTAGTATTCTATACATTCGCAAATAATCTTTCATCCGTTTTTAATATGATAAGTTGAGGTAATGTACTGAAAAATAGCTGGTGATAATCTTTAAAAAAAATGAATTTCAAATAAAGAAGCGGTTTTAAGTGAAATTCAATTCCATGCCAATAGTTGATTTGTAAATGCTTTATGAAATGTGTTTCATGAAAAGCCTGTCAACCGAATAAACTGTTTGGGTTTTAGAATATATTACGAACTATTTTTTAGTATTATGCCCGAATTAAAAAAGTGAAAGCAATGATTCAGATCTTCACAATGCATGAATCGGGAAGCCAGCCTTCGTTTCCATCGGCAAGTTTAATCTCTGTCCAGGTAGTTAAGCTATCTGTTATCTCCACTTTTAAACCTTCATAAATCAGAAATAAATCGGTACCAGTTTGTGTAGGCGAGCTTTTCACGGTAACACGCGGGCAAAAAACAATGGCCTGGTTTCGTTCAACAATTTTTTTCTTTTGCTGGGCAGCGAAGGAAAATGTAAAAGCAGAAAACACAATAAGCAATATCCCCGCCCAAAACGATAATCTACGGATGAAAACTTTTTGGCTAAAAACAAATAAGCCGAGTAGAAAAAGAAAAACCAAAAATGCAGAAATACTTATTACCGACCACGAATCGGCGGGATACATATTCACAACCGATTGCCGCCAGCGCAGGAAAAAAGGTTGCGGAAGTTCATCGATACTTGTAACCACGTACTGATTAGCAATTCTCAGGTTAAATTCAATATCTTCGTCATGGGGAGCGAGTACTTTTGCACGCTCGAAATTTAAAATTGCATTATTAATATCGCCGCTTTTGTAATATGAATTTCCAAGGTTAAAATATAATTTTGCAGATTCTTCGCCGGTATTTAATATTTGTTCGTACATTAAAACGGCTTGCTGATACTCTTCTGTAGTATAATATGCATTAGCTTTTTCCCAAAGCTGAGTATTATCTTCCTGAGCTAAAGAATTCAAAGAAAGGATTATTCCAACGAGGATGCCAATGTAATTATAAATATATTTTTTTGCCTTCATTTTTTAACCTTTAATTGTGGAGCATTGTTTTCTATCGCCAGTTTTTTCTTCGGAAAACCGCGATTGATTATCGATCATTTTTTAATTTGTTTCTCGAACCTGCTCATTGTCGATTCTGCTTTCTTGTACATTTCGCCTCGTGCTTCCGACCCGCCGGAAGGTGCGTACCTTGCAAATTCACATTGTTCAACAACTTCTAAATAATCGTCAATTACTTCTTGTTCAACATTTCTATCTTGTAAATTCGAAACAGCCGACTCCCTGTTTAATTCAGCAACGGCAATACCTAATTTGTCACTTAAATATCCCTCAAAAGCTTTTAGAATTGATTCATGGAAAGCTTCGTCTTTATTTTGTTTCATAAATACCGAAGCGGCTTTTAATTGTTTTCTTGCTACCCTGTTTGCTTTTTTGTTACGCATTAACGCAATATTTGCATTTTCTTTTGCTTTTTTCCTGTAAATAATAAAAAGCAACAAGAATAAAATTGAACTGCCGGCGTATCCCAAATAAAATAATGGAGTTCCATAAAAAGTGGAACTTTTTATTTTTAATGATGGGTTTCCCTGTTTTATAAAACGAATATCCTGGCCAATTAACTGAACGTCTTCTTTTCGGAGTGAACTGATTACTGTGGCAGATTGTTCTTCTGTCCCCTTTTCTACATGCAGTGCATATTCCTGCGTTGATTTGGTGATGTATGAACCGCTAACCGGGTTAAAATAAGCAAACTGAATTGCCGGGATAGTGTAATCGCCCTCGAACCGTGGTTGAAACAGGTATTCAATTGTTTTAGTTCCCGATGCCCCATTTTCGCTTGCCGTTACTTTGTCTGTGGCGCGTGGGTCGTAAATTTCAAAATCGCTGGGTAATTTTAGATCCGGGTTTTTAATTAAACGGATGTTTCCGGAACCGGTTATTTTTAATTTTAAAGTTACCGCATCGTTGGTAGTAATATTTTCGTTGCTGATTTCTGATGTAATATTGAAATTCCCCACTCCACCAAAGAAATCAGGCGGGGCAGATGGCAAATCTTTAACATTTACAGAAACTGCCGAACTGGTAACAGTTGCTTTTACAGTTCGGTAGCCGCTAAAAAAATCGTCGAAAAAACTGCGTTGTTTTACCCTCTGCTGAACAAGCAATGACAAGCTAAACGGTTCTATTCGAATAGCCCCGTTTTGTTGTGGGAAAAGAATCGTCTTTTTCAAAATACCAACCTGATAAATTTTGTTGTTATAAACTTCGCGGGTAAAATTAATTTGTTGCGGGATTTCAATATCCTGGGTATAAAATCCCTCGTAAGTCGGCAAGTTTACTTCATCGAAACCTGCAATTGGAATATTTGGTGTGAGATAAAGTTTAACAGTCGAAATAATTTGCTCGCCCCTGAAAACATTTCTTTTATTCATATCAACCCGAACAAATAGATTGTCTTTTCCGAGGTCAACCGATTGTGTTCCCTGATTTGTATTTCCGGTTTGCGGTTGAACAGTCTTGGCCTGCGCTTTCACAACATGAATTTCTAAAGAATTTGATTCGAAAACTTTACCATTTATTTCGATAGAAGCCGGCCTTAATTCGTAATTCCCTTCTTTTTTGGCTTGTAAAATATAAGTATATGAATAATTAACCTGGGTCGTGGTTCGTCCATTAATAGTTTGTATGCTTGTTGATTGACCGGTGCTGGGCCCCATTAAAACGTTGAAGTTATCAGTTAAATCGGGAGGCAGTTTCAGGTTCGAGCCCCTTTCGTTTACAGTAAAACTGAGACGGAATTGCTTCCCGGTTTCCACGGCATTGGGAGCAGACATTGCAAACCTCGTTTGTTCGGCTTGCACTGTAATTATCGAAAAAAACAGAAAAAAATATGTTACCAGTTTTTTTATCATCGTTTCTATTTCTGCAAAAATATTTTATTTAATCGTAATCCTTTATTTTAAATACCAAACTTTATTTATTTGAACTAAAAATTAATCAATAATAATTAATCATTTTAATCACCACTCCTTTTCAACCTTTGTTTTTTTCGCCTTGGCAGCTTTTGCTTTTTTTACTTTATCCTGAATCTCCCGTTCGTCGTTTTGTAAAGCCTGTAATAGTTGTTCAGCGTTTTCTTTCGAAATTTTATTTTGCTGAGGCTGCTGTTGCTGATCCTTATTTTGATTTTGTTGTTGCTGATCTTGCTTGTCTTGCTGATCCTGATTTTCCTTGTTTTGATCCTGATTTTGTTGATCCTTGTTCTGATCTTTATCTTGTTCCTTGTCTTTATCCTGATCCTGATCCTTGTTTTGATCTTTATTTTGTTGCTCTTGTTCCTCTTTCTGATTTTTCAACATTTGTGCGTACGCCAGGTTATATTTTGTATCTAAATCACCTGGATTGTTTCGTAATGCTTTTTTGTACGATTCAATACTTTCATCAAGTTTCTCCTGCATTAACTGGCTGTTCCCTAAATTATGAAGTGCCCTTGATTTTTCTTCGGGGGTTTCCATTTTTTCCTCCATTTCTACAAATTTCCCCGCCGCTTCCTCAAACCGGTTTTGTTTGTACAGCGCATCGGCCAGGTTGTAATTCCACTTAACATCGGCGGGTTTTTTATTCAATGCTTTTCTATATTCGATTTCAGCATTACTAAATCTTATTGTGTCTAAGCGCGTTGTATCTTTTACCGCTTCCATAAAAAGTTTATTGCCGTTCCTAATAAACTTCCGTTCGTTCTGTCCAAAAACAGAAACTGAAAGTGCGAGAAGTAATGACAATATATAAATTCGTTTCATAGTTTATATTTTTGTTGAAAACAACTTTATATTTTTAAAATATTTGTTTTTCCTATCCAGGATAACAAATTCCAGCAAAAGCAGAAACAAACCGATGGCAAAAAAATACTGAAACTGGTCGTCGTATTCCGAATAAATTCGCGATTCCATCTCTTCTTTTTCCATTTTGTTAATTTCGTCGAAAAGGGCATTTAACCCAATTTGAGCGTTGTTTGCACGTACATAAATTCCCTCTCCGGCAGCTGCAATCTGCTCAAGCATTTGTTCATTCAATTTTGTAACTACAACATTGCCACTGTTATCTTTTAAATAATCTGTTTGTCCGCCACGTAAAACCGGAATTGGCGAACCTTGTGGCAATCCCATTCCAACGGTGTGGACATAAATCCCATTTTCAACTGCTACCTGCGCTGTCGAAACCGCATCGTCCTCGTGGTTTTCGCCATCGGTAATAATTATAATGGCTTTGTTAGTTTCACCATTTGGAGTAAACGAGCGGATTGCCAGGTTTATTGATGCTCCGATCGCAGTTCCCTGTTTTGGTACAATTTGCGTATTCACCGAGTTTAAAAATAATTTTGCTGAATTATAATCGCTTGTTATGGGCAGTTGTGTATAAGCATCGCCGGCAAAAATAATCAGCCCGATTTTATCGTTTTTTAAACGATCGACCAAACGGGAAATTGCACGTTTGGCACGTTCCAGCCGGTTAGGTTGAATATCTTCTGCCATCATACTGTTCGAGACGTCGAGTGCAATTATCAGTTCAACACCTTCGCGTTTTACTTTTTTTAATTTCGAACCAAACTGTGGCCTTGCAATTCCTGCAATAAAAAATGCCAGGGCTAACATCAAAATAAAAAATTTAAACCGGGGCCTGTTTTTTGATGAAAAGGGCATCAATTCTTTTAAAATATTTTCCTGGCCAAATTTGCTCAAAGCCCTTTTTCGGGCAATTCTCGACCAGATAAAAAAGAAGGTCAGAAGCGGAATGATTATCAATCCCCATAAATATTCTATATTTCCAAACCTGAACATTTCCATACTTTTCGTTTTTTATGGGATACTTCTAAAAAGTGTCGTCCGTAAAAATAAACCTGCAATTAAAAATAAGGCGCCAAGCAAAGCAAAAGGCAAAAATTCTTCCGACTTACGGCTGAATTCGCGTACCTCAATTTTCGATTTTTCTAATTGGTCGATTTCTTTATAAATTTCTTCCAACTTATTATTACTGGTTGCCCTGAAATATCTTCCATCGGTTATATTCGAAATCTCCAGTAAAGTTTCTTCATCAATCTTAACTTCCATGTCGCGCAACTGTACCCCAAATTGTGTTTGAACCGGATACGGCGCAGTTCCAATACTTCCAACCCCAACCGTGTAAACTCTTATTCCAAAGGTTTTTGCAATTTCGGCAGCCGTTACGGGGGCAATTTCACCGCTATTGTTTTCACCGTCAGTTAATAAAATTACAACACGACTAATTGCTTCACTGTCTTTTAACCGGCTAACTGCCGTTGCCAAACCATTTCCAATAGCCGTTCCATCTTCAATCATCCCACTTTCTATATCTTTAAAAAGATTTAGTAATACTGCTCTGTCCGTGGTTAAGGGGCACTGCGTAAAAGCTTCGCCCGAAAAAACAACTAATCCCATCCGATCGTATTCGCGTCCTGAAATAAATTCCATAGCAACATTTTTTGCGGCTTCCAAACGGTCGGGCGAAAAATCTTTGGCTAACATACTACTCGAAATATCGAGGGCAATTACAATGTCTATCCCTTCGGTGGTAACGTTCTCCCAACTTCTTGACGACTGTGGTCGCGCCAGGACAACTGTAAAAAATGCTATCGAAATAATAATAAACAGAAAAACCAAATGCCGTAAATAGTGCCTGATTGTTTTTGGTGCTTTAAATACCGAAGCGGTCGATGAAACCTGGATACTTGCAGTATTTCTCTTCTGCCTGAAAATATACCACGCAGCCATTGGAACAATTACCAATAAGAGGTAGAAAAATTCAGGGTTTTTATAAGTTAATCCTTCAAACATCCTTTTCTAATTTATTTCGTCTTCCTTACTTTTATCATTCTCCGCCGGGGTTTCTGGTTTATTTAACTTTTCCTTTTTTGTTTCGTTTACAAAAAAGTATGTATTAGCAAGTGTTAAATTATCTTCATCGGGCAGAGGTTTGTATTTTGCAAATTTCACCAAATCGGCAAGCGATAAATTACGGGCAAGGTGGTTAAACGATTTTTCAGAAACCAACATTTTTTGAATCCTGAAACTTTCTATTGTTTCGTCAGAAGTCTGTTCCATCGCAGGAATTTCAAAACGATCCTCAATGTAAACCCTTAAAACTTCGCTTACTTCGCTGTAATATTGTTTGGTTTTATCTTTCTGCCAGATTTTTTCACTTTTTATCCGATCCAATTCCCGTAAAGCAATAATATGCGCCGGCTCTTTTGGTTTTGTAGGCCTCGCAAAAATAGGTTTGTTATTTTTCTTTCTTTTTATTGAATAAAGAATAAGAAAAATAATTGCCCCGATTAAAATTACCCCTAAAATATATGGGGTAACTTCCTTTAAAGTCAATGGTGCGCCGTAGGGCATTTTTATATCGGTTGGCCCTTTTGTTGTGTCGATAACCATTGTATAAACATTCAGGGTAACACCGTTACTGGGAACGGAATCTACAGTTCCGTTTAAATCGATATTAAACCAATAGGGCGGAATACGATAACTACCACTATCGAAACAGGTAATTGTGTATGCTTGAATTTGTTTCTGAAAATCTTCGTTATCCAGTTCAAAAGTATCAATCCCAGACCGATCCAAAATTTCAATAAGATTTAAAATAGTGTCAGGTACAGCAGGAAATTCAACATTAACATTTTTGGGGTGATCGATTTCGAGGAAAAGTTTTACCTGGTCGCCCAACAGAATATTTGTAGAATCTAAACTTGCAGTTGCTTTTATCCGCTGTGCATTAATTGTCTCAACAGCGAATAAAACTGATATAATAGAGAATAATATTTTAACTCTGAACTTCATTCGTTTTACTATTTTACCGCCCGCTTTTTAAACAGGCCCATTAAAGATTTAACGTAATCTTCGTTAGTATTTATAGAAGTATAATCGACCCCGCACCTCTTAAACATCGAATCGAGTTTTAAAGTATGGTTGGCCCACCAATCGGAATATAACTTCCTGGTTTTTTTTGAACTGCTGTCCACCAAAATGTAATTTCCTTTTTCGGCATCTTTTAACTTTAGCATTCCAATTGCTGGCAGTTCTTTTTCGCGTTCGTCGTATATTTTTAGCGCAACAATGTCGTGTTTGTTGTTGGCGATTGAAAGTGCCATTTCCAAATCTTTGTTTTCATCTATAAAATCGGAAATAACAAAAGCCGTGCACCTCTTTTTAATTGCATTGGTAAAATAACGCAAAGCTTCAGTAATATCTGTTCCTTTTTCCTTTGGGTGAAAATCTATCAATTCGCGGATAATCCTTAAAATATGACTTTTCCCTTTTTTAGGAGGAATAAATTTTTCGATTATGTTTGAAAAGAAAATTACGCCAATTTTATCGTTGTTTTGAATAGCCGAAAACGAAAGGATTGCTGAAATTTCGGTAATGATATTTTTTTTCAGTTTCTCAAACGTACCAAATTCACGAGATGCGCTGACATCGATAAGTAACATTACCGTTAATTCACGTTCCTCTTCAAATATCTTTACATAAGGGTGATTGTATCGTGCAGTGACATTCCAGTCGATGCTTCGAATATCGTCGCCAAACTGGTATTCCCGAACCTCGGAAAACGCCATTCCGCGACCTTTAAAAGCACTGTGGTATTCGCCTGCAAAAATATTCCGCGATAAACCACGTGTTTTAATTTCAATCTGCCTTACTTTTTTTAATAATTCACTCGTCTCCATGGAAGAGTTTAAAGTTTAAAATTTCGAATCGAAAAGTTGAAAGAAAATTCAATCCTTCAATAATCAAATCTTTTTATTCTATCAGTTTCGCATTCAATTATTCACACATTGTTACGGAACTTCTATTGTGTTTAGTACATCGGTAATAATCTCTTCCGTGGTAATGTTGTTCGCTTCTGCTTCGTAACTTAATCCGATCCGGTGGCGCAAAACATCAGCACAAACTGCCCGCACATCTTCAGGGATAACGTAACCCCTTCGTTTAATAAAAGCAAAAGCTTTTGAAGCTTGTGCGAGGCTAATTCCAGCCCTGGGAGAAGCTCCATACGAAATCATATCCTGGTATTTTTCGAGTTTGTAATCGGCGGGTTCGCGGGTAGCAAAAACAATATCGACAATATATTTCTGGATCTTTTCGTCCATATAAACATCTTTTACAACGTCGCGGGCTTTAATAATATCTTCTGCCTTTAAAATGGTAGATGTTTCTGGGAATTGTTTTAAAAGGTTTAAGTTTATTATCTGCTTTTCGTCTTCTTTATTTGGGTAATTAATTACCACTTTCAGCATAAAACGATCAACCTGTGCTTCAGGCAAGGGATAGGTACCTTCTTGTTCAATAGGGTTTTGTGTTGCCATAACCAGAAATGGCTCTTCAAGTTTGTATGTTTCTTCGCCAATTGTAATCTGGCGTTCCTGCATCGCTTCTAAAAGTGCCGATTGCACTTTTGCAGGTGCCCTGTTTATTTCATCAGCTAAAATAAAATTGGCAAAAATAGGCCCTTTTTTTATTGTAAATTCTTCTTTCTTCTGACTGTAAATCATTGTTCCGATTAAATCGGCAGGCAGCAAATCGGGCGTAAACTGAATACGCGAATATTTTACACTTATTGTTTGTGCCAACGATTTAATAGCCAGTGTTTTTGCTAAGCCCGGCACACCTTCCAAAAGAATGTGCCCGTTAGATAACAATCCAATTAAAAGGCTTTCTATCAAATGTTTTTGCCCGATAATTACTTTGTTCATTTCCATGGTTACCATGTCAACAAACGAACTTTCCTTCTGAATTCTTTCGTTTAATTCTTTAATATCAACTGCCTGATCCATATTTTTAATCTTATTATTATTTGCTATTTTTTTTGAGAGTGCGAATTTAAATTTTTGCAAAGATAATTACCCTTTTATATTGTTAAAATATATTAAGCAAAAATATCAAATGAATGGTTTTTGTTAAATTTAAATAAGGCGAAAAATGCTGTTGCCTTAATCCCCTGCTTTTGGAATAATTATTTCCCTTACTGGTTTTGGCTTTTTTTCTCCACGCCTTGGAAATAAAATATTGTAACTACTCAGGTAGTTCGGATTTAGATAATATGTTTAATGTCAATCATATATACATTTCTCGCAAAGAGCGCAAAATTCTTACGCAAAATGCACAAAGTGCTTATTGTGAACCCTTTGCGACTTTAGCGTTCATTTTGTTTTGCGTCCTTTGCGTGGAATGGGATTATCTAATTATTTTAATTTCAATATATTAAACTACCTGAATAGTTACAAAATATTTAATATCCCATCGGAATAATTTGCAGTAATTTTATCGCTTTCAAGTTTATATTTGCGTACAATCCACTGAAATCAAAATGATTTAAAAATATTCAGACTCCGTTGACATTTTTTTTGTTTCTGAAATATTGGGTATTCTCGCCAAAATCAAACTATTTAACATTAAAACAAGTAGTTTTAGATAGGTTTTTTTAATTTCGAAGTAATTAATACCGATTACTATTTTAAGTGCCTAATAATTCTATTTGCAAATAAAGCCACTTTAAATATGTTTCGGAATTATACATTTACTAAACAGTTCATTTCAAAATTAAATTGGTATAACTAATAAATCTAAAATTTATTCTAATGAAGACAAAAACCTATCTAAGCCTTTCGTTCATGATGTTTCTTGAATTTTTTATTTGGGGAGTTTGGTTTGTAGGGGCTGGAAATTACCTCTCGACACTTGGATTTCAAGGGGAAGAAATTGGCCGTGCAATGAGTACACTTGCCTGGGGCTCCATAATTGCAGCTTTTTTTGTTAGCCTCATTGCCGATAAATATTTTGCCGCCCAAAAACTAAACGGGATCCTGCACCTGATTGCAGGAATTTTAATGTTCATTGTTGCGCAAATTACCGATCCAACTTTACTGTTTTGGGTACTTCTTTTATACATGATTTGTTATATGCCAACCATAGCACTTGCCAATACCATTGCTTTGCATCATACGCCGAATGCCGGTAAACAGTTTCCAAGGATCCGTGTTTTGGGAACAATCGGATGGGTATTTGGAGGGATATTAATTAGTTTCCTTGATTTGGAAGTGGGACCAATCCCGATGATAATGGCCGCCGGTGCTTCAATATTATTGGGTGTTTTTAGTTTTTTCCTGCCGAATACACCTCCACAGAAAAAAGATTCCAAAATAAAATTCAAAGATATTATCGGCTTAGACGCACTTAAATTAATGAAGGATCGTTCTTTTGCTATTTTAATTGTTGCCACTTTATTGATTTCAATTCCGTTTGCCATGTATTTTCAGTACATAAATATGTCGATGAACGAGGCCGGAATTAAAAATGTTACAGGTTTAATGTCGATGGGGCAAATGTCGGAAGTTATTTTTATGTTGCTGATGCCTTTGTTTTTTGTACGTTTGGGAATAAAGCGAATGCTACTTATGGGAATGTTTGCCTGGGTAATTCGATATGTTTTGTTCGCTTTTGGGAACGATGCAGAATTAATTTCTTTTTTCTATATCGGGATAATATTACATGGGATATGTTACGATTTCTTTTACGTAACTGCACAAATTTATGTAGATAAAAAGGCACCTTTAAATTTACGTGCAAGCCTTCAGGGATTATTAACATTTATTACTTACGGCGTAGGCTGGCTGATTGGCACCAACCTGAGCGGCTGGGAGTTGCAACGTTCTCAGATTATGGAAGGAAATCAGGTGGTTGGGCACAACTGGCAAAGTGTAATGTTGGTTCCGGCAGCTCTGGCATTAATAATTGCAATCCTTTTTATCATTTTCTTTAAAGATGAAAAAGAGAAAATAAAAGCCGATATTGAGACAATTATTTGAGAGAGTTAAAATTGGTTACACTACGAAAAGTGATTTTTTTCGTCGTTGCGAGAACCTACCTAATTTTATTAGGCATAATGAGATAATAACAGAAATTCCAAAATACGAGTTTCAAATTTCAAATAAATTCCAAATTAATAAAATCCTAAATTCCAAATTCTTTAAAATGGATTAGTTTTGAAAATTTTATTTTTTGAGATTTGTATTTTTGATATTTGGTAATTCTTTATGATACAATATTTTACATAATTCTGTCACTGGTACGCAGTGAAATAATCTCAACAAACACATTTACAGAGTTATAAAAATATTTCATATTCGCAATTACGAACATTTTGGCTTTTTAATGTAGGCTCATAATTCATCTTAAAATGCAATATTTTTGCTGGCCTAACATTATATTTGCAAAGTTGCCATTTTAGCACCATTTTTTTATTCAGTTACATTGTTTATTTTTAAGCTTCATTAAATACAACAAATCATGCAAAATTTCAAAATCGATTCAAGAAGACAGTTTATCAAAAAAATGATAGCTCTTTCGGTTGCAGCAGGTTTTTATAGCGGTTCAAACTCTGTGGCGGCAATGATAAATTCGCTTGCGAAAGGTGAAATGCCAAAACGGCCTTTTGGGAAGACTGGTTATAACATTGGCCTTTTTAGTTTAGGTGCACAGGGTACTGTTGAAATTCCGGGAAGGGAAGAAGATGCACTGGCAATAATTAACCGTGCCTTGGATCTTGGTGTTAATTACATCGATACTTCGGCTTATTACGGGCGAGCAAAAGAGGGTGAAGATCAACTGCCATTGCAGGGAACAAGCGAACGATACGTTGGGCAGGTTTTAAAAACAAGAAGGAAAGAGACGTTTATTGCTACAAAAACACACGACCGTTCATATGACGGTGCAATGCGGCATTTGGAAAAATCGTTAAAAAATCTTCAGACTGACAAAATCGATTTGTGGCAAATTCATAATGTAAAAAGTAAAGAAAAGGAAGATATCGATAAAATTTTTGCTGACGATGGGGTTTTAAAAGCCATGAAAAAAGCAAAAGAAGAAGGAATCGTAAAATTTCTCGGAGTTACCGGGCATGAATCGCCAGACCAGCTTCGAATACTGATTGAAAGATTTCCTTTCGATACAATTTTAACTGCAATAAATGCCGCAGATAAACATCACGATCCAGTAATCGAAAAATTATTGCCAACTGCTGTTGAAAAAAATGTTGGTATTGTAGCAATGAAAATCCCCGCACGCGACAGGATTTTTTCCAAAGGCGGGATAATTACAATGAAACAAGCTTTGGAATATGTTTTTACTTTCCCGATTAGTACAGCGATTGTTGGAATTGATAATCTGAAAGAATTAGAAGAAAATGTACAGATTGCCAAAAATTTCGCGCCATTAACCGAGGACGAATTGCTGGCCATCGAAAACCTGACAAAACCACATTATAAAGATTTACAATTTTTTAAAGGTTTATCCGATTGGCCAAAAGATTGGTAGAATTATTAGTCTGAAATGTTATTTTTCAAGAAAATACCTCAACTGGTCGAGCATAATCGGAACATCCTCTTTATCGATTCCCTGATTTAGCAAATGGTGCAGGTCTTCCTCAAAAATTTCGAAAAAATCTGCTTCGACAAAATCGGTTTGGGTAATTGATTTCTTGTAAAAATCGAGTGCAAATTTACGATTCCCCAAACTCCATTGAACGTGCCCCATATTCATCAGATCGTGTTTGGTGGGTTCGTCGTCAAGCAACTTCTGAAAATACTTTTCTGCCTGTTGTTTTTTTCCTGTTAAAAACGAGCACCACCCAATTGGGCGCCACACATTTTTATTTCCGGGAGATAGATATTCCACTTTAAAATAACTTTTTAATGCCTCATCAAACTGTTCCAATTCCAACAAACAATGACCTATATTTAACTGGATATTCAAATTGTCTTTGTCAAGTTTTTCAGCTTCGCGATAATAGCCCAGTGCTTTTTGCGGCTTTTTCAGGTTTCGGTAACAAAGGGCAATTTTTTTAAGGTTCCACAAACGGTTTAGCTCATACAATTCGGCTTTTAAATAAGCATTTAAAGCACTTTTGTAATCGCCCGATTTTTGGAAACAAAATGCTATTTTCTGGTACAATTCACCACTCTTTTCAATTCCTAACAGATGATTATAAATTTCGGCTGCCTCAGTAAAATGGTTTTTCACGAAATAATATTCCGCTATATTTCTTAGCATTTTCTCATCTTCTTTGAGAATATCGCCCAAAGCAATTTTATTATGAAAATCGAAGCGCCAGCTAAAAATGTCCTCAAAATCGTGTTTTTTCGGATGAAGTTTATAGAACCTGTACAAATCCTGAATGTATTGATTTGACACAAATTCGGCCTCTCTTCCGGGTGTTGTCAATTCTTCGTCTTTACCAATTTCAAGAAACTGATCCATTTCGGCCTTCATCCCGGCAGCCATAAATTCGCGGTTTTCTTTTGGCAGTTTCTGAATGCTGAAGCAAAATGAATGTTTATCTGAATTGCACAAAATAGGGGCACTGTCGATTGCTTCCACAAAGCGGCGGTTAACCGGATCTGAAATATCTATCAGCGAACCGATTTCAGGGTTTTCGGTAAAAAACGGGATAAACCAGTTTGAAAATTCACTAAAAAACGGGAACATTTTCAGCATAGAAAACGAAGCCATAAAAACATCGGCACCTTCCATTTGCAATTCCGAAAACTCTTCCATTTTATTCATCAAACCCGGCGAATCTTTAAAAATCTCGCCCCATTCCGGATTTTTATCATCGCTTAGCCCGTCGTCCATTAAACTGTCAAGATTAATTTTGTCTTTCAAATTTGGGCTAATTTTAATCATCTCAGGAATAATCTCATCCTTAATTTTTTGCTGGATTTTTTCCGTTTCCTTACTTCTGATAAACTGGACAATAATCCATTCAAGGTTTTTTTTGAATTTTGACCCGTCGTTTAAAATATGAAGCCTGCCCGTTATTTCCGGGTAAAAAGGCAACCTTAAATCAAACTTGTACAGGTTGATTAACAAACCAACAAGTGCCCGCTGATTAATCTCCTTTTCCTCCAATTCACAGGCATCAAAAAGAAGGTTAAATTTTTCTACGGCAAAAAACCGTTGCAAACTAATTGTTAAAGCCGAAATAATTAACGACTTGTAGGAAACCAAAATTAAGGGGCTTAAAATGAACTTTTTCAGAAATTTAATTTCAGTAGAATTCAAATTATCACTAAACCAAATGTGGTGAAACAAGGTAATTATTTGTTGTTGATGATTTTTTGCATCGCCCTTTTCTGCCCCACTTTTAATATCGGCATCGTTTACAAGAGAGTGTAATTCCTTTTGGAGATAGAAATCTTCCAACCCGGTAAAATAAGCATCGAAATCGGTAATAAATTTATTTCGAAAATCCCTTTTTCCCGCGTATTCAAACGAAACATAATTTTTAAAACGAATATTCTCATAAACATTATCAGTAAGTTCAAAAACCGATACGATTAAATGACGATACACTTTTTGCCTTTCTGGATCACGGATTCCCTCAAGGGTATATTGTAACATGTAATGATAAGTTTGCTCAAGTGTCCGCCATTCATCTAAATAAATAAACAAATCATTTTCAGAAATTAATTTTTCCAAAAGATCGAATGCCGGCTTTAGTTTCCGTCCTGAAAGGTTTTGGCAAATTTCGTCGTATTTTACATCAATTTCCAGATTGCTCATGTTTTTTTGTTCTGGTTCAAAAATAGCTGAAAAAAAAGTGGCAGTCAAATTAAATAACTTATACATATAAAATCTGAAGCAGGGCTTTAATATTTTAATAAGGTATTAGCGTCTCAAATTTTTGGGTTTGTTGTTGAAGTCTGTTTAAAGTTTACTGACAGGAGACTATAGAAAAAAATGGGATGTTGCTGATTTAAATTTAGATACAGGAAATAAGAAAGTCGCAGTTTTCAGTCGCAGTTTTCAATGGGAAGAAGGAAAAAGGGAGCAGGGAGCGGTGAGCGGTGAGCTTGGATCAAGTTGAAGTAGCTGTTTTAGATTTCGAAAATATGGAATAAGAAAGTCGCAGTTTTCAGTCGCAGTTTTCAGTGGGAAGAAGGAAGCAGGGAGCAGGGAGCGGTGAGTGGTGAGCTTGGATCACCTTGAAGTAGCTGTTTTAGATTTCGAAAATATGGAATAAGAAAGTCGCAGTTTTCA
>JABGRN010000053.1:0-10383 GCA_018648265.1 Prolixibacteraceae bacterium | reverse complement strand
TAGATTTCGAAAATATGGAATAAGAAAGTCGCAGTTTTCAGTCGCAGTTTTCAGTCACAGTTTTCAGTGGGAAGAAGGAAGACAGAAACACAAAGCACAAGGCACGATGCACAAAGCGAGGAAACAAAAATGACAACAAATGACAATTTCGAGTGCAAGCGGCCAGCAGGGAATTGCAATTCTATTTTCAGTGCCACACAAAAAAAGAGAAAAGAAATGTTCGGCAAGTAAAAATATCCGGGTGTCTATTTTTTCTTTTTAGATTTAAATTCCAACCAGTATTTTTCGATATCTTCTAAAGTTTTTCCTTTTGTTTCGGGCATAATTTTCCAACCAATCCACAAAGTTGGGATACAGAAAAGAGCAAAAATCCAAAATGTAAATGCCGGTCCAATATTATCGAGCGACAGCGGGATAAACTGGCCAATTGTTGATGTGCCAATCCAGACTGCCATTGTTGCAATCGACATTGCCCTGCCACGAATCCTTGTGGGGTAAATCTCGGAGAGGATAACCCAGACCACTGGGCCCAGCGAAAATGCAAACGAAGCAATAAAAATGAGTATTAAACTTAAAAGAAAAATACCTTCGGCTTTTCCCAACATAAACAATGTCCCAATGGCGATTAACGAAATAAACATTCCCATGGTCCCGGTAATCAGGAGTGGTTTCCTGCCGAATTTATCGATCTTCCAAATTGCCAGAAGTGTAAACAACATATTAATTGCACCTATTAAAACCTGGCTGCCCAAAGCATCGCTCAAACCAAAACCCGCCTGCTCCATTATTCGCGGGCCATAATAAATTATTGCATCTATTCCGGTAAATTGTTGCAAAACAGCCAACGAAACGCCAAGAAAAAGGGCAAGTTTAATTCCGGGATCGAGGATCAGGTTTTTCGATTTCTTTTCTAATTCAATCGAATCCCTGATTTCTTTTATTTCCTGTTCGGCTTCTTCCTCGCCACCTGCTTTTAAAAGGATTGTTTTTGCCTTGCCTCGATGTCCTTTTATTACCAGCCAACGAGGACTTTCTGGCACTGTTATCAACAGAATTAAAAAAGTTAATGCCGGAATTGATTCCATCCCCAACATGGCACGCCAAACTTCAGTTTTAAATACCAGTGTCAGTTTATTACTGATAAAAAATTCCTGCCCCAAAGATTGGTTAAGCAACCACGCATTTATAAAATAAGATCCCAAAATCCCCACGGCAATTGCTAACTGGTAAAGTGCAACCAACCTCCCCCTGATTTTTGGTGGCGATATTTCGGAAATATACATTGGCGATAACATGGATGCAATTCCAACACCCATTCCACCCAACATACGGTACAAAATAAGGGTTGAGAATGAATTACTAAATGTGCAGCCTATCGCGGAAATAGTAAATAAAATAGCTGCTAAAATCAGCACTTTTTTACGGCCGTTTTTATCGCTGAGCCATCCTGCAAACGATACGCCAATAACACACCCCACCAAGGCAGAACTTACATACCAGCCTTCCATTGCGGCATTTAAAACAAATTGCGAACGAACCATCGAAAGTGTACCGGAAATAACTGCGGTATCGTAACCAAATAATAATCCACCCAAAGAAGCCGTTATTGTCAGCCACCAGATAAAAGCCAAATTTTTATTTTTTACCATTGATTTTTTTTTACAATTATTCAATTACATTAAAAATTCCATTTAAGCGGATATCTTCTGAAGAACTTCCAATCATTACTTCAAACCCGCCGGGTTCAACAATCCAGTCTAAATATTTATCCAACATTTTGAGTTCTTGAAAACCTAATTCAAATGAAACTTTTTTTGATTCTCCAGGTTCAAGATTTATTTTTTCAAATCCTTTTAACTCTTTTACCGGACGGACAACACTACTTAGTTTATCGCGGAGGTACAACTGAACAACTTCGCCACCGGCTATTTCACCCGTATTTTTCACCTCACACGAAACTGTTGTTATTCCATATTTCCCGATCGGATTAGCAGAGAAGTTTAGCTCGCTGTATTCAAAAGTTGTGTAACTCAGGCCAAAACCAAATTCATACAATGGGGACGGCTCTTTTAAATCAGAATATGGATTTCCCCAGCCTTCGTTTAACCAGTAACTTTTCGATGGTTTATAGTTGTAATAAACAGGTAACTGCCCGGCATGCCTCGGAAAAGTAACCGGGAGTTTCCCGCTGGGATTTACATCGCCAAACAAAACATTTGCCACGGCTGTGCCGCCCTTTTCACCGGGATTCCAGGCTTCAACAATAGCCTGGATATTTTCGGCCACCCAATTTATTGCCAGGGCCCTTCCGTTAATTAAAACCACAATAGTTGGTGTCCCGGTTTCATAAACTTTCCTGACTAACTCTTTTTGAAGTCCGGTCAATTCGAGTGTTGCAACATCGTAACCTTCTCCGCTTGTACCTTTTTTATCTTTTGTTTTCCATTCGTTTTCCCCTAAAACAACTATTGCAACATCCGATTTTTTAGCTGCTTTAACGGCTTTGTCAATTTCATCCAAACCGGTTCCGACAACATTACAACCTTTAACATAATTTACCTTTGCCCCGACGTTTAACTTATTTTTAATTCCTTCTAAAACAGTTTCAATATCTTGTAAAATTACCAGCGAAGTATAATCTCCCAACTGGTTTTTTTCATCGTTGGCATTTGGACCGATTACCGCAATTGATTGCAAATTTTTACTTAATGGAAGTAATTTGTTTTCGTTTTTCAATAAAACTATTCCTTCCTGTGCCGCTTCTAAGGCTAGATTCTGATGCCCGGTATTATTCGAAATTTCAAGGGCTTTTTCTACGTTAACAAAAGGCTTATCAAATAATCCCAATTCAAATTTTTGTTTCAAAACCCTTCTCACCGAACGATCGATAATTTCCATCCCAACCTTGCCTTCGTTGACATTCTCAATCATTTCATTCAAATAACCTTGCCTGAAATAGATGCTGATATCCATTCCGGCAATGGCAGATAAAGCAGCAGCTTCTTTAATAGTTTCTGCCAAACCTGTGTAATTTAAAGTGTTTACACCGTGCCCTTCGCTTAAAACCAAACCTTTAAAATTTAACTCTTCGCGCAAAATACCGGTAAGAATATCTTTTGAGCTGTGTGCCGGGATACCATCCATAGTTGGATAAGTAGCCATAACACCCAATGCACCGGCTTCTTTTATTCCGGCTTCCCATGGCGGGAGAAAAACCTCGCGCAATGTCCTTTCCGAAATTTCCATGGCACCACGTTCTAAACCGCTAACCGGTTCACTTTGCCCCGGGAAATGGCATAAACCTGCGACTACTTTGTTGCTGCCCGAAACATCATTTCCCTGAGTTCCCTTAACAATTGCCCGTGCATATTCGGCACACATAAAAGGATCTTCGCTGTAACCTTCTTGATTTCTCCCCAAACGGGGATCGCGGAGCGGTTCAATTACAAGTGTAAACAACTGATGGATTCCCACGGACCTCGCTTCTTTAGCTGCGGCAGAATAAACGTTTTCTACAAGATTAACATTCCATGTACTACCCAAGGCCGGTCCTTCGGGAAAAATAGTAGCACCGGCACACATTAAACCGTGTGTTCCTTCCTCGGTTACCAAAAGTGGGATTTTTAGCCGCGTTTTTTCCAGGGCAATTTTCTGAAATTCATTGTGCAAAGCTGCCTGCTGGCCAGCGCCTTCCTGCATAATCTGATTTGAAACTGAAAAAAAACCGCCAATGGGACCAATGTCTTCAGTTTGTGTACCTTCCGCAAAATTCCGGCAACTTTCCATCCTCTCTTCAATACTATTTCCCAATTCCTTTCCCCTCGATCCCGGCACAAAATTTAATTGCCCAATTTTTTCTTTCAGGGTCATTATCGAAATTAATTCCTCAATCCGTTGATCATCAGTTAATACAGGGTTCTGATATTGAAGCATTTCTGAAAATGAAAAATCGCCCCTTTTTTCCCTGACATATTTTGCAATAGAATGTACATTATCAATCCAAATTTCATTCGCCGGATCAAGTGCATATTTACAAATTGCCTCAAGCGTAGTTAACAAAGTAGTTTGATCGCCACCTTCGTCCATTTCATGGCCCGCCAAAACAAGCCAGCTACCTGTTGCTTTTGCTTTATCGATTAGAATTTTAATTTGTTCGAAACTTTTACCGTCCATTTCCATTCCGGTAATTTGCGCCATGTCGCAATACACCGGGTCGTTTGGGGCCTCCGCCATCCAGGTACGGCCCGATTCAAACATGGAAGAAATTAGCGGAACCAGGCTTTTTGTTTCTTTTGCTTTTCCAATAAAAGTTTGTCCACACGGATATGCATAAGAATTTGGTGTAAGTCCCAACAAGTTTTTAATAATTTGTGTTGCTGAATCTAATTCGGAATACATATCATGCAAAGTATAATCTTCGATTGCCCTGCTCCTTGCCCAGCTAAAATTTCCGGAGCAGGGATGGACAACGGAATGATTACCAATTTCGTGTCCATTTTTAACGGCTTTCTGCCAACCGTCAATCCGCTTTTCCATATTGTCGGGCGAAACGTAAAACGTAGCTTTTACATTGTATTTATCGAGTACTGGAATCCCTTTATCAATTTGGCTTAAACGCGCGTCGTCGAAAGTGAGGCTTAAACTCATCTTTTTTCCGGCCGGCCATTGGAATTCGGCGCTGCTTTCCGAAGCAGAATATCTTTGATACGATTGTGCACTCAATTGTGTAAAGGAAATTCCAGAAAACAGAAATAGTAATACTAATATCCTCATAACAGTTTATTTAAGTGAAAATGAAAAAAGATATGTTGTTAGATCACAATCGACAAGCCCAAATTATAAACCCGTCCAACTTTTGACTAATAAATTACTATAACCAAAATATCAATATTCAAATCTGTTTTGAACATTTTTACATTGATTTTTGGAATTTATCCGTCCGTAGCCCAAAAAGTTTATGATTCGGTTTTTTGTTATTTGGTATTTCACCTGTTTTTAATTTTCTGTTTTTAATGGTTCTCGGTCAGCTGACGAAGAACTCGCTTTTTAATCATCTTCGTTTGTGTCCATCAATCGACGCTTGCTCGTTTCATTTCAAAAATTGCGGACAATATTTACAGTCACTTATTTCGATTCTAAGAGTAAGTCGCAAGTTTTTGTAAATGCTTTTTTAATCAATGTTTTATGCTCGTCGCTTAATTTTGAAGCAACACAAAACAAGGTTGTTCTTTCAACAAAACTATCTAAAACAGGAAGAGTTCCTTTCTCGTATTTATAATCTTTTGCAAATTCGTTTTCCTGCAATTCCCAAACAGAATGATGTCCGCAAAATGATTTTTTACCTACTAATGCCGTTATGTTTGAATAAATGTGCAATCCCCAGTCGAGCATGTGCACCGGGTAATATCCTCCCTGGCGGACTTTGATCCCATTTTCAATTAAGCCATCCCTGAAATTAAATGCCATTTCTTTTGTATCAAAAATCATTTTCAGGAAACCACCGCTGTCGCCCGAAGGATCAGCCACATATCGGGTACTTATTCCTTTATAACCAGAAATTATTTCAATTAGCTGGTATTTAAAATTGCGCATTGAAGAAGTGATCAATCCAATTTTTTTAAGTTGTACACGAACAATTGCTGCTGTAACTTCACTCATCCTGCAACCGATTCCCCAAAACTGGTAGTCTTTATTTTCGATATCCAAATTACCTTCTTCGTCTTTTGTGTATCCTAAATCGTGAACTGCAAATGCTTTTTTGTACAATTCTTCTGAATTGGTTACCACTGCCCCACCCTCGCCAGCAGTAATATTTTTATTTATTTGAAATGAGAAAATTGAAATATCACCAAACGAACCAGCCATTTTTCCAAACTGCGAAGCTCCGCTTGATTGGGCACAATCTTCTAAGAGCAAAATATTATTTTCTTTACAAATTTCGGCTACTTTTTTAACCTGCCCCAAAACACCGCCCATTGGAACCATGATTACGGCCTTAGTACGTTTTGTAATTTTTTGTGCCAAATCCCCCGGATCCATGTTAAACGAGTTGTCAATATCTACCAACACAGGGATTGCACCACTTCGCACGACCGCACTAACCGTTGACACCCAAAAATATCCGGGCAGCAAAACTTCGTCGCCAGGGCCAACCCCCATTGCAGCAATTGCACATTGTAAGGCAGCAGTACCATGAGATACCCCAAGGCAATATTTTGCGCCAATGTACTCAGCAAATTCTTTTTCCAACTGTTCAACTTCGTGTTGAAAATCGAGCCCATAAAAGCGAAAAGGTGATTGTGCACGAACAATGCGGGTTACCGCCTCAACTTCCTGTTCGTCGTAATGTAATGCCCCGGGCCACTCCTGGGGGAGATCTAAAGATTTGTCATCCGTTTTACTCATGATTTAGGTTTTTTTTAGACTTACTATTAAATGATGAAAAATGTAATTTCAATATCTAATGGAGCAATTTATAAATAAATTATGATAAAGGCAATTAAAATAGAAATGTGTATAAAGCACTTTCAAATTGTATTCTTAAATAGAGAGGGAATTATATTACCAGGATTTTCTGTAGCTTATTTAATGCTACTACTCAGCAGGACAACGAAAATCTAAATCGTTAGTTATCAACCCGTTTTGTCATGATTTTTGTTCAAAAAAAACAAAAATCCCGCCAAAACTACCGAAATTTACAATATTCAACCCCAAGCCAAAGCATGGGACTATTGATAATCAACACATTAGGACTGCTGAGTAGTAACTATTTAATTTTATATTCAAATTAAAAAAGAATGTTGCGCTAAAATTGAAGCTTTTTAATTCGATGCTGGCTTGAATTAAATCAGCAAGAGAAAAAAGCAGGAAATAAATAAATTTTTGTGCAGTCGGGTATTTTTTTTGTTAAGCTACAAATTGCTGCTATTTTTTGCATAATTTGCGGCCAATCACTAAACTTTACAAATAAATTATAAATATGGGCAGATCGTTGAAACGTTTTTCAGACTTCAAAGTCAGGTCGAAAATATTTACACTTACCGGTATATTAATTGCCAGTCTGGTATTTATGGCGTTTGCAACAAAACTAATGTTCAATTCAAGCAAAATCCTGACCATCCTCGCCAACGAAGAACGTGTTTTTAGCCAATATTTAAAATCGGGAATTGATGAATTTTATCATTTTGAACTGTCGGGAAATACCGAAGACTTAGACAAAGCTTTGGCAAGCCTGAAAAAGGCCAATAAAATGTCGTTTGCTTTTGCACGGATAGATAGTATCGTGAATATTATGCCCCGCCAGGAATGGACACTTTATTTTTTTAATGTATTTAAAGAAGGTTTAAACGGCGATATCGGGAAGGCCGAATTTATGGGCGACAAGATAAAAGTGCTAACAAAATTAAATAGGAAAAGACATAAAGAAATTCAAAATATTGCATGGGATAGTTATTTATTAGGAGAAAATATTGTTTCGTTAATTGAAAGGTACAACGAAAACAAAACTTCAGTCAAATTGAATTCCCTGCAGATTGAATTTAATAAAGTACATACATTAACAAACAACTTAGGCGATAAAATCTATTCATTAAACGATTATATATCAAAATCAATAGTTCTGCTATTAATTTTTCTTGTAGTGCTGCTTGCCACTTTTACTACAATAGTTACATCCAATATTTCAAAATCAATTTCGGAACCAATAAAAAAACTTACTGAAAACTTTAAACAGATTGCTTCAGGCAACCTAACAACAACAATCGAAATTGACACAAAAAACGAAATTGGCGAATTATCAATAGCTTTTTCAAAGATACAGGAAGAACTATTGGATATTGTTTCTCACTCGAAAAAAGTTGCGGAAGGTAATTATGGCGCACAACTAAAACCAAAATCGGATATAGATGAATTATCGCTGGCATTGAATAAAATGGCTGCCAAACTCGACGAAACAAAAAAACTTTCTGATAAAGAGAAATGGTTGCAAAATGGATTAGGTGGCTTAGACGACCAAATGAGGGGGAATTTTACCGTTAGGGAATTAGCTGAAAACATTATAAAATATTTAAGTAAACTCCTTGAAATTGAAATAGGTGCAATTTATGTTTTTGATGAAGTTTTAGAGCATCTCGAATTTGCTGGTTCAATTGGTTTAAACAAAAAAAATATTAAAGAAATTATTTTTCCCGGCGAAGGCCTTATCGGAAAAGCGGCATTGCAAAATTCTATTCAAATTATTGATACAAAAAACAAGTACCATAAAATTTTTAGTGCAACGGGCGAAATAATACCTGAAAGGTTGTACCTGCTACCTTTACATTTTAACTCGCAAATACAGGCGGTTATTGAACTGGCAGCAATTAACAATTTATCGGAATTAAAAATTGAATTCCTGAATTTGGCCGGTAAAAGTATTTCGGTAAACCTTAGTGCTGCGGTTGCAAGGTTCAGGTTTAATGAAATATACGATAAAACACAAGAGCAAAAAGAAAATCTTCAGGTTCATGAAATAAAACTTAAAAACACGATTGATGAAATGAATAAAATTCAATCGGAGTTAATACAAGAAAAATTATTGATTGACACACTTCTTGAAAACATTCCCGACACTATTTATTTTAAAGACATTGATAGTAAATTCCTTAAAGTCAGTAAATCGATGTTGGCTAAATTTAAAGCCGTTGGCAAAGAAAACTATAAGGGATTAACAGATTTCGATATACAGGATCCTGAACTTGCAAAACTAGCATACGAAAATGAACAAAATATAATAAAAACCCGAAAACCAAAAATTGGGATTGTAGAAACCCACATTAACGCAGATGGAACAAAGCGTTATGTTATTTCAACCAAAATGCCATATTTCGACAAAAAAGGAAAAATACTTGGCACTTTTGGCATTTCTCGTGACATTACAGAACTTAAAAATCTTGAAATTGAAATAAAGGAACAAAACGAAAAGCTTCATGCCCAGCAAGAAAAACTCAAAACAACAAATGAAGAGTTAAGGGTTCAGGAAGAAGAGCTAAAAGTTGCCAACGAAGAATTGGCCGAACAAACAACAATCCTGACCGAAAGTGCAAAAAGCCTTCAAACCCAACAAGAAGAATTGAGGGTTTCGAACGAAGAACTGGAATATAAATCGGAGCAACTCGGATTACAAAAAAAGGACATTGCCCTTAAAAACGAAAAGCTAATAAAAACACAAAAAGAACTGGAGAATAATGCAAAAGAACTGGAACAGGCAAGCCAGTACAAATCGGAATTCCTCGCCAATATGTCGCATGAATTACGTACTCCGCTAAACAGTATGTTAATCCTCTCAAAATTATTGGGCAACAATAAAAAAGGGAATTTAACTGACGATCAGATAAAATCGGCAAATATAATTTACAAAAGCGGGAAAGACCTCCTCGACCTGATTAACGAGATCCTTGACCTATCGAAAATTGAAGCAGGAAAAATGATTTTCGAATTTGCCAACACTTTGGTTGAAGATATAAAAACAGAGATTATCTATGGATTTAAACCAGTTGCCGAAAATAAAGGATTGAACTTTGAAATTAACCAGTCGGATAGTTTCCCAAAAGTTATTTATACAGACAAACAGCGTTTAATGCAAATAATTAAAAACCTACTTTCGAATGCATTTAAATTTACAAGTTCAGGCAGTATAAAAGTAAACCTGGGAATACCTTCAGTAGAAACAAAGTTTCAAGCTAAAAAATTAAATAGCAAAAATTCTTATTTCATTTCTGTTGAAGATTCTGGTGTTGGAATTCACCAAAGCAAGGTCGATGAAATTTTTGAAGCATTCCAGCAGGCCGACGGAAGCACATCCAGAAAATTTGGAGGCACGGGTTTAGGGCTTTCTATTTCGAAACAATTGACCCGTGTTTTAGGTGGTGAAATACATGTTGAAAGCAGCGAAAATATTGGTTCTGTTTTTACTGTTAACCTTCCCTTCGATTTGGAATTGGACGATACCCAAAACATTAATAAAGACAAAGAAAAATTAACTTTGGCAAATACCAAAAAACCAAATAAAAAGTTTATAAAAGAAAGCAATAATGACGTTCAAAGAAAGATTGAAATAGAATTACCTGTCTTTATCGACGATGATCGGGATTCTTTATTAAACAGGTTAATGGTACTAATTATTCATTCTGAAAAAGAAAAAGCCAGCCAATTGCTAAAACGGTGCAATAACAGAAAATTTAATGCTGTAGCCTCCATTAACATTGTTGATGGAATAATGCTGGCAGAAAAATATTCCCCAAAAGCAATAATAATTTCTGCTGAATTACATGATCCAAAAGAATTTAATAAACTAAAGAAAAATAAATTTACAAGCGACTTGCCTGTTCATCTTGTTTCAAGGAT
>JABGRN010000141.1 GCA_018648265.1 Prolixibacteraceae bacterium | reverse complement strand
TGAGTAAAACGAAAGTATGCGACATTTGATTGTTAAATCGGTATAAAACTTCAGATGAGAGGAAAAGGAATTTTAAATTTCAAATTCATCAAATATCATCAGGTGCATTTTAAATAGTAACCGGTATAAATTTATCATGGAAAGAGCGTAACTTTCCCTCATAAAATTCAGGAAAGAAACGCCCCGTTAAAATTCCATTCTGTTTTTTGAAAAGGTTTCTGGCTTGCAGCTTATTATTCTTTTTGCAGCGAAATCAAAATAATCATCCCCAGCCTGGCAACCAGGAAAACAAAGACCCCGAAAAGTGGATCTACCAAAGCCATTTTTAATCCTTCGGCAAGAAGCTTTGGAGTTAATTCTCCGTGCGCCGAAACCATGTCGAATGCTTTTATTAGTCCAATTGTGCGCCCCATAAAACCCCATGCAACCGCAAACCAGCCAATGGAAGAAATTAGTGAAATAATTTTACCCTTGCCTTCCTTTTTTAAAATTCCGTTTAAAAACAAGGCCAGAACCACAATCAAAAAAATTAAAATGGGATAAGTAAAGATTGGTCCCCCGTCGTTAAATTTACCTAATAAACCTGTCATAATAATTGATTTTTAATTAATACTAAACCAAATGTAAATAACATTTCGTTCGGATATTTTTTTTTGCGATGGATGAAACATTTATACAGTCTTTCAACGGGTATAAAGTTACAAAATGAAATTGTATTTCAGTTTTGCAATAATAGCTGTTAAACCGGTATTTCGTCGATAAATAATTTTCGATACATAGATTTTATGTAATATTGTGAACATGGATCTCCGCAAATTCATAAAACTAAAATATATATTATTCCACACTATTTTTTGGGTAAGCGTGTGGTTTTTCTTTTATTATTTCTTTAGTTATAATTCAAACGACACTGTTTACGTTATCTGGTTTTCGAGCTGCCTGCTTCCCGTAACCATGATTGTCACCTATTTTGTTGTGTATTTTTTGGTCCCCAAATATTTACTCACGAAAAAATACCTGCTCTTTGCACTCTACAGTTTCTACACGCTTATTTTTTCGTCGTATATAATTGTACTGGTTATTTATGGTTGTTTAATTTTTTTGCTGAGTTTTAATATTTCGGTGATGCCGCCCATGAGTAAAAATTTTTTCTTTATCCTTATTTTGGTTTATCTGGTTGCAGGCATTATAAGTTTTATTAGTTTGCTAAACCATAATTTCAAAACAACTTCCAGAAATAAAGAACTTCACAATAAAATTTTGGCTACCCAACTACAATTGAAAGAGCAGGAATTACACTATTTGAAAATGCAGATCCACCCCCACTTTTTGTTTAATACACTAAACACGATTTACGGATTTGCATTAAAACAATCGAAACAAACGCCTGAAATTATACTGAAACTTTCAAATCTGCTCGATTATATTTTATATCAGGTAAACAAACCGAAAGTGAGTTTGAAAGAGGAAGTCCTTCATATAAAAGAGTACATCGAACTGGAAAAAATCCGGTTTCAAGACACATTAAAAGTCACTTTCAACAGCACCGAAATAAACGAAGAAATTCTGATTGCTCCTATGTTATTAATTCCGTTTGTTGAAAATGCGTTTAAACACGGAAGCCTTGAAAATGGGTTTTTAAGAGTGGAAATAAAAGTTGTTGTAAAAGAATTTCAACTGGATTTTTTCATCAGAAACACATTTATAAATAATAATGCCACAAAAGAAAATGGTGGAATAGGATTGGAAAACATCCGAAAAAGGCTTGATTTATACAACAGTAATAATTATCGTTTGGAAAATTATATAAAAGATAATTGGTATTTTGCTGAACTGTCAATTTTCAATTTAAACACTTTGAAGAATGTCTAAAACAATTCAGTGTATAATAGTTGACGATGAACCGATTGCCCGGGAAATCTTAGAAAGCCACCTGGCGAAAATAAACAAAGTAGATGTGGTTGCAGGCTGTAAAAGTGCTGTTGAAGCCTTTAATATTATTAGTTCTAAAAAAGTGGATCTAATATTTTTAGATATAAATATGCCTGAAATCTCCGGATTATCTTTTGCCAAATCAATCAACAAAAACATAAAAATTATTTTTACTACAGCATATCGCGAATATGCTGTTGACGGTTTCGATTTGCAGGCCGTAGATTATTTGCTGAAACCCATTTCGTTTGAAAGGTTACTTCAGGCCATTAATAAATATTTCGACGAAAATACACCCGTTCAAAGTAATGCGCCTGTAGAAATTGTTCTTGAAAAGAGCGACTTTATTTTTGTGCGTTCAGATAGGAAAATGATTAAAATCTGTTTCTCTGACATTAGGTTTATAGAAAGTTTAAGCGATTATATTAAAATTCATTTAAACGATAAAACCGTGATTACCCGCGAAACCATTGCTAATATTGAAGCCAAATTACCTCAAAAAGATTTTATCAGGGTACATCGCTCATTTATTGTTTCGCTGGCCGGCATCGATTCTTTTACTAATGAATTAGTGGAAATTCAGAAAAAGCAAATCCCAATCAGCCGGAGTTACAAAAAGGAGGTGTTGAGAAAATTGGAGAATGTATAAAAACCAATCATTCCTTTCTTCAATCTATCCTGAACTATTCATAAATTTATCTATTCCTAAATCAAACTGCTTTGAATAAAGAGAATGCTCGATTCTCGCTTCTCAAAATAGCTAAGGCTATTTCTGCGAGGCTCAACTCTGCGCTTCCCTTTATTCTGTGCATTTTGAATTCTCATAACGAAAAACTCATGAATAATTCAGGCTATACCAAATTCACTTTTGCGCATTCAACTCCAAATAGTATCTTTACCTGAAACCGATAAACCAAAGAAAATGAAGCGTCGAAATTTTATTAAGAGCAGCGGATTGACTGCTGCCGGAATTAGCCTGGCCGGAAACCTTACTTTAGGTAATCCTGTCTTATCAACTGGTAATAAAATTCCCCGGTGGCGGGGGTTTAACCTGCTCGATTATTTTTCCCCTCACGAAGGAAGAAACAACGCACTAACCACCGACGACGATTTGAAATGGATGGCCGATTGGGGATTCGACTTTGTCCGCCTCCCGATGGCATATCCGCGTTACGTAACTTTCGATAACTCAAAAGATATTACGCCCGACGATGTGTTGAATATCAACGAAAAAGAGGTTGACAAAATTCAGGAACTAGTTGAACGGGCAAATAAATACGGTTTGCACATGAGTTTAAACCTGCACCGCGCCCCCGGTTTTTGTGTGAATGCAGGTTTTAACGAACCCTATAATTTATGGGAAGATAAAGAAGCTCAGGAAGCTTTTTATTTTCACTGGGATATGTGGGCGAAACGATTTGCCGGATTTTCTTCAAAACAAATTAGTTTCGATTTGGTTAACGAACCTTGTACACGGGACGATATGAACGATCAGTTCTCGAAACGTGGCCCCGTTCCTGGCCAGCTCTACCGCGAAGTGGCAAAAAAAACCGCCGAAACAATCCGGGGGAATAATCCAGGACATCTGGTTGTTGCTGATGGGAACAATGTGGGAAGCGATGTAATTCCTGAAATTTTCGATCTGGATATTGCCCAAAGTTGCCGGGGTTATTTTCCACACTACATTTCGCATTATCGCGCACCGTGGGTTTTTGAAAATCCCGACGACGCACCAAAACCGGTTTGGCCAGGCAAAATCGACGGAAAAAATTTCAGCAGAAAAAATCTGGAAGAATTTTATGCTCCCTGGATTGAGGCTGTAAAAAAAGGTGTTGGTGTACATTGTGGCGAATGTGGCTGCTGGCGCGAAACCCCGCACGACATTTTTTTGGCCTGGTTCGAAGATATTCTGGATATATTAACACCACACGGAATTGGGTATGCTCTGTGGAATTTCAGGGGAGATTTTGGAATTCTTGATTCGGGTCGAAAAGATATAGATTATGAAGACTGGCACGGACATAAACTTGATCGGAAATTTCTAAACTTATTAAAAAAATATTAGTGATTTTAATCTTCAGGCGGCTTTGTGTTGCCTGTTGAATATTCTACCAAAAACTTTTTTTATCATGAAAAAAACGATAATCTTTCTAATTTTTGTATTTACATTCCAGTTCGGTTTTGCACAATTTGAAGCCAATTACGACGAAAATAAAATCCCCGATTTTGAACTTCCCGACCCCCTGACAACATTTAAAGGGAAAAAAGTAAATAACGCAAAAAAATGGGAAAAGAAACGCCGCCCGGAATTACTAAAATTCTTTACACAAAATGTTTACGGCGAAGTTCCCGAAAAATTAAATATCGCTTCGTTTAAAGTTATTGAAGAAAGTAACGATGCGATAAACGGAAAAGCTACACGCAAACAGGTTGAACTTTCATTTAAAAAAAACGATTTAAAACTTGATTTTACTATTTTAATTTATTTGCCTAAAAGTGTAGAAAATGCGCCTATTTTTACCGGGTACAATTTTTTTGGCAACCACACTGTTTCGAATGATGTAAATGTAATTATTTCTGATGCCTGGGCGCGTAATAACGAATCGTTAGGTATTATTAACAATCAACTTACCGAACAGTCGCGAGGTGTCCGTGATAATAGGTGGGCAATTGAAAAAATGATTGATTCAGGTTACGGTCTGGCCACTATTTATTATTGCGAAATAGATGCTGACATGGATGATTTCGCTGATGGAATCCATCCATTCTTTTATGATAAAAATCAGACACAACCAGGATCTGCTGAATGGGGAAGCATTTCGGCCTGGTCATGGGGTTTAAGTCGTGCAATGGATTATTTCGAAAAGGACAGTGGTATTGATGAATCGAAAGTAATTCTTTTCGGGCACTCACGTTTGGGAAAAACATCGTTGTGGGCGGGTGCCACCGACCAACGTTTTGCAGCAGTAATTTCGAACGATTCGGGCTGTGGCGGGGCCGCGCTTTCAAAACGTAAAATTGGTGAAACGGTTGGCAGGATTAATAACAGTTTTCCTCACTGGTTTTGCAGAAATTTTAGGGCTTACAATAATAATGAAAAAGCCCTGCCCGTCGATCAGCACCAATTGCTGGCTTTAATTGCGCCGCGCCCTGTTTATGTGGCAAGTGCCGAAGAAGATAAATGGGCCGATCCGCATGGTGAATTCCTTTCGGCATTTTACGCAACTCCGGTGTATCAGTTATACGGGAAAGAGGGGATCCCTTCAATTGAAATGCCCGAAGTTAATCAACCCATTCAAAATACAGTATCGTATCATATCCGCACCGGAAAACACGATGTTACCGATTTCGATTGGGAACAATACATAAAATGGGCCGATCAGTTTGTGAAATAATTACGAAAATTACAAGGTATTGAAATTATAAATCTAACCTGAATTATTCATGAGTTTTTCGTTATGAGAATTCAAAATGCACAGA
>JABGRN010000052.1 GCA_018648265.1 Prolixibacteraceae bacterium | reverse complement strand
AAGATAAAAGAAAACTTTTTATCCCACCAACCCGATAATTAAACTGATCCGAAAACATTCCCATGTTTACTCTTTTGCTGTCAAGAGTTACAAACACAGGATAAAATGAAAATTCGAAAGATGGATTTAACAATGAATTTTCTTTTGATTTAGCTTTAAAACCGGCTATCACTCCATAATAAACAGAGTGGAAAAATTCTTGTCCGCTTTTGTTTATTTCCGTTTTACCAGAAATATTTTGTGGCTGTTGCATCATCCACTAGGATCCTTTACCTGTCGTTTTTGTATAAATATAAGCACCGGCAACTGCTCCAAAATACCAGTTGTGTATTTTTTCAGAACTATAATTTAAATCATACAAGAGCTTTGTAGTTATACTTATTCCATTATGTTTATACATGTTTGAGTACCATCCGCCCAAAGCTGAATCACTACTTTTATCAATTTCATTAAATAAAAAATATGAAATTCCCGGATTGATAGACCATTTATCATTTTCACTAATTTTTATAGGTTTTTCAATCAACAAATTTATCCTTTCCATGGACAAAGTAGGAGTGCCACCTGAAGTACTATAATTGTGCTGAAAGGAAATAGGCATGCCAACACTAATATTAAAAATTGGAGTTTCTTGCGAAAAAGCTGCCGAAGAAAAAAGATTGAGAATAATTGCCAGTAAAATGTGTTTCATTTTGAAGGGTTTTTACAAAACTTAAAATTGAAACCTAAAGTTAACTTTTAATTTGCTAAAGATGGATTCTATTTTTCAGGCAGCGTTGGTTTTGTTCCTTTTTTTAAACAGATTAACTTCTGCCACCAACTCAATCTTCTAACTTTCCAAATCCACCACCACCCGGAGTTTTGATAATAAATTTATCACCAGCTTCAATATTTATATTCTGAATAGAATCTAATTCTACAACTTCCCCGTTTTTACGAATAATTTTTTGAACTCCGGATTTCCCCGAATTACCTCCATTAATCCCAAATGGTTGGGAATTTCTCCGTTGCGAAAGCACAGAAAGATTAACAGGTTCAAGAAATGTAATTACCCTTTTTACTCCGTCACCACCGTTCCATTTTCCTTTTCCGCCCGAGTTTTTTCGAATACTGAATTCTTCCAACCGAACTGGATAGCGGTGTTCCATAATTTCTGGATCAGTAATCCGTGTATTAGTCATGTGGTGATGAACTGCACTTGCACCGTTAAATCCTTCACTTGCACCGCAACCTCCACAAATGGTTTCGTAGTAACCAAAATTTTTGTTCCCAAATAAAGTGTTGTTCATTGTGCCCTGACTGGCAGCAACCAAGCCAAAAGCTTTTAATAAAGTATCGGTTAAACGCATACTAATTTCAACATTTCCGCCAACAACTGCTGGGCATTTTTGGGGATCATCGTCAAAATCAGGATTTAGCAATCCGGTTGGCAAAATAAATTCAACAGGCTCTAAAAGTCCATCGTTTAATGGAATTTGTTCGTTTAGTAATAATCTTAAAACGTAAATAGTAACACTTTTTACAATGGCTTCTGTGGCATTCATATTTCCCGGATGAACAGGAGAACTTCCAGTAAAATCAATTTTGCACTCTCCTTTATTTAACTCAACATTGACTTTTAAAGGAGAACCGTCATCAAGATATTCAATGGCGGAGTAATTGCCATCCGGAAATTTCAGCAAAGTGGCTTTCATTTTTGTTGATGCATGTTCCCGAAGCAAATTCAAATAGTTTTGAACAGTTTCTTTTCCATGATTTTTAATTAATTCGATTAATGCGTTTGCACCATTTTTATTGGCTGCCAAAGCTGCATTTAAATCGGCCAAATTTTCCTCTACGGCCCGGGTAGGATATTTCGCGTTTAATAAAATAGCTCGCATCTCATCCCAGTTTACAACTCCTTTTTTTATTAAATTAAAAGGGGAAACTGTAACACCTTCCTGTTCCAGGTTTGTTGCATTTGGCGGCATCGAACCCGGGCTGATTCCGCCAATTTCGGAATGGTGTGCACGATTAACAACAAAGCCAACACGTTCATTTTTATAAAACACGGGAGTAACAACCGTAACATCGGGTAAATGTGAACCGCCATATTTTGGATGGTTGGTTACAAGGGTATCTCCCTCTTTAAAATCAAAACTTTCGAGCAAGGTTTGTACGCAAACTCCTAATCCGCCCAAATGAACAGGAATGTGTGGCGCGTTGGCAACCAGGCGACCGTTGGCATCGAGCAGGGCACACGAAAAATCGAGCCGCTCTTTTATATTTACCGAAAGCGAAGTTCGTTGCAACAGTGCACCCATATTTTCTGCAATTGCCATAAATCGGTTGGTAAATAATTCCAATTCTGTTTCGCGGGTTTGATGTTGCGTTGAAACCAAATCTTTGGATTCTTTTATTAAAATAGCTGTGCCAGAATTATCAAGTTTGAGATTCCAACCGGGTTTTACAAAAGTGGTAGAAAAATTATCCGGGAATAAAGCCGGTCCTGAAAACTCGGCTCCGGTATTTAAATCTTTGCGAATAAAAACGGGAGTTTTATTTTCTAAAATACTGCTTGGCTTGGGAAAATAAGAATATGATTTTTGAATTGAACGTTTTTTGTTTTTAGTTTGAACAAAAGCAATTACACGCAAAGTTTCCACTTCAATTTCGTGCTTTGAAACTTTGTGCCCATAAATTTTTTCGTACTGAATATGAAAATCTGAAACCAATTTTTCGGGAGTTAAAAAAGGAATTTTTAGACTTGAATCCTGTCCTTTAAATCGAAGAAAAACCATTTTCTGTCTGATTTGAATTTCCTCAGTTTGAAAGCCTTCGGCAAGTAATTTTTCAGATGCTTCGTTTTCCAGTTCATCAAAAAGAATAGAAATCTCGGTTTGTATTTCTTTTAAATTTTTTAAAATCTGGCGTTCAGCAAAACGTTCAACTGCGGCATTACCTATTCCAAAAGCACTTAATAATCCCGCGTCTTCTGGCAATATAATGGTTTGAACCCCAAGTATTTCGGCAATATCGCAAGCGTGTATTCCTCCGGCTCCACCAAAAGCTACCAATGCAAAATCTTTCGGATTGTACCCCCTCGAAATGGATATTTTACGAATTGCACCCGCCATAATCTCGTTGGCAATGTCGATAAAACCTTTTAATATTTCTTTTGAGGAATAATTATTTTTCGTTTTTTTCTCAATTTTTTGAATTAGCAATTTCAGCTTTTTCTCGGCCGCATTCTTAAAAACAGGGATTCCAAATTGTGAAGTGTCTAGTCGGTTCAGCAGTAAATTTACATCGGTAATTGTAAGTGGACCGCCTGCACCGTAGCAAGCCGGGCCAGGAAAAGCACCCGCACTTTCGGGGCCAACAAAAAGTTTGTAGCCGTCGAATCCACATATTGAACCGCCGCCCGCCGCAACCGTTTCAATGGCAATTGCCGGGCTGTTAATTTTAGCGTCACCAACCTGCAATTCGTAACGGTAATCAAATTCTCCATCAATGCGCGAAACATCGGTGCTTGTTCCGCCCATGTCGAAAGTGATTAGTTTTTTGAAACCACTTTGCTCTCCAATTTTTTTTGCACCTACAACTCCACCTGCCGGGCCGCTCAATAAACTATCTTTCGGGTGAAATATTTTGACCGAAACCAAACCCCCGGCACTTGTCATAATCTGAAAATTGTGGTTTCCGGTTTTTTCAGAAATACGGTTTACATAGTTGTGAATTATTGGTGATAAATACGAATCTACAACTGTTGTTTCTGCTCGGTTTAATATTTTTATTAGCGGTGAAAGTTCGGTTGAAGTGGATATAAATTGAAATCCTGATTCAGTTAAAATTTCCGCAATTTGTTTTTCATGAGCAGGGTTTATGTAGGAATTGATTAGTGAAATTGCAACCGATTCGATAATGTTTTTGTCAATTGATTTTAATTGGGTTTTAAAAATTTCTGCGTCAATTGATTTTAGAATCTTTCCTTTTGCATCAATTCGTTCGTCAACTTCAATTATTTGGTGAGTAATTTGTTTTGGTTTTACAACATTCAGCGCAAAAATATCAGGGCGCGTTTGGTCGCCAATTTTTAATAAATCTGCAAATCCTTTGGTAACAACAAATAGTGTTTTAGCTCCCTTGTTTTCCAGCAGTGCATTTGTTCCTTTTGTTGAACCGAGTTTTAAAGTCAAGTCAGGAAAGATTTCATTTAGAGCCGTTTCAGTAATAAGTCGAATTCCCAAAACAGGAGCTTCTTCGTTTGATGTTATTTCGAAATTCTGTCCTACCCAATTTTGAGTTTTAGGGATCGATTTGTTTAATTGAATAATTTTTGATTCTATATTGATTTTATCTATTTTGTATTCAGCATTTTCAGTATTTAACAGGCGGAATGAAGATCCTTTTAAAATATCGCGTTTTAGATTCCACAAATCAGAGATTTGAATTTCGTTTTTAGAAATAATTTTTGTAATTGTACCGCGCAAACTGCTGCTGCTTAATACTTTTTGTCGGTATTCTTTTCCTGATTCATCAATACCAATACAATCGGTAAAAGTGCCGCCGGTATCCACAAATAGCTGAAAATATTTTTCGGTCATTTAAATATTTTTTGAAGGTTTTTTTGCTTTCACCCAAACAAAAATCGATAAAAAAAGTGCTATTAAAGTAATCCCAATTAATGTGTTTTCGGGTGCAACTCCTTGAAAGAAAGTAGAGAAAAACGCTTTGCTCGCACTATTTAGTCCTAGAACAAGTGTCACGAAAATCACAAAAATCATTGCAATATTCAACATAAATGGATTCGTATTATTTTTTGTAATCTCACGGTTATTAATAACTAAAAACAAAAAAATACTAATAAAAGGAAGTAGAAATCCGTTTAGCGCCTGTGCCAAAATAATTGCTGGAATTGGTTTTACATTTCCAATTGCGAAACCAACTCCGGTTATCAGAACGAAAATCCATCCTAATTTGTAATTGATAGAATCAGGTTTCCATTTTTCGGGATTTTTATTTCCAAACAAACTTTTAATGGTAATTGCTGCTGCAAGGGGAGCGGTAACAGCAGAAGTAAAACCGGCGGCAAACAAACCAAATCCTAATAAATATTTTCCTGAAGGACCAATCTTTTCTTGCAGTGCCAAAGCAAGTTCATCGAACGAAAATTCTGTTACCACCGTTGTCCCGACAATTAAAACTGCCATGGAAAACAAACCGCCCAATAAAATTGCCACGACCAAACCAAAACGCATTTCTTTTACCGATTGGTTTTTGTTTGAAATGCCGGAACCGAGAAAAAGGTTGTAAGGAACAATAGTAGTTCCTATTAATCCGAGAACCAGAATTCCTGCATTTGCTGATGATGGAATTCGGGGAATAAAAGCTCCTTTTGCAATTTCGGAAAAAGAAGGTTGCACCAAAAAAGCGGTAATTAAAAATCCAAGTCCCATTAAAACAACCACTAGTCCCATAATTGTTGCGATAATTTTTAGCGAGGGAATATTCAATATTATTGCTGAAACAGCTCCAATAATTAAAACTAAAATATATGGAGGAACATTAAAAATGAGGCGAAATCCGGCAACTGCGCCAAGCAAATTTCCCATTTCGTAGGCAGCTGCTCCTAATACAATTGCACCTAAAACCAGAACTAAAACCAATAGTTTCGATTTACTTTTTTCAAATTGCTGTACAATTGCCTGTCCTAGGTTTTTGCCTGAAATGATTGTTAATCGTGCTGCCGCTTCCTGTAATAATAGGCAGGCAAATGTTGAAAACACCAGTGCCCAAAGTAGTTCAGTTCCAAATGCGGCACCAGATTTTGCCGCTGTTGTAATTGTTCCGGGTCCTATAAAAGCTGCTGAAACCACCGACCAGAAAAGAATATTTAGGATTCGTTTTTTTACTGACATAAAATAGTATTGAAATCCATCAAATATAAGAATTGCTGACAGAATTTAATATTCTATTGTGATCTACTGTGGCTATGTGGTTCAAAAAAATAGTAACCACATTAGACACATAGAACACATTAGATAAAAGAACTAATTTACTTCACCACTTCCCAAATCCAATCGCTCATAATTTCCAAAACTTCTGTTTCGATGGTTTCTTCAATTTGTGAATATTCGGAAATGGCACCGGTTTCGCAGTTTTGAAATAGGTGATTGAGATTTTCGAATTCCATGGTTTTTACATTTGGATTTCCTTCTTCAGTAATTGCTTTTTTAATTGAAAAGGCCTTTCAATATTTAATTTTTTTTTACTTAACTAATACCACCCAATCTTTTTCTGAATCTATAGGCGGATTTCCTAAACTTCTAATTCCAGTTCCTTCTATTGATGAAACACTTCCAACTTTTAATTCTCCACCATCACGAGGATTAAGCCACTTTACTGAAAGTGCTTTTTTTGAATTAATTTTGAGTTTTGCATTTTTTGTTCCGGCCGGAAGATATACAATGTAAATGTCCTTTTGATTTGTAAGACAATACGCATCCTTTACATTTATCAACTCGTCCACGCTTGACATTTCTTCCAACGGAAACTGATTTACAAATTGTGTAGCGATTGTTGATTGTTTAAACCAATTATCGCGACTTCTGAAATCTTCCAAACCCAAGTCGTTGTGCGGGAAACGATAACCAAAATACCATTCAACACCTGCACCGCCTGCCATTAGCGTTCCCCACAGTGCGTGATGCCTTATTGTATCGTGAAGGGCATCGAAGGAATCTGGCATGACTCCCTTATTTGCCGGTCCCAATTCATCAAAATTCACTACCCATTGTTTGCCGGCGGACTTTGATTCGGCTATCCATTTTTTAACCCTTTTGTGGACATTATCTGCCCGCCCTATTTGCAACGAAGGGCCATCGAGGTTTTCAAAACCCAGCAGTGGGTTTAATGTTTTATCCTGCCCATCATCGCCAGAATGTGTATGAAGGACTACAAAGCAAGGATATGGATTTACTTCTTTTAAATATGTTGCCATGTCTTTTCGTTGTTGGTCGGTTTGGCCAATTGGAGTCCAATTTGCAGGACCATTTTCTTCACCCAAATTATAAGTAACTGCCAAATGATGCCCAAAACGAGCCACCAATTCACGTAAATAAACTTTCCTCTGAACACCGGTATGACCCTGATCAAGCAAACATTCATTTTCAGTTTCCTGTAATACAAAATGATTCATCACCCCGTTTTGCTCCATGTAATCAAATACAACTTCCCACTGATCTAATTTGCTGCAATCGAAACGGTAACGTTCGTTATAATCGTTGTATGGCCAAACATCCTTCCCATCTCCAATAATATTCATTGTAAGCATGTAAACAGAATTTACACCTACTGACTTCAAATAATTTATGGCTCCAATTATACCTTTTCCTTTGCCGTTTTGCCAGGTCGGATTTCCTTCTTGCCAATCGGCAATGTGAGGTTCATATTTATGCAAACCATCATCTGGATTAGCTTCTCCTTCGCGAATTACTTTTTTCAAAGTGAAACGTGTGGTCTGATCAAATTCATGATAAGCAAGGAAATTTTCGGGACTATCGGCACCATTTTTTATCCAAATATTATCAGTTCCCTGGAACTTAAAATAACCTTTATTCCCATTAATAATTCTTCCATTTGCACGAAAGTCATCACCTGTTTTATCAGATTCTGTCACTTCAATCGATCCTTCACTGCCATCCAGTTCAAGCGAATCTCCTAAATCTTTTTCATCGATTACAACAATATTTTTTCCTTTTTTAAATGAAATTTTGTAGTTCCATGTTCCAACTTCATCGGGTCTGAAATGCACTTTCCAAACATTTCCTTCATCGGCTGAAGTTTCGCCAGCATTTCCATCGGCGGCAAAATAACCGGGAACGGTAAAAGATTTATTTCCTTTTGTAAAAGTAGCCTCAAGTTTATAATCCAAAAACGGGTTTTCTTTTGCCCACTCCGAAGTTTCAGGACCATTTAAAACAAGGGTTACTTTATGCCATTTCTGAAGTTCCCCTTCAACTTTTACTTCTTGTTTGATTTCGGTTTGGCACGAAAATAATAGTGCTGCAATAAACAGGTAGATTAAGTGTTTCATGATTCGTTAAAGATTTAATGTATCAATATTTCAAAATTCAATTTCGATAATTTTGTATTCTAAAAATAGGATTTTGTCAAATTCGATATATTTTTTTGTTTACCATCTTCATCAAACCATTATAATCTTCAGTGCGCATCATTTCCATAATTTGCCCGCGATTTAAGGTTTTGGCCAATTTGTAGGCTCCTTGTGTAATTTCTGAATGTCGATTAAAAAAATCTAATACATCGAAAATACGAGGTGAAGCATCGGTAGTAAAATATTTATCGTAACCGTATTCCTGTGCCCAAAACATCATTTCAATATAATGAAGAAAATGGCGGCTTGCTCCAACTAAATCCCAGTCGGCTTTTGTGTCGTTATCGTTTGTATGAATATAGGCATCGTAACCACTTTCGTAAATTAGTGAAAGTGCCTGTGCCGGATTTTCCTGACTTTGCAAAGAATGCCCCATATCGATTGTAATCCCGGTATTTTTGCATTGAATGTCTTTTAGCAATAACAATCCTTTTGCAGTAGAATCAATCTGGCAATGTACGCGTGTTTCAGAATATTTTGGCTCGATAAATATTGGTACTTCAGGAAGATAATCTGCAGCCTCTGCAATAGTTTCTACCATGTAATTCCAGGCGGTTTTGTAATTTATCTGAAAAAGCACATCATAACCATCGCTCAGGGGACAACATGTAACATGTGGTGCACCGACGGCTTTGGCGAAATCTTTTGCTTTCTTAATCATTGCAACTGCACGGTCGCGAATTCCTTTATCGGGGCGGGAAAGTGCACCTGGAACCCATTCTGTTTCTTTTTTGATGTTTACATTAATCGCGGCAAACTCCAAACCATATTTTGCCATCCACATTTTAGTTTCTTCCGGTGTTCCATTTTCGTAAGGAAAAACCATTTCAACGCCAGTAAAGCCATCGATTTTTGAAACGAATTCCAACTTTTCTTCTGTAGTTACCGGACGTTGATATTCTGAAAAACGATCCTGAGTTTTTCCTAGGAAACCGATAATTACACCTTGTTTTAAATCTGACATTTTTTTTATTTTATTTCTTGCAAAGTCACTGAGACGCCAAGTTTTAATAATCATTTTTTTTGTGTCTTAGCAAAATTTTTGATTTATTTTCTTAATAATTCTATTGCTGTATCAGCCAATGTTTCCAGTAAAAGACAACAAGATGTTGCACCGGGATCTAGTACTCCACGAGCGCGTTCGCCTAAACGACTAGCGCGTCCAAGTTGCGCAACCATGTTTTTAGTTGAATCGCGACCGGATTTTGCTGCCGATTTCATTTCTTCCAGCGCACCGACAAAATTTTGTCCTTCAGAAATGGCCCTTTTAAATGCTTCAACTGCCGGAACCAAAGTGTCCATTAAAGTTTTATCCCCCGGTTTTGCGGTGGAAATAGATTGTATAGAAGCAAGCATTCCTTCTAAGGCTGCCCCCATTTCAATTAATCCAATTTCTTCGTTACCCGCTAGTTCCTTTGCGAAACCACGGTACAATTTCCCGTAAAGTGGCCCCATGGAACCACCAATTTTCATAATTAATATTTTTGCAAGAGCTTTTGCAGAATGCGCTAAATCGCCGGGATTCTTATCCAATTCTTCGCGACACATTGTAAATCCTTTATTCATATTTATTCCGTGGTCGCCATCGCCAATTAATCCGTCGATATCACTTAAGTACTGTTTGTTCTCCTGAATGATCAGAATCATTTTGTCGATGATAATCGCTCCTTCAATATTTGTAAACTTCTTCATATTCCAATGGATATTTTCAATAATAGTTTAAAAACGTATTATTTCAAATTACCTTTAACTTGAGTTTTACAGTTCATTTTTCATGTTGAATCAAAATAACCCAATCGTTTGTTTTCTCATCTGGCGAATTTCCCAGGGCCATTGTTCCATTTGCAATCACACTTTTTACAGTACCATCCATTAAACCTCCTCCATTTCTTGGATCGTACCATTTAACCGAATATTTTTTCAATGAGTTTCCCATTAACAGGGAAGTTGTTTCCATACCCTGATGAAGATAAACGACGTATATTTCACCAGGTTCAGAAAAACAATAAGAAATTGTATCAGTTGTCAGTTCATCTGTGGGTTTCATTTTCCAAAAGGGAATGTAATTTTCAAAAAAGGTTTTTGCGTGTCTGTTTTGATCCCAAAATAAATCGCGACTCCTAAAATCCTGACATGTCAAATCTGAATTTGGGCTATTATATCCAAAATACCATTCTACCCCAAATCCACCCGCCATTAATGTTCCCCAAAGAGCACCTGACCGTGCAAAATTATGTTCCAAATCTTCATCATCGGGAAGCAAGGCTATATTTGCTTTGCCAGGTTCATCAACAGCCAGTGCCCAGGATTTACCACTTGCTTCCGATTTCTTTCTCCACTTTAATACCCTTGGGTGTACATCCCAAAATTCAGCATCGCTCAATTGTAATGATGCTCCGGTTAACGGTGATTGTTCTCCAATTAGTTCAGCATAACGATCATCTTTGTTAGGAAAAGTATGAATTACTAAATGGTGCTTGTAAGGATCAAGTTCTGCAACATAATTGGCAACTTTTTTTACTACATCAATGGGTTGATTATTTTCTTCACCTAAATTCCAGTTCAATGCCAGATGATGACCAAAGCGGGCAATGAGTTCACGATAATATAATTTACCCTCGACCCCGAACTCACCGTTATCCATTAAATGGTCAGTTTCAGTTTCATGGGTTTTAAAGTGCAGGAACATTCCTTTTGTCTCCGCATACTCAAAAATACGTTCCCATTGTTCTAATTTCGAAACATCAAAACGGGTTTTGTAAAACATTGTTTGCCATGCTTCCCGGTTCTTTTTAACATTGGCGTATTCAACATATTCAGCGTCTGAAACTTTTAACAAATAAGGAAAAACATTTCTATCATCGCCATCAACATTAAATGTTAGGAACGAAAAAACATTCAGTTCTTCGGAAGCGAGGTAATTGATTGCCCCAAACAAATTTTTCCCTTTTTCTCCCTTCCATAAAAATTCTCTGGCATCTTTATTAAAATCTTTTTGATGAGGGCCCCATTTTTTTAGCAAATCAAAAACATTTGAGGGAGCGTCAAAATCGCTAAAAGCCAATAAATTTTCCGGTGCATCAACGCCTACTTTGATAAAGTATTTCTCCGATTCCTCATATTTAAGATAGGGCTCTCCAACATAATTCAATCTACCGTTTGCCCTGTTGTCAATCCCTGTTTTATCAGATTCAACTATAGTGAGACTACCTTTTAAACCATCGAAATAAACCGCGCTTTCTGCGCTGGTAATATCTTTAGCCACAGCAATTTTATTTCCCTGTTTAAATGAGACATTAAATTTCCATTCTCCAATTTGGTTTGGTGTAAACCTTACCATCCATTTATTCCCTGACACCTCGCTAGTTTCGGCTGCATTTCCATCGGCAGCATAAAATCCAGGCACAACAAAGGTTTGTCCGTTATTGGTAAATGAAACATCCAGCCTGTAATTTAGAAAAGGGTTAATACTATCTAACTCACTACTATAAGGACCGTCAAAAACCAATTCTATTTTATGCCATTTTTTAAGTTCACCTTGAATATTATATTTTGGTCTATTGCTGCACGAGTATAAAAAAAACAACAGAAACACGAATAATAACAATTGAGAAAGTGAATTTAGAAATTTAAGCTTTGATTTTTTCATGATGATAAATTGAAATTACTTTGATTTTTTAATCCCTTTATAAAGTTATAAGTTGTATTTTATTTTCTCTGGAATTGTCTTATCCCAACTGAATCACACTCATATTCGATACATTCTTTTAATTCTTTATCCAGCTTCATTAATGTACAGGTTACTCCAGCCATTTCTAGCGATGTAAAATAATTTCCTACGTAAGAAATGTAAATTTTAATTTCTTTTTCAGTGAGGATTTTTTCCACATCGTTAAAAACAATGTATTGTTCCATGATGGGGGTTGAACCTAATCCTGAAATTAAAACAACAACTTCATCTCCCTTTTTAAAAGGAAGATCAGGAATAATTACATCGCAAAACCTTTGGGCGATTTTTGCCGAAGGTTCCAAATCACAAACTTCAATCCCAGGTTCTCCGTGGTGCCCGATTCCTACTTCCATTTTACCATCTTCAATTGTGAAATTTGGATGCCCAACCTCTGGAATTGAACAGGGTGCCAGACCAATTCCCATACTTCGGGTATTGTCGATGGCTTTTTGCGCGGCAGTAATTACATCATCAAGCGAAGCTCCCATTGCAGCTTTTGCACCACCCACTTTCCACATTAATATTTCACCCGCAACTCCCCTGCGTTTTTCCTCCTGACCCTTTGGAGCGGAAGGAACATCATCGTTTGCAACTACCTTTTTCACTTCAATATCATTATCTTCAGCTTCATCAATTGCCATGGCAACATTCATATTATCGCCAGCATAATTCCCATAAAGCAAAGCAACTCCTTCTCCACCGTCTGCTTCTTTTATTGCATCGTAAAACATTTGTGCTGGTGGTGAAGAAAATATCTCGCCGCAAGCAACTGCATCGACCATATTTCGGCCAACATAACCGATAAATGCAGGTTTGTGTCCCGAGCCACCACCCGTTACAATTCCAACTTTACCTTTAATTGGTGCTTCTTTATATTTTATAACGCGTTCGTTTTCAGTAGGACTAACCAAGTCTGAATGCACCTTTACATAAGCTTCCAACATTTCGTCAACCACTTTCGACGGGTCGTTTACAAATTTTTGCATGGACTTTATTTTTAAATCGATTATTTTTTATTGATTATTTATTTGAAGCAAATGACTCTTTTTCAAGTTTTCTCATTTGAGCTACTTTTGGAGTTGAGCCGCCACCAGCAAATTCAGAAACCAGCCAGGCATCGATTATTGTTTTTGCCAACTCAGGTCCAATTACTCTTTCACCCATTGTTATAATCTGGGCATCGTTGCTTTTACGAAGTCTTTCGGCAGAAAAAACATCGTGACAAGTACCTGCAAAAATACCTTCAACTTTATTGGCAATCATCGCCATTCCCAAACCCGTTCCGCAAATACTAATTCCACGGTCGTAGTTTCCGGCAACCACTTCTTTTGCCAGATTAAATCCAATTTCCGGATACATAGAATTTTCTTTTCCTTCGGAATAATTAAGATCAGTAATATCAATTCCTTTACTTTTTATATGATTGTAAAGCACTTTTTTTAGATTTACTGCCGCATCATCGCAGTCGATACATATTTTCATTTTAATTCTTTTTGATTCAAGACACAAGATTCAAGATCCAAGACTTGAACCTTCTAAAAAACTATCTCGTAACATTTGGCAATTCCTTTTCCAGAAATTTCAGGCTTTCTTCAACCCAATAATCCGGATTTTCAACAAATCCACCGCTGGCTTCACTACCCATTTCAATACCGGCCACACATGGTTCTCCTAGTTTTGCACAATTTTCTTCAATCCCCAATTCCAAACATTTATCTACATATTTACGGAACGGGACTGCACCAGTTCCTAATATACTATTTGTATGAGCAAAACTTTCGGTTTCGCTTAAATGAACGTGAATCATGCGGCTTTTTAATTTTTCCAACTGTTCTGGTTCTTCACGCGTAATTACCAAATGCCCAACATCTACATTCGGATATACATTCGGTAAACCAATATCTTCAATTGCTTTTGCCAATTTATATGTGTTATTACAAATAAAATAAACATGCGGGTCGAGTTCTATACCAACCAATAAATCTTTATCGAGACACCATTCTGCAAAACGGCCTACATTTTCTACCATGTACAACCACGATTGTTCCGGCGAAGTTCCCAATTCATATAATCCACCACCCCAGCAAACCAGCAACTGCCGACCACCCATTTCCAACTGATAATCGGTGCAGGCTTTCATATAATCAAAAACAGCGTCTCGTTTTTTAGCGTTTGGATGTGCAGTATCTTTTGTGGCAACCATTAACATTTGAGTGCTGTGGATGTCGTTGTGTTTCACAATTCTCACTGCTTCTTTTCGCTGTTCGGCAGTCATTGTTAAAGGATTTCCTTTGCGAATACCTGCGTATTCAATGTACCTAAAACCATATTTCTCAGCAGAACGCAATGATTCTTCGGGTCCTTTATTTCCAACTTCGTAAACCAATGTATTTAATGCTAATTTCATATTTTTAAAAAATTGTCGGAAGCCCTAAATCGGAAGTCCAGGTTTTTATTTTTAAGGTACTACTTGTTTCGGGTTCATAAAAGTCCACATAATAATTGCAACAACAGAAAGTGATGCTGCGATATAGAAAAACGGCACATTACTGCCTGTCCATTCGATTAAATAGGGGTAAGCCATAATAGTTACAAACGCCCCAAGATTTCCGGCCATGTTCATGGTTCCGGAAACGGCTCCTGCATTTTCTTTACCAATATCGATGCAGAAAACCCACGACGGACTTAAAGTCATATCGGCACCAAAAACTGCGATTGCCAAAAATACGATTGCCATGGTACCGGACCCCGAAGCAGTAACCATTATCATACCAAATGCCGCCAAAGAAAATCCAATAATTGGAGGAATTCTTCTTGAAATTTTTAATCCTTTAATTCGATACAACCAATCCACAAGAACACCTCCAAACCAGTTTCCAACAGCACCCGCAATTAATGGAATTGAACTGTACAAACCTGCCTCAACGGGCGACAATCCAAATTTTTCTTTTACGAAAGGAAACATCCAGGTTAAAGTGAAATAGAAAGTAAAATTGCTACAAACATATTGTATCATTGTCATCCAAACATTTTTGGATTTTATAATTTTTGAAAATGCAATTGTTCCTTTGTTTGCAGAAGGCTCCTGCCTGTTTTCAAGAATATATTTTTTTTCCTGTTCACTTAGAGCTTTTGATTCTTCGGGTTTATTTTTGAAAAGCAAGTACCACAAAATGCCAAAAAGAATTCCAAATCCACCAAAAATCAAAAATGACGTTCTCCAACCAACTACGGTAATCATCCATGCAACAAGTGGCAATGCAAATGCTGCACCTAATCTTGAACCTGAAAAATTAATTCCCTGAACAACACCTCGTTCTTTTACCGGAAACCAATTAAAAACTACTTTCGACAAACTTGGGAAAGCTCCTGCCTCGCCTGCCCCAAAAAAGAAACGGATTACCAGCATAGAAACATAATTCCATGCCATTCCCGTAACCGCGGTTAAAATCGACCAAATCAGGACAATACCACTTATAACACCACGGGGGCCAAATTTATCGGCAAGCTTTCCTGAAGGAACCTGAAACAAAGCGTACCCCAAAGTAAACACTGCCATTACCCAACCAAAGTCGGTTAAATCGAATCCGAGATCACTGCAAATATCATCTTTAGCTGCTGAAATACATGCTCTGTCGATGTATAACAAAACGGTTAAAAGAAAGGTACTTAATACAAGTAAAATACGAATTGGAATGATTGTTTTCTTCATAAGATGATGTTATTCTTCCGTTGATTTTAGTTTTTCTTTTAATAGTTCCTGCGTTTTTAAGGAGTGTCTTCTCATCAGTTTTTCGGCTAAAACTGAATCGCCTTTTTCTATTGCATCCAATATTTCAAGATGTTCCGGTAATGTTTCAGCGGGTTCACGAATTAGCCCCCCCCTATAAGTTTGAGCCGTAATATTTTTAATAATCTCAAATTTTTGTAACACCTGATTCCCGCTAATTTTTAAAATTGAATTGTGAAACTCCTGATCGGCTTCAATGTATTTTTTAACATCAATTTTATGCTTTCCACCAAAGGGTTGAAAAAGTGATTTCAAATACTTTATTTCACCGCTTGTAATCACTTTTGTCGCTCTTCTTACTGCAACGCCTTCCAGTGCTTCGCGACATTCAAAAGCGTCTATGAGTTTTGTATTGTCAATTTCAGTCACAAAAAATCCCCTGCGAGGAAAATTCTCCACTAACATTTCGTTTTCCAACATTTGAAATGCTTTATGAAGTGGCATCCTGCTTACTCCCAACATTGTTGCAATTTGCTCCTGTTTTAATTTCTCTCCCGGCTTAAATTCTTTGGCCAGAATCATTGCCTTCAGCCGTTTATAAACCTCTACACTTAAATCAGTATGCTGAATTTCCATCATAATTTAACAATAGATTAAATTGTTAATCCACAAAAATTTCCTTTGTTTTTTTGAAAAATCCCTTTTTCCTTTCGGAACTAATTCCCCAATTTACCGGAACGCTTTGGTATCCTTCATCGTATCCTTCCTCTCCCATTCTGAAATCGAAATATCCCCATGATGCGAATGCTCTTGTGGCATTCGCATAATTATTTATCGGTTTATCGAAATCAAAATGATCATCTTCGTTAAACACAATTGGCTTTGGAGTGTATGAAGACATTGCCCGAACCTGTTCAACCATTTCAGTGATTCTTGCAGGCTCGTGAACACCGTTTCCATGAATTAATACGTAATCTGAAACTTCCACAACTTTTTCAGGGGGAAGTGTATTTCCATTAAAACTTGTTGAAACCAACATTTCAGGAGCCTTTTCTTTTGCACGGATAATTAATTCATGTACACGATCTTTTTTTAGAATTTCATGATCGTAAGACCGATTATTACTTTCATTTCCCAATTCAATAATTACATTTTTATATCCTTTTTCCAGTAACCATGCAATAGAATTGTCAACCGCAGTTACAACCGCAGTTTCATCTTTTAAATTCTGATCCTGCCCGAAATAGAACAAACCAAGGATTGGAACCATTCCAATTTCATCAGCTTTTTTCAAAATTTTATCTAAACGGAGCATGTAATCCTCACGTAATTTCCCATCTTCGAAATAAGCAGAATTATACCAGTTTTTATTTCCATAGCCCATCGGACTGCCACCTTGCATATTTACTGTAAACGCCAAAAGTCCATGTGCTCGCCAATCGTCCATCGCTGCAACAAATTCATTCGTATTTCTGTCAGCACTCCATTTTCCATCAGGGTAATCCCAACGAACAACTGTTTCCGGATTTAGGTCGTCAAATATGCCCTGAACCATTCTGGAGTTTGGAAGAAGTCCTTCAACTGAGATTCCTTCCCAGGTTCTTCCTTCAAAAGTTGGTTTTCCGTTTATGTAAAACTTTTCACCTTTGATGCTTACTCTTGTTGAAGAATTTGTTTCTTTTTTGCTTATGCACGAACTGGCCAGAATGGCCAAAATAATTAGAAATATTCCGGTTTTCATTTGTTAGATCTTTGATTGATTGATTTAAAACTAATTCAAAGATATGTTTTTGTATACAATATACAAAAGATGAAATGCCGAAATTTACACTACTTTAGAATATTCGTATTTCTACGGTTGATTAAGAACAATAATATTTTTATGGATTAATTATTCAGTTGCAGTTAGCTTTGTAATTGGGGTAATATCAATTTTTCTAAATTCAACTTCGGAACCCTCGGCTTGAACTGCAATCTGACCCTTGTTGGTAGTACAATTGTAACCAAAATTTACAAGGTCGCCGTTCACCCAAATTTTTATTGAATCGGAAACACATTCAATAACATAATTGTTCCATTCGCCCACCGGATTTTCCGAACCATCAGTTAAATTCAAAATCCTGCGTTTTTTACCTTCAGTAATTCCCCATTCCTCTTTAGGACCACGTCGCTCCAGCATATTCGGAACCGTAATATCTTCAACAATACACCAAAAATCACCAGCATTTTCGTGATACATTTGCGCTTCCAACGATTTTGGAAACATTTTGTACAAAGCACGCGGTGTTGATGCATGAATCAAAACCCCACAGTTACCCGGATTCCCAGCAAATCGGTATTCAACTTCCAAACGGTAATCCTGATAAACAGAATCGGTAATTAAATGTCCGCCCGGAGTACCCAGGCTCACTAGCATTGAATCGCGAACAATAAACGGATTTATCGTATCTGGATTATTATCCATTGCCGGAACATCGACGTGCCAACCGGTTAAATCAACGCCATTTATTAAGCTAACTGTTTTCGGGCCAGAGGCAAAATTACAAGAAAATGCAATAAATAAGATGGCAATGTAAATTGGAATCCGTTTCATGATATATTTTTTTAATTTGGCTACAATTTAAAGCTAATTAGCGAAGTTACAAAAACATCATACTCAAATTTCCGGCAAAGGGCATAAAACTTAAGCCCGGAAAAGCCTGGCTATCGTTTAAACTCCAAACCGGAACTCCTGGAATTATCTGGTCAAGCTCATTTGCTTTTTTTACATTTAAAGATTGGGTTAAAATATCGCTGGAGGTAATTCTGGAATTGGTAGCTTTAAAGAGACAAATTCCTAAGATTATCAGTACCTGCCATTTGAGATTTTCACTATTTAATTTAAATACAGACTTTATAGATAATTCCGAATCAGGCTAAATTATTTATACAGTTTCTCCTTTGTAATTTCCTTTTGGAAAATAGTTTCAGAATTATTATAAAACTCAACAAAATCTGCTGAACTCGGATGCCCTTTGTGTGGTCCAAAGGCGCCGTGTCCGGCAGCTTGCCACGGATTACGCCAAACTAAAACATAAGACAACTCAAAAGGTCGCAAGGTTTCTAATAAAATTTTAGTCCACCATTTGGTGTTTTTTGCAATTGGTCCACCGGTTTCGCTAACAGCTGCTATTTTCCCTTTTTCTTTTGCCAGTTTTGTTACTGTTTCGGCACATTTTTTTAAGGTTGCCGGATAATCTGGTCCCCGGTCGTATAAATCAAAAGCAATAACATCTACAATGTCGTCGCCCGGATATCTTTCCAAATATTCTTCCTGTGTATTAAATCGGTCGGTTGAATAAGAATACAACAAATGGTGAACCTCCTTCTTGTCTTGTAAATAAGATACAGTAAATTGCCAAAGTTTTTTGTAATCATCAACGGAACACAAATTCTTTCCCCACCAAAACCAACTGCCAGTATGCTCGTGGAAAGGCCGAAAAAGAATTGGAACATAAGTTCCATCGTCAGTTTTTAATCCAAGTAGAAAATCAGCCAGATTATCGAGATACTGTTTAAAAAGTTCATGTTTTTCACCACCGGGGAGGATTGAACTCACCACTTTTTTTGATGAGGTATCCCAGGATGAACCGCCCGTTAACGGATTACGTAAATGCCAGCTTATTGTATTTAAACCACCACGTTCATACACTAACTTTATCCAGTTTTGAATTTTATCGAAATGCACCGAATCCAAACTGTAGGCATCGCCCAATTCCAGGTGTCCCAGTTCCCAACCATAAACTGCCGGGTAATCACCACAAACGTCTTTTACATCCGAGCGTCCCTCCTCATAAACCCATCCTTCACCATAAGCCAGTGCATCCTGATGACCAAACATCAATCCTTTTTTTTGAAGCTTCAACAGGTTTTGATAAAGTTTTACAGTTTCCGTAGTAGCTTTATTGTCGGTTGGTTTTGGTTTTTCGGCAAAGGCAAAAAAGCCAATCATAAGTAATGTTAAGATTAATGTGTTTTTCATTATTTCAATATTTTTTTGATTTGGCTGCTACTCAACTCAACACTTGGATTGAATTTATCTCCATTCATATAATTCAATAAACTTGCCTTTAATTGATTTGCTCCTGGTCTGACTTCCAATTCATTAACAAGATCGGCCCCACTTATCAGAATCTTGCCTTTGCCAACTCTTGCCTCAAAAAGCAGTGCTAAACGGCGGTTGCTTACCCAATCGTCGATGATTCGTACGATGGGTTTTAGTTCTACCGGAAAGTCGTTTAATTTTATTGCATCCGAATAACTCATTGCATCCCACCACTGCCAGTTTGAATGGTATTCAGTTGGGAACAATTCAAGTGCCGGATGTTCCGGATTGCAAAGTATTCCGAGAGAGTGTGGTTTTTGTCCATTGGTCCAGGCGGTATTCCAAAAAATACTGGAAAAACCAACTCCAACATCGCCACCCAATTCGGGGGCAACCTTCCCTTTTCCAAGGCTTAACAATAATTTTCCGCCTTCATTTAAATATTTTATTGTTGAAGTATTGAGTTTATCAACCACCAAAATATCATCTGTTTCAACAATTACATTTTCAGGATAAACCCAAATATCCCACGAATTGGTAAATTCATTTACAGAAATTTCCAATATTAGTTTACGGGGTTGGTTTATTGTTTCGAACCGATGAGAAACTTGTCCCAACTGAATTGCATTTCCAATTTCAATATTTTGCAAACCGAGTGAACCCTCTGCTACTATTTGCTCGTTATTAATAAGCTTCCAAACAGGACTTACATCTTTTAGGGATTCATTTCCAAAATGTGCAACTTCAATGTTTGCAGTCATTGTTTCTCCTTCAATAAAAACCCGTTTTTCTAATCGGGCAAGCGGAACAGTTGTGTTACAAAACCTGCTGTATTCTTCAGGTGTAACATAACCTTTTTCTTCCCAAAACGCATCGAGTACACCAACCAATGCAGTTCCCTGACCTGGGAAATCGTGCAAATCGAGCAACTGGAAACCAGCAAAACCGGGCGTTCGGAGTGCTGCTTCAATATCAGCTTTGTAGCAGAGTGTTTGTAATTTGCCGGAAGCCAAAAGAAAACTGTCGGCCAAATGCCCCATTTTATTAGCAATTAAACTTTCCTGAAACAGTTCAAAGTTTTTAGCTTTTAAGGGGCCGGTATATTTTTTAATTTCCTTAAAATTGGGATATACACACCACTGCCCGATTTCGTGACTGACAACTGGAATCCCGTCTTTGGGCATTTTGTCCGACCAATCGAAATTTGTTCGCGGGGATTCAGAGTTTATAATACTACGCAGTTGTTCGCCCCAACCCTGGATGCGGGGCTGCGGAAGATTGTGAAAATCGTTTACTTCGAGTACCGGCCACCCGGCAGCCCCTGTGTAAACCCGTCTCGAATCCTTTTCTTTCCAATACGAAATAAAATCAGTAAGAAATTCCTTGTGTTTTGGCCCGCCCGGTTCGTTTCCGTAAGCAAACATTACAAACGACGGATGATTTCCGTATTCCTTTACAATTCTCCGGCTTTCGTCCCAAATATATTGGTCGATTGCTTCGCCGCTCCCCAGTTTGGAACTTTGGTTTGCCCACGACGAACACTCCACTTGCAAGTAAATACCCATTTTGTCGGCAGCTTCAAAAGCGGCTTCGGGCGGGCACCACGAATGAAAACGGACATGATTTAAACCGTGTGCTTTTACTGCACGGTAAACTTTTTCCCAACCTTCAATTTCGGTTGGAGGATATCCTGTTTTTGGGAAAATGGCACATTCCAAAGTTCCTCGCAAAAATACCGGTCGTTTATTTATCGTAAACAGGGAACCATCAACTTTAAAATCCCGCAAACCAAAATCAATTTGCTTTTTGTCCGCCCCATTTTTGTATTCCAAATCAGCTGTGAGTTGATAAACATTTGGATTGAATTCATCCCACATAAAGGCATTTTCCCCCAGTGGATAACTCATTTTTACGACGTTATCGCCAGGAAGAATGTTAAAATCAAACGACTCTTTTTTAACCTCAAACTCATGGTTTTTAAGTTCCGCTTCAATTTCAATTTTAATGGATTTCTCTTCGTTGGTTGAATTGATTATAACCGCACTTATATTTACAGTTTTAGTTTCAATATTGGGGTAAATCCTGATATCATCGAAATATATTTTCCCGGCAGAGTGCAATGAAAGTTCACCAACAATTCCGTTCCAGTTCGATTGTGTGTGGTCTGAAATACTGTGTGAATTCCAGCCAACATCAATATCTTTGGTTCGGTTGTCAATGCAAATGGTTAATATATTCTCGCCAACTTTTAAAAAAGGCGAGACATTAAATTTATGAGGTGTTGCCAGACTGTTTTGCATTCCCACCTTTTCACCATTTACCCAAACAATCGATTCCCAATGTGGCCGTTCCAATTTCAACCAAGTGGTTTTTTCAATCCAGTTTCTGGGAATAATTACTTTTTTTTGATACCATGCTGCACCAGTGTATTTTTTTTCGGGTTGAAGCCAGTATGGAAACCGGATATTGATTGAATCGTGATAAGGCGCGTAATTTGGGTGGGTGTGCCAATCCTGATTTCTCACACCGCCTGTCCATTCGGTATTGATAGTTATATCGAACCCTTTCCCATTTTCAACCATCGAGCCAGGCAGCACAATTGTTTCGCGTAAATCAGTTTCAAACCATCTTTCAATAATGCCGACATCTTCAGTATCCATTTGAAAATTCCACTCGCCTGTGAGATCAATGTTATTATTTTGTTGTTCGCATGAAACAAAAAAGATAATCAGGGTGAAAAGAAAGACAACGTTTAACTTCATAAGTAATTATTGTTGATGTAATCGTAGCAGATAAAACCAGACACAATAAATAATATCAATTTTAAGATAATTTCACTGCTCGTTTCAATTATTAAAAGGTATTTAATGTACAGCAACTACCAACTTTTCGCCGCCTTTAATTTTAAAAGGAATTCCTTCTAACAGTTCTTTACCAGCATATTTCCCGGAAATTTCTTTTTGAGAAGATTCAATTAAATATTCTTCGTTTTCGTTTGCAGTAAACCATTCCGGGAACTGGTTAATTCTGGGATAGTCGATGGGCAGGTTTAGAATGGTTTTGTGGCGCTGGGCATCGAAAACCAATTTTCCACTCCAGTCATTTTCTGCAGTTATAACAATGTAGATTTGATTTTCAGTTTTTTCTCCACCAATTATTATATCGCTGCGCCATGGAAAAACATGAGCACCCTGTGTTTTCCAGAGACTGTACATAATTGCAGTGCGTGCAAAATTACCATCGCCATGCCAGCCACCAATTATTCCGTCGTCTTGTTGCATCGCGAACATTACCTTCATTTCGCTATCAATCCATTTTTTCAATTCTGGAACCGGTTCGCGATTGTAAAGATTAATCCCACTTTCCAGCGCATCGGCGTAGCCATCGTGGCTTTCGCCCTCCCATTTGTAATTACGATAATTCTCGAATAGTTTTGTAAAACCATTTAATACTGCATCTCGGTATTCTTCTTTTTTATCGACCAGCCAAACCGAATAATATGCATCGAAAACATAACCCCAATTGTCAACTACTTTTTCATCAACAATTTCGCCTGTTTTCGGATTAATTGCATTGTAGAAAATCCCGTCTTCGTTTCGCCCAATTTCCAAAACACGGTCTAAAAGTTTGTAAAGCGATTCTTTGTATTCTTCCTTTTTTTCCTGATTTGTAAAATGAAGTGTCACGTACAATTCGCTCAACCCGGAAATTATTTCGCAGCCATGATCACGAATTCGCAGATATTCAATTTCAGCAAGATCTCGTTCACCAAGCATATAATAATCGCCGATTTTAATTGCCCAATCCAGGTACTTTTGTTCACCGGTCATCCAATAAACCCGGGCCAGGGTTTGAAGCATTTCTCCGTTTACTTCTTCTGCTGGAGCATGGTAATAACTAAATTCCTCCATGTTTTCGAGGTAAACCAAATGTTCCGAAAGATCGTCCAGCATTTCCATCATTCGGTCCTGCCACGGTGATTTGCCAATGTATTCATTTAAAGGAATTAACCCGTCTTTTATATATTCCGAAGTACCAAAAATTACTTTTCCCATTTCCAATTCATCCGATTTAAAATTTTGTTTGGAAAATGAATAAGTGTCAGGAAGTGAATTCACCCGGGATGTTAATTTCTTTTCGGTTTTTAACATGTCCAGCATTTCACCTTTGTACAAATCTTTATTGAGTAAATATGCCGTTAAAACCATAAACGGATAGTTATCGGCAGCTGAGTTGTGCGGTTCCCAAATATCAAGCCCTTTATTTAGGTTGGTTGGGATTAATCCACTTGCACTGTCGGTTTTAGTAAGCCAGCCTTCTACAAATTTCAAACTTCGAACATAACCTTCGTTAGCTTGTTTGCCATTTTCAATGGCTTGTCCAATTATTTCTTGCTGAAAATTTGGTTGGGTTTCACATGAAAACAAAACGAAAAAAAAGAAAAGAGAAAAGTATAACCGGTTCATAATTACAATTTTTATCTCAAAGTTAAGATTATAAACCGAAAAAAACTTGTTAAAATAAAAAGGACTTTTTAAACTTTATTTAAAAAATTGTGTTAAATGTGATAATAAATCTTTTAACATACAATTTAAATTAATATTATGAAAAATTACATGTTTTTATTTGTAGGCTTGATTGGGATATTATTTGGATCGTGCGAAAAAATTAAGGAAGCTACGGAAATTGATATTGAAACAGAATTAACTACTGACATTCCTGTTTCGGCACAAAATACAGTAGCGATAATTTTAAAATCGGAAAATTTGGCTAAAGATGTTTTTAGTTTTGGTGGCGACGCTACTTTTTCGTTGGCCGACAATAATGATTTAGAAGAGTACATCAATAACATACGTAATATCACTTCCGAAGCTGGTGGCGTGGTTTCGTTTTTAGGAGCTGTTGATGGAAATAAAATATTGACTTGCATGTTAAAATACGGAATTCAAACAAGTCCCGATATCGAACCTGCAATGATAACTGCTTTTGACATTTCCGAAGAATTGCTTGCAAACAACGGATTGATTGAATATTATAGTGATTTATGGACAAGCATTTTAATACAGGAAATTGAAGCCAACAAAGATAAAGTATTCTTGTTAGAATTAGCTGGCACATCAAATTATGATATTGAAACCACAGTTAAAATAAAAATGCCTGTCACTGTAAGTGCTTCTCCTTTATAAAAAAGCAACCCTTTTTTTACATTTTGTATTCAAAATTTGCTTTGCCTGGAATTGAGGCATTTGTTTCTTTTTGCCAATTTAAAAGATCATCTAATAATTCGTCCCTTTGTTCAATTTCAATATTACAAAGATTAATTTTTTCACCAATGTCTTTTTTAATATTGTAAAGTTCAACCGAATTATTTGTTTTAATTTTTTCGCGCCCTCCGTCCAGGATCCATTCTTCATGGAAAAGCAATAGTTTCCAGTCTCCTTTTCGAACAACACTTACTGGCCGGGTCCGGAATAAAGGATCGCGTGATTCGTCTTTTAATGCACCGTATGCTTGTAAATATCCAGGGAAATGCCAAAACAATTTATCTCTTTGCAAAGATTTTCCACCATTAAAAAGTGGTGAAATATTTAAACCATCGAGAGGGTAATTTTCAGGATATTTTGCACCTGCCAATTTAACAAAAGTGGGGTAAAAATCGGTGCTGATTACAGGCACATCGCACATTGTTTCCGGTTTAATTTTACCCGGCCAATACACAAACATCGGCTCCCTGATACCGCCTTCGTAGTACATTCCTTTTCCACCGCGTAAAGGTTTCATGCAGGTTTTAGGCCCGTAACCACCATTATCCGAGAAAAAAATAAGGATCGTATTTTCGCTTAATCCCAATACTTCAAGCGTTTGATTTACCCGTGCCACGCTTTCGTCAACGCTTTGAATCATTGCGGCATAAGTTGCATCATTATGACAATCAATTCCAGGTTTATCTTTAAATCCTGTTACTATTTCATTTTTTGCCTGAATTGGTGTGTGAACAGCATGATGAGCCAGGTATAAAAAGAAAGGTTTATTTTTGTTTTCCTTTATAAACTTTACCGCCTCATCGGTTAATCGATCGGTTAAATATTCACCATCATCTTTAAAATGACCTTGTTTAAAACCAACATCGGGCTTTTCTACGCCAATATCAAAACCCTGCAATTGGGGCGTATTTCCAACATGCCATTTGCCAATTGCCGCACTTACATACCCGGCCGGTTTTAATGCTTCGGCAATTGTTATTTTACTTAACGATATTTCTTTATTGTTTTCAACCGGAACCAACCTGCGATCGTTTGATTTCCCACGGTCGGAATTTCCGACTGTAAATAATCCGTGGCGCGGTGAATATTGCCCACTTAACAAACATGCCCGTGTTGGAGCACAGTTAGCTGCATTTGCGTAGGCCTGGGTAAAAATCATCCCTCCTTTTGCAAGCCTGTCGATGTTTGGCGTTTCGTAATATTCCGTTCCCATAAAACCAACATCTTTCCAACCCAGGTCGTCGATGAGGATAAAAACGATGTTGGGTTTTTCTTTAGCCTGAATGAAAATACATAAAAACAGAAGAAATAATAATCCTGAAAATCGTTTCATTTGATAAAGATTTAAAGTTGATATTTTAAAAATAGTCGATTTAGTTTTAATTCTTTCAAAAGTGGCAAAGAATTAATATTTCTTTTAATATTTACGCATTTTGCGAATTACATTTTGTAAATTGCATTTTGTAAATTACAAATTGCATAAAATGAAAAATATAAATCCAACAACACCTTTTCCTACAAGTGGATATTTTGGCCCACTTTATTTTTGTGATCGCGAAAAAGAGTTGGAAACAATTCTCGGAAATATTGCAGGTGGGCAATCAACGACTTTAGTTGCTATTCGCCGAATAGGGAAAACAGGACTTATAAAACATTTGCAACATAAAATATCGGAGAGTATGATTTGTATTTATACAGATATATTGCCCACTGAAAACAGTGTTGATTTTTTAAATAGTTTGGCTACTGCCATTTTAAATTCTGTTCCTGAAAAAACCAGTGTTGGCGTTAAAATATGGAAATTTATTAAATCGTTGCGCCCCGTAATTACATTCGATGCCCTTACTGGCGACCCCAATGTTTCGTTTAATATCCAAAACATTGAAAGTGAACATCAAATTGAATCATTACTTTCATTTCTGGAAAGTCAGGGGAAACGTGTTTTGTTTGCAATTGATGAATTTCAACAAATATTAAATTATCCCGAAAAAAATGTAGAAGCATGGTTACGCAAAATAATCCAACAACTTAAAAATGTTGTTTTTATTTTTTCAGGAAGCCAGCAGCATCTGATGTACGATATATTCTCTAATCCTTCAAAACCATTTTTTAGAAGCGCATTATTTTTAAAATTAGATAAAATCAAATTTGGGTCATATCAATCTTTTATTATTGAAAAATTTTCAGAAAACAATAAAAAAATCAGTAAAGAAACAGTTGCGGAAATACTTGAATGGACCAATATTCATACTTATTATGTACAGTTACTTTGCAACCGGGTTTATATTAATTCGGAAAAATCAATTACCTCAGAAACCTGGAAAAACGAAGCTTTAAAAATTCTAAACGAACAGGAATATGTATTTTTTAGTTACCGCGATATGTTAACAAAACAGCAATGGAACCTGTTAAAATCGATTGCACACGAAGGCAAAGTTTTTGCAATAACTTCGAAGGATTTTGTGCAAAAATATAAATTGGGAAGTCCTTCAACTGTTAACCGTTCACTAATTTCCCTGCAAAAAAAAGAGCTTGTTTACAGCGAATACAATAAAAACGGGAAATTATACTATAGTGTTTACGACGTGCTTTTTCAACGATGGATTCAAAATAATTGATTCAAAATGCTCATAATTCACCTGGAAAATACCGATCCTTATTTTTGCCTTGCTGCTGAAGAATTCTTTCTAAAAAATTTTGTTGAGGATATTTTTATAATCTGGCAAAGTGAAAATGCGATTGTTGTTGGCAAGCATCAAAACGCACTTGGCGAAATCAATTACCCATTTGTCCGAGACAACAAAATCACAGTTGCACGCCGTATTTCGGGTGGAGGCACTGTTTTTCACGACTTTGGGAATGTAAATTTTTCGTTTATTAAAAATGTAAAAAGCCCGGCTGAAATCAGTTTCAAACAATTTACCGAACCGGTGGTCGCAGCTCTGTCAAAACTTGGCGTGCTTGCAATAAATTCAGGAAGAAACGATTTATTGGTTAGTGGCAAAAAGATTTCCGGAAACGCCGAACACGTTTTTAAAAACAGGGTTTTGCACCACGGAACATTACTTTTTAATTCCGATCTTAAAAATCTTGGTGATGCTATAAAAGTTATTTCCGGGAAATATCAAAGTAAAGCAGTACAATCGAATCGAAGCGAGGTTGCTAACATTTCTTCTTTCCTGAAAAAGAATATTACTGTTGACGAATTTATTCAGTTTTTACTTGATGTTCAACTTGAAAATGATGAGAATATATTTTATGAATTGAATGAAAACGATACACAAAATATAGAAGTTCTTGTTAACGAAAAATTTAAAACATGGCAATGGAATTTTGGGTATTCACCAAAATATTTATTTAAAAACGAAATTGAAATTGAGGGCAAAAAACTCTCAATTGAGCTGAATGTAAAAAAGGGGATTATTGAAGATTGTAACATTTCGGGTGATTATTTTTCTGTTGAAGTTGCACATCATCTGCAAAATTTACTTCAGAATAAAAGGCATATTTTTGAGGATTTAAAAGAAATAATAAAGGAAATTCAAGACAGTTTTTCGGATGATTTAATTTACACTTTCTTTTAAAAAAAACGCCGGAACAAAAATGCCCCGGCGATCAATATCATAAATTCCTTTCTTATTTTGGCATCGGATAACCCTCTAATTTTTTAAGATTTTTGGCAATTTCCGTTTCCGGATATGCATAATCCTGCAATTCGCCTGCAATATATTTATTGTAACCTACCAAGTCCATTAATCCATGTCCGCTAAAGTTGAAAAGGATAACTTTTTCTTTACCCTCTTCTTTTGCTTTTTTAGCTTCACGAATTGTGGCTGCAATGGCGTGCGTAGTCTCTGGTGCAGGAATAATTCCTTCTGTTTTTGCAAAAAGCAAACCAGCCTCAAAACATTCGCTTTGGTGTGCAGAAGTAGCTTCCATTAATCCATCGCGAAGGGCAGCACTTACAAGAGGAGCCATTCCGTGGTAACGCAATCCGCCGGCATGAATTGGTGCAGGTACAAAATTATGGCCTAAACTATTCATTGCAAGAAGTGGTGTCATTTTAGCCACATCGCCATGATCGTAAATAAATGGGGCTTTTGTTAATGTTGGGCAACTGGTTGGTTCCACTCCAATAATTTGAATGTCGGCACCATTAATTTTATCGGCCATAAACGGAAATGCGATACCGGCGAAATTGCTTCCACCTCCGCAACAACCAATCACAATATCCGGTTTTTTAATGCCAACTTTTGCCAGTTGTTTTTTAGCCTCCTGTCCGATAATTGTTTGGTGCAACATAACATGATTTAATACCGAACCGAGCGAATAACGGGTCCCCCCGGTTGGATCGGTGACAGCAGCTTCAACCGCTTCCGAAATGGCAATTCCCAGACTTCCCGGAGTATCAGGAAATTCAGCAAGAATATTTCGGCCTGCCTGAGTTTCTGTACTTGGACTTGCAACACATTGTCCACCCCAGGTTTCCATCATCATTTTCCGGAATGGTTTCTGGTCGAAACTTACCCGGACCATATAAACTTTACATTCGATGCCACCAATTTGTGCGCAAGCGTATGACAAAGCCGATCCCCACTGCCCGGCCCCGGTTTCGGTGGTTAATTTTTTAATACCAAACTCTTTGTTGTACCATGCCTGTGCAACGGCAGTATTTGGTTTGTGACTTCCGGCAGGCGAAACACCTTCGTTTTTGTAATAGATTTTTGCCGGAGTTCCCAATGCTGCCTCCAATTCATACGCACGAATCAAAGGGCTTGGCCTCCATTGTTTCAAAATATCTCTTATTGGTTCAGGGATGTCAATCCATCTTTCCTGGCTAACTTCCTGTTCAATTAAGTTCATCGGAAATACCGGAGCCAACATTTCCGGACCAATTGGCACACCACCTGGCCCTAACGGTGGATTCATTGGAGTTGGAAGATCAGGCGCAAGGTTGTACCATTGTTTTGGCATTTCCGACTCATCGAGAAAAATCTTTTTTTGTCTAGTCATGATTTTATTGTTTTATAAATTAATTTTAAAAAAAAAGAAGGGACCTGTTGCAAACGCGCAACAAATCCCTTCTTCCGGCCTTTATATCCGTAAGTTAATAAATTGTTCTCGCGCTTCCATTTTTATGTTGCGCCAGTGCCATTCTTTTCCGTATAAAGGCATTTTGTACATATCTCTCTTTAATTCAGCACGTAAAACTAATTATATTTTTATTTCAATCAAATATTTCAACTTTCTAATCTAAATCAAGAATGGTTCTTAATTATCATTTTTACCTGAAAACAAACTTTCCTGCCGAAGTTTGATGGTTTTGAATTGCTTTGTATATGAACACTCCTGGGCCAATTTCCATTTTATCGATTTGGTATTTTTGTTTTGATTTGCCTGAAAAAAGAATTTTCCCCGAAATATCATAAATCTGCAATTCAAAATTTTCCAAATCAGTATTTTTTATAATTGTATAATTTGAAGAAGGATTTGGAAAACAAATAATTGAACTTGATTCTTTATTTAAATTGTTATTGTTTGTAATACTCCAATCTGAAACTGTTTCAACGCCATACCAAACAGATTTATCTTCTGCTGTCTTTAATTCAACTGTTGAATACCCACTTTCATCACTTACAAAATATTTTGTAAGCGAATAATCAGGATTTCCTTTTATATCCAATGGGAAGATCTTCAATCCGTCCGAATTATTTTTCATTTTTAATGTTAATGAAAGTGGTGCAATTAATGTTGGACCAGTCCCCCAATTGTTGTGAACACTGATTGTTTCATCCCAAAGCATGTCTGTATTTATCTGTTTCGAGCCAATAAACAATACCGACCTCGACGAAACATTTAATGCTGAATCGACCAGACTTAACCACGATATTGAGCCAAATCCTGAACCTAATTCTAATTTCATTTGGTCGGTTTCCGCTCCACTATTTTGGTCTAATTCACCTGAAATACTATTAAATTTCAAGGTGTTAATTTTGAATATTCCATTTTTATCCCAAAAAACTTCTCCATCATTTAAAGAAAAAGGACTTGCAGAAGGATTTGGCACCTGACTTAAATCAGAAGGTTCTTCTTCGTTAAAAGTTAATTCAACTTTATTGGTATAACTTAGTTCTTTTGGAAAAGGAGTGTGCGTTCCCCAGGAATTTTCTACTTGAAATGGCATTTTTAAGATGTCAGCTTTTTGATAATTAACTACTACTGAGTTTTGAGCCTCGGAAATTAATTTATTTCTAAAAACGTAAGAATATATCGGAAAACCCGCCATTACTGCATTGTTGCGATGTAAGTCGAAATACCCGTAAACTGCATCAACATCCCAATCCCACGATCCACTGTAAGTAAAAAACATAATTCCATCGGCACCATTAAAAGAGAGGTACGAAGTAATCATGGGCAGCAACTCGGCTTGAAACTGGTTTGGGTAACCATGGTTATATTCGCTTACTGTGAAAGGTTTATTTTTAACATTCAATCCATTAAACAGGTTTTCAATTGTAGAACTGCTGGCAGTCATCATCGGAATATTTTTTATTTTCCAGTCTGTTTGCGACCAGGGCTGGTTCGGAAATTGTGGATGATCCCAATAAGCATGATTATCTAAATAATCTAATGTATTTTGCACATAAACATCTTCTGGCCCTGTGTACCAATTTGTTCCTGCAAGCGGTACATCAACTCCCAAAGTATCTTCTAACCAATTTTTCATTTCATTTAGAAAATCGACTTGAGTTTCTGCATAAAACTCGGTTAAATCATAAGTTCGTAAAGGTGAATAAGCGTTAATTTCGTTAAAAGAAATGCGTTGGATATTATTATTTTCAAACGACTCTTCTTCATTTAACCCAGTTGTACTAACTTTTTTAAATACAACGTCATCAATAAAAAATTCACCTAAATGGTAATCAAACCTGAAATACATTCGAAGGTTTCCGTTGTTGTTTTCAGGAGCTTTAAAAATTGCTTTATATGATTTATAAGTGGTATCAAGATCCACGGTGGTTCCGTTATAATAAGTCCAGGGAGAATTATTTCGTTGAAAACCAACAGACATTTTCGCTTGTTCGTTACATTTCGCTCGAAAATGAAGTTCGTAAATACTATCTTTTTGAGCAGAATTTCCAACATTTTTAAATGTAATGTGCCAGGTTTCCGTTCCATTTGCAACGGTTTTTACCAAAACCTCCGAGTTGCCTCCATTTGTATTTAGTTCGAATGAAGCTTGTGCCACATCATGTTCTTCCAACTGCCAAATTTGTGTATTAAGCCCACTTTCAAAATCATCTTTAAAAATAGTGTCTCCAATTAAACGACTGCTATTCCAGGTATTTCTCAGGTTTTCGGTAGAATTATATTTCTTAAATAGAAAATCGCGCCATAAACTATCCAATTCTAAAGAATATAAAAGCGGCAACGATCCACCTTCTGAAATTGGTTTTAAATCGTCACCGTACCAACGTCTGAACAAGGAGTTTTCATTAACAATCTCAACCATTGCCAAGACAGGATCCTGCGCCAATGGAATTCCGGTATAAGGATTAACATGACCGAGTAATTTTTGCGCATATTCTTTTTCAAGTTCAATCATTTGGCGATTAAAAAGTGTAATTCCTTTTCCAAAATCGCTGAGCGAATCGGCAGCATAAACTCCGTCGGAATTTTCGAAAGTTCTCGAAACATTTAAGTTCATGTTCACATAAATTCCGTTCTCTTTTAGTTGATAAATCAAATAGTCTAATCGATCCAACAAAACCGGATTAAATTTTCGGGTGCCCGTAACTCCATAAAATAAACTGCCATTGCTCCACGGATTGTCTATATGGTGAAAACGAATTAAATTAATGCCCATTTTTCGCATTCGTCCTGTAATTTTTTCGGCATCACTTTTTGTTGGAAAAGCTCCTTGAGTTGTTAAATTTCCTCCGAAAAACCTGATGGGTTCACCATTTAGTATAAAATTACCTGAATTATCAGATGAAATAAAATCGGTTTCTCCGATTGCTTTTTTTGGAAACTGCGGCAAAAAATCAACGGTTGTTGAATCGTCGTAACGAAGGTTAAAATTAAACCCGTCTGAAAAATTTTGGGCTTTCCCTAAAAATGAAATTAAAAAAATAATTGTGATAATTAAAAAGAAACGCTTCATTGGTTTTAGTTTTGTGTAAAAATACAAATAAGCAATACAATCGAAAATCAATAGATTTACTTTTTTGAAAATCAAATAACACGATTGAATTAAATTTATTTCACACAAACTTCATTTGTATTTTGCCTTTCAACTTGAATACCTATTTTTGCATCGATTTTAAAAACTTAAAATGAACAAGCAAACTGTTTTAAGCGGAATTCGACCAACCGGGTATTTACACCTTGGAAATTATTTTGGTGCGGTACAGAATTTTCTTCGGATGCAGGACGATTACAACTGCTTCTTTTTTATTGCCGATATACATTCGTTAACAACTCATCCTACTCCCGAAAATTTACAGTCGGGTGTAAGGCAGGTTCTTGCAGAATATTTAGCTTGCGGAATTGACCCTGAAAAAGCAACCATTTTTATTCAAAGCGATGTTCCGGAAGTATCGGAATTATATGCTTTTTTAAACATGAATGCATATTTAGGAGAGCTTGAGCGCACTACTTCGTTTAAAGACAAAGCGCGCCAGCAACCCGATAACGTAAATGCCGGACTGTTAACTTACCCTGTTTTAATGGCCGCCGATATAATAATTCATAAAGCCAATTTTGTGCCAGTTGGAAAAGATCAGGAACAAAACCTCGAAATGGCGCGCAAGTTTGCCAAACGTTTTAACAGGATGTACAACAAAGAAGTATTTCCAATTCCACAACCTTATACTTTTGGTGGTGGCGACATGATTAAAGTTCCCGGATTAGATGGCAGTGGGAAAATGGGAAAATCGGAAGGAAATGCTATTAATCTTTTTGAAGACCCAAAATCAATTCGTAAAAAAGTGATGCGTGCAGTAACCGATTCGGGGCCAACAGAAATGAATCAGCAAAAACCGGAAGCGATTCAAAATCTTTTCACATTAATGAAAATTGTTTCAACCGCAGATACAGTTACTCATTTCGATGGTTTGTACAACAATTGTGAGATCCGCTACGGCGATTTGAAAAAACATTTGGCGGAAGATATTATTGCTTACACATCTCCGATACGCGAAAGAATAATTGAGATATTAGAAGATGATGCTTATTTGGCAAAAGTGGCTAAAATGGGTGCTGAAAAAGCGCGCGAGTCGGCTTCGAGAACCTTGAATGAAGTAAAAGATGTAATTGGATTTAGAAAGCTCTTTTAAAGAATTTCGAGAAATCCCTTCACTCTTGGCACAGGGTAGCTCACTAAAAAATAGATCCCGAAACAGGTTGGCAGGAAAACATAAAGACCATACCAAGTCTGATGTAAAAACAAAATTTATTGAGGAATTTGAGGTTAGCATAATTAACAGCCCAGAAATATTGAATAAATTTGAGTTTATGAATTAATTAGGCTAAAAAGACTTCATACAGGATGTCAAATAAAGCTGATATAATTTTGAACTTGTATTGTTTGCCTATATATTTGATGTATCATCAGAAATATGAACATAGACATTAAAATATGGAATGATTTCAAGAAAGGTGAGAACTGCGTTTTATCTCATATTTATTGTCAGCATGTTCAACTTCTTTTTCGGTACGGGAAAAAGTTTTCCAAGAACAATGAAATAATAAAAGATACTATCCAGGATCTGTTTTTTGATTTAATAAGGACGCGCGAAAATTTGGGGAAAACAGATAATATTAGATTTTATCTAATTACTTCATTCAAAAGAAAATTAGTTAAAAACCTTCGGAAACAAATTTTGTTTGTTGATGGTGGAATGGGAAAAAATATCGAAGCCGAAATTGTGTATTCCGTCGAACATGATTTAATATGCAAAGAGGAATTAACCCACCGTGAAAAAATTGTTCAGAAAGCACTTAGGGAATTAAGCCCAAAACAACGTGAAATACTTTTTTACCGTTTTACCTGCGATTTTGAATATGAGCAGATTTGTCAAATCATGTCACTCAAATACGATTCTGCCCGGAAATTAGTTTTCAGGGCATTAAAATCGTTAAAAAAATGTTTGGTGAGTTCCGATATTTTTCTTTTGTTTTTCGGGTTCTTTCCAAAAAATTTTTCGTCTCAAAAAAAATAATTTAAATTTATTGTCCACAATCTTCAATTTTTCCCCTTAATATAAATAGGGAATTAATAATGAATCGTTTTGTTTAATTATAGGGTGATAGTTTAAGTTTGGTTAGTTAATGAAAAAGAGCACCCGGTTAATAATATTATAAGGGTGTTTTTTTTCTAATTACTTATCAGTAAAAATAGAATATAAGTTTATATAACAGTGTACGTTTAATGAAAGAAAAATATAAAAAATATAGTTTTGAGGAGCTAATAGAAGACAAACATTTTATTGCTTGGGTTCTAAGAGGGAGCAATAAAAATGAATGGAAAAAATTTATTGTAGATAATCCAGTAATTAAAGAGAAAGTAAAAAAAGCCAGAAGGACCATATTATTGCTTCGCGATAACTATGAAGTTTTAGATGAAGAATCGATTCTGAAAATGGGGCATAACATTTATCGTTTTGAGCAACAACACAAGAAAAAAGTCCGAACTATAAAACGTCGCAGAGGTCTCAGTTGGGCTGCCTCAGTTTTATTAATTTTTTCAGCAGGAACTATCGGTTACTTCTATTTAAATGAAAAGGACACTGATTACCAATTTGTATCTTCAGAAAATGTAACGCAAGGCAACGAAGCCAGATTAGTTCTTTCAGATGGTGAAGAAATTCAATTAAACAGTGATAATTCAACTATCTCATTGAATAATGAAAATGAGTTAAAAATTAATAATGACAGCATAATTGATTTGTCCAAAAAAGAAAATGAACTCGATAATGTAGTTCAAATGAATGAAGTAATTATTCCTTACGGGAAAAAATCCGAGTTATTACTCGCCGATGGTACAATAGTATGGTTAAATGCGGGTAGTCGTCTTGCATTTCCTTCAAAATTTACAAAAAAAACCAGGGAAGTTTATCTTGAAGGTGAGGCCTGTTTTAAAGTGGTTAGCGACGAAAATCAGCCTTTTATTGTAAAAGCTGGTCAACTTGAAATAAAAGTATTAGGAACGTTATTTGATATTTCCGCATATTCTTCTGACGAAAATATTGAAACGATACTTATTAATGGGAGTGTTGCTGTTAGTAAACCTAATTCTTTGGGATTGGGGAGAAGCGAGATAATATTAAAACCCTACCAGAGAGCTAGTTTTCAAAAGCAAAAAAATGATGTGATAGTTTCTGAGGAGCCCAATGCTGAATTGTACATTGCCTGGACAGAGGGCTGGTTGCAATTTTCTCACGAAAGCTTACAATCTGTTTTTGCAAAATTAGAACGATATTATAATGTTGAAATAAGGACTTCCCAAAATTTCCTTTCATCCGAACTAATAACCGGAAAACTTGATTTAAAAGAATCATTGCAGGATGTGATGATAACGTTATCCGATGTGACAAATATTGAATACCGAATTAATGGGAACAAAATTTATATTGATAAAAAATTAAACGAATTACATATGAGATAATAAAAGCGAAAACCGGCGAGCGTGCATGCTCTCCGGTTTTCTGGTAAATTTAAATTAGTATTTAATCTAAACTGTTCAAAATTATGAAAAAAAAGCGAACGATGCTAAGCTTTCCCAGAGGAAGTATGGCTAAAATTCTTTTGAAAATGAAGCTACTAACGGATCAGTTTAATTATCGGGTTGGTGGGATAAAAAGTTTTCTTTTATCTTT
>JABGRN010000051.1 GCA_018648265.1 Prolixibacteraceae bacterium | reverse complement strand
CGGCATTGTCATATTTGTAAAAAGAAAATCTATCTTATATTAGAATAGAGCCAATCGGTATTACTTTTATTTTGCTTAGAAAAAAAATACACTTTCTGTAAGGTGTCTTTGCACTGCCCCAAAAGGGCTTATCAATCATTTCCGTATTTTAATGTCGAACACCGATAAACGATTTTTAGAATATCGAAGTATGCTGATTACATTACAAATCAACATTCGTTAACCGAAATTCATGGGTCAAATAGAAAAGTTGGAGACCAAATGAATTTTATGGGAGAATACAAAGTGACTGTAATTTTCAAATTCATAAAAACCTTATCTTTAGCTTTCAAACCTTAGTAGCTGATTTTTGTAATGAGTGACACCAAACCTTATTAACCTTATTTAAAATGAAGATTGGAACATCACAAAAAACATAGTTCCAAAGAAGAATATCAACGGTTCATAAAATATTATCAGGATTCTTTAAAAAAACAATAAGGTTAAGGGCATCTCTTTCAGGGATAGATATTGTTATAAGGTTATTCTTGTTGAGATAAGGTTTTAAGCACATTGTCAATTTAAGTCAATTTCAGATTGCCACCCGCCTATTTCTATTATACCAAATTCATCATTCAATTTAAGTTAACAAATACGGGCGTAGCCAAAAGAAAATACCCACCAGCAAAACAGGTGGTTTTTTAAGGAGAGTTAATATATTTGAACTAACAGAACTTTACAATAAAGTCTTAGTATTTATTTTCTAGCTATTCTTTTCCGAACAAACCTACCACTCATCCAGGCAACAAAAGGCGGAATAAAAAGAATCGCGGCAACAAACCACGTATCCGGCCATTCCGCATCAAAAAGCATTAATAACACGGTCCAGATTATCCCTAAAACTATCCCGATCATACCTGGAAACAGTAAAAACCAGAAAGCAGCTAAACGGTTACCAAATCCAAACAACAATCCCAGAATGGCTAAAAATGTTTGAAATGCTAAAAACCCATACCCAAGAGTTATGATAAAAAACCAAACCAAAGTGCTGGTTTCGTTAATTCCTCCCTGCCACCCCATTGGATCTCCGGAAATAGAGTAAAATGCCGATAGTGCCGAAGGAAGGTACATGATGCTTAATGCAATTGCTAACAACAATATTATTCTAACTATTATCTTCATTTTTATTGATTTTCCGGATTAATATTTTGATGTTTTTCTGCTAGTTCCAATGCCGGTTTTACAAGATTTTTTCTTGCCCAATCTTTCCGGCTTTCACTTCTATTAATGTAGCTCGCCGCAACTGGGCCAACAACTTCATAAGTTGAAATAAAGATCCTTCCTAAAAAATTTTCACGAAGGTAATTTTCACGATAATTGCGTAAAATTTGTATCTCTTCGTTTAATGGAGTTCCATAAACTGCAGTGGCAATAAAACAATCTTCCAGGCCAGCTAGAGGATCTTCTTGTTCAATTTTTTGACCGGTACGATGTTCTTCCCGTTTCTGAATTAATTGCCATGAATCAGCCATCAGATCAATTTCTTTCGTATCATCGCTAACCCTGTTTTTTGGGTCACCGTTTCGAAACCACCCGTTTGTTTCGGCTTCAGTTCCGTCAAGTACGCCGCCCCACCAGGGATCAACAATCATTGCATCTCCCCAGGTTTCAGGATCATTTGTTTGAGCAGTTGGTGGCAGATCCCATACACAGAAACTGTGGCTTTTAGTACGTAAAACCCTCACATTTTCATTCACACCGGCTTTTTTCAAAATATAGTAGGCAATCGCTGAGTTTTCCTGGCAATTACCATAACCAATATCCCAGGCATCAGGAGCCGCTTCGTGGTACTCTCCTTTTTTATCGTCATCCCACCTTACCCTGGTTACCTGAATTGCTGACCAAATTGGCCGTAATAATGCTTCCGAATTATTGGAGCAATAAACCCTGTCGTCAACAACTTTTGTAACCCACTCGGCAATTTTGCGTTTGTCGATTCCGGCTTCGTACATTTCTTTGGTTTTTTGTACAACTTCGTCCAAATTGTTTTCATCAACCGCCTTAACCTGGACAAAAACAAAAACCAACGTCAAAGCCAGCATAAATTTCAACCTGTAAATCCACATAATCGTATAATATTTTATTGCTTAAAAAATAGATTTTGGTTAAAAGTTATGGAGTTTTCACGAATAATTCAAACTAATTAATGTGTTTATCAAATCTTTTTGTGCGCCCCCCAAATTTTTTCAAACTAATGTTCATTAATCTTAAAAGTTAAGGCAATGCTTTCAATATTATCAAAAATTTAAAGAACAATAAAGAAAACAGAATCTTCATTTTTCAAACTTTAACAATCCAATTTTCAAATAAAAATAAAAACTAAAATCACAATAAACCTCAAATATTCAGTGTATTAGTTTATAAAAATAATGTAACTTGTATCAGATAATCAAAATAAAGGAAGGTGATATGAATCAGATTAATCGGAATTTTAAAGTTTTACTTATTCTTTTTTTTGCAATTGCACAATCATTTTGTCTGGCTTCCGAAAAAAAATCAGGAAATGAAATTCAGGAAGAATGGGTAGTTTACTCCACAGAGATAGGTTGGCTCAGGATTGGGACTTTTTCTGAATACAATTCAATCTGGCTAAGGAAAGATGAAATCTGGGGTGGCACATCAACAGACACATTAAAAAAAACCTTGCTTTTACAAGGTTTTTCGAGCTGGAACGAAACAGCAGAAATATTATGCAGTAAACTATCAAAGGTACAGATTCATATTAATCCACCTTTAAGGGGTGCGCCAAGCAGGTATATTACGGCATTATTAGATACTACAGAATACTATTTACGTCTTACAAAAGGTTTTAGTAAATCCGATGTTGAGATTATGTCGAAAGGTGGGTATTTTAAGGGATTGGAATATAACTGGCAAGCAGAATGGGATTCTTTGCAAGCAAATAATATTACCCCAAGATACATTTTCCCCCGGAAACAATGGCTTATTCATTCAACCGGAAGAAGTACGCGACAGGGGCATCAGGAATTAGATAGTTGGATGTGTTTCTCAAGTAAACCTGATGAAAACGGTAATTTTACAATTCCCCTTGCAAACGGGACTACTCAAGGTTATCAGAGTGATAAATTTGAAGGCCCTTTTTTAGACGGTTATACTATGGCTGAAGTTATGAAAAGACATAAAATCAAAGCCATCGATTTATGGCCACCTGTAACAAGTATAATAGGCCGCGATGTTCAACCCCGTGTAAATGCTGAAAAAATCCCGGAATTTCCCAAAGATTATGGAGACGATGTGCTTCCTCAACAACCAATATTACCTGATACTACAATGCAGGATTGGGTTATTTACGAAGTTGAAGGCGGGTGGCTTCATGTGGGAACTCGTTATGAATTTAAGTTGCCTTTATTTAAAAAGGATATCGTATGGGGAGGAAATTCCAGTGAACCGGCAAAGAAAACTTTGTTGGCCCCGGAGAAAAATGAAGATAATTATTTTTCTTTTGATCAGGCTTTTAAAGCTTTATGTGCCAAATTAACCGATGTCACAGCCTCAAAACATCCTCTAGCAAACCCAAAGGAAACCATCGATTGTAAATTTAATGGAAAAGATTACAGGCTTCGTGTTGATCGAGGGGCGAACACTTTGGTACACAATTATAAAAATTACAATTACTGGGCAATATGGAACAGATTGGCTGAAAATAATATTACCCCTTTCCGAAAATTTGGAACTTCAAAATTGGTTCACGTAACCGGCTATTACACCTACAGCGGTCCTCAAAAATCAGACAGTTGGCGCTTAGTTCCGGCAGGTGCTGTAAATGCTGACGGAAAAAGCATGCGGCTGGCTGACGGATTGGGAGGTACCATGGGTTACAACATCGATTTTGCAAGCCCTGAAATGCACTCAAATTATGATCTTTCCCCCCTGCTTCGCAGTATTATTGGCAACGACGAAACACTAAAATCCAAATTAGGTTCTGTTGGAACAGGTTCGCTGTATTATGGCATCAGTCCGGACGAGGTACCTGTCAATCCAAAAAATTATGGAGAAAAAGCCAAAACGTCGGAAGTTGCTATAAAAAAAATAGTGCCGGATAGCGCCAATGTAGGGGAAACAGTTGGTATAGCACTCTATTCAAAGGGTATTGATTATGGGTGTAATATTGACCTGGGTGAAAACATTGAAGTTACTAACCTGGTTTATGGTGGCTCTTCAGCACAAGCTGGTTGGGATATCTGGTATTGCACACTTAAAATCAAAGACATTGCTGAAGCCGGATTAAAAACCTTAGCCTCAATGAATATTGACGGAGGTTCATTTTCGCTTTCCGAAGCCTTTGAAGTTTCAGAAAAAGGAATTGAATTATGCACATTTGTTAAACTGGTTGTTCCTGCTTCAACCGATTACCCTTCTATTGCTGCCAACTGTACTCGACATAAAACTGAACAGGAAAAAGCAATCAAAAAGATGAAAGAGATTGCAAGAAAGACAACAGGCACAGGCGATCCAAATAAAACAAATGAAAAAAAACGTGAAATATGGGAGGAACTTCAGGACGCCAGAATTGACGTGCAGGTTGCTGAAGAAGCATATTGGGAGAATATTGGTCAACTGATGGGCGACCTCACCGAAGAACAAATCAGGTTAATCTCCCGGAGTTTACAAAATCGCTGCAACTGTTTGCTTGAAAAATCGCAGGATCGTCTGGATATTTTACGGGAAACGATATTTAGTTTCTTTGAAGATTCACCCTACCACGATCGGGAAAAAGAATACCGCGATACCTATAAAGCCTTGGATCACACACTTACTTTATGGCGAAGTTTTGCTGCAATGCTGCAAGAACGCAGGGGCTACGAGATTCAAATGGCCCGAAGGTTGAAAAAACTGGGCGAACAAGCTGATTTACTTAATGCTCAGCGAAAACTTTGTCAGTCACACCTCATGAAGGGCGATATTTCAAATATCCGTGAACAAATGATGGTTGAATACGGCTATCAAATGAAAGATTCTTATGGTGCATCATTACGAGAAGCAGCCCAAAAAAGGGAACAAATAAAAATCAGCGAACAAAGGGGAACAGCATTTTACCAATGGAGTTGTATTGGCACGAGGTATTTTATTGGGGTGAATCAAACCATGTTTACTGGTGCTTTCGGAATATTACAAGATACCTGGAATATGCTGTTTGGAAATTATTACGAAATGGAATCGATGAGTGTGCAAATCCGGGATCAAATCAAAAAAAGCCGCGAAGATTTTAACTTGAAACAAATTCAAATGCGGGAATTGCATGGAATGAGTGCTGAGGAAATGTTCGCTTTTGGCGAGATGGTTAAAGATGAAGGATTTGATGATTTGGATGAAGATTTAAAACTCCTTGAAGACAACAGGATTTGGGTGGAAGAAACCGATGGCGGATTGTTAAGATTACGCGCCTGTTATGACAATTCGTATGAGCAGCTTCGCGAAAGCGAATACCGGATTATGTTGCGACGAAGTGAACTTTCATTGCGCGTTATGAAAGAAACCCTGAACATTAAAATGGGCGCAGATCCGGAAAGTGGAGAGTTCAACAGGTTGAAAATGCTTTTCGAGCCAATGAAAATTGTAAGGAACAAGTTTGCTGAATATCAACATGCAGAGTTTTCAAGTCGAATTGAATTTCTTTCTGAACGTGAAATTGAACTGAATATGGCCAGGCAGTTGCTTCCTCAATTCGAGAAAATTGATTTTGATTTAAGACGAATAAAATGGTATCCAAAACTAATGGACAATCATTACGCACTGGAAGCAAAAAATCCAAATTACAAACGCTGGAGTATTCAAATAAAAGCTTTAGAATCGAAACGAAGGGAGGATTTAATTGAATTGCTTCTTGACAATACTTCAACACACGCGGAGCGGCATTCGCTAAAAAGAAAACGGCACGAAAACCGAAGGGTGACCATGATTCAAATGGGTAACGATTGGGCGCGCTGGTGCAAAATGGATGGAATAGAACGATTAATGATGTGGGATTGGCAAGGGGCACTAATGAGTTTCACCCAGGCAGCAAAAACCAATCCTAAGGTGATTTCGCCCCAGGCTGTTGAAAACCTCAAAAAAGAGCTCGACTGGAATATTTCCACCGAAATGGGATTGGAATCTTTTGAATTTCTTGGGAACCAGGGATTCTACTCCGTAATTTTTGGATTTGCAGGACAAGCATTTGGAAAGGCATTACATAAAGCCGGTTTTAACTGGTGGGGATTGGGTTCGCTCGACGATGTAGCAATGGCCGCCCAGGAAACCCAGGGTTTCTGGGGCAGATCGATGAAATACTGGGCAGGATTCGCCGACTTCACTTTTGGACAGATAAATCCCTTCTGGAACATTGCCACAGCACAGGGTTCTTTAAATGAAATAAGGACCAAGTATTTACAGTCGTTGGAAGAAATTGTGGAAGAGGTAGTTGCACCTGAGCTCAGTGTTTTACTCGGGTATTTTGGCATGGATAAAGAATATGCCGATTTTCTGGCGGAAGCGTTAGCTGAGTCTTACGGTGGAGCCAGAAATACAAATCAATCACTGGCACTTCAGGATGCATTAAGTTTGAATACTAATAAAAGTAAGTGGGAACAGCTAACCGTTTTACACAAACTTTTTACAGAACGCGCCCAACACCGGCAGGATTTGGTGAGTGATGTAAAAATTATTGAAAGTCTGATGAAGGCCGAACGTTTGAAATCCAATTTTGAACTTAATCTTGCCCGTGAAAAGCTTGCCAATTGGGATTTTAACCGCCACAGGCCAACCCTCAAAGATTTGGAAGATGCAAAAGCTGAACTAAATAATCAAATCGAACCAGCCAACGAAATAAGAATGCAATACGCGCTAAGTGATTTAAAACAACAAATGGATCAGGCTTCAACTTTAGATCAGCGCATAGAATTGATAACCACTTTTTTTAAAGATATTTCCTTTGAGTCTCAACGTAAATTGTTTGAAGAAAATGTTCAACACGAATTGTGCATTTTAAGCGATAATTACCGACGTGAATTGCTTGACATTATCCGACACCAGTTTCTTTCGAAATTTGCTGCGAAATATGAACAATATTTTGTAGGATTTACCATTTACGGTTCGGCGGCACACCCCGAATGGGCCGCCTACAAAAGGCTTTGGAGCGACCTGGACATTACTGCGCTAATAAAAGAAACGGCTCCGGCCGAGATACGTGAGCAGTTTAAAAAAGAATTTGATGCATTTTTTGCTGAACAAACCGACATACCTCCCGAAGCCCTCGATATTCACATGTTCTCCGATTCGGAACCAAATTTCAGGGCCCGTATTCCAGCCTGGAGCTCATCCGAAGGCATGGCTCTAATAAGGGCGCTTAACAACAATCCCGAATTAGCCCAAAAAGTTTATGAGGAAAGTAACGAAAACCTCAAACTGCTTTGGCAAAACATGGTCGATCCAGAGCGTTACTTGCTTCCCGGAAACCTGGTCATGTTTAATTACCTGGTAAAAATGGTGGGAATTATGCAAACCAGCGAATTAGTAAAAGAAGGGGATCATTATCAATTAGTATCAAACAACATGGGTTTTTCAAATGTTTACGGAAATGTACAGTTTGATAGCTGGATGGGGCTGGATATGGTTCTCGACCACCTTATACATATTTCGCATGCCCGCGAAAACAATCAATACGACATGTTCGCATACAGTAAAGATTTGGCAAAATACAGCATCCGTGTACTCCTGGGCCGGATTATTCAAACAAATGTCGGACTGAACCGGCTCAATAGTACGTCGGCAAGTGAAGTAGCAGCAGCGGGGGGGCTGGAGGCTTTTATTGTAAAAGTCGCGCAGGAATTAACGGAATTACATGGTTTTGATCTTTTGGGATTAAAACGAGACCAATTCAGACTTATGCAGGAGTGGATTGACAGAAAAGAAGCAAAGCCTTTTGGCGAAATCTTTCAGGAAAGGGCAGGTTCTACTACCCCACTCTCAGATAACGATCCAATGCTGAACCGCCATATTGCCAAACACATTAACGAAACCGAGGCATTCCTGATGGAAACTATTCGATTTACAGTTGTTAGCCACGGAAATTTTCTGATGGAACTGCTAAATGCAGTGGAAACCGAACAAGATTTTGGAAAAAAACGGGCACTCGAAGCCAGGTTCCGTCAAATTTTATGTTCGCACGCTGCTTTGTGGAAAAGGCTAAGACCTCAGGAACGAAAACTTATACAGCTAATGGCTCCTGCTAATTCACGATTTTGGAAAATTATAGAAATGTGCAACGACCTGGAAACAAGAGCCAATGCACAAAACAAAGTACCCAATACGTTTGAAATAGAAACCTGGTGGCCGATTCATTGGGCCGATGATGAAAGGGAACCGCACGTACCACGTTTTCCAAACATTGAACATATTTTTGAAAAACCCGTAGAGTCGGACTAATAAACGTTGATAAAATGTTTAAGGCATCTGAATAACAGGTTTCGCAACCATGTTGTAAAAATTTAAAACTAATTTTAATGAGAAAATCTAAAATAAATTCATCAGATAAAAAGGTTAAAAAAATGTCACTGTCACAAATCATAAAAAAAATGAGATACTTACTTTTTATATTTTTTTTGGTAATTGTAAGTACCGGTTCTGCACAAGAACAAACATTTTCAACAGGATTAACCTTTGCCACACAAGAGGAATTAACGGGTATTCCAATGGCTTCTACACCCTATTCGGGCAGCGAATTGCCAAAAGTAATCGATTTGTCCCCCCATCTTCCGACACCCGGACATCAGGGAAAACAAAGTTCATGCACTGCATGGGCTGTCGGTTACGCGCTAAAGGCTTATCAGGAATATTTAGAGACCAATTCCCGGGTCTATTTTAGTCCGTCTTTTATTTACAACCAAATCAACAACGGCCGAGATGGGGGTAGCAGGGTTATGGATGCATTAAACCTGGTGTCGCAACAAGGAAATTGTACCTGGGACGATATGCCATATAATGAAAATGATTACAATTCACAGCCTTCACAATTGGCAAGAACAAAAGCCAAAAAATATAGAATTGATTACTGGCGGCAGGTAAACATTCGCGATAGTAAAGAAATAAAAGCGCAAATAAATGCCGGTTATCCGATAGTTATAGGAGCAGTTATTGATGAAGGTTTTGAAAGAATAAAAGCTTACAATGAACAAAGCATCTGGAAACAACGTATTGGAGCTACTAAAGGCGGACATGCGCTTCTAATTGTGGGTTATGATGATTATAAAAACGCATTTAAAATAATCAATTCATGGGGAACTAACTGGGGCCAAAATGGATACGGTTGGATAGATTATAATTTATTTCCTTTGGTAGTTAGAGAAGGGTATGTGGCAAAAGATGCAAGGAACGGAGAGCCTGCTGAGGAACCGAACATTCAACCTAATATTGAACCGATCAACCCAGTTACACCAACGCAGGATCTGTATGTTACCTTTTACAATACAAATGTAATTCATAACGAAACAAATACTACCTACGGACCGGGAATCAGAATAGATGGCTACCTGAATATTCCGGCTGGAAAAGGAAATACTTATATTATAGTAAGCCATTTTTATTTATCCAATTCAACAATTCCGGTAGGTTCAACTGTATCTCCTTTGTATGCCGATATTAATGGGAATGCTGCAACAGGGACTCAGGCTTATCAGGTTGGAAAGGGAGTTAACAACAGCTGGTCGGTGTTTTTTCCTTATAACGCATTTAATATTAACTCGGGCTATTACTGGGGAAATCAGTATTTTCAACAAACTACCTATATGTACGCCATTCCAACACTGTTTATCGATGGTTTTGGTGTCGCAAAAGGTGAACCGATAAATTTCTATGTGAACCGGTAAAGTAAAAAACATTTGACCTAACAACTACTTTTTTAAATTTTTCTATTATTTAGCATAACTATCTTTTCAGTTGAAATAAGAATTGAAGTTTGCAATTTGATTAAGTATGTCCCGGTAGAAACCTTTTTCCAATCCGAATTTTTCCCGTCCAAGAGTACATTGTTTTTGCCAATTTTATAGTTTACAGATGTGAAAGTTTTAATTTTTTCACCAGGAAAATTATATATCTCTAATTTGGCTTTTGAAAATTCAATGATATTAAACTCGATATTATCTTCTTTTGATGTAGGATTAGGATAGCAAAGAAGAGACTGTCTATTTACAGGCTCAACTAAACTTTCTGTATTCAAATACGTTTCATCGTAAATATCTTTTAGTTCACCTCTTTTATACAACGAAACATTGACCGGCCACGGAATTTGCAGTTTTTCCATTCCGTTAATCTCTTCGCGAAGTAAAGGAAATCCGTCTTCTCCAACTTTATTGTCGAGAACAACAGCAGCTAAAAATGACCACCGGAATTAAAGGCAATTGTCAAGGAAGCTTCTGTACCCGTTCTTTATTTAATGGGTGAACGTGATCATATGTTTTTGCCCATGGTTACCTATCTTGTAATAAAGCATTTCGTGGTAAATATTTTTCGATTAGCCTTTGCCTATTCCTTTGTATTTGAATCCAATTTCATTCATTTTTGCTGAATATAAAACATTTCTACCATCAAAAATAAATGCTGGTTTTAGCATTTTTTCAAATACCATATTCCAATCATAAAATTTAAACTCGTCCCACTCTGTTAAAATGGCAATTGCATGAGCTTCATTCATAGCGGAATATGGTTCATCATGAAAATGAATTTGTTTCTTCATAGCCTTAAATTCTGTTTTTGATGTAGCAACATTTTTCAAATCTTCGAGTATTCTCTCTCTTTTAACTTTAGGATCGTAAACATGAATTTCGGCTTTATCCTGCATCAACTCCTGAGCAACATAGATTGCCGCGCTCTCGCGTGTATCGTTTGTATCTTTTTTAAATGCCCAGCCTAAAAATGCAATCTTTTTCCCCGAAACAGTATTGAACAAAGAATCGATAATTTGTTTTGCGAACCGGTGTTTTTGGTAATTATTCATTTTAACAACCTGCTCCCAATAATCAGCAACTTCGGGCAAATTAAAATGGTGGCATAAATAAACTAGATTCAAAATATCTTTCTGAAAACAGCTTCCTCCAAAACCCACCGAAGACTTTAAAAACTTAAAACCAATCCGGCTGTCAGCACCAATTGCACGGGCAATTTCATCAACATCAGCACCTGTTTTTTCACACAATGCTGAAATTGCATTTATAGAAGAAATTCGTTGTGCCAGAAAAGCATTGGCTGTAAGCTTCGACAATTCCGACGACCACAATTTTGTTATAATTATATTTTCCGGATGTACCCAATTTGAATAAACATCCACCAATGCCTGAATTGCAATTTGTCCTTGTTCATCTTCATCTCCACCAATCAATATTCTGTCAGGCGAGTACAAATCGTCAACGGCAGTTCCTTCAGCTAAAAACTCGGGATTCGACAACACTTTAAATTGCTGTCCGTTACTTTCGGCTTCGAGAATTATTTTTATCGATTGTGCAGTTCGAACCGGCAAAGTTGATTTTTCAACAACTATTTTATTTTTTTGCGCTACCCTTGCAATTTGGCGGGCACACAACTCCACGAATTTCAAATCGGCCGCCATTCCTTTACCCAAACCATAATCTTTAGTCGGCGTATTCACCGAAATAAAAATCATTTCAGCTTCACGAATTCCCTCATCAATTTCTGTTGAAAAGAAAAGATTTCGTCCACGTGCTTCGGCAACTACCTCTTTTAATCCGGGTTCGTAAATTGGAAGATTATCTAAATCAGTATCGTTCCAAGCTGCAATTCGAGCAGGATTAATATCTACCACATTAACTTTTATATGAGGGCATTTTTGGGCAATAACAGCCATTGTTGGTCCGCCAACATAACCTGCGCCAATGCAGGTAATTGTCTTAATTACATTTGGAATTGTCATTGGGAATATTTGATTTTATAATCGTTTTGATATTTTGGCAAATCTACAATTACCCCTGCAAACAACAAAGTTATATTTCAATTTATTATGCCAAAGACTTTGAATCTCCAACTCAATATCTTTTCAATGTTTAAACTTTGCTCCCGATTTAATTTTATCCAATCTTTCTCGCATTGTTTCCAAATGAAATTTATAAACATCGCGTGGCGAGCAATTGTTTTCTGAACAAATTGCAGCAGCATAACCAACCACAACTCCCATTTGCGTGGTAGTATGCATTACTCGCGGACTACCCAAGCCAACATGAGTTGCAGAAAAACAGCGTCCGGCCATAAATAGGTTGTCAATATCTTTTGAGTACAAACAACGATATGGAATTTTATACTGCTCAATTTTTGTAAACTCGGCTTCGGTCAGGAAATCGTATTTACCACCCCGTGGATAATGAATATCGATTGCCCGAGCTTCTTCCACAAAACCATCCTCAAAATCAGGGCGGTTAATTACGTCGCTTTCTTTTAAAATATAGTCGCCCATAATTCTTCTGGATTCCCGTTTTCCGGCAATGTGTGCAATCCACTTTAATTGCAAATTTGCATTTTCCGGATCTTGTTTTACGTTGTACCAGTTACCGTAAATAGCCCTAAATAAGTGGTCGCGAATTTCCTCAGCATCGTAAATTGTATTCATTAAAAGTCCGTATTCCCAAAACCATTCACCGCGTGTAGCATTGTAATCTTTAGCTACTTCCATTGCCCACGGAACTTCTTTCCATCCAACAGAAAATTTATTTTCAGGATCAGTTTTTTGTGTCGATTCCACTTCCACCGAATTCCATAAAATAGAATTCCCCATGGTCATTCCGTCGCCTTTTTCGGGAGCTAAAGATTCGTTAAATTCATCTTTTGCCTCGCGTCCCATTTTAACTTCGCAGCCAGCCCAATATCCAATCCATCCATCGCCGGTTGCATCCACAAAAAGAGGTGCTTCAAAACGTGTTTCTTTGTGTGTCTCAGTATGAAAACAATCAACACTTGTAATTTTATTTTCAGTTTTGTTTACTGTATAAGCGCGGGTATTTGGAAAAACAGAAATATTCTTTTCTTCCCGAACTACCATTTCAATTGTATCGGTTGCAAGAATCGCCCCAGCATCTCCATTTGGATAATGCATTGTGCTTAATTCCTGAACAATAGTATAAAATTCCAATCCTTCAGTATGAACCCGAATCTCTTTACTTGCATTTCCTCCCAAAACCGGGCGATCGTTTATTAATGCCACTTTTACACCTTGTCTTGCGGCAGCAACGGCTGCACCACAACCGGCAAGTCCGCCACCAACAACTATTAAATCAAATTCTCCGGCATTTTCAGGAGGCGGAATTCCCAGCTTATCTTTTCGCCAAGCGGTCATTTCTTCCAATTCGAATGGTGGAAAATCGTTTTTATCCTTTGAAAAATAAATGGCATCGCATCGTCCTTCAAAACCAGTTTCATCTTTTAATTCAACCTTCAATTGGTTTGAACTTCCAATTTTTACGCGGCCAGCCAAAATCCATTGCCAGCCATCATTTACGCCAAATGTTTTTTTATACTCTTTTTCGTCAAAAATAATTTTGAATGTTCCGGGTGTTTCCGGCCGATCAGGAACCCAATCTTTTGTACGTACCCAAAAATAATACCTGCCACTTTCAGGAAAATTGACAACTGTTGAAGCATTTTCAACCGGTTCTCCCATTCCGTGTGCCAGCAAATACGGCGATCCCATTGAAGGGATAAATTGTTGATCTACTACCCAGCCGCCTTTTGAATCAAAGTTTTCCGCTTCGATCAAAACAGATATATTTTGTGCAAATAAAATAGTGGAAAATAGGATCAGGATTGAAAGCAGCAATGATCTTCTCATATATTTTGTTTTAGTTTTTTGCAGGAACTCCTTCAATCAAATAAGATTTTAATAAATCAAGGTCATTCAAATATACTTCACGAGGCAGACAATCTTCCTGGATACAAATTGTTGCAGCCATTCCAACCACTTCACCCATCATTCCAGTGGTTCGCATAACACGTACAGTACCAAGCGCAACATGTGTTACACTTATATTTCGTCCGGCCATAAAAAGGTTATTCACATTTCTTGAATAAAGACATCGGTATGGAATTTCGTAAGGTTCGATATCTTTTATATCGGCCCGTGACAAATAGGATTCAATTCCTAAATCATTTTCTATTGGATAGTGGAGGTCGATTCCCCATGTGGTTGTTATGGTGGCATCTGGAAAAACTATCTGGTTTAGAATATCTTGTTCTTTCAGGATTACGTCTCCTAAAAGTCTTCGTGATTCACGTTTTCCGCCAATGTGCGCTACCCACGACAATTTTCGATTTGCGAAATCATTTTTATTTTTCGATTTATTTTTAAGATAATCCCAATTTCCATAAACCACGCGATATGCATGATCTTTGATTTGTTCGATGTCGTTAATCTGATCGCGATAAAAACCTGTTTCCCAATTCCAATCGCCTTTTGTCAAATTGTGAAATGTATTCTCATCAAATTGAACTGCCCAAGGACATTCTGGGAAATCTGATACGATATTCTCTTCCACCGAATTCCATTGTACCGAGGTTCCCATTACCATATTATCAGCGTTTTCGGGAGCACGAAATTCACCAGTTTCTTTTTTACTTTCCCGTCCGACCCGAAAATCTGCCCCTGATAAAAACCCCAGGTTTCCATCGCCCGTGCAATCTGCAAAAACTTTACCCTTAAACTGAAATTCTTCTCCGGTTTTTATATTTTTTGCAGTGACAGATTCAATTAGCCCTTTTTTGCTTTTGGCTTTAAAAACATGCATATTCAGAAACAAACTAATACTTTCTTCTCCCTCAACTATTCGTTGTTTTTTATTATCGTTGTAATTGCTTGCAGGACCAGCATTGTGTTCAATTTTCTCAGGATGTTCTTCCAGCGTTTTAATAATCTTTTTACTCTGCTCCAAATCTGGGTTTTGTTTTGCCTCCCAAAGATTCCAATGTCCGATGGGACCAATTTCATTCACCAATTTACCCAATTCAGGATAGGCATTTTGAATAATTAAACCTGACAGTCCAACCCTAACTTCGGAGCTATTGTTTCCGCCAAGAACAGGTCTGTTTTGAATTAGAGCAACAGTTAAACCTTGCCTCGCCGCACTAATCGCCGCACAAATCCCAGCCATTCCACCACCTACTACAACAATATCGTACTCACCTGCATTTACAGGATTCTTCGGCAAATCCAGATTTTTCCTTCTGAAATTCGCCATATTTTTTGCATTAACAGGCGGTTTAAAATTACTGTCTGTTGTAAAAATTATTGCATCGCAACGTCCTTCAAATCCAGTTAAATCGTGTAATGCTATTTTATTGTCGCCCTTTGTAAGTTTTACTTTTCCTCCGTATTGCCAGTTCCATTCAGCACCTTCAGTACCAAAAACAGTTTCGAGAGGTTTATTTTTGATTAATAATTGAAACTTGCCGGGAGCACCTTTTACATTCCACGGAGCAACCCAATCACGAGTTCGTACCCAAACAAAATATTCAGCAGTATTTTCAACTTTTATTAGCGTCTCAGCATCTTCAACCGGAACTCCCAAACCGTGCGCCAAAAGAAAAGACGAACCCATTTGATCGATTGATTGTTGATCGACTAACCAGCCGCCGTGTTTCTTAAAAGATTCTGCTTCTATATAAATTACTTCTTTCTGTGCGACAGTTTTCAACGAAATAACACAACCAAAAATAAATATGGCAGCAATCTTAAAATTATTCATTTCAATAAATTTATTCAACCTTAAATTTATAAGTACCACTATTTACACTGAATATTTTATAGCCATCCTTTTCGCCAGCAGCTTTTATATATTCAGAATTTAAAACTGATTCTCCACTTTCAAAAACTTGTTGATTTTGTTTTGCAGGAATATAAACCGTTGCATGACTTCCAACCGGAACAACTATTTCCATCGAGAAATTCTCATTTTCATTTTCCCAATATATGCCTGCTTCTCCATAAGAAGTATTGTTGTAGTATTTTGCAAAAGACATAGCATCAACCGGCTGTGGACAGAAAATTATGTGTCGATATGCAGGTTCATTTAAATCGGTATTCATTCCGGCCAGTTTTCGGTAATACCAAACCAGCCCGCCACCAAACATCGGGTGATTGTGCGAACCGCCAGTACCCCATTTTTCCCAGGTTGTTGTTGCACCCAATTCTAACCAACGACCATAACCCGGCTCATCTTTCTTATTCATAGCTTCGTACGCCAAATCGTGCATACCATTTTCAGAAAGAACTTCGAAAAAGAATTGGGTTCCAAAAATTCCTGTATCCAGATGACCGTTATTTGCCTTTATATTTTTTTTGAGTGCATCAACTACATTTTTATACTGACTATCGGGAACACCCATTTTCAGGGCAAAAATATTTCCACCTGCATTTCCATAACTTCCTTTTTCAGCATCGTAAAAACGTTTAAAAAATGCCTGTTTTGTCGATTCTGCTAAATCTCTGTATTTTTTTTCTTCGGAAATATTACCCAAAACTTTTGCTGAATTTGCTGTAAATTCTGCACATCGCCATAAGTAAAAAGTGTGCACCAAATCGTCGGCGGGTAATTCGCCGGGAGTAACCCATTCACCCAAATTAAACCATTTTAAAATCTTGCCATCCTTCCCGAGCCGTTTTGAAAACATAATTCCATCCTCATCGACCCAGGTTTGCATGTACCTAACATATTCTTTCATCGCCGCGTACGAATCTTCCAAAATATCTTTTGCGCCATAATGCAGATAAAATTCCCAGGTCATAATACAAACTGCTGCTCCCCAGGCAACACCTCCTCCACAACTGGGTTGCCAAGGTGCACCATTTGGAACATATCCGGTTTCAATATTTTGTGCGCCAATAATATCGTGTATCCATTTATGATAAAAACTTTTTGCATCGAAATTATGCATTACGGTAACGCAAGAAACCTGACCGTCGCCAGTGTATGCAGAACGTTCGCGGTGCGGACAATCGCTGGCAATTCCTCCATGCATATTATCGGTTTGACTACGTTTCCATATTTTATTGACCTGATTAAAAAGTGGGTTTGATGTTTCGAAAGTGGCTGATTCTTCTACAAAAGTATTTACAACTTCGGCGGTAATTTGCTCGGGGCTAAGTTCTCCATACCAATTTATAATTTCAACCTCTCTGAAGACAAACCAGTTAAAGCGTGCTGCGTAATCTTCTTTCCCTTTTCCACTAAAAATGTACGAGTTATCTCCAGAAAAATTATTTCCCAAATATTTGATTTCTATTTTATGCCCGGCAGGACTTTCAACATTGCTCAGTTTTACCCAACCCGAAATTTCAACACCAAAATCTACTTTATAATTTCCATTGTACAACTTCTCAATTCTGATGGGTTTTAAACGTTCAACAACTTTATCTGGGTGCGCTGTGTGTGCCATTAATTTACCCGACGGAGCTTTTCTGATTACCGCTTTTTTCCACTCTGAATCATCAAATCCGGCGGTATTCCAACCCGGTTGTTCAAGCCGCGCATCGTAATGTTCGCCATAATAAACCATATCCATTAGAATTGGACTTTTACCAACTTTCCAACTCTGGTCGCTTTTAATTACTTCTTCCGAACCATCGGAATAGGTCAGATGCAATTGTGCAAGGAATCGAGGTGAGCCGTAACCAACTGTCCATGCTGACGAAGGATTATAAAAACCATTTCCAATAATACTTCCAATTGCATTAGCTCCCTGTTTTAATTTTTCTTTTACATCGTATGTCAAATACATTACTTTATATTCCCTGAAATTATCATCGACGGGAATAAACTCTGTTGCTAAACTGGGTCGTTTTGAATAGTTTGTCTGGTTAGGAACCAAAACATCGTCGCCCACTTTTTCGCCATTTAAAAAGAGTTCGAAATACCCCAAACCGGTAACAAAAACAACAGCTTTTTCTATTTCTTTTTCAACACTAAAATTTTTTCGAAACATTGGGGCAGGCGGTGGAAATTCCTCAGGAAGATGCACTTTGCGTTCTGATGGTCTGGCCAAAGTTTGTTCGCCTTGCCAGGGAGCTCCAATCCACTGAGCTTTCCAATCGCTTTTTTCAAGCAAACCCATTCGCCAAAAGGAAGGTTCACTCCATTCAGAAACTTCATCGTTTTTATCCCAGACTCGAACCTGCCAAAAACATTCCTGTCGGGAAGCTAATTTTTTGCCCTCGTATTCAACACGAATAGATTGATCTCCAACTACTTTCTTACTGTCCCATAAATCTGATTTTTCCAACTGCTTTTTTGAGCTAGCAACTCGAATCTGCCATGCTGTTTGTTCCTGTCCACGTTCGTCATTGTCAGCAATATTTATCCATGAAAGACGTGGTTGCTCAACATCAACAACCGAGGGATTATTTAAATATTCGCAGGTTAATTGTGTTGGATTTATTTTTGCATACGAAGCATTAAAAAGAGCTGACACCAAAATTGTTAAAAGGATAAGTTGTTTCATAATAAAATAGATTAGCGAAGCGGTTTAATATCAATTTCAAAAATACTAAAATTGCATGGTAACCAAAATAATATATTTCTCAGTTCTATCCTGCAGCATCTGAAAAATGGATAAAACTTATTTCTCGAACTTATGACTTTATACTATTACTTCTTACATTTGTTTGAATTTTAATAATCAGGAATGATTCCCAATATTGAAAAACTAAAAAATACAGATTCAGGAAACTTTTTTTTGCTGGCGGGACCGTGTGCCATCGAAGGAGAAAAAATGGCTTTGGAAATTGCTGAGAAGATTGTTGCTATTTCTGAACGCTTAAAAATTCCTTACATTTTTAAAGGTTCGTACCGAAAAGCAAACCGTTCCAGGTTAGATTCTTTTACCGGAATTGGCGACGAAAAAGCTTTAAAAATTCTGCAGAAGGTTGGAGAAATTTTTGACATTCCAACAGTGACAGATATTCATACAGCCAACGAAGCAGAGATGGCAGCCAAGTTTGTTGATGTTTTGCAAATACCTGCATTTCTTTGCCGGCAAACTGATATTTTAGTCGCGGCGGCGAAAACTGGCAAAGTAGTCAACATAAAAAAAGGGCAGTTTCTTTCGGCTGATGCAATGCAATTTGCTGTTACAAAAATATTAGAAAGCGGCAACAAGAATGTAATGCTAACCGAGCGTGGAACTACTTTTGGTTACCAGGATTTAGTTGTTGATTACCGCGGAATTCCTGAAATGCAAAAAATGAATGTTCCGGTAATTTTAGATATTACACATTCGTTGCAACAACCAAATCAATCTACCGGAATTACTGGTGGAAAACCTGAATTAATTGAAACTGTTGCCAGAGCAGGAATTGCTGTTGGTGTAGATGGAATTTTTATTGAAACTCATCCAAATCCTGGAATTGCAAAATCGGATGGAGCAAATATGTTGAGATTGGATTTATTGGAAGGATTACTGGAAAAATTGGTACTGATCAAACAAACAATAAATAAAATGTAGCTCCTCCGAACTTCCCCAATGGAGGAATTGAACAAAGAGAATTTTTTAAATTATTATTAAAAATGACCACAAAAAAATATTAGAAATGAAAAACAGAAGATCGTTTATTAAAAAAGCAGGTGCAGGAATTGCGTTGGCTGGATTGTCTCCATTATCAAAAAAAGCATTAGCTGCTGAAGTAGAAATTACCGGAGCATTAATGCATCACGTTTTTTTCTGGCTGAAAGAACCTACAAATCAGGCACACCGAAAACAGTTTGAAAAAGCAATGGTTGATTTGTTAAAAGTAGAAACCATAAAAATGAGTCATGTTGGAATTCCGGCAGCAACGGAAGAACGTGGAGTTGTTGAGAATTCATATACTTATTCATTTATGGTAATGTTCGATAATTTGGAAGACCAGAACATTTATCAAAAGCACCCGATTCATTTAAAATTTATTGAAGATAATTCTGATTTATGGAATAAAGTGGTGGTTTACGATTCAGTGGATTAGAATAAAGTTTACAGTCGCAGTATTCAGTTTTCAGAAGTCCGTATTCTGTTCATGTTGAGCATGTGAACAAAAGTCACAATCTCAATTTTTTCAATTAATAAAAAAATAAATACGCCAATAAAATTGAAGCTATAATTCCAACAAAATCTGCTATTAAACCGCAAACTACTGCATACCTTGTGTTTTTAATCCCGACTGCTCCAAAGTAAACTGCCAGAATATAAAAAGTAGTATCTGTTGCTCCCTGAACTGTGCTTGCCACGCGACCTACAAACGAATCGGCTCCGTAGGTTGTCATGGCATCCACCATCATTCCGCGGGCTCCACTACCGCTAAGTGGTTTCATTAAAGCAGTTGGTAATGCTGGAGTGAAATCGGCATTTATCCCGGCTTGTTCAAATCCCCAGGATACTCCTGCAACCAACCAATCCATTGCACCCGAAGCCCGAAAAACACCAATGGCAACCAAAATTGCAACCAAATAAGGAATAATTTTTACTGCAGTTTTAAAACCATCTTTTGCTCCTTCAATAAAAGCTTCGTAAACATTTACTTTTTTCCAAACTGCCATTAATATAAAAGCCACAATTACTGTAAACAGAATAAAATTACTTGTCACCTTCGAAACTTGAGTAATAGCTTCTTTGTCAAGAGTTGAGAAGTACCAAATAATTCCGGCTATAAAAATGGTTAAACCTCCGAGATAAGATAAAACGACTTTATCCAACAAGTTAATTTTTTGGTAAATGGCAACCGAAATCATTCCGGCAATGGTAGAAAAATAAGTAGCTAATAGAATAGGTATAAATATATCGGAAGGATTTACTGCACCAAGTTGAGCGCGATAAACCATAATACTAATCGGCAAAAGTGTCAAACCTGAAGTGTTCAATACCAAAAACATAATTTGGGCATTCGAAGCCGTACTCTTGTTTGGATTGGTTTCCTGCATCTCTTTCATGGCTTTTAATCCCATTGGAGTAGCAGCATTGTCGAGGTTTAACATGTTGGCAGCAATGTTCATTATTATTGAACCGTGTGCAGGATGTTCTTTTCCTAACTCGGGAAATAGTTTATTAAAGAATGGACCAAGTAATCGAGAAAATACTTTTACAATTCCGCCTTTCTCCCCTATTTTCATAATGCCCATCCAAAGAGTTAAAACCCCGGTTAAACCAAGAGAAATCTCGAAACCAGTTTTTGCCATGTCGAAAGTAGCTTTTACCATTTCAGGAAAAACTTCAACATCGCCTAAAAAAATTAATCGGGCTAAACCGATTACAAATGCCGAAAGAAAGAAAAATATCCAGATGTAATTTAGTGCCATTTAATAGATAGTAAAAATGTCAAAAGTACATTTTTCAATAAACCTTATAAAATAAAACTTCTTTTAATAAAAAAGAATGCGCTTTGCCAATTTGCCAAACACATTCTTTTTTGTATAAATTTTCCGAATATTTTTCGGAATCGAATTACAATTGAGATGCTGAAATTAATTCAGCAAGACGTCTAACCTGAACTATTCATAAATTTATCTATTCCTAAATCAAACTGCTTTGAATAAAGAGAATGCTCGATTCTCGCTTCTCAAAATAGCTAAGGCTATTTCTGCGAGACTCAACTCTGCGCTTCCCTTTATTCTGTGCATTTTGAATTCTTATAACGAAAAACTCATGAATAATTCAGGCTAAAGAAATATTCCATAGAAAAATTTACTTTTTGCTTTCAAATTCTTTCGACATTTTTTCAATTTCTTCTATCGTTGGCTCACCTGAGAAAACTGCTAAGCGATACTTAAATGTAGTTGTCTCACCTTCCTCAAGAGAAAGGTTCATCTCTTCTTCTCCTTTTGAAAATACTTTCTGTCCGAGAGTGTTTGCGGCAAATAACCCATATCCGCGTGCATGCCAATACGTAGGATATCCAGCATTCGCCGGATGATCAAAAATAACAATTGCTACTTTCTCCCCGTTTAACTCCCCATACAATTTCATCCAATTGGCTCGGGTTGCCCAAACGTCGCCACCTTCAATTCCTTCGCTGCTCAAATAATTGCCCGTTGCAGTTTTATCATCCGATGCATCCACTTCGGTTACTACACCATGCGAATCAACTAACTTTACTTTTCCGGTAGATGGTAATTCCAAAGCACGGGTTACACGAATAGCAAACATTCCCTCTTTGTTATCAGTAATATCAACTTTTCCGCTTACCGCTTTTAATTGAGTTGTGCGATCAATAATTCTTGTTTTTCCATCAACTGCAAAGGTAAAATCCGTTTTTTCTGCCAGAAGTTTTTTACCCTGATTATCTTTCCACGAAGCTGTTGTAGAAAGCGAAGCTTCGCCTTTCCCACTTATAGTAGCTTTAATAGCTTCGTGATAAATAGTTCCGAATTTATCTGCCCTTTCGGCTGAAATAGCTTCTGAATTGTTCCAGAAATCAAGGCCGTTTACATCACCATAATTTAACCAAATTCCAAGATGATGAGGATGATCTACTCTTTCCCCTTCTTTGTTTTTCATTGGAAACTGGCGTGTAATTTCATTTCCTTCGGCAGTAATAACCGGCCATAAAACAGGCTTTTTAACGTTATCGGGATAAATGTAAGAGGTGAACAACTTGCCATCGATTAACACATCAACTTTTTTCTCCGCAGTTTTAGCTACTAATTCCACTTTCGGTTGTGCCAACAAAATTGTTGTACTCATTACAATTAGACCTACAAAAAAAGATATCTTTTTCATTATTAAAATATTTAATTGGTTTAAGAGGGCACAAAATAATAAAAAAGAGGGACTTTTCAGCCCCTCTTTTAAAGATGTATAAAATCTAACTAAACTATTTTTTAATAACCCGGACGTTGAACTAAAACATCAGGTTGCACATCAAGTTGAGCTTGTGGAATTGGTTGATATTTATCGCCTTCACTAAAGCTTTTGCCCGACATAAACGAAGGTCTTACCCTTAAATCTGCAACTGCAAAATCATTCAATAAATCAACCATTGATTTACCACCAATCTTATTAGGAAGTCCATCCCAACGACGAAGGTCGAAAAAACGCATTCCTTCAGTGGCAAATTCCAAACGTTGTTCCCATTGAACAGCTGTCATTGCTTCATTTGCATCAGCAAATGCTGAATAAAGGCCAAGTTGGTAATTTGCAGCAGGCTGATCCCAATCAACATCTCCCTCGGCTCCCCAAGGATAAACTGAAGTAGGAAGTTCGGTAATAAGAACTTTACCCATTACTACCTGATTGTCTGCCCTGTCGCGAATTTGGTTTACTAAATCCAAAGCTCTTCCTAAATCGCCTTCTGATGCAGCAACTTCAGCTCTCCACAATAAAATGTGGCTGTAACGTAAATAACGGTAGTTATTTGCATTGATACCAGTTTGCCAACCTGTTGTAGTTGACAAGCTATATCTTTCTGATTGATTGAAAAAAGGTTTAGGAGCAGGTAGATATGGACCACCTTCAGTTTGTTTACGTACCCAGTTACTACCGCGATTGATACCCCAGTCTTTAAAAGGAATTCCCCTGCGGCTGACGGTATAATCCAAACGAGGATCTACTGCATGATCGGTAGGAACAAAAGTTTCATCCGAAGAAATACCGGCATCATTTGCCAAATCAACATCGTTAAATGTATCAAACATTGGCAATCCGTTTTCATCCACTTTATGAGCATTAACCAGGTTTTGTGAAGGCTGGTGGAAACCACAGCACATACCTATATCACCACCATGAGGCCAGTTTAAACCAATTCCCATTTCAGCATTTAACGATTCATTGATATCGTTTACATTTGCCTGAATTTCGAAAATTGATTCTGCATTATTGTTGGTTGCAATATTAAAATTGTCGATAAAATTAGGCATAAGCGAATATTTACCGCTATTGATAATATTATCTAATAATGGCTTAGCTTCTGCGTATTTTAAATCTTGCAAATAAGCTCTTGCAGCCAATGCCATTGCAGCATATTTGGTCGGACGTCCTACCTGGGCTTGCGATTCAGGAAGATTGGTCCATGCAAATTCAAGATCTGTAATAATTTGTGTCAAAACAGCTCCATCAGCATTTGCGTTTGAAACCACTAATGGGTCTTCAGTCTCTTCGGTTAAAATTGGTACATAATCACCAAAAACCAACCGCAATTCAAAATAAAACAATGCTCTTAAAAATCTTGCTTCCGCCTTATAAAGATTAGCTTTATCAGCAGTAATTGTTCCTGCCTCTTCGGTTGCATTGATAACTTTCATCGTTTTATTAGCACGGTCAACCCCCATACCAATTCCTAACTTATATTTATCAGCCGGATATCCATTTGTACTTTGAACTTCCCAGCGTTCAATATCGTTTACGGGAACCTGGTCGGTTAATTCTGATCCTTTGTAAGCATCGTCAGAAGCTGCCGAACCGTAAGTCCAGTTTTGGATTGAAGCTCCCCAGGAAATATCCCATAAAGAACTACCCGGTACAATAGCATAAGTTCCGATTAACAAAGCATCAATTCCTGTTGCATCGTAAAATACATTTTCTGATGTAGATCCAAGAGGAGCTTTTGTCAGAAATTCTTCTGAACATGAATATGACATGGTCAACAGAAATACAGTGACCATTATTATTGATAATTTTTTCATATTATTCATTTGTTTTAAATTAATAATAAGTTATTTATTATAACCCAAGTGTTACACCAAACATAATCTGACGTGGTGTTGGCCATGCCCCCATATCTAAGCCCATATTACTTCCGGAAGATCTGACTTCAGGATCAAGTCCACTATACTTAGTAATTGTAAATACATTAGAAACCTGTGCATAAACACTTAACCTTTTAATTTGCGCCTTATCCAAAATACTTTGAGGAAGAGTATATCCTAATCTTAAGTTTTTCATTCTCAGGAACGAAGCATCTTCCACAAAGGCTGTTGATGGTTGTTGAGAAATATCACTTTGATCAAGCATTGGCAAAGTAGCATCAGCATTGTTTGCCAGATACGGGCTACCCCATGATTCATACAAAGCATCTTTACTTAAACCACCATTAAACATACCGTAATCAATCCATCGGGTTACGTAATTTACCATTTCGTTTCCTAAACTTCCGTAGAAGAACATATTTAGGTCGAATGCACCATAACCAAGGTCGATATTTAAACCACCGGTTAAATCTGGGTGTGGGCTTCCAATAAAAGTTCTGTCATCGGCATCAATAACACCGCTTCCGTCAACGTCCTGATATTTAAAATGCCCTGGAGCATTGTAATCTGATGTTCCGTAAGGTGCGTGTGCATCGGCTTCAGCCTGAGTTTGGAAAATTCCTTCAACAACATATCCGAAGAATTCGGGAAATGCTGTTCCATTAGCATAACGTGTATAAGTCATCTGGCGCTCACTTGCCGCATCAATTGTTCTGTCAGGATCGCCGGATAGTTGTACAATTTCGTTTTTATAGTGCGAAAGTGTAAGACTTGCATTGTAAGTTAGTTTTCCGTCCAAAGCTGAATTATTATATCCTAATTCAAAATCAATACCGGTATTTTTCATTTCACCAATATTTACAAATGGAGCAGAAGCAACACCCATAACCTGAGGAATAGGCTCCTGGAAAAGCATATCGCTTGTATTCCTTTGCCAAACATCAACAGATACTGCCAAATGGTTATCGAGCATATTTGCATCGATACCAAGATTGATTGTTTCTGTAGTTTCCCATGTTACATCTTCGTTACCCAATGTAGCCGGTCTGAAACCTGCATAAGCACTGGTATTTGAACCATCGATAGCATAAGAAGCTTTATAAGAACTTGTTCCGTATGTAGAATACGAATTGTAATTACCTATTCTATCGTTACCAGAAACACCCCAACCTACTCTTACTTTTAATAAGTCTAACCAATTGCTTGTTTCGGCCATAAAACTTTCTTCAGAAACCGCCCATGCTGCAGATGCTGCCGGGAAAGTTCCATAACGGTTAGCTTCACTAAAACGAGAAGAACCATCACGACGTACTGTTCCTTCTATGAAATATTTTCCCATTAAATCGTAGTTAACACGACCAAATACAGAAAACAAAGACCATTCAGAACCTGTTCCACTATTTTCTTTATTACTTTCTCCTGAATCTAATTGCATGTATTCCGGACTCTCAGAGAAATACACACGCCTACTTGCATTTAACGATTGCCAGGTATTCTGAATAGCCTCGGTACCTGCAATTACATTTATTTTATGAATTTCGTCGAATGTGGCATTGTAGTTAATTGTATTCGACCAATTCCATTGTAATGAATAGTTAGATTCTGCATTCACCCCATTAACCATGTTCGGCTCTGAGTGCTCGTAAGTTGGCAATACATAACTTTTACCATTCCATTGTCCAAAGTTGTAACCTAACAAGGTTTTAGCGGTAAGGCCATCCATTAACGTAACTTCACCAAATACGTTTCCAAGAATTCGAACATATTTACCATTGTTATCTTTAGCACGATAAAGCATTGACAAAGGGTTTGAAGCATTACCCATTTCTGGAGCTTTCGAACCAGCAAAATTACCACCAATATCGTAAACAGGAATAATAGGTTGTGCACGGTAAGCCTGAGAAATAACGGTGCCTTCGTCGTTATCTCCTAAATTACCGTTTTCGTCGATATAAATAACTTGTAACGACTCACCTGCTTTAAACCACTTATTGAATTTTGCATCGGAGTTCATTCTAAAAGTATATCTTTTAAAGTCAGTATGCTTTAACATACCCTCTTCATTAAGGTAGTTTCCAGAAAAAGAATAAGTTCCCTTTTGGCCACCACCACTAACAGATAGATCGTATTCCTGAACAATACCTGTTTGATAAATTTCATCGTACCAGTTGGTACCTTCTTTATTTGCTTTAAATATTACAGTTCCAGGATAGTTATAAGAAGCTTCGTCAACCTGACCAGACATTGCGCCATTTGGTAAAATATAATCAGGAATTACAGGTGTTGAACCTGAACCGTACTGAGCGTGTGACGGAGCAGCACCATTATTTGCAAACGACAGCCAGACTGCTTCTGCATACTCTTGGGTATTTAACAGGTCGTACTGGTTAATTGAATTCGATACACCAGTTCTGGCAGTAAATGTTACCGTTGCATCCTGATTAATCCTTCCACGTTTTGTAGTAATAATAATAACACCGTTTGCACCCCTCGACCCGTAAATTGCTGCCGAAGATGCATCTTTCAAAACAGAGATTGACTCAATGTCTCCAGGTGCGATATTATTCCCAGGACTTGCAGGGACACCATCAATAATGTACAATGGATTTGGGTCGTTAATTGTCCCAACTCCACGAATACGGATAGTTGCATCGCCACCAGGCCTGTTAGCTGAAGTAACAGTAACACCAGCAACTTGTCCTTGCAAACGACTTACAACACTTGTTTCAGAAGTTGCCGCAAGTTTTTCGGCTGAAACAGTAGAAACAGCTCCGGTTAACTCCTCTTTCATACGAGTACCATAACCAATAACAACAATTTCGTCAACCCCAATTACATCGGGTTGCAATAAAACATCAATTATTGTTTGGTTTCCAATTTCGATTTCTTGCTTTAACATACCAACGTATGAAAATACAAGAACATTAGCTTCGCTTGGTACGTTAAGTGTAAACTTTCCGTCCAGGTCGGTGATAGTTCCTACTGTAGTTCCCTGAACAACAATACTAACTCCAGGTATAGTTGCACCAGAATCTTCGGTGACCGTACCTGTAACTTGTTTTGTTTGCGCAAAAGAACCCAGAGAAAATGCCATGAAACTGGCAAGTAATAAAAAGGTTAAAAAACCTTTAAAACGATTTTTTTCCATAGATCTTAAATTTTGTAATTAATTTGTTTTGGTTAAAAAAATTTGTGATTCAAATAATTTTAGAAAAATAATTAGACTTTTTCCATTGGCAGTTTTTAATTTATTATGTTCTCAAATACATTAAATATTCACTCAACATTATGCAATTTTAACAATTTTAATTAACATTTGTTTATTGTTAAAAGATGTTAAAGAATATGTTTTACAATTATTTTGTAATTTATACAATATGTTCAATATTCTGATTCCCATTTGCCTCAATAATTTTTGCGATGCAAAATTAATAATAAAAGTTAAAGAAATCAAATAATCGTTTACTTTCTTGTTGTCTCGATATTTTCTAATATAACAATATTTAAGCCATTCAAAATTAAATACTTAAGGTTGTTGCTGAAATTAATTATTCAAGATTTTAGGCGAAACAATGATCTAATAAACAGCTTATTAAGAATTAAAAGGAAAATATTATCCTTTAATCTGAAGATAAAATTTTAGCTTTGTTTACTGGTTGTCTGAAACATTATATCGAAAGCAATAATTCGCCAATACTATTGGGCTATAAATATTTAAGTATGAAATCAACAAAAAACCCTTTTTACTTACTTGTTTTATTTATTGGGATTTTTTTTTGCTTTGGTTGTAAAACTGAAGTTGAAGAAACGATCAAAATATTAAATCGCAAACCGAATATCGAACCAGATTATTCCGAAATAACCATTCCAACAAATATTGCCCCCATGAATTTTATTATTAAAGAAGATGGGAATTTTTTTAAAATAACTGCCAGTGGGGGTGAAAATGAATATCAAATAAACATAAATTCGTCGAATGGAATAATTAAGTTTCCGAAAAAGTCATGGAAGAAGTTGTTGGACAATTGTAAGGGAGATAAAATAAAAATTCAGGTTTTTTCTTCAAAAGATAATAATAAAAACCTTAATAAATTTTTGCCTTTCTACATTAATGTAGCTAACGAACCAATTGATCAATCCCTGGTTTATCGATTGATTCATCCTGGGTACTACAGTTGGTCTAAAATGAAAATCGTTCAAAGATCGCTTGAAAATTTCAGTGAAGAATCCATAATCGAAAATCAAGTGCTTGAAAAGAATTGTATCAATTGCCACACTTTCAAGCAAAACAATCCCGATAGGTTTTTAGTTCACATCCGGGGTTCCAAAGGTGGAACTTATTTTGTTGAAGATAATAAGATAATCCGCAGGGCATTGAAAACTGAAAATATGCCAGGTGGCGCAACTTATCCATCGTGGCACCCCAGTGGAGAATATGTAGCATTTTCATCTAATCAGGTGAGGCAAAATTTTTATGCTCATTCTAAAAAAAGCATTGAGGTATTCGACCGGGTTTCTACCCTTATTCTTTACGATATAAAAAATAATGAAATTTTAAATATTACTAACCAAGATACTGTTGAATATTTGCAAACTTTTCCTACATGGTCGCCTGACGGAAAATTTTTATACTACTGTCAGGCAAATCAAAGTGAAACAGATTCTAATTTAGATATAAACGATATAAAAAATACTCATTACAATTTGGCAAGAAAATCTTTTAATTCTGAAACCTTATCATTTGGCAAAACAGAACTTGTTTTTAATGCTTCAGAAAGGAAAAAAAGTGTATCATTTCCAAGAATTTCACCCGATGGAAAATACCTCGTTTTTACTCTAAGCGATTATGGAACCTTTCCTATTTGGCATCAGGAAGCTGATTTATATTTACTTGACCTGCAAAGTGGGAAAAATAAAAGAATGGATTTAAACAGTGATAAAACCGAAAGTTATCATTCATGGTCAGCAAATAGTAAGTGGCTGGTTTTTAGCAGTAAAAGATTAGATGGAAGAAGTGCAAGGCCCTTTTTTGCATACATCGGTTCCTGGGATCAGATTGGGAAACCATTTGTTTTGCCACAGGAAGATCCTACACATTATAACCGGATGTTGGAAACCTTTAATATCCCTGAATTTGTTAATGGTACAATTAAGATGAAACCAAGGGATTTTGCCGCGGCTGCTAAACAAACGGTTATTCAGGCCAATCCCGGAAATCCATTTAAAACACCGCTTGATTGGACAAATAATAAAACAAATGAGAAACGTTCAGAAATCGAACAGGGGATTCATGAATAAAAGTATCAAAACCTATTTATTTAGAATATGGCTCAGAAAACAAAAATAGCGCGAAAAAGTGATGTGTATTATTTACTTACTTTCTTTTTTGTAATTTCGTTCGGATATTTTTATTGGGTTGGCAATTATTTGCTCTTTTTTCAGGAACAGCAATCTTTATTCATTTTTTCCGGGGAATATTTTCAGGAATATATTTTAAAACCAGGTGGGTTTCTTGAACTTGCAGGTAAATTTTTAACACAGTTTTATTCAATCTCTATTGTTGGTTCATTAATCCTGGCCACTATTCTAACCTTACCGGCTATTGTTTTATTAAAAATCAATCAACGCTTATTTTCCAATAAATCGTTTATATTATTACTGTTTATCCCATCCAGCCTTTTGCTCCTGATGCAAACCCACTATTTTCACCAGATAGAATATAATCTGGGTTTTCTGATGGTTTTGCTCTATTTCCTGATTTCAATACTTGTACAGAAAAAAAATATCCGCCTTTTTGTTTTGGCACTGTTTCCATTATTTTATTATCTGGTCGGTGCTTATGCCTGGATTTTTCTGGGAATGTACAGCCTTTACAATCTGTTTTTTGAAAAACGTATGCTACGATTTGTTTATCCTCTCTTTTTAGTAGGCATAGCTACAGTTTCCTTTTTTGTTTTCAAGGAAATTTTATTTCTGCAACCAAGCGAACAGCTGATCCAATTTCCTTTACCAATTGTAGATGATAAAAATCACAAGTTTATTTTAGTTTTACTAACAGGTTTATTGGTATTGTATCCGCTACTATGCAAAATCGCTTTTCTAATAAAACCAAAAAGGATAAACACAAGGCCTTTTATTTTGATATCGGCCTTAATAATATTTTCGATAACGATTTTATTCTTATCTAAATTTTATAATTCTCAAACTGCGAGGGTGATTCAACTACAAAAATTGGCTTTCGAAGAAAAATGGAATGAAGTACTTGAACTGCACGAAAACTATCCTTCTGAAAATTTGATTGGGCAATATTTTTACAATATAGCTCTCTCAGAAACAGACCAGCTTTGCGATAGATTATTTAACGGAAGGCAGGATTTTAGTGCTAATTCACTTGTTTTGCCATGGAGTAGTGAGCACCTCAACTGGGGAACTTACTTTTTTTATTCAGTTGGTCTGATAAACGAAGCACATCGTTGGGCTTACGAAGAGATGGTAGTTTATGGTCTGCGGCCTCAAAATATTAAACTGCTTGTAAAAACCAATCTCATTAATGGAAACCTGGAGATGGCAAATAAATACATTAACATTTTAAAAAAGACAATTTTTTATAACGATTGGGCAAAAGAATTTGAAGGCATACTTAATAATCCCGGCCTCATTAAGTCTCATCCCAAATTGGGAGAGAAAATAAAGATCCTTCCTAAAGAAGATTTTTTCATTCAAATAAGCGACCCACAAAATAATATCCCTTTGCTTTTAAAGTCAAATCCAAACAATAAAAAAGCATTTGAATATGAAATGGCCTGGCTACTACTCACCAAAGATGTAGAAGCAATTGTAAATAATATCAAAAAAATGAAAGAGTTGGGTTATTCCCGGATTCCACTGCACATTGAAGAAGCAGTTTTAATTTATTTCAATAGTAAGGGGCAGTTTCCCGACCTTGGCGGGCTTTCGATCAGCAACAAAACACAGGTACGTTTTCAAGAATATGTGGCAACATTTAAAAGTATCCGGCAAAATCCTTCATTCGGAAATAAAAAAATGGAGGAAAATTTTGGCAATACTTTTATGTATTATTTTCATTTTGAATAACGAATTGAATAGTGTATTCAATAAAGTCGGCAATTTTTTAGAAGAAGCACCAAATAACAAAACTCAGATTGAAAGAATTTTAAAAGAAAGAGGCTACAAATGCAGCCTCTTTTTTTATACTCTTTTAAATTCTATTATTAATAAGAAGGATCTTGCTGCAGTACATCCTGGATATCAAGTTGAGATTCCGGCAATGGCCAATAATCATCTTCAGTAGGATTATAAACCGCGCCAGTCATAAATGCCCTGTATTGTACATCCGCCGCAATAAAGGCGTTTAGTACAGCATCATCAATACCCCAGCGCCTGAGATCGAAAAATCTCGTGCCCTCCATAGCAAATTCAAGCCGTTGCTCAAGCCTTACAGCTTTAATGGCTTTATCAGCTGATGAAAAAGCATCAGCTCCTGCCGGGTAAGGTTCCACTTTATAGTTTGCTGCTGGTTGGGTCCAGTCAACCACTATTTCGCCAGAAACGAAAGCGGTAGTCGAAACAAGTCCCATTACAACATCACTACTTTTAACACGATCGCGAATTTGATTAACAAGTAGCCGGGCCTTATCGAGTTCCCCGTCTGCGACTGCTACTTCAGCTCTCCATAATAATACATGACTATAACGATACGCCCTGAAGTTCCTACCATTATCCCTGCCATTTCCATAAACATTTAAAGAAAAGTTCTCATATAAGCTGCTGAATTTTTTCTGCATATAAGGTCCACCATTATCTTGCTGCCTGATCCATGACTGACCTTCGCAAATTCCCCAGCCTATGAAATCAATTCCACGACGGGAGATAGTCCAATCAACACGGGGATCGAGCAAATGATCTGTAGGCTGGAATTCTGCGCTACTGGCTACGCCCATATCGTTGGCAAGGGGTACACGATCTGCCATTTCTAAAACAGGCAAACCATCATCGGTAACCTGGAAAGCCTCAAAAAGGTTTTGCGAAGGTTGGTAGAATCCCCATCCAATACCTGCAGGACCAGATTGGTGGGCAACCGCACGATTTAATACCAGTGAAGACGAAGAACTTCCACTGTTGGCTGCCTGTATTTCAAAAATGGACTCTGCATTATTCTCAGTAGTCATATTGTAATTGTCGTAATAATTACTGACTAGACTATATTTTCCACTGCTTATAATATTATCCAATAACGATTTAGCCTGTCCTAATTCATTCTGATACATATGAGCCTGAGCCTTTACTGCCATGGCAGAATATTTAGTGACCCGGCCCGGATCTCCCAGAGGGCTTGTTTCGGGCAAATTGTCGATGGCAAACTGTAAGTCAGCCTCAATCTCATCCCATCCTTCAGTGTCATTGGGAATTTCTTCAGGAACCATATCTTCTCCAAGCTCAACCTGCGTGAGGATATAAGGAATTTTTTCAAAAATCTTTGTTGCTTTAAAATGAAACCAGGCCCTTAAAAATTTAGCTTCTCCTTCCATTTCCTTTGCACGGCCTGCTTCAATGGGACTGTCACTTTCTTGAGCAGCCCATAAAAATTCCAATACCTGATTCGTTCGGGCAGCCCCGTCATAACAATCCTGCCATCTGTCGCGCATATATGCATTAGACGGTAAAGCCTCATATCTTTCAACGGCATTAAAATTATTTTGGTCGCCCGTTGATGTACCCTTGTAACCATCATCAGAAGCACCCGATCCGTAAGTCCAGTCAGTTGCCATAGCTCCGCCAAATCTGCTACGCCCCTGAAGGGTACTATAGGAAGCAATCAAAAGCGCTTCTAAACCTTCAGGTGATTGCATAACACTTCCGGCTGCAGCCCCCGGAGGTTCTTTTACAAGAAACTCATCATTACAGGAAAACATTATCATCATACTTCCTGTTAGCGCGATAATTAATATAAAATTGAATATTTTCTTCATTTCTATTTTTTTTTAATTATTAACAATAATAACATAATGGTTAAATACCAATGTTTACACCAAAGGTAATTTGTCGTGGCGTAGGCCATGCTCCTCTGTCAACACCTAAATTTGCCCCTCCAACATTTACTTCCGGGTCTAATCCTGAATATTTAGTTATCGTAAATACATTGGTTACTTGTCCGTAAACTTGCAGGTTTCTAAATTTATTACCCAAAAGATCGTTTAAATCGTAACTCAACCTCAAATTTTCCATACGCAGGTACGAACCATCTTCTATAAATGCAGAAGAAGGTTGCTGGCTGTCTATATCATCGCCTTCGGCTTTAGGTAAAGTAGCATCCAGATTATTAGCAAGGTATGGGCTTCCCCATGATTCATAAAGCCTTTCATGGCTTCTTCCACCCTGGAACTGAACAAAATCAATAAATCTTCTCGTGTAGTTAATCATGTCATTGCCATAGCTGGAATAAAACTGTGCCACTAAACTAAAATTCTTATAACTCACGTTGAAGTTTAACCCTGCGGTAAAATCAGGATGCGGGGATCCAATATAAGTCCGGTCATCGGAATTAATTATTCCATCACCGTTTATATCAGAATATTTGTAGTGTCCCGGTTCATTATATGTCCCTTCAGCTCCAAACGCTGTTGGCCATGCAGCAGCCTCAGCCTCGGTTTGGAAAATACCTTCAGACACATATCCATAAAATTCAGGGAAAGAAGTCCCCTGTTCGCTTCGTGTATAAATCATTTCACGATTAGATTGCCCTGACAAAAATTCACCCTCTTCATCAGAAAGGCTAACAATCTCATTTTTATAATGCGAAATGCTAAAGTTAATATTATACTTTAATTCGTTATTTAAAGCACTATTTACATATCCCAATTCAAAATCAAATCCCTGGTTTTTCATTTCACCAACGTTAACAGAAGGTGCTGAAGCCCGACCCAAAACCATTGGAATCTGCTTAGGATAAAGCATATCTGATGTTACACGTTGCCACACATCAAACGAAAAATTCAAATTATTAAAAATGGCTCCATCAACACCAAAATTGGTAGTTTTTGTGGTCTCCCATTTTACGTCAGGATTACCAAAAGTTGACTGATAGAAACCGGTGGCACCATCAGTGTTATTAGCACCACCAATAGGATAAAATGAATTATTGTAACTAATAGCGAAATTGGTATAACTGTTATAATTACCAATACGGTCATTCCCGGTTGTACCATAGCCTCCACGTAGTTTTAATTCATCTAACCAGTTTCCTGTAGATGCCATAAAACTTTCTTCTGATATTCTCCATCCTGCCGAGAATGCGGGAAAAATACCGTAAGTATTGTCTCCACCAAAACGTGAAGAACCATCGCGCCGGACGACCCCTTCGAACAAATATTTGTTTGCAAAAGCATAATTTAAACGTCCAAACGTGGAAAACAGACTCCATGAATTCATACCACCTGCGTTATTAATACTTGCCAAACCTGTGGAAAGCTGCATATAGTTGATGTCTTTTGAGAAAAACTGCGATCTTGATGCATCAATATAATTATAAGTATAATCGATTGCCTCAGAACCTAACATTACCGTAACAGCGTGTAAATCGGCAAAAGTTTTAGAATACTCAAGTGTATTGGTCCAGTTCCATTGCATACTAAAACTAGCCCCTTCTGACAATGAAGCATATTTTCCTCTTTCCGCCTCAGCCACTTCAACAAAACCAGGATTTCTGGAATGACGTGTGGAATAATTAACACCAAAAAGGGAACGAACGGACAATCCTTCCATAATGTTAATTTTGATATAAGTATTTCCACTGACATTCATTCTTTTTGTAAGATCATCTTTACTAGAGTCAAGAAGGAATACCGGATTTGTAGCATTACCTGTTCCTTCTGCTCTTGTTCCCGCATAACCTCCCATTACATCTAATACAGGTATTATGGGTTGCATACGGTATGCCCACGAAACAATCGAACCTTCAGAATTGTCTCCCTGATGACCATAATCCTGGCTAAAAGTTACGCCGATTTTCTCACCTATTTCAATCCAGGGAACAGGATTAGTAGTAATATTTGAACGGAGATTAAAGCGATCAAAACCAGTATATTTCATAATACCTTCTTCCAACATGTAACCTACCTGAAATGCATAATTGGTGGCTTCACTACCACCGGTCAGATCAACAGTATATTCCTTGAACTGTGCATCCCGATCTGATTCTTTCATCCATTCGGTACCTATTTTATTAGCTTCCATAATAAGGTATGTATCAGTACCATCCTCGTGAAGCATCTTATCATCATACAAGCTGAGATCTACAGTTGAAGCTCCGGCAGGCCTAATGTAATTTGGGATAACAGGTGTAGGGCCGTTGCCATACAGTGGATGTGAGGCTGTAACTCCATCGTTTTTTGCCTCTAACCAGAGCATCTCGCCATATTCCTGTGTATTAAGCAGATCATAGTAATTAGTATTTCTGCTAATACCTTGTTTAACATTAACATTAACCTGGGCCTTTTGATTTTTACGGCCGCTTTTTGTAGTAACAAGTATTACCCCATTGGAAGCCCTTGCACCGTAAATGGCTTGTGCAGCGGCATCTTTCAAAATAGAAATGGACTCAATGTTATTGGGGGTCACGCTTCCTCCCGGTACACCGTCAACTATCCAAAGCGGATTGTTGTCGTTAATTGTACCAAGTCCGCGAATACGAATTGAAGCACCCGCTCCGGGAGTGTTAGATTCCAGGACCGTAACTCCGGCCACAGCCCTTAAAGCCTCAGAAGCATCTATAACAGACATTTCTTCTATGTTTGTTGCGGTAACGGTAGTAACAGCACCTGTAACTTCTCCAGCCATACGGGTAGCATACCCAACGGCCACAACCTCTTCCAGGCCAATTACATCGGCTTCCATAGTTACATTAATTGTTGTTAGATTTCCAATCTCTATTTCTTGCGAAACCATTCCAATGTATGAGAAAATGAGTCGGCCAGCATCGACAGGTACCAATAAACTGTAGTTACCATCTACATCGCTAACTGTTCCAACTGTGGTTTCCTTTACAATAATGGTTACACCAGGCACGCCAACACCATTCTGGTCAACTACCTGACCCGAAATTTGTTTTTGCTGTGCTTGTGAACCCAGAGAAAATG
>JABGRN010000050.1 GCA_018648265.1 Prolixibacteraceae bacterium | reverse complement strand
CTGTGCATTTTGAATTCTCATAACGAAAAACTCATGAATAATTCAGGTTAGACAATTTTCGATGCTTTAAATTCAAATAAAATTAGAAATAAATAAGAGAAATGCAAAGTTGCCCGAACGATTGGATGAATGATAAAACAAAAAACTCAGACAAAACAACACCAATTGAAATTTGAAAAATTTAATTGCCTAAACAAAAACTTCAACATCTTTTGTAATTAACAAGCCATCTGTTTTGCACAAAAAGCCAAAAAACGAACCGCTGGCAGCTATTTGCTTTTTGTTATCTTTAACCCTTTTCACCAAAAACCTGGTTAAACCATGATTATTGTTTTTATCGCCTACATTGTAATACTTATCGGAATTGTCACATACTCAGCACGCCGTTCGAAAACTAACCATGATTTTGTTTTGGGCGGAAAAAAAATTTCGGGTTTTTCGCTTGCATTATCAGAGCGTGCCACTGGCGAATCTGCATGGTTGCTTTTGGGTTTAACGGGATACGCTTACTCAGAAGGAATGGCCGCAATCTGGGTGGCATTGGGATGTGTTACAGGAATCCTGTTTTTATGGATTTTTCTCGCCGAACCACTTCAAAAATTAACAGAAAAAACGGGGGCATTAACAGTTCCGAGCCTGTTTTCAGCAAAATTTGAGGGAACGAGTAAAAGCTTTGGAATTTTATCGTCTTTAATAATCATCTTCTTTTTTGTGTTATACATTGCAGCACAATTCAGCGGGGCAGGAAAAATTTTTAACGATACTTTTAACATCGACCCATTTTGGGGAATGGTAATTGGCTCGGGATTAGTAACTATTTACACAATGCTCGGCGGTTTTATTACGGTGGTTGCAACCGATGCATTTCAGGCAGTCCTGATGGTAGTTACATGCGTGGTTCTACCAATTGTTGCACTCGGAATTGCAGCAACTTACAATATAAATATTGCCGAAACAATTGCCCACGCCAGTTATACAATCCCATTAAATATTGAAATTGCAAAACAAGCAACCGGTGGTTTATTAATTTTAAACGGATTGAGTTGGGCATTTGGATACACCGGACAACCACAATTACTGACCCGGTTGATGGCTATGCGCAACAAAACTGAAATACAACAAAGCAGGATTCTTGCCATTGCCTGGACATTGCTTGCATACGGCGGGGCTTTTATGATTGGGATAATAGGTTACAAACTTGTGCAGGCAGGTGCTTTGGGAAATGCGGCAACCAGCGTGGCCAACGATGCCGAAAAAATAATGCCAATTATGGTGATGACTTTGCTAAACCCAATTCTTGCAGGAATACTTCTTTCGGGAGCAGTTTCTGCGATGATGTCAACGGCATCGTCACAATTAATGGTGGTTTCATCGTCGATGACTGAAGATTTTTACCTACAGATTACTAAAAAGAAAGTGGAAGAAAAACGAATGCTCTTCCTCAATAAAATACTGACATTGGGTGTCGGGCTTGTAGGTTTTCTTCTGGCAATTACTATGGAAGAAACCGTTTACGGCCTGGTTTCGTATGCCTGGAGCGGGATTGGTGCTTCATTCGGACCAGCTATTGTTTTGCTAATTTTTTGGAAACGGCTTTCGCGTGCCGGGGTATTTGCCAGCCTAATTACCGGAACCATTTCGGCAGTGGTTTGGAAAACCTGGCTGGTGGAACCAACAGGGATCTCCGAACGATTAGCAAGTTATTTGTTAGCCTTTTCTTTGGCCATGGTTTTTAGTTTGATTTTTCCGGAGAAGAAAAAATAACTTGGCTGACTCTGCATATTCTTAACTTTGCTTCCTTTGCGTGAAACAGTTTTAGAATTTCACGCAAAGGACGCAAAGATTTTCACTAAGGATGCAAATAATAAATCAAGCTATTTCTTCTCAAAAACCATTTCACCCATTTCATGCTCATCAAACTGATTATTTTCCAGTTTTGGGGTTGATCCACCCGAATAAACATAAATAGCCGCTTTTTGTGTTTTAGCTGAATTTTTGAAAATGTTCTCTTTCAATAAAAGATCCTGCGCCGGGGAGTTAATCGAAAATCCATAAGCACCTCCGTCACTCCCATTGTTTTCAATAATATTTTTTACAAAAGTATTCCGGTGAGGAGCATTGGTTTCCCTTTCGCCGCGCAAATTCACACCATCGCTTTTGTTATCAAAAATGTGGTTTCCTTCAAAAATAACGTCAGTATCTTTATGGCCTGTGCAAATTCCAAAACGTCCATTATGATGCATTCTATTGCCTGTAACCTGGCTCTGATAAACCCGCCAACAAATAAATAGTCCATCCATATCGTTGTGGTGAATATCATTGTTTTCAATTATCGAAAATGGTGAACCGGTCCCGGGATGCAAACCGGTATTTCCACTCCCCGATATCTCACTATTCCGAACGGTTACATTCTCAGTTATCTGCCAACTGATTCCTTCGCCGTTAAAATCTTTCACATGGACATTGTCAACCGTTACTTTTTTTGATCTAAGAATCAAAACCCCCGCACTGTTACAACCATCGGCAAAATAATTTTCAGCACGATTTCCATCGGCAGTCAAATTTGAGATGCTGACATTTTCAGCGTCAATTACTTCAATTACTGACGAAGTATTGGAAATCAGTCCATTTTTATCGGATCGATAATCACGGATTAAACCTTTATCGATATAAATTATATTATCAACTATATCAGAAATATATGCCGTCGAAACATTCCAGCAACCATCGCTAACATCATCAGTCACCTGAATTTTCATGCCAATTTCAAATCCATCGGAGTTCTCGACGGTTAGTTTTAGCTCGCCAAAATCGGCATCAATTATATATTTTGTTTGAATACCTTTTCCACGTTTCAAAATTGTTTCACTGCCCGAACCAATCAATTTTACATTCGATTTCATTTGAACCGGTGCATGCAATTCGTAAAGTCCGGCATTTAATTTTACCGTCCCTCCGGTTTTTGCCACAGCATCAATAGCAAACTGGATTGATTGGTTATTAAATCCTGCAATATCAGCTTCTAGCCCGCCAACAGTAATTATCTTTTCAGCCGTTTTTGGTGAAACCAAAGCATCAACTTTATCAGTATTAATTTGAGCATAATGAAAAATTGGGGCAAAAAGAAAAATAAATAAAAGATTACGTTTCATAAGTTTCTGTTTTTTAATTCACTCAAAGTTAATTGTTCAATTTAAGAATTGACCATCATTTGCTAAAAATTTATTTAAATTCAAACTATTTCAAAAGGAAGATGTTTTAAAATAAAAATTGTTGGAAATAGTTATATTCACTTTAATAAACAGCAACATTCGGCACGATTGAAAATCAAATGATATTCAGTCCGATCAAATTTCCACAATAAATTTTAACCATTTAATTATTCTATTACCTTCGTGATTTTTTGGACAAATTTACAGATGGATTTTACAAATAAAACAATTTGGATAACCGGTGCCTCTTCAGGAATTGGCAAAGCCGTGGCCATTGAACTTTCGAAAGAGAAAACGGATCTCATCCTTTCTGACATTAATGAAAAAGGGCTTTTAGAAGTTGCAGAAATCTGCGAAAAAAATAATTGTACAACATTAATTGTTAAAATAGATTTAAGTGATGAAAAATCTATTGAATCGGCTGCCCGGCAAGTTTTTGATAATAAACCAAAAATCGATTGCCTTTTTCACTTTGCAGGAATAAGTCAACGGTCGTTGGTAAGTGAAACCCCTTTGTTTATTGATCGTAAAATTTTTGAAATAAATTATTTTGGGGCCGTTGCGCTTACTAAAGCTGTTTTACCCGGAATGATTAAAAACGGAGGTGGACATATTTCGGCTACTTCGAGTCTTGTCGGGAAGTTTGGTTTTCCTTATCGTTCGGCATATTCAGCATCAAAACAAGCGCTGCATGGATTTTTCGAAAGTTTGCGTGCCGAAAACATAAAGAACAACATCAAGGTATCTATTGTTATTCCAGGACGTGTTAAAACCAATATTTCGGTAAATGCAATTGACAAGGACGGGAAAAAACATGGAAAAATGGATGAAGGCCAGGATTCTGGAATAACAGCAGAAAAGGCCGCAAAAATTATTTGCCGTAACTTAAAAAGAAATAAAAAAGAAATTCTTGTTGGAGGAAAGGAACTAATTATGATTCATATTCGTAGATTCCTACCGAGGTTATACTATTTCCTTTCATCAAGGATAAAACCTGTATAAATTATAAAATTTTAGCTAAAAAATATGCCTGATAAAATTAACGGAATACAACAGTTAGGAGTTGGGGTTGAAAATGTTCATGAAGCCTGGAAATGGTACCGGGAACATTTTTCAATGGATATCAGAATGTTTGAGGAAGAAGCAACTGCCGAACTTATGTTGGTGCACACCGATGGAAAACCACGGGCGCGACATGCGGTTTTAGCTTTAAACATGCGTGGTGGTGGTGGTTTTGAAATTTGGCAACACACCGGTAAAAAACCGGAATCCTGTAATTTTGAAATTCAGCTTGGCGATTTGGGTATTAATATCGGTAAAATTAAAACAGATAATGTTGAAGCCGCATTTAATAAATTTACCAAATCGGGGTTAAATCTTTTAGGTTCAGTTAACCAGGATCCGGTAAATAACGACCATTTCTACATGAAAGACATTTACGGTAACATGTGGGAAGTAAAAAACGAAAAGGAAGTTTTCAGAAAGAAAGAAAAATCTGTCAGTGGAGGTATTTTGGGCGCAGTAATCGGCGTAAAAAACATGGAAGAAAGCCTGAAAATCTATCAGGATGTAATAAAATACGATCAGATTGTTTACGATAAAACAGGCGTTTTCGATGATTTCAAAGGAATTCCCGGGGGCAATCATACTTTTAGGAGGATGTTGCTAAAACATTCCGATGTCAAAGACGGTGCATTCAGTCCGTTTTTTGGCCCTTCGGTAATTGAACTGGTACAAGTTCTCGATCGCGAGCCAAAAAATATTTATGAAGGGAGGATATGGGGCGATCCGGGTTTTATCCATCTATGTTTCGATATCAATGGAATTGACAAAATGCGCGAAAAAGTGAAAGAAATGGGTTATCCTTTTACAGTTGACAGCGCCCGAGATTTAGAGACTTTTGATATGGGAAAAGCAGCCGGCAGTTTCGCCTATATTCAGGCACCGGAAGGTACATTAATTGAATTTGTAGAAACCCATAAAATTCCGCTGCTTCAAAAATTAGGCTGGTACCTCGATTTTCGAAAACGCGGAAACCATCCCCTACCCAACTGGATGCTTAAATTGTTTAAATACAAACGAGTAAAAAATTAATAAAAAAGCCCGGAGATATTTCTACCGGGCTTTTTTATACTTTTTTTATAGTATTTCACAAAATGGTGTGTACTTTAAAAGTACAATAAGAAAATTATTTTACTGAAAATTTATAAATTGTAGTAGATTCTAATATTTCTCCCGGTTTTAATAATGTTGAAGGAAATTGCGGTTTATTCGGGCTATCAGGAAAATGTTGGGTTTCCAAACAAAAACCCGTTCGTTTGGTGTATGCTTTTCCAGCTTTTCCTATTTCTGTTCCTTTCAAATGATTTCCGGTATAAAGTTGAACACCTGGCTCGGTGGTAAAAACTTCCATGTACCTTCCACTTTCAGGTTCAAAAGCACTGGCACAAAAAGCAAGCTCACCTTCATTCTTATTTATAATATAATTAAAATCGTACCCAATGCCATAAACCAACATTTGGTTATCCGAATCAATTCGTTCGCCAATAACATGCGGAGTTGTAAAATCAAGATCTGTCCCCCTGATATCCACAATTTCTCCTGTCGGTATCATTTCTGCATCCACCGGTGTCGATTTATCAGCATTAATCACCAAAACATGGTCAACAATATCGCCGTTCCCTTCACCCCTCAAATTAAAATAACTGTGGTTTGTTATATTAAAATGACAAGCTTTGTCTGTCGTGATTTCATAATCTATTTTCAACTCGTTATCGGCTGTTAATGTGTAAGTTACTTTTGCCGTTTTATTGCCTGGAAACCCAAATTCCCCGTCAGCACTTTTTAGGTTAAAAACGGTTACGTTGCCCTCCTTCTCATAATCCCAAACCTTACGATACCAGCTATTTGAGCCTGAATGCAAACACGCTTTTCCATTGTTAACTTCAAAATTATAGACCTCATCATCAATAGTAAAACTTGCATTTGCAATCCGGTTTGCAAAAGGGCCAACAACAGCTCCATGACTGGCTCCATATTCCTGATAATCTGCTATGGATTTAAATCCTAACATTACATCCGCAAAATCCCCTTTTTTATCGGGTGCATAAATCGAAACAATTTTCGCTCCATAATTGGTCAGGGTAACAATCATCCCATTTTCGTTTTCCATAGTAAAAAGGCGGGTGGTTTTTCCGTCAATTATACTTTCAAAATCAGCTTTTGAATAAGGCATTTCAATTTCTTTTTTTTGTGTTGTTGTACATGCTGCAAAAACTACAATGAGTAAAATAAAGCTAAGATTTTTCATCTGTTTCAATTTTATAATTTTATTGGTAAGGTATGTAACTTCCAATGAAATTAAATCTTATAAAAATTTAATTCCGTATTCGGATAATGATTTTAATTAAATAATTTGCGGTGCTAAAAATACAAATCGCTTTGGAAAATTCATTGTATTAACAAAAGAATTTGAAATTTATAAATCATTTAATCCGACGAAATTGAAAATACCTTCCTGTAAATATTTGTTCAATTTTTAAATGTCGATGATATTTTCGAAATTGGGGCTTTCGTTTGTAACAAATTCAGAAAAATATGGAGTCGATAAAAGAAATATATAAAATCGGGTATGGCCCTTCAAGTAGCCACACAATGGGACCTAAAAAGGCAGCCGGGCAATTTTTGACCAAAAACAAAAAAGCAGAACGTTTTGAAGTGGTACTTTATGGAAGTTTGGCTGCAACCGGCAAAGGGCATTTAACTGACCTGGCAATTAAAGATACATTCAAAAATCATAAAATAAAGGTAATCTGGAAGCCAAAAATATTTTTGCCTAAACATCCGAATGCATTAAAATTTATGGCTTTCGGCAATAATAATAAAATTACAGACGAATGGACTGCCTACAGCGTTGGTGGCGGTTCAATTATCGACGATTTTACAAAATCTGAAACTGCCAATGTTTACCCTCATAAAAATATGGAAGAGATTTTGACGTGGAGCAATTTGAACGGAAAACAGTTTTGGGAATATGTTGCTGAGTATGAAGGAGAAGGAATCTGGGAATTTTTAGCAGAAGCGTGGAAAGTGATGCAAGCCAGCATAAAAAACGGATTAAATGGCCAAGGTGTACTGCCGGGCGGTTTGAAATTACCACGAAAAGCACAATCTTTTTTTCTGAAAGGGCAAAATTTTGCAACTCCGTTTAAACGGCGCTCGCAATTGTTTGCTTACGCATTGGCAATTTCGGAGGAAAATGCAGGTGGAGGAAAAATAGTAGCAGCACCTACCTGCGGGGCAAGCGGTGTTTTGCCAGCTGTACTAAAATATTTTCGGAAGGTGTACAAAACAGATGAAAATTCAGTCTTACGGGCTTTGGCCACTGCAGGACTAATTGGGAACATTGTAAAAACAAATGCATCGATTTCGGGTGCAGAAGTAGGATGCCAGGGCGAAATTGGAACTGCCTGTGCAATGGCTTCGGCAGCGGCTACACAAATGATGGGCGGGACAATTTATCAAATTGAATATTCTGCTGAAATGGGACTGGAACATCATCTTGGATTAACATGTGACCCGGTTGCGGGCTTGGTCCAAATTCCCTGTATCGAAAGAAATGCATTTGCTGCCGAGCGCGCAGTTTCTCATAATACATTCGCATTAATGTCTGATGGTCGCCATCGGATCAGTTTCGATGAAGTTGTTGAAACTATGTACAAAACCGGGATTGATATGCAAAGTAAATACCGGGAAACATCGGAAGGCGGATTAGCAAATTTTGATGGTTTACCAAGGTAACTTTATTTTAATCATCTATTCTGAACATCAATAAACAGAAAACTATTTATAACTTTCGTTGATATTGAATCAGGTTGCATATCATTTCAAAAACTTAAATCGCAATTAAGGGCATTTTATAAAAACCAAAAAATCAAATTATAAAAATAATTCCATATATTTGTTCCATTAGAAAACTAAAATCTATTGCAATGAGGATCTCTGTTAATATTACCACGATTATTCTGCCGTTCTAAGGCAGAGAGAGATTGTTATTTTAGTTATTCATTTTATTTTCATTAAAATTTTTAGAAATGCCTGACAAAAAATCAAGTGATTTGTTGTTTACAAAACTTAAAGATATTCGTTTGAATGTACTTTGGAAAGATGTTAAAGAAGCTATTTCAGGTACTGAACGTGATTTTACAACGACCAGTTTAGGGCGGGCTATTTTTATTCTTGCCGTGCCAATGGTCTTAGAAATGATTATGGAATCGGTTTTTGCAGTTGTAGATATTTTCTTTGTATCAAAACTTGGAGCAGATGCCGTTGCAACAGTTGGAATTACTGAATCGGTGATGACAATTGTTTACGCGATTGGTGTAGGTCTCAGCGTTGCCACAACTGCACTGGTTGCGAGGCGTATTGGCGAAAAAAAGAAAAAAGAAGCCGGTGTTATCGCATTTCAGGCGATTATGGTTGGTCTAATTATATCTTTTGTTATTTCAATCCCTGGGATACTATTTGCATCTTCATTCCTGAAACTAATGGGTGCCACCGATAAAATGGCTGCCGAAGGATTTATGTACCCCGCGATAATGTTTGGTGGAAATGCAGTAATTATGTTGCTTTTTATTATAAATGCCGTTTTTCGCAGTTCGGGCGATGCTGCCATTTCGATGCGTGTAATGTGGATTGCCAACATTATAAATATTATTCTCGATCCATTGCTGATTTTTGGAATCGGCCCTTTCCCTGAACTTGGGTTAAAAGGTGCCGCAATTGCAACTACAACTGGCAGGGGGCTGGCAGTTATTTACCAGTTTTATTTACTTTTTAAAGGCAATTACCGGATTCGGCTTTATTTCGACAGCTTGAAAATAAAAATCGGAATAATGCTCGATTTGTTAAAAATTTCCGCTGGCGGGATCTTTCAAAACCTGATTGCCACATCAAGCTGGATTTTAATGATTCGTATTATTGCCATTTCAGGACCGGAAGCTTTGGCAGGTTATACTATTGCAATACGAGTTATCATTTTTGCACTTTTGCCAGCCTGGGGCTTAAGTAATGCAGCTGCTACTTTAGTTGGCCAGAATTTAGGAGCAAAACAACCCGGCCGTGCCGAAAAATCAGTGTGGATTACAGGTTATGTAAATATGGCATTTATGGGAACTCTTGGAGTTATCATGGCTACTTTCCCAGGGTTTTTTATCCAATTATTTATCTCTGATTTAGCTGTAGTGGAAAATGGCACAACTGCATTACGGATTATTAGTTTGGGGTTTCTTTTTTATGCCCTCGGGATGGTACTGGTACAGGGTTTTAATGGCAGTGGCGACACTCTGACACCGACTAAAATAAATCTGGTTAGTTTTTGGTTTTTCGAAATTCCTTTAGCGTATTTGCTAGCCGTTGTTTTCAACTGGGGATTGACTGGGGCTTCAATTGCAATAGTAAGTGCAGAAACTTTACTAGCAATAATTGCTTTGTTTCTTTTCAGAAAAGGAAAATGGAAATTGAGAAAAGTTTAAAAATCGTAACTACTCAGGTAGTTCAGATTTAGATAATATATTAAATGTCAATCATATATACATTTCTCGCAAAGAACGCAAAATTCTTACGCAAAGTACGCAAAGCGAATATTGTGAACCCTTTGTGACTTTAGCGTTATTTTTGTTTTGTGTCCTTTACGTGGAATAAGATTATCTAATTATTTTAATTTCAATATATTAAAGTACCTGAGTTGTTTCAAGAAATCAATATTTAACAATTTAAATTGCATATTTACTGAACATTTTATTACCTGATTTTTTATATTCAATACAGTACAATTAATTATTTAAACTTTCTATCATGAAAAAATTTGCATTAGAAATTAAATGGGGTGTGATTTTTACCATAGTACTTCTTTTATGGATGGTTATGGAAAAATTATTAGGCTGGCATGGCAAACACATTGATAAACATGCCATTTACACAAACTTTTTTGCAATACTGGCAATTTTAATTTATGTTTTGGCTTTGCTTGAAAAAAGAAAAAATATTTACAATGGTAAAATGAGCTGGCTACAAGGATTTTTAGCAGGAATTGGTGTAACTGTAGTTGTGACAGTTTTGAGCCCACTTTCACAGTATATTACAAGCACGGTCATTACACCCGAATATTTTCCGAATGTTATTGAACATGCGGTTAAAATAGGCAAAATGGATTTGGCCCAGGCCGAAAAATATTTTAGCCTGCAAAACTTTATTATTCAAAGTGTGGTTGGGGCTTTGTTAATGGGCATTGTTACATCTGCTGTTGTTGCCATATTTGTGAAAAGAAAATAACAAAAAAAACTCTTTAATAAATGTTAATGAGGGTTTTAATATTGTCAATTTAAAATCTTTAGATAGTTTTGCGGAATGAAAAATACTGCGAAAATTTTCTTGATATACAGCTTAACATTTATTTTTTCAACAAACCTAACAGCTCAAACAACGAAAATCTTTTTATTAAAAGAAGAACTTAAAATTGAGAAAAAAGAAAAAAAACAAGTTTCTCTTTTAATTCAAATTGCAGAATTATTTTTGACTGAATCCCCCGATTCAACATTAAAATATTCGAGCGAGGCATTAAGTATTTCAAATAATTTAAATTTATTTGAAAGTAATGCTAAAAGCTACCTGCTACTTGGCAAAGCTTATAACGAAAAAAATCAACATCAGGATGCTTTAAATAAAATCCAACTTTCTGAGAATATTTACCGGACACTAAAAAACAACACTGGTCTTGGACATTGCTATTTCCAAAAAAGTTATGCGTTTACCAAAATAGGTAAAAGCGATAGTTGTGCAATTTATTTAGATAAATCAATTGAGATTTTTAAGGCTGCCAATAATAAACTTCAACTTGCCACTATCGACAGAATAAGAGGTTTAAACTTTTGGAGTATGGGAGAATATCGTGAGGGGGTTTTCTTTACTAATAAAGCAATTGAAACGTACCGACAATTAAAAGACTCAATCAATTTAGCAAAAGGATTAAATACTAGAGGGGCAATTTTGTGGGGGTTGGCAAGCTACGAAATGGCCCTAAAAGACTTTTTTGAATCGTTATATTTGAAAGAAGAATTGGGTGACAGAGATGGCCAAATAATTATTGCATATAATAATATAGGATTTGTTTATCAGGATTGGAGCTTGCCGGAAGAAGCCTTAGTTTACTTTAAAAAAGCTGAGAAGATGATTCCAATCTCTAAAAATAAGTTAGGTATCGCCTACACTTATTTGAATTTGGGTACCTACTTTTTAAATCAGAATAAAAGTTCGAAAGCACTTGAATTATTGGAAAAAGCGAAAAACGGATATGCTGCAATGGATGATATCAATGGTGTTAGCCTGGTTAAAATTAGAATCGCACAGTGTTATAGTATTGACGGAAACCTGGAACTGGCAAAAACTGCTTTTTTCGATGCAATTAAAGATGCTGAAGAATCAAAAAACAATCATCGAATCGCGTTAGCTTATTATCAGCTTTCAAAAAATGAATTCGCTCAAAACCAAATGCAGCAATCAATATCTTATTCGTTAAAAAGTTTGGAATTGGCCGATGCAGGAAATTACAAAGATCTACAATATTTGATTTATAAGCATCTTTCGCTTGTTTACGAAGAACTGGACCAGGCAAACCTTTCATTAAAAATGCTGCAAAAAGTATTGGTTTTGAAAGACGAAATTTATCATGAAAGAATAGCTGGTCAATCACAAATAATGGAACTTACCCGTGAAAACGAAAAAAATGAATTTGAAAATGAACTATTAAAAACACAAAATATTTCAAAAGAAAAAACTATCCGTAATCAAGCCGTGGCAGTAATTATAGTTGTTTTTTTGCTTGCTGTAATTTCAATTTACAATTATTCATTGAATAAGAAAAAGAAAGATTTACAAGTTGCAAATCAGGCAAAAGATAAAATTTTCTCAATAGTTTCCCACGATTTACGGGGACCTGTGGGAAACCTTAACAGCATGGTTGAATTAATGGTAACCCAAGATGTAAAAGATTATCGCAGATTGTTGAATATGTTTAAACCGGTTATTACAAATACCTACAACATGTTGGAAAATTTATTGGTTTGGGCAAAATCAAATTTGGGTAAACTGGAAATCAGGGGTGCAAAAATTTCTCTAAATTCAACTATTAAGGAAACCATTCAACCCTTTTTAATCGTTGCGGATAAAAAATCAATTTCCATAGAATTTAAACCCAAAAATGATACCTCGGTATTTGCCGATGTAGTTCTTTTTCAAAGCATAATCAGGAATTTATTAAATAATGCCATAAAATTTACCAACGAACATGGTGCAATTAAAATATTAGTAGAAGAATCGAAAAAACAAGTAAAAATATCTATTCAAGATAATGGGGTTGGGATCTCAGGGAAGGAGCAGGAAACAATGTTTAACGGAAGCCATCATACCTTAGGCACAAATAAAGAAAAAGGTTCGGGGCTTGGTTTACTTCTTTGTAAAGAACTGGCCGAAAAAAACGGGGGCAATTTATGGGTAAAGAGTATTGAAGGAAAGGGAAGCACCTTTAGTTTTTCCGTTCCATTAGCAAACTCTTCTCAAACTGAAAACAATTAAAACATAAAATCTTTTTCAGAATGTTTTAAAACTTCAATATGAAACGATATAAAACAGTTGACGAATATATTTTAAATACCAAAACAGGTAGGGAAGTACTTATTGTTTTGCGGGAACTTATCCAGTCAACAGAATTGATAGAAACGGTGAAATGGGGCGGCCCGGCTTACACTATTAACGGAAAAAATGTAGTTGGGGTGGGGTCGTTTAAATCGTACGTTGCACTTTGGTTTTATCAGGGGGCACTATTACAAGATAATGCTAAAGTATTAATTAATGCACAGGAAAACGTAACCAAAGCATTGAGGCAATGGCGGTTTTATTCGCTTAATGAAATTAATGACAAATTGGTTTTAGTTTATTTGAATGAAGCCATTGAAAATCAAAAGCAGAACAAAGAAATAAAACCTGATCGACGGAAACCAATAGAAATTCCAAAAGAATTAAGTGAAACTTTAAATTCAGTTCCTGAACTGGACAACTGTTTCAAAAAATTTCCACCCGGCAAACAACGCGAATTTGCAGAATACATTTCGGAGGCCAAAAGAGTTGAAACACGTTTAACCCGGATCAAAAAAATTACCCCGCTCATCCTTCAAAACATTGGCTTAAACGATAAATACCGGAAGTAATTTTTAAAATATCAAAACCATTTTTCCAGACTAAAAAGAAGAAAATCCTCAAGATTTCATCTTTTTCTTACAGATCGAATCCTTGTTTAAAACAAACATTAAGGATTCCATCTTTTTAAAAAGATGGAATCCATTAGATTTTTGAAAACGACAAAGGGTTCCATTTTTTAGAGAGATGGAATCCCTACTTTTTTACAATAAAAACCTTACTTTTGTCGAATTCTAAAATCGACAGAAATTCAATACAAATGAAGATATCGTATTCGTGGTTAAAAGATTACATCGAACTGGAAAAAACACCCGAAAAAATTTGTGAAATTCTCACCCAAACAGGTTTGGAAGTTGGAGGTTTGGAAGAGGTTGAAACCGTTAAGGGCGGAATGAACGGATTGGTGATTGGCGAAGTTATTTCTTGCGAAAAACACCCAAATTCAGATCACCTGAGCAAAACCACAGTTAATATTGGAAGCAGCGAATTATTACCAATTGTTTGCGGTGCACCAAATGTGGCTGCCGGACAAAAGGTAGTTGTGGCAACTGTTGGCACTACACTTTACATGGGCGGCGACGAGCTCACTATTAAAAAATCTAAAATCAGGGGAGAAGTTTCTCAGGGAATGATTTGTGCTGAAGATGAAATCGGGATTGGCACTGCCCACGAAGGAATTATTGTTTTAGATGAATTTGCAAAAGTAGGAAAACTTGCCAAAGATTATTATAATGTTGAATCTGATTGGGCAATTGAAATCGACCTCACACCAAACAGAATAGACGGGGCATCGCACATTGGTGCTGCCCGCGATTTAGCGGCTTTTTTAAAACAAACGCAAGAAATAGAATATAAACGGCCATCGGTTGAACGCTTCAAAATAGATAATCACAACCTTGAAATTCCTGTGGAAATAAAAAACCCGGAAGCATGTTTACGGTATTCGGGAGTAACTATTTCGGGTGTTGAAGTAAAAGATTCGCCGGAGTGGTTGCAAAACCGTCTAAAAACAATTGGCCTTTCTCCAATAAATAATATTGTTGACATTACAAATTATGTTCTTTTTGAAACCGGCCAGCCACTTCACGCCTTCGATGCCGACAAAATTAATGGTAATAAAGTAGTGGTCCGAACTATGAAAAAAGGCGCAAAATTTACTACCCTCGACGAAGTGGAACGCGAACTTCACGAAAACGATCTAATGATTTGCGACACTGAAAAAGGGATGTGTATTGGTGGAGTTTTTGGTGGAATAAATTCTGGGGTAAAAGATTCAACAAAAAATATTTTCCTTGAAAGTGCATACTTCGATCCTGTTTTTATTCGAAAAACTGCACGCAGGCACGGATTAAATACCGACGCATCATTCCGTTTCGAACGCGGGATTGATCCGAACGGGGTGATTTACGCGTTGAAACGTGCGGCCCTGTTATTTAAAGAAATTGCCGGTGGAACTATTTCATCAGAAATTGTAGATGTTTATCCTCAAGCAATTGAAGATTTTAAAGTAGATATTTCTTACAAAAACGTCACCCGGTTAATTGGCAAAAATTTGGGGGCTGAAAAAATCAAAAACATACTTTCATCATTAGAAATTAATATTGAAAAAGAAGATAAAAAGGGCTTGTCACTTTTAGTACCTCCTTACCGTGTTGATGTAAAACGCGAAGCTGATGTTATTGAAGAAATACTCAGGATTTACGGTTACAACAATATTGAAATTCCAACGCAGGTAAACTCGTCGTTGCAAACTGCCGAAAAACCAGACCCAAATCATGTACGCAATTTAGTTGCTGAAATGTTGACTGCTCAAGGATTCAACGAAATCTGGTCGAACTCGCTTACAAAAGCAAATTATTACACCGGGTTAAAAAATTACAAGGAGGAGCAAACCGTAAAAATGCTCAACCCTTTAAGTGCCGATCTGAACGGAATGAGGCAAACCTTGTTGTTTGGCGGACTTGAAAGTATTGCCTACAATACAAACCGCCAAAATAAAAACCTGAAGTTTTACGAATTTGGCAATTGCTATTTTTATAAAGGAACTGAGTTAAAAGATCATCCCGAAAGAAATTATTGGGAAGAAGAACATCTCGGATTGTTTGTTTCAGGGAACAAAGAAGTTGAAAACTGGAGTATTAAAGAACAGCCAGCTTCATTTTACGGCTTAAAAACATACAGCGAAAATATTTTAAAGCGGCTTGGTTTTAAAATCAAACAGATACAAATATCTGAAACTGAAAACGAACTTTTCTCAACTGGCCTAGCTTACAAATCGAACAACAAAATAATCGTGGAAATTGGATTAGTTTCAACAAATTTCCTAAAAAAATTCGATATTGAAAATCCGGTTTTTTATGCTGATTTCGATTGGGGCCAAATTTTAGTTCAACAAAAAAGGCATAAAGTTACTTTCGAAGAACTGCCAAAATTCCCGGCAGTTAAGCGCGATCTGGCTCTTTTAATGGACAAACAAATTATGTTTAGCCAAATTAAAGATATTGCTTTTAAAATTGAACGCCAGCTACTTCGCCAAGTTGATTTGTTCGATGTTTATGAAGGGAAAGGAATTCCGGCTGGCAAAAAATCATATGCTGTAAGTTTCATTCTCCGTGACGATCAAAGAACGTTAACAGACAAACAAATTGATAAAACGATGCAGAAATTAATTGCTGCATTTGGCAGGGAGCTTGGCGCCGAATTAAGATAGTTTAGTGTCAAATTACTATCTTTATAAAAACATTAATTTTATGAACAGGAAAGTCTTAATTGAAGATACATTAAAAAAAATTCAGCAATTACCTGATTTTAAAATTCTGGAGATTAATGATTTTGCTGATTTCCTGTTAAGTAAAATTGATGATAAAATACTATTGGAGGGAATTCAAAAAATCGCTTCAGATTCAAAGTCATTTGAATATTTAAAGAATGAAGGAGATTTGTATTCTGTAAATGACCTAAAAGAAAAGTACAAGTGAAAAAAGGTGACATTGTACTAATTCCTTTTCCATTTTCAGGTATAAGAAAGGTGCAACAATAGATAAAGAATTAATATTTGGGCGAATAGGAAGTCTCGAACTAAAATATCTATTATCGTTAAATAAAAATCTTATTAAAATTCTACAGTTAAAATAGAGTTTTTCTGTTTTTCATAACCATAAAAATTTCATGCAAAACCACACTAAAGGGATTATTTACGCATCAGTAACCGCATTTTTCTGGGGATTTTTAGCCGTTGCATTAAAAATAGCTGTAAGGGAAGTTGAGCCGCAAACCATAGTTTGGTTCAGGTTTGTAGTTGCATTTATAATTTTGGCAAGTTGGCAGGCATTTAAAAATCCTTCCTCCTTTAAAATTATGACAAAACCACCACTATTATTAATTTTGGCGGCCTTAGCTTTATCGTGGAATTACATGAGTTACATGCTGGGTGTTCATTACACCACGCCAAGCAATGCACAACTGTTTATTCAAACCGGACCGATATTGCTTGCTGTGGCAGGATTTATTTTTTTTAAAGAAAAATTAAACCGGAATCAGGTAATTGGTTTTGCGATTGCCATTCTTGGCTTATCTTTTTTTTACCGCGACCAACTGGCGGCTTTTTTCGATAGCCGGGGACAATACAATCTTGGTGTTGGGTTTACTCTGACAAGTGCTTTTGCATGGGCAACTTTTGCAATAATTCAAAAAAAATTAGTATCAAAATATTCTGTCGAAAGTTTAAATTTATTTCTATTTGGTTTGCCGGCAATATTGTTTATCCCATTTGTAAATTTTGCTCCTTTGTTTCATTTACACTGGAGTTGGTGGTTACTACTTCTGTTTTTGGGCGCAAATACTTTTATTGCATATACGTGTTTAGCACAAGCTTTAAAATATACCGAAGCAAACAAAGTGAGTGTTATTATAATTATCAATCCGATTATAACATTTATTACAATGGGGGTTTTAACCAAATTAAACGTGTCGTGGATTGCTCACGAAAGGTTTTCAATGCTAACTATTCTTGGTGCATCTTTGGTAATCACAGGGGCTATTTTGGTGGCAAAAAAAAGAAAAACGGCCTCCCATAAACTCTCGCAAAATAGTGACAAGATCGCCGAAACAAGGGAATAAGAAAATATTGAATTTATTGAAGATTAAAGATCCCGCAGAAAAATCCAGCCAAAACTAAGACAGGATTAAAAAAAACGATCATATTCATTTGGAAGGAAATTTTTCCAAAAAAAATCATACAAAACTTACTGTTGTTCAATACTTTAAATTATTTAAGATAAAAGTATCTTATTTTATTGTAAGGATTTCAAAATAGTGCCGTCTAACTATTCGGAATCAATATTAATTAAAATAAAATGTAATATCTATTAAAAATTAAAATCATGAAAAACGACAAAAAAAGAAATTTTATTAAAGGTGCTTTAGTTGCAGGAGCTTTGTTAAGTGTTACCGCATTGAGCGCTACGCCAAATTCATCGAATTTATTCGACTACAGTGCACTGGGATCTGGGGCTGAAGTTCGCTCCGAGATTCTAAATTCTGAAGCAAATCCTTTTAATGCTTTCGAAGCAAAATGTGGCGAAAAATCGGCAGAAAAAAAAGTTGAAGGAAAAAGCACAGAAGCAAAATGCGGCGAAGGGAAGTGCGGTGAAGGGAAATGTGGCGAAGGTGACAAAAAAGCCGCAGCAACAAAAACAGATGCAAAAGCCACCGATGTAAAAGCAACAGAGGCAAAAACTACAGAGGCAAAATGTGGCGAGGGGAAATGTGGCGAAGGCGAAAAAACTGACAAAAAATCAGCGAAAGCAAAAGAAGAGAAAAAATAAAAAGCAATGTTAGAAATGTGGGGAAGGGAAATATGGAGTTGAATAGTTGCTGGAAACAAAGAGGGGTTTTTCCCCTCTTCTTCCCCACTTTGTTGATGTGAAGATCTTAAATAAAAACGTATTTAATTCAATTCAGTTTTTCTAAATACTCGGTACTAAAATCTAATGTCTAAAAATAAAATGAACATTAAAACAGGAATAGGATTCAGAAAAGATTTTGCTGAAGAGTTTCTGACAGGCTCGGTATTAAAACCGGGGTTTGTTGAACTGGCACCCGAAAACTGGATGAAAATCGGAGGTTACTGGAAGAAGAAACTGAACCAGTTGGCAAAAATGTACCCAATTACCAGTCACGGACTTTCGTTGTCGGTAGGCAGCCCCGAAACGCTGGATATGGAATTCCTGAAAAATGTAAAACAATTCCTAAAAGAATACAATATTGAAATTTACTCGGAACACCTTAGTTTTTCGAAATGCGACAATGCTCATTTATACGATTTGTTACCTATCCCTTTTCGCGAAGATGCAGTTAAACATGTAGCTGAACGAATAAAACAAGTTCAGGATTTTTTAGGACGCCGGATTGCCATTGAAAATGTTTCGTATTACACTCCGGTGGCTGCCGAAATGGATGAAGCTACCTTTGTTTCGAACGTGATCGAGGAAGCTGATTGTAACCTCTTACTCGATGTAAACAATGTTTATGTAAATTCCTTTAACCACAATTACGATGCAAAATCGTTTATCGAAAAACTACCACTCAATCGGGTTGCTTATATTCACATGGCAGGCCACACCAAAGTAGCTCCCGATTTAATTATCGACACTCACGGCGAGGCAATTATCGACCCGGTTTACGAACTTTTTGAATGGACACTGGACAAAGTTAAACCAGTTCCGGTTTTACTCGAACGTGATTTTAACATCCCCGAATTGGCAGAAATGCAATTCGAATTAAACAACCTCGAAGCCATTATGACTAGAAAATGGGAAACTGAAAACAAGTCGATAGTAGTTAGTAAATAGTAGTTAGAAAAGAAACTATACAATTAAATTCAATTTGGTTTAAATAGAATGTTATTAAAAACAGAAACATATAAACAACAAAGCAGCATTGCACAATATTGCCGCGATGGAAAAGAAGTGGCAATTTTAAATGCAAAGCCTGAAAGACTTCCCCATTATCGCCGATTGGTTTTTAATGTGGTTAAAGACGCTTTGGAAACTACTTACCCAATTTCGCATAAATATATCGACAGCGAAGTTTGGAAGGAAATAGTTTTTAACTTTTTTAGCGAACACAAATGTAAAGATCCGCAGGTTTGGAGAATGCCATTTGAATTTTACGAATTCTGCAAAACAAAAAATTATGACGAAAAATATGATCTTCCGTTTTTAAATAATTTACTTTATTTCGAGTGGGTAGAAGTAGAATTGTACATGATGGAAGATATTTCCCTTCCACAATTTTTATATTCAGATAATTGGTTACAAAAACGAATTGCAGTTAACCCAGAGCATAAAATTATAAAACTTGAATACCCGGTTCACATGGAAAAACCATTTGATACGGTAAATAAAAAGGGCGATTATTTTCTTCTTCTTTACCGCGAGAAGGAAACCGGGAGAATACAATTCACCAACTTGTCTATCCTGTTTACTTTTTTATTGGAAAATATTGTTTCGGCAGAAAAAACGTTGGAAGAAATTTTTAATGATATACTTTATATCTTCGGAATTAACCACCTCGAAATGTTACAAAATGAATCGTTTAAATTTCTGAATGACTTAAAAACGAGAGGTTTTGTTTTGGGTGTTTACAAAAAATAAAATCTATTACCAGAAAAAATGACTGGTAAAAATTAGTTCATCAAATAATTACTGAAAAATTTTTTTCATAGATTTTTTAATCTGCCCCCTTGTTTTCGTAAATTGGGGGAAATTTAAAAACTATTTTGATGAAAACATTCGGCAATTTTTTAAAAACCCTGTTTCTCTGCCTTAGCCTCGGCCTAATTATTTCATGCAACACAAAAGAATCAAAAATTATAACTGTTAGTGGAGAAATCCCAGCAAGCGAAATTGGCAAAACCTTGCACCACGAACATTTGTTGGTCGATTTTATTGGCGCCGACAGCACCGGTTATCACAGATGGGACAAAAACGAAGTTGTTGAGAAAGTACTCCCCTATTTACTCGAAATCAAAAAACTAGGTTATAAAACTTTGGTTGAATGCACTCCGGCATATTTGGGGCGCGACCCTGAATTACTAAAAATACTTGTAGAAAAATCGGGGGTTCAAATAATTACCAACACTGGATATTACAGTGCCGTTGGAGCCAAATTTATACCAAAACACGGTTTTACTGAAACTGCCGAACAACTTGCTGAAAGATGGATTGCCGAGGCAAAAAACGGAATTGAAGATTCAGGCGTTTACCCTGGGTTTATTAAAATTGCAGTTGAACGGAATCCACTTGAAGAAATAAATAGAAAAGTAGTTAAAGCGGCTGCCATCACCCACAAAGAAACAGGTTTAATAATTATGTCGCACACTGGATTGGCTATCCCGGCATTTCAACAATTAGACATTTTAAAGGAACATGGTGTTCACCCTTCGGCTTTTATTTGGACGCACGCCCACAACGAACAGGATTTTAACAAACACATTGAAGCAGCTAAAATGGGGACTTGGATTGCTTTCGATAACTTTAAACCCGACCGTTTAGAAAGATATGTTGAATTTGCCCTTTTAATGAAAAAAGAGGGAATGTTAAACAAAGTGCTATTCTCGCACGATGCAGGCTGGTACAAACCAGGTGAAATTGATGGCGGAAATTTCAGGGGATTTACAGAAATTGAAGAATTATTAATTCCGGCACTTGAGAAAAATGGTCTGTCGCAACACGATATTTACCAACTTTTTGTTGCAAACCCCGCCGAAGCTTTTAAAGTAAAAATTCGATTAACCCAGATTTAAACTTCAATTAAAATGAAAAATTTCAAAATTCTAATTCTATTTATCGCAACAATATTTTTGTTCCACTCTACTTATTCTCAGGTTGAAATTGAAGATGGCGACCCTCCCAACAACACAAATATCCCGGAGTTTTATAAATCGAGATTATCAGATATCAATTTTGAAATTGAAAATGTTAGACTGGGTGAAGTTAAAACCATTGCAACTTCCCCTGGTGGATTACCTGTTTACGCGGTTTATTATGGCGAAAAAGAAGATTTTAAAACTCAGGCAAATTACAACTCCGCAGTTGCGGCACGTAATCCGGGATTTTATGCAAAAAAAGACAGTAGTACCAAACCAGTTGTTTTTTTTGTGGGCCCTGTCCACGGGCAGGAAGTAGAAAATATTGTTGGTTTGGTAAACCTGATCCATGTTGCCGAAACAGGAAAAGATTACCGTGGAAAAGATTGGTCTGCTCTCAAAAATAAAATCGAAAAATGCCGAACTATTATTATTCCTTGTGGAAATCCCGATGGAAGAAAAAGATGCCCTTACGATAGTTTTGTTGGAATCCCTACAAAGATTATGACTAAATACGGACAAGGAACAAAAAAAGATGGAACATTGTGGGGATGGCCGGGAGCAAAATCTGTTCATCCAATGAAAGGTGATGTTGGAATTTTGGGTGCTTATTTTAACGACGACGGAATTAACCCAATGCAGGATGAATACTTCAAACCTATGGCAAAAGAAACGGCTGCGATTTTAGAAATCGCCCGCACTGAAGCTCCTGACATTACCGTTTCGCTACACTCACACGAAAACAGACCGGTAATTTTACAACCTGCATACACCGCCATGTTTATGAAAACCCGGGTGCATGAATTAGCATTAAGTTTAAATCAACGATACAAAGATGCTGAACTTGCTTTTTGGCCCGATGATTGGTTTTGGACACCAAAAGCCGACGATGAAAAATTTCCACCAAAAACCACTTTTAACCTAATTGGCGCTTTGCACCACATATCAGGAACTATGCCATTTACCTTTGAATGCAGCCACGGTTCAGTATCCGAAGACAAACCAGAGCCCATTGTTAATTATGACGATATTTTAGATATCCAATTAATTCTGTACGACGAAATGTTTGAATACATCATAAATAACAGGTTAATCTGGAATTAAAATAACTACCACGCTGATAATCGAAATAATTGTGCTTCAATTAAGTCTTAGAATGTCCGGAAAAACCATTAAATCAATAGAAAAAAGTTATCATTAATCAACAAATTAATTAATGGTTAGTATTGAAAGATTTACAAATCTATGTCAATATTAAAAGTAGAACTTACTCAACCAGATAAGTCTGAAACCAGAAAAATCTTACAAAAATTGTGCTTTTCAAAACAAGCATCATAATTCATTCATAGAATTAATTATCTGATTAAGTACTACTTAGAACTTAAGTAGTGCAAAATAAATAATAGAAAAGGTAATTCTAATATAAGATTTGTGTTTTTTTCATTATTATAAGATTTCTAATTAATCACACCTTTTTATTAGTCACTTAATGTTAATTTCATTTTAGATCACTTTTTATATGTTGTACAAAATCTTTCTCAATAGCAACATTCAATTTTTGTATATTGCCTTCGAAAATTTATTCTTTATCCGCATAGTTTCACTGCATATTAAAGTTTAAATTAATGCATCAAACTTTTGAGATATGAAAAACAAGTCGCATAGTATTCTGGCATTAATTCCACCAACCGACGAAGGGGAATTAATATTAAATCAGGCATTGTATTTTCAAAAAGCACTCGGAGTCCGAATTTTTGTTTTAAATGTCATTAAAAATTTGTCATTAATATTCAAATTATTCCATGCAAAAAAAACCATACATTTAAAAAATGACGCACTTGTTGAATTAAGAAAACATGTAAAAAAAGTTATTCAGAAAGAAATTCCCAAAAATATTATTTTAAGGGTAAAATCGGGTGAAATTGTCCCAACCTTAATTAATCAATCAAAAAAAGGAGGTTACGAATTTATAATAATCGACCAAAGTAAAAGTAGCACAGAGGGAGCATTGGGCATGGCCGAAATCGATAAATTTGTAAGCCAGTCACATTGCCCTGTACTTACTGTAAATAAAGATTACCCGGTCAATAACATCAAAAAAATAATTATCCCGATTGACGTTTCGCAAACAACTAAAAAACGGCTTTTATGGGCGACCCTTTTTGCAAAAAAATTTAATGCTAAAATACAAATCGTATCGGCGCTTAATATTAATATCGACGAAACCAAAAGCCTGGCGTTTAAACAAGCCGAAAAAATTACACGGATGCTAACAGAACGTGGTGTTGAATGTGACGTAAAAATCTTAAAAGCTCATAAACAGGAAAAACATAAAGTTATTTTAGAGTACATCGAAGAAGAAAAACCAGAATTGGTTATTATCCGTACCCACCAGGAATCAGTTTTTGCAGGAACCAACATTCATAAATTTGTTTCTGAAATTGTACATGGGTGCAAAATGCCCGTATTTACTGTCTGCTACTCAAAAAAACACTTCCCGTCGGATATTTAAATAAATTAAAATTGGCAAGCTAAAATTTAAAAACTAATTGCAATACTATGACAAATAAAATTCTTGAATTAACCGAAAAAATATATAACGAAGGAGTTGTAAAAGCACAGGTTCAGGCAGACCAGATTATTGCTGATGCAAAAAAAGAAGCCGGCGAAATAATTAAATCGGCAAAAAAGCAGGAATTTGAAATTCTTGACCAGGCAAAAATCAATGCAGTCGAATATAAAAAGAATACCGACTCTGAAATTCAACTTGCTGCCCGCCAATTTATGAGCAAATTTAAACAACAGATAGCAACCCTTGTAACGATTGCTCAGGTTGAACCTCCGGTAAAAGAAGCATTTGGCGATACTGAATTTGTGAAAAACATAATTCAAACGGTAATTCAAAATTGGAACCCACAAAAACCAGAAGAGCTAAATTTAACTATCCTGCTTCCTGAAAAAGATAAAAAAGAATTTACCGGATTTTTTGACTCCAAAGCAATAAACGCATTAAATCAGGGTATTGATATTCAGTTTGATACAAAAACTGCGAATGGTTTCAAAATCGGACCAAAAGATGGCAGTTATATTATTAGCTTTTCAGACAAAGATTTTGAAAACTACTTTAAAGGATATATTAAAGAGCGGACTAAAAAACTCCTTTTCGACCCAAGCTAACAAACCTGGGAGTAAAATTTTTAAAAAAATTAAATTACAAATAATCACATCTTAGAACAGAAGTGATAAAATCAAAACAAAAATAACTTTTTATAAACCTGATTTTGAAAGGGGTATTTAGTTATTGTAAAACACATTAAGATTCGGGTATGTCGAAAAAAAACTATTACTGTTTAGTCGCTGGTCTTCCCGATTTGTTTTTTAACGAAAGCAAGCAAGGATATAGTAGTTTAGAATTTAGAAATGAGCTAAAAACCCAACTAAGCAAAACTGATTTAGAGTTGGTAAAATTACTTTATCTGCCACACGATAATGAAAATTTGCTAAACCTATTTTTTGAAGAAGACGAACCTTTTAATTTATCGGGTAACTACCAAAAGGAATTTCTGGAAAACCAGATTTTGATACCAAATGAAATACCCGATTACATGGTGCCTTTTTTAAATTGGGCAAAAAACCTGGAAACCCGCGAATTAAACCTTGAGATTGAAAATAAGCTACAAGATCTTTATTATAAATATGTTGTAACAACTAAAAATAACTTTCTAAGAGAGTGGTTCGAGTTTGAACTGGGCATCAAAAATATTTTAACGGCATTCAATTGTAAGCAATTCAATTATTCGCCCGAAAAACATTTAATTCAGGCAGGTAAAAATAATTCTATTTATTCGTTACTTATCAATAAGCGTTTAAAACACGAATTTTTCGAGGAAGAACTTCCATTCGCTGACCAGGTTTTCCGAATTGCAGAATCGGATTTCAGCCCCGAAGAGAAAGAAAAAGCTATAGATAAAATATTGTGGGATTACCTCGATGAGCAAACTTTTTTTCACTATTTCACTGTCGAAAAAGTACTAAGTTATGTTATAAAACTTGGAATTATCGAGCGGTGGTTGAAACTGGATGCTGAAACAGGAAAAGCACTCTTAAACAAATTAATTGAAGAACTAAAACTTAGCTACACATTCCCCGAGGAATTTAGCACCGTAAAATAAAATTGTATGAGCACAAAGGGTAAAGTTGTTGGGATAATTTCGAATCTTGTAACAGTTGCTGTTGACGGACCGGTTATGCAAAACGAGATTTGTTACATAATCATGAGTGATGTAAAACTAATGGCCGAAATAATCCGGATTGGTGAAAACAATGCTTACATCCAGGTATTTGAAAGTACACGGGGTTTAAAAATTGGCACCGAAGTAGAATTTACCGGACACATGTTGGAAGCCACTTTAGGACCTGGAATCCTATCGAAAAACTTCGATGGCCTTCAACACGATTTAGACAAAATGGGTGGTACTTTCCTGCAAAAAGGAGATTATACCCCGGCACTAGAAAACGACAAACTTTGGGAATTCAAACCTCTTGCAAAACCTGGAGACGAAGTTGTCCCGGGTTCTTGGCTGGGAGAAGTTAAAGAAAACTGGATGCCGCATAAAATAATGGTTCCTTTTAGTTTCACCGGAACATTTACTGTTAAAGAAGTAAGTACAGATGGTGAATACAAAATAAACGACACAATTGCTGTCATTGCCGATGAAGAAGGTAATGAAATCAATGTGAGTATGGTCCAGAAATGGCCCGTAAAAATCCCAATTAAAGCCTACAAAGAAAAACCCCGGCCCTTCGATTTTATGGAAACCGGAATCAGGGTTATCGACAGCCTGAATCCAATTGTTGAGGGTGGTACAGGTTTTATCCCGGGACCTTTTGGAACCGGAAAAACCGTTTTGCAGCACGCCCTTTCGAAACAAGCCGAAGCTGATATGATTATTGTTGCAGCTTGCGGTGAACGTGCAAACGAAGTTGTTGAAATTTTTGCTGAGTTCCCTGAACTTGATGATCCGCGAACAGGAAGGAAATTAATGGAACGTACAACAATTATTGCCAACACATCAAACATGCCGGTTGCAGCGCGCGAGGCATCGGTTTACACAGCCATGACAATTGCAGAATATTATCGTTCGATGGGATTAAAAGTACTGCTTTTAGCCGATTCTACTTCGCGCTGGGCACAGGCATTACGCGAAATGTCGAATCGTATGGAAGAACTTCCGGGGCCGGATGCATTCCCAATGGACCTACCGGCAATTATTTCTAATTTTTACGCACGTGCCGGTTATGTTCATTTGAGTAACGATGAAACAGGATCAGTTACTTTTATTGGAACTGTTTCGCCAGCCGGGGGAAATTTAAAAGAACCGGTAACTGAGGCAACAAAAAAAGCAGCACGTTGTTTTTATGCACTCTCTCAAAATCGTGCCGACAGTAAAAGATACCCCGCAATTGAAGCAGTTGACAGTTACTCAAAATATATTGAATACCCTGAGTTTATCGAGTTTATGAAAAAAAATGTTTCTGCCGATTGGGTTGACAATATTTTGTTAGCGAAAAATGTCCTTATTCGTGGCAGGGAAGCTTACGAGCAAATAAATATTCTTGGCGATGATGGTGTACCAATCGATTATCACCAGATTCTTTGGAAATCGGAAGTTATCGATTTTGTTATTCTTCAGCAAGATGCTTTTGATAAAGTAGATGCTTCCACTCCTATTAAAAGGCAGCGATATATGATGAACAAAGTTTTAGACGTTTACAAAACAGAATTCAAATTCGATTCTTTTGAAGAAGTAAACCCTTATTACAAAAAAATAATAAACGTTTTCAAACAAATGAATTACTCTGAATTTCATTCCGATAAATTCAAAAAATTTGAAGATGAATTACAAGAAGTAATAAAAGAAAGAGCGGTTTTAGAAAACTAAGAACCAAAAATTACTAAAGAAGAATAATAATGGAAACGACAGCATTTCAGAAGATACATACCAAAATAGATCAAATTACAAAAGCAACTTGCTCGCTTCGTGCAACCGGAGTTGGAAACGAAGAAATGGCAACAGTTGACAACCGGCTGGCCCAGGTAGTAAAAATCCAGGGTGATTTAGTTACACTCCAGATTTTCTCCGGAACTGAAGGGATTCCCACAAATGCAGAAGTTGTTTTTCTGGGGCATGCACCACGCCTGGCAGTTAGCGAAGAATTAAGCGGGAGGTTTTTTAATGCCTATGGACAACCGATTGATGGCGGCCCCGAAATTGATGGCGATCTGGTTGAGATTGGCGGCCCATCGGTAAACCCGGTACGGCGTAAACAACCATCGGAATTAATTGCAACAGGAATTGCCGGAATTGACCTGAACAACACGCTGGTAACCGGTCAGAAAATACCATTTTTTGCTGATCCTGACCAACCTTTTAACGAGGTTATGGCAATGGTTGCCTTGCGTGCAAAAGCCGATAAAATTATTTTGGGCGGAATGGGAATCACAAACGATGATTACCTTTTCTTCAAAAATACGTTTGAAAATGCCGGGGCAATCGACAGGATTATAAGTTTTGTTAATACTACCGAAGATCCACCGGTTGAACGTTTGCTCGTTCCGGATATGGCTTTGACAGCCGCTGAGTACTTTGCCGAAAAAAATCAAAATGTGCTTGTTCTTTTAACCGACATGACTCTCTTTGCTGATGCATTGAGTATTGTTTCAAACCGGATGGATCAAATTCCATCGAAAGACAGTATGCCAGGCTCGCTTTACAGCGATTTAGCAAAATTATACGAAAAAGCGGTGCAGTTTCCCGATGGCGGATCGATCACAATAATTGCGGTTACAACACTTTCGGGTGGAGATATTACTCACGCCATTCCCGATAATACAGGTTATATTACCGAAGGCCAGTTATTCCTGAGAAAAGATACCGACATTGGGAAAGTAGTAATTGACCCATTTAGAAGTTTGTCGAGGTTAAAACAATTGGTTATCGGAAAGAAAACCAGGGAAGATCACCCGCAGGTTATGAATACAGCAATTAGGCTTTATGCTGATGCGGCCAACGCAAAAACCAAAATTGAAAATGGTTTCGATCTGACCGATTACGATAAAAGAACGATTGAATTTGCCAAAGAATATTCCGAAAAACTTCTGGCCATTGATATTAATATTGAAATCGATACAATGATTGACACGGGTTGGACTTTATTCAACAAATATTTCTCGGATGCAGAAACGGGCATAAAATCAGAACTGATTGAAAAATACGGTAAACGCAAAAGTGAATAATAGATTTAATCGAAAGATAAAAGTTCTTGTCTATTTTTCCGGTGTAGTTTATTATGAATTAAAAAACTAAAAAGTGGCTATAAAATTTCAATACAATAAAACAGCTTTACAAAGTCTTAACAAGCAATTAAATATGCGGACGAAAGCTCTTCCAACCATTAAAAACAAGGAAGCCGCACTTCGTCTGGAAGTAAAAAAAGCAAAGGATAAAACCGTTGAACTGGAGAGAAAATTAAATATTGAAATAGAATCACATGCCGATAACGCAGGAATGTGGAATGAATTTATACCAAATTTAATTGCCATTAGCGATGTTCAAATAGCGACTAAAAAAATTGCAGGTGTAAAGATCCCCGTACTGGAACAGGTAATTTTTAAAGAAGAAGAATTTAGTTTATTCGACCAGCCAAAATGGTTTCCGAAAGGAATTTCGATGGTAAAAGAACTGGCCGGAATAGTTACCGAGAAGGAATTTTTTATGCGAAAAATGGTACTTCTTGACCATGCCCGCCGGAAAACAACACAAAAAGTAAACCTGTACGAAAAGGTACAAATACCGGGTTATCAGGATGCCATCTTAAAAATAAAACGTTTTTTAGAAGATGAGGAAAACCTGTCGAAGTCGGCCCAGAAAATTGTAAAAAAACGTCAGCAGCAAAAAGTGGAGGAGACAACATGATAGTTAAGATGCACAAATATACATTCCTGATTTTTTATAAGGAGTATAAAAATTTCCTCGAATCACTTCAGCAACTCGGAGTATTGCACGTGGTTGAAAAAAACAAAACTGTTTCAGACGATATCAAACAAAGATACGTTCAAATAAACCAGTTTGAAAAAACCATCCAGTTTTTAGAAAAAAGGGAGAACAAAAAAACCCAAAAAACTACTGATGCCGACGGTGTAGAAATAATGCACGAAATTATTGCAAATCAAAACAAACTGGAAGCACTTGAACAGGAACTGGAAGAAACAAATAAAAAGTATCAAAAAGCCACGGCGTGGGGTGATTTTTCGCCTGAGATATTACAAAAACTGAAAGACAAAGATATTCACATTAGGTTTTTTAATACATCAAAAAAGAAATATCTCGAATTAATCGATGCTGGAATTCCGGCAGAAATTATTTCTGAACACGGAAACCTGGTTCATTTTCTTTTTGTCCAAAAAGGAAAAGATGAAATAACATTTGAAGCTGAAGAAGTTAAATTACCCGGAACACCTTCTTCGGAAATAAAAAAGAAAATTGAGCAAATAGAAAATAGCATTGAGCAAATCAATGACAGTTTCGATGAACATGCCGGAAGTTCAATTACTTTGTTGGAACAATGTAAAAACGATACCAATAATTCGCTGAACTTTCAAAATGTAATTTTTAATACCAAGGTTGAAGCCGATGAAAAACTGATGGTTCTAGAAGGTTGGGTTCCGGATACTCAAAAAGCTCCAATCGACGATTTCCTTCAAAAAGAAAACGTACTTTTTATAACCGATAAAGCAACATTAAAAGACCGGGTTCCTATTCTGTTAAAAAATAACCGTTTTAGCAAATTATTCGAACCAGTGGGATCGATGTTCTCGCTGCCCGATTATGCGGAGCTTGATTTAACCGTGTTTTTTGCACCATTTTTTATGATGTTTTTTGGCTTCTGTTTGGGCGATGCAGGCTACGGTTTATTATTTGTAGTTGGAGCCGGACTTTATAAGTTAAAAGCAAGCAAAGAAATTAAACCACTGCTTTCGTTAATCCAGTTTTTAGGATTGGCAACCATAATTTTTGGATCAATTTCAGGGACCCTGTTTGGCGTTAATTTAATTGATGCCAATATTCCACTAATTGCAGATTACAAATCGCTTTTTCTGAACCCTGATAAAATGTTTAACCTGGCACTGTTACTTGGTGGCTTGCAGATAATTTATGGATTGTTTATAAAAACAGCCAACCAGATAAAACAATATGGATTTAGCTATTCATTAGCTACAATTGGCTGGCTGGTTGTTATTCTGGGCGGTGCTATTTACGCTATTCTAACAATGACAGAAGTTATCCCACAAAGCAAAACCATTTTATATATCATTCTTTCAACCGGTGGCTTCTTTATTCTATTTTTTAGCGACCCGGAAATAAATGTTTTTGCGAGGGTTGGAAAAGGAGTCTGGGATATTTACTCAACTGTAACCGGTATTTTTGGCGATCTTTTATCTTACATCCGCTTATTTGCCCTTGGACTTTCCAGCGCAATTCTCGGTTTTGTAATTAACGATATTGCCATGCAAATCCTTGGTGCATCGAAAATACTTGGTCCTGTTTTCTTTGTTATTTTTCTGTTGCTCGGGCATACTTTAAATATTCTTATTTCATCGCTCGGATCGTTTGTACATCCAATGCGTTTAACGTTTGTAGAGTTTTACAAGAATGCCGGGTTTAAAGGTGGCGGAGAAGGGTATAAACCATTTTCAAAACAAATATAATTGAGAGAAATTAAAACAAATAATAATTACTAAAATTTAAAAAAGGAGATTTAATTATGACAGCTGCAATAATTTTAGCTTACGTAGGATTAGCGATTATGCTTATTTTTTCGGGTGTTGGAAGCGCAATTGGCGTTTCGAAAGGTGGTAACGCAACAGTTGGCGCGTTAAAGAAAAAACCTGATGCTTTCGGTAGTTACCTGCTTTTAAGTGCATTGCCCGGAACACAGGGATTGTACGGATTTGCCGGTTTCTTTATTATTAACAACCAGGGAATTATTACCCCGGATATGTCTTTACTAAACGGAATGGCAATTCTGGCGGCCGGTTTAACACTCGGTTTTGTTGGATTTTTCTCAGCTTTAAACCAGGGTGGAGTTACATCAAACGGAATTGCAGGAATTGGTTCGGGACATGATATTTTTGGTAAAACAATGGTATTGGCCGTTTTCCCCGAATTGTATGCAATTATCGCATTTGCCGCTACTTTCTTAATTAGCATGGGGCTTTCATAACTGACCCATCCAGGAAAACTTTAATTTATATTGTCATGTTGAGTGTAGTTGAAAATCTGTTTTTAAAAGCAGTAAATTAAAACCACACTCTGCATGACTTATTAAGACAGCCGTTTTATATTTTGCAAATTTTTTAAAACCCCTTCGATTTCATTAGTTGGCCAAGTTCCTTCCATTTTTTCCCTTTACTAAAATTAGCAGCCATTTCCGATTCCATATCCTCTATTAATAGCTGGTGCATTCCGAGGCGTTTTATCCTTTTCTTGTTTTAATTTTTGGGACACCTTAGATATATAGCGCATTGTAAGGCGCTGATTACGAGCCTTGTAACAAATGGATAATTATTAAAATTGACTGAATATTATAAAAACGATCGTTTTTCAATTATTTTGTTAATACCAAAGTAAATACTTTAAATTTCCACAATATGTAATTGCCTCACAGTATGAATGTTAAGAAAGAGTAGCATTTTTTTTATAATCGATTGTGAGTTAAAATAGCTCAACACAACATAATCGAGACACCCAAATCTCAAAATGCCACCCTATAAACAAAGGGATATAGAGCTTTTATCAGCAAAGTGCGAAAGACAGGAGCAGTAAATTAAAACCACACTCTGCATGACTTATTAAGACAGCCGTTTTATATTTTGCAAATTTTTTAAAACCCCTTCGATTTCATTAGTTGGCCAAGTTCCTTCCATTTTTTCCCTTTACTAAAATTAGCAGCCATTTCCGATTCCATATCCTCTATTAATAGCTGGTGCATTCCGAGGCGTTTTATCCTTTTTTTAAGAATCGCATTTTCTTTGTTTTCTTCGGCAATCATACCTGCGTACAAAACATTGAACCAGATTTCCATTTCGAGTGAATCATTTTCATAAAACCTGCATAAAACAGAAATTAATTCAAAAATAACAGGATCGATAATTTTAGTACACCGGTTAAAAATTACTACAAAATCGTCGTATATTTTCTGTTGCCCGTACTTTTTACCTAAAATTTTTAATCTCGAAAAATATTGTACATCAGTTGGTGCAAATCGTTTGCCACCGGGTTTGGTTATAAAAACACACCAGTTGTCGAAACTTCCTGCATCGAATTCAATGAAACCACCGTTACTGAATATATTAATTTTTTGGGGCATGGTTTTCAACAGATTAAGAAACCTGTTCAAATTAAGCTTATTTTACATCAATCACAATTGATTACTCAATAAAAATAAAATTCCCCGCCATTGCAGCGGGGAATTTTATTCAAAGAAATTATATAATTTTTTATGTTTGCTAAGCTTCAGAATCACCAATCATTTCATTCACAATTTTAGAAACTGTCCGGAAATCTATTTTACCGGTACTCATCATTGGTAACTCATCGATAACCAGAAACTGTTTTGGAAGGGCAATATTTGGAAGTTCAGCACTCATCTTTTTAAGTATTGCAGCTTTATCCACCTCCTTGGTAACTGTGGCAATTATACTTGCCCCTTTTATTTCATCTGCAACTTCAACCACACAACACAACACACCTTCAGGAAGGAATTGCTCAAGTGTGTTCTCGACCCTAACAAGCGATACCATTTCACCGCCAATTTTTACAAACCTTTTAAATCTGCCCGAATGCCAAAGATAGTCATCGGCATCAAAATAACCCATGTCTCCCGTATTGTACCATCCATCATTCATGCACTCGGCAGTAAGCTCAGGATCATTATAATAACCCTTCATAATCAGGTCTCCTTTCACCATAATTTTACCAACCTCGCCAGTTTTACATTTCTCACCGGTCTCAAAATTTTCAATCCTCACCTGTACATTTGGAATCACTTTTCCAATACTTCCCGGCCTGTTAAATTCGTGCGAATTTACCGATACTACTGGTGATGTTTCAGTTGCGCCATATCCTTCAAGGAGTGTCACCCCATGCTTTTTCTCGTACCCTTCCCTGAGTGCATCCGGGCACTTATCGGCACCTGCCACCATTAACCTTAGCGTTTTAAAATCACCTGGTTCCGATTTCTGTAAATAACCCCAGAAAAAACTTGGTGTCCCAACCATTATTGTCGGCTTCTCTTCTCGGGCAATTTTACTGACTGTCTGGAAATCCAAAGGATTTGCATAAGATACCATTGTCATTCCTTTACAAAACGAAACCCAAAGGTTCACTGTTAATCCAAATATATGGAAGAATACAAGGTTGGCCAATAATACATCCGACTCGGTAATATTTACATAGTCACCAAAATCTTTAATATTCGATGCGAGGTTACGGTGGCTGAGCTGAACAGCTTTTGGATCTTTTTCGCTTCCACTGGTAAACAAAATTGCAGCAGTATCATCTTCATCTCCCTTATGAATACTGTTAAGGATCATATTTACAGGGAGTTTTGTTTTTAAGGCTGCCTTTAGTTTATCCCCAGTAGATACACTTGCCATAATATCTTCAATTAAAACCATGCCGTCAACAACAGGGCAATCAATTTTTTCAAGAAGAGCTTTTGATGTAATTACTGTTTTGAATCCGCATTTATTTTGGGCATATTTTACATTTGCCTCAGCCCCTGTTGAATAGTTGATCATAACGGGTATCCTGCCACTCATTAATGCCCCAACATTTGCCAGTGCGCATCCTGCCGATGTAGGGATCATAATTCCGATAAAACCTTCATCGTATTTTTTAAATTTCGAAGACAAAATAAGGGCTCCAATCAGGGCCCTGGAATAAGTAACATCCCGGTTAGTGGTTTTATCTTTAATTGCAAGTTTAGGGCCATGCTTTTTGGCCATGCGAACAAATTGCTGATGTAATAACATTGTAGTTAGTTTTAAGTTATTATTGATTTTTATAACGAGCAATATAATAAATTATAACTAATAATAATGTTCAATAACACAAAACAATAAGCCACTTACTAAAATTGGGGAATTGAAATATATTGTTCAAATGTTCAAATCGGAATAAAGAATTGTGGTCCGGTTTGATTCTGTTATTCATCAATCTTTCAAGCTTTGCAATGTAGGCACCAAAAAAAAAAGGATTAACCTGTATTTCAACAAGTTAACCCTTTTAAACGTGGGGAGAGCAGGATTCCCCACCACTCCTACTCTACCTGGTATTATTGATGTTTCATTTTGTCAACTTTGTCAACTATTGTCTTCATTGCGCACTTATTGCCATTTTCTGGATTATTTGATAATTAATTGTACCAGAATTTGTATGAATAAGAATGCAAAATTGTTGATTTTGCAGATCACTCAAAAACTATTGGGCAATTTCCGTTTCTACTTAACCAAACATCTCCAGTTTTGGTTAACTGAATAATATTTATAGGTTCTCCTACCTTAAAAGGATTTTTCTTTATCTCTAATTGAATGAAATATTTAATTTTTCCAGTTAAATCTAAAGAATTAAATTCATTATAATTCCCAGATTCTAAGAATTTTTTTATTTCACCTATATTTCCACCATAAAATACCGAAGCACAATCTGATCCAGGGCATCTTTTCTTATTTATTTGCAAATCATTTTTTTCTTTACCTGTTACAATAAATGAAATCATATACGCAAATAATTCTTCATTTTCTCTTCCAATTAATACTAATTGACTCAATGGTTCACCAGTCTTTTTATCCAATATTAATTTCCCGTTACTAGCTGTTTTTTGCACTTCCATACTTTCAATCAATTTTTCTTTCATTACGCTTGAAATTGAGTCTATTCTTTCTTCCATATTATTGTTAGCCAAGCTTAGTACTGAATGAATAATTTGAGGAGTATTATAATCTATAGCATCATGACTAAATTGCCCAGTTAGGGCAAAATAACAATCATTACTCTTAAATATTTTTGAAATCAGTTCATAATGGGAGTATTTTCCATCCAAGTCATAAATTCCAGCTTTACTATCAATGCCCATAACAATACTCGATGGTGATACAAGAATAACTATAGTCGTTGCATTGATGAATAAAGGAATGCATACTAAGGTTAAAAGCAAAAACAGGTACGCACCTATTTTTCTTTCATGAAAATATTTTACCAATTTTTTCATTTCATGAGAAGTTTTTCATATTAACCCAATACTATAAAGATATATTAAAAGTTATGTATTATTCATGATAATTTAAATCCAAAAAGTCGTTTATCCCATTAGATTGTTTTTAAAAATATATCTGTGCTCAAATGAAAAACCATCATTTTCATATATCGTTAGATCTTTTCTTTTGATTGGTATCCATCCACTTCTTAGTTTATCAAGCCAATATTGTTTCATCTTTTCTCCAGCTTCTGACCGCTCTTTAAAGGTTTTAAATTTATTAATTCCTTCAAACTTGCGAAATCTTTCCATTTTGTCAGAATATGGACTTCGAACATAAAACTCTATGTAACATTTTTTATTAAGATCACCTTCTAAGTTTCGAACTTTTGGAAGTCTTATAATTTCATTTCTGTTGTCCATCTCTTCGAATTGTCAACTTGGGCAAAATGTCATTTTTTAACATAAAAAAACCGATGTAATTTATTGACAATCAATAATATACATCGGTTATACGTGGGGAGAGCAGGATTCGAACCTACGAAGGCGTAGCCAACAGATTTACAGTCTGCCCCGTTTGACCGCTTCGGTATCTCCCCGTAATATTTTGAGCCGTCCTGGTAATTATCAGGATGAACTGAGGACTTCTCCTCATTTGAGCCGAATCTCAGATTCGAACTGAGGACCCCGAGATTACAAATCACGTGCTCTGACCAACTGAGCTAATTCGGCTTATCTTTTAATATTCAGATTCTGAATTGTTCAAGAACGTTTGCTATTTTTCAAAATCAGCGGCGCAAAGTAAACAATTAATTTTCTATTCTGCAAACCTTTTTTTAACCTTTCACCGCCTTTTTTTTCTTTCAAAAAAAAGTGGGTAAGCTACCTGTGTCGCACCGCTTCAACCGCCTACCCTTGCTGCCTTCCGACTCTGGGGGGATTCAGCAGGAGCTGGTCGCACAGGACTTACCCGCTGCAAAAGTAGAAATTTTTAAATTACCCGCAAATAAAAAAAGAAAGCGGTGTTATTTTAATTAAAATCATCGGGAAAATTGTCTTCAAATCTATAATCTGTATTATTCACAGAACAAAAAAAAATCACGACTATACTATTATTTAAGCCCTTATGAAGTAAGACACAGTTATAAATGAATTTTTATTCTAGCCAAAGGTGAATCATTTTCGACTAACATGCGTCCTTACAAAAGCTTCGCAAAAGGATGTTACCCCGCAGTTTACCTGATTCGGCGTCATGATCATTCACAAAAACAGGGACGGGACTTTTCCTGAAAAGTTGTTTTTTTTAATAGCTTTGATTAAAAATTGTTTTTGCTTTTTAGTTCCCTGCTTTCAGCTATCGAATATTAGAAAAAAAATCACTAGTGTCCGACTAAAATAATAAAAAGAAGGTACTCCCTTTCGGTTTCCCT
>JABGRN010000049.1 GCA_018648265.1 Prolixibacteraceae bacterium | reverse complement strand
TAGGGGTTATCTCAAAGCCACGTCCTTTGGGCGTGGTTGTTTACTAATTTTTAAAATGATTTAAAGGATGAAAATTATATTGATTTGTATTGTGGTTACTAGTGTTTTTTTTAGTTCTTTGCACGCTCAAAAGCCCGTAAAAATTGGAGTTGCAGGTTTATCTCATTCCCATGTTGTTCCATTGTTAAGAAACATGGATCGCAACGATATCGAAATTGTTGGAATTGCCGAAAGAGACACAGCACTTTCCAATAGATATGCCAAAAGATTTGGAATCGACCAAAACCTCATTTATCAATCTCTGGACGAAATGCTGGAGAAAACAAAGCCGGAAGGAGTTATCACATTCACCTCAATTTACGAGCATTTAAAAGTTGTTGAAGCATGTGCACCACTTGGAATACATGTAATGGTTGAAAAACCTCTGGCAGTTTCAGTTAAACATGCCAAACGAATGGCCGAATTGGCGAATAAACATGGGATTTTGTTACTGACGAATTACGAAACAACCTGGTATCCATCGAACTACGCGGGTTTTGAAATGATAAATAACGGTGAATTGGGAGATTTGAGAAAGATTATAGTTTACGATGGACACAAAGGACCCAAAGAAATTGGCGTAAACAATGAATTTTTAGAGTGGCTTACCGATCCGGTTTTAAATGGTGGTGGTGCGGTTATCGATTTTGGTTGTTATGGTGCCGATATTATTACCTGGATTTTAAAAGGGCAAAAGCCACTATCGGTTTATGCTGAATTAAAACAATATAAACCAAATGTCTATCCAAAAGTTGACGATGACGCAACAATTATCCTTTCTTATCCAAACATGGAGGGTGTTTTACATGCATCGTGGAACTGGCCTTTTAACCGAAAAGACATGCACGTTTATGGAAATACGGGGTATATTTATATTGATGATGCCGAAACAATAAGATACCGACTGGATGAAAAATCAAAAGAAAGTACAATAAAAATTCCTTTGGCAAAAGCTCCGTTTAATGACCCGTTTACATTTTTTGCATCAGCCATAAACGGTGAAACCAAAGTTACACCAACAGATTTATCGTCTCTTGAAATTAATTTAACAGTAGTGGAAATTCTTGACGCAGCGCGCGAAAGCAACAAAACCGGTAAAAAAATAAAACTAAACAAATAACAAAACAATAAAAACCTAATTATGAAAATCAACTTAATCTTTGTACTAATTCTATTACTAAGTTTTAACTTGTTAATAGCTTCCGAAAAAACAAGCATCAAAAACTTTGATGTAAAACCTGAAAACAGCCCAGCCGTAAATAAAATAAATTTACAAAAGGCTATTGATTGGGCTTCTGTTAGAGGCGCTGCATTATTTGTTGAACCATCAGAAGAACCCTATTATATTGATGGCGGAATTATTTTAAAAAAGAATGTTTCGTTGATTGGAGTGCATGGGCCAACTCATCGAGGAACCGTTCATCAAACAAAAAAGCAGCCCGTTGGTAGTGTATTTGCAATTACCGATAAAGAGAATGCTTTTATTACTGTTGAAACCGGAACTCAAATTAAAGGTATCCAGTTTTGGTATCCCGAACAAACCATTAAAGACCCTGCTGCAATTATTCCTTATAAAGCAACAATTCAAGTTTCGCAAACTAGTCGGGCACAAGGTATTTACCTTTCGTGCCTTACATTTTATGGCGAATACCTGACTTTCGATTTTAATGCAAAAAAAGGCAATGCCTGCGAATTAATGACCTTTGAGCATTGTTATGGATATCCACTGAGTGGTGAGTTTATTCGGATGGATTATTGTTATGATGTTCCCCGTATTTTACATTGTCATGTAAATCCTGCCGCGCAACGATATATTGGTGGCCAGTACAGCCCCGAAGTTGTTGATGCTGTTATTGCAAAAAAAACGTTTGCATACACAATCAATCATACCGACAATGCACAATTAATCGACCTTTTTACTTTTGGAACTTATGGCGGAATTTTGTTGGATGGGGAATCTTACGGACAATTAACCAATTTTAATTTCGACTGTGTTGCCGTTGGAATTTTAAAAAGGGGTAACAACACAAAAAACCGAAATTGGCAAATTGCACAAGGTTCAATCATTGCAAATACTGGAGAGAAAGTAGAAGATATTCACCCGATAATTATTGAAGGACAAGGACATACTTCGCTCAGCAATGTTGAAGCATTTTCAGGTGGAAACAGAGCATTAACTCCGGTACCCGAAAATATGTCGTGGGATTATTTGTTGGTTAGAGGAGATAAAAAATTAACTGTTTCTATCTGGGGTAGTCGTATGAGAAATTACATGGCCGATTCTCCAATTAGTATTGAAAACGAAAATGCAATTATTCACGCAGTAGGTTGTTTTGACAAGGACGAAAATTTATACAATAAAACTTTTGACTGATTTATTTATTTTTATAACACTAAATTCTGAACAAAATGCAAAAACCACTTAAAATCGTTTGTTTATTCTTTTTTATTCATATTGTATCTGTCAATATTGTAAGCGCTCAAACAAATGTACAAGCTAAACCAGATAACCATGTACTAAAGTTAATGACCTACAATTTAAAATTCGCCAGTCCCACTTATGAACCATCATGGGAAGTGAGGCGAGAAATGCAGGTTGATATGATTCGCAAGTACAATCCTGACATTATTGGTACACAGGAAGGACTTAAAGAACAAGTAGATTATTTAATGGAGCAACTTCCGGAATATGTGGTTGTTGGAGAGGGTAGGAAAGGCGGTGATGATGATGAGCACATGGCTATCTTTTTCAAGCGAGATAAGTTTCGTCTTCGGGAGATGCAAAGTTTTCAACTTTCAAAAACGCCGGAGATTATTGGAAGTGGTCCCAATGTTAATCCGCGTATGGTAACCTGGGCGCGCCTGGCTTTGATTCAACGGCCTCCGAACGGTGAAAGTGGTCCTTATCCTCAGAATTACAGGGGACACTGGGAAAACTCGCAGGAAATTTATGTGTTCAACACACATTACTTCAACGGACGCAAAGATTCTTTAGCAAGATTGAATGCATCAAAATTAATCCTTGAAAGAGTTAATGACCTAAATCGTTTTGGAGCATGGGCAGCTGAACGTCCCGTGTTTTTAATGGGAGATTTTAATTGTCGCCCGGGAAGTGCGCCTTATAAAGTGTTGGTTGGCGATAATAATACTACCAATTCGGAATTGCTTAAAAATTCATTTGAAGATCCAAAGGAAATAGACTGGATCTTGTATAAAGGAAGCGTTAAAGTGTTGAATTACGAAGAAGTGGATTACAATGTAGAGGGAGATTATCCATCGGATCATAAGCCGATTTATGTTGAATTTGAGATACTTGATAGATAATATTGTTTGCAAGATCTGACAGTAACGAATAAGTAATTTTTAGTTAAACCTATAGCACAAATTTATTACAAAAATATAAGTTGTATATAATTACAAGTTGTATGCAATAAGTGCCGATAAATATTTAGTTGGATTAAAAACATAATATAGACTTCAAAATATGAAAGAAAAATATTCAAGTTTTATTAGTGAACATACAGCTGAATATGTATTAATTCCACAATTGACTGACATTTTGAAACAAAAGTTTGAAGTAGTAATTCCAATTTATCCTTGGATGACAAGAGAAGGAAATAATCTTTCAAAATCTCTTCACCAACAATATAAATTTAGAATGGTTGGATTTTACCCTAGACGACCTAAAATTGGTCTTAAAAACCATAAAATGGCTATCAAAATTAATGATGAATTTTTAGACGGAGCGAAAGAAGCATCAAAGATTAATATCCCAATGTTAGCCGGATGTCCCCTAGCGAGAAATTTATTGGAACTGAATAATGATGTAAAATGTATTTGGATAAAGTTGACTGATAAGACAAGAAATATTTATGACATAGAATATATTGATGAAACCCCAGTAGAATATAAAGTTATACAACATGAAGAAGTCTTTAATACTAAGGACAACATATTAGATTTCATAATTGAAGGGAGTAAAGAACTAAATTTTTTAAATCTAATTCAAGCTATTCAAACAATAAGACAGCACAGCTCGACAGTTTATTTTATGGGGTTTGGGACTTACAAACCAATATATTTTCTATTAAAGGATGAAAGATAAAATCAATAAAAAAATAATTACTGCATACAACAAAAAATATAGTGCATTTGGCAGATAGTGCTAAAAATGAAGATGATAGCAATAAATAAACATTGTAGTAAATTGAAAATTTGGAGCGTTGAAATGCCAAACGCACCATATTCAAACCGTTATGGGCAACGCTGGAAAACGTACTCAACAACAAATTGACTGATGAATGATATTATTAATTATTTTCAAGATAAAACTGACTAAAGTCCAATTTTAAAAGTGGAGATAAAATGAAACGAGCATGTAAATAACAATACACAAAGGAGCTTGACTGCCGTGCGAGTTACATGAGTCATCAATAAAACAAACAATTATAGACGAATGAAATACAAATCAATAACAATCATATTTCTAATTATAAGTACAAACTTTTGTTTAGCTCAAAAAGGTGCGATAAACGTTGATTTTACATCTGAAAATTGGAAAACATTAGGTTCGGCAGAGGTAAAAGAGTTTGATTCAAAATTATCTACATGTATTTCCGATGGAACAGGAATAGCATATTTGGATGGAATAGATTTTCAAAATGGAATAATTGAGTGCGATTTATTTTCACCTTCACGTAAAGCGTACTTAGGGATTGTATTTCGGATTGGTTCACTTACCAATTTTGAATACATATATTTTCAGCCTCATACAAGCGGAAAATGGGATGCGGTACAATATGACCCAATTTTTAATATGTCAGCCACATGGCAACTTTATAATGGAAAATCATATCAAGCAGTTGCAAATATCCCGACAAAAGAGTGGTTTCATGTAAAAATTGAAGTTATGGACGACTCTGCAAAAGTTTATCTCGATAACAATCCAAATTCAGTTCTGTCTGTAAAATTAAAACATGATTATATTTCGGGTGGTGTTGGTGTTTGTAGCTACCACCCTGCGATTTTTGCTAACCTGAGAATAACAAAACTCGCCCCTATTAATATCCTAAAAAGACGTACTCTACCAAATATCGAAGATGAAACATATATTTCAAACTGGCTTATATCTGAGCCATACGATAATTACGATTTTGCAATTGAAAAACCATTTTTAGACGAAGACCTAATAACTAAATGGCATAAGATAAATGTTGAATCAAATTATTTAATAAACCTGAACAGATATTTTACTAAATCTGAAACCAAAAATACTGTTCTTGCAAAAACGATTTTGAGTTCAGAAAAGGCTCAAAAGAAAAAATTTCATTTTGGATATAGCGATAAAATAAAGGTTTACTTAAACTCGAAAAAATTGTTTATGGGGGATAATAGCTTCTACGAATCAGAAAAATATGATGATAGAGGTTATGTTTTAGATAAACATGAAACTATAGAATTGCCTCTTGCAAAAGGAGAAAATGAGTTAATAATTGAAATATCCGAAGATAAATTTGGTTGGGGGTTTATTGCACAGGTCAACGATTTAGATGGAATAGAAATTATAAATTCAAAACAATAATAGCATGGAAGAGAATATTACAATTAAAACTGATAGTTCAACTCAGATTGGCTTAGTTTCATACTGTGGATTCTATTGTGGTGCATGTCCAAAATATACAAAAGGAGATTGTCAGGGTTGCAAAGGAGAAAGTCCTAAATGTGCCGTAGGATTCAAAGCATGTAAAGTTAGACCTTGTTGCATTGAGAATGGATTCAGTACATGCGCTGACTGTAATAAGTTTAGTTCGGTAAAAGATTGTAAAATTTATAATCCACTCATGATTAGATTCGGTCAGTTTATAACACGTACAAATCGGAGAAAAGGAATTGAAATGATACAGGAAAAGGGAGAATCTGAATTTGTAAAATATATGATTGACAAGAATTGGGTAACGATTAAAAATGGAAAACAATAAAGCGAAGCCCATAACAAAATGTCATGTGTAATGCGGGTTTCAGCGGTTTTTTGTGCTGCGGCTCCTTGTTGCAACACCGCCAATTCGACCGTCAGCTGACGGTTTGACGGAAAATTTGAAACGAGCATGCTGAAACCATTACTTTATGAGAAACATGATAAGCGAGTTATATCGAATACCTTTGAAAGTTTTAAATAATAATGAGATAAAACTATGAATAAACGAATTGGCTTCGTGCGTAATTGAAAGTTCATCCCTTTCACACCCGCACTCCACTTAAATAAACCGTTAAAAAATGTCGTATGCCAAATATATATATTAGTTCAACTAACTAAACAATAATGAAACGAAGAAAATTTATTCAAACTACTGCATTAGGAGTTGGTTTCGCCAGTTTATCAGCGTCTGAACTTTTTGCAGGAGTAAACGGCGAGAATTACCCTGAGTTAAAAAAGCACAAAATTACAAAGGTTGAAAAGATAAAGTATGATTACCATTGGCCACGACATGTTGGTAAAAATGGAAGGAGAGACAACCACGGACAATATCACAAAAGTGATGCTTTTAAACTCTTCACCGATCAGGGAGCTATGGGCTGGGCGCTTGGCGACCGTAGAATTAATGACGAAGAATTATTTCAACTTCGGGGGCAATTGGTTTCCGAACTAATATCTCCTGAAAATGGTATGCGCCGGGATTTGAGTCCTTTTGTAGATTTGGCTTTACACGATTTAATGGGTGTTATTCTCGATAAACCTGTATATAAACTGCTTGGTGCAAGAGGCACGAAAAATACGCCCATTTACAGCGGTATGATCTATTTTGACGAGCTAGAACCAGAAGATAATCCTGCCGGAATCGATAAAATTTTAGAAAATTGCCAGTGGGATATTGATTATGGCTATCAGCAACTCAAGGTTAAAATTGGCAGAAGTGGGAAATGGTATCCGCACGATGCGGGTTTGAAAAAGGACATTGAGGTAGTAAAGCTGATTAATAAAACTTTTCCTGACATTACGCTTCTGGTTGACTCAAACGATGAATATACCCTTCAGGATACAATCGATTTTCTGGATGGAATCGGCGATATTCCTTTGTTGTGGGTTGAAGAGCCATTTCGTGAGAATTATGAAGATGGGAAAAAACTTCGTCATTGGATGAATCAGAATGGTTTTGAAAATACACTTTATGCCGACGGGGAAGCCAATACAGATCATGAGTTGTGCATGAAGATGGGAAAAGAGGGAATAATGAACGCTTACCTTCCCGATATCCGTTCATTCGGATTTACCCGTTGGCGGAAATTAATGCCTCAATTAAAGAAATATAAAATGTTGGCTAGTCCGCATTCATTTGGGAGTATGCTAAAAACACATTACAATGTCCATATTGCTGCTGCATGTGGAAATATTGTAACCATTGAAGGTGTAACCTGCATATCGGATGATATCGATTATGGAGATTATAAAATTGCGGATGGAAAAATACAGGTTTCAGATATGCCCGGCTTTGGTATGAGATTATTGAAATAAGACATCTGTTTAAACAAATATTATAATGGAAACTAATGAATTGTTGAAACGAAATTTGGATAATCTTTCATTTGTACCTTTTGAAAAACAGAGCAAAGAACTCATGGGAATTTGAAAATGCAAAATTAAATTAGAGTAATATTAAAGAGGAAGCTGTTATAGAATTTGTTTATTCGCTTATATTTAGCACAAAATGATTAAAAAATGTTTGTAATGAAGTCAGGAAGAAATGTAATAATTATTTTACTGGTAATTTTTTCAGTTACCGGATTTAGTTGTTCCCGGAAAAAAGTTGTAAAACAAAACCAAAAGAAACCCAATGTAATTATACTTTTTTCCGACCAGCACAATAAAAAAGTAATGGGTTTTGAAGGTCACCCGGATGTGATTACACCCAACCTGGATAAATTGGCCGCTGAATCATTGATTTTTGACAAAGCATATTGCAATGTAGGAGTTTGCACTCCTTCGCGTTCAGCCTTATTAACAGGACTAATGCCCCGCACTTTAGGACTTTTAGCGAACCCGGGGCATACTTCCGTTATGGACGATGCGGTTTCAATGGCAACAATTTTCAAAAATAATAATTACAATACTTATGCATTTGGGAAAAGGCACGTAAGCACTTCAATTGATGCCGGGTGGGATGTTAAAAAAGACCACGCTTATAAACCCAACGATGATGACAATTATGTAAGCTGGATTGAGCGAAATGGTTATGCAAAAGAATTTGCACACGATTGGGCAGCAGAATTTGGCCGTGGACCTAGGGGTTCTTCTGAATTCGAAACAAAAATTCCAACGGCAGACTTGGGAACACGAATTTCAAAACTTCCCGAGGATTTTACCATGGAAGCATTTACAACTCAGGAAACCATTAAAATGATTAAAGAACAGGCGAAAAGCGAGAAACCGTTTCTTTGCTGGGCAACATTTTACAGACCACATCAACCCTATAATCCGTTGCAAAAATATATGGATATGTACAATGTTTCGGAATGGGGCGAAGGCACAAAAAAAGGTAGTGGAATTAAAATCCCGGAAAGCTTTTATGAACCTACCAAAAATTTACCACCACTATTACAATCTCAGCGAAATGGTGGAAATAAGGTTTGGAACATGGATAAAGCTTTTAAAAATGAGCAACTTTGGCGAAACTACATTGGAGCATATTATGCACTGGTAACTGAAATTGATCATTGTGTCGGAGAAATTTTGAATGCTTTGGAAGAAGCTGATTTGGAAGAGGAAACAATTGTAATTTACACTTCCGATCATGGCGATTTTGTTGGGAACCACGGCATGGTAGAAAAGGCTGCAGCTGGTCAAAATGTATATGAAGATATTTTAAATATTCCGTTAATTATTCGTTTCCCAGGTAAAACAAAGAATGGAAAACGCACTGCTGAGTTAGTAACCCTGGCTGATGTTTTGCCAACTTTAATAGAAATGCTTGATTTAAAAGTCCCTGATTTAAAATACCCAATTCAAGGTGAATCGATGGCAGATATTATTACAAAAAATGGTTCAATGAACAGAGATTATTTGATTTCTGAAAGTTGGTCGCAAGCTGCAGTAATTACTCAAAATTCTAAATTGGGAATTATGCTCGATCCAACAGTTGTTCATAAAAATTGGGATTATCGCGAGTTTGGCGATATGTTTTTTGATATGGAAAAAGATCCACTCGAAATTGATAACAAAATCAATGATAAAAATTACGAGCAGGAAATAGCTAAACTAAGAGGATATTACAAAGAATTTGTAAAAAACACTCCACCAACTGGCAAGGATGAAATGATTAAAAATAGATTAAACAAAGAATAGTAATACAACGTGTTCCAATATATCAAGACAGGTTCAATAAGTTATCTTAATCAATAAAATTTTAAACGAATGAAAATTATTTATCTCTCAATGTTGTTTACAATAATTTGTACTGTATGCAATACACCTAAAACAGAAGCGAAAACAGCTGATTACGAAAAGTACAATGCGCTAATTGTTAACGGACAAAATAATCACAACTGGAAAATAGGCAGCGAAACCATGAAACAGATTTTAGAAGGCTCAAATTTGTTTGCTGTCAATATTGCAAGCTCTCCAGAAAAAGGTGAAGATATGAGCAATTTTAAACCAAATTTTTCTGATTACGATTTAGTTGTTCTGGATTATAATGGAGACGAATGGTGTAACGAAACTAAAACTTCCTTTTTAAACTATGTGCGAAATGGTGGTGGTGTGTTCATACTGCATGCAGCCGACAACTCATTTCCTAAATGGAAAGAATACAACGAATTAATAGGTTTAGGCGGATGGGGAAAGCGAAACGAAACTGCCGGACCTTATGTTTACATTGATGATAGCGGGAAAACCATCAGAGATAATTCACCTGGTAAAGGTGGTGCACACGGACCGCAACATGAATATATTGTAAAAACCAGGAAACCAAACCATCCCATTATGAAAGGACTACCAGAGGAGTGGCTTCATGCAAAAGACGAATTGTATCATGGTTTGCGCGGTCCGGCAGAAAATATGACCATTCTGGCAACAGCTTATTCTGAAAAAGAATACAAAGGAACCGGACGTAATGAGCCAGCTTTGATGACCATAAAATATGGAAAAGGTCGAATCTTTCACACCATTATGGGGCATGCAAGTGAGAGAAATCAGGCGATGAAATGTGCCGGATTTATCGTTACCAGTTTACGAGGAGCTGAATGGGCTGCTTCAGGAAAAGTAAAACAGCGTGTTCCTAAAAATATTCCTACCAAAACTGCTACCCACTTATGGGAAGATTGCACAGAATAATAAGCGAATCTTAAAATAAACCGGATTTGTAATTGTTGGTAAATGGTGTGTGCTTTTTTAGGAGAATATTCCATTCTTGACAGGAAGTGAGGTAAAACATATAATTAATACAGATGAAATCTAAACTACAATTTTTACTTTTTTTATTATTGGCTTTATTGTCAGGAATAGTAGTTCCTAAAAAATCGGGTGCAGATGTATTTAAAGAAAAAAAGCAGCAACCCAATATCATTTTTATTATGACGGACGACCAAAGTCCAATTCCAATTAATGCAGAGACTGCCAAACAGTCGCGTCCTTTCGGATTTAATGGCGATGGCCATGTACATACTCCAATTATCGATAGTTTGGCAAAAAACGGGATGGTATTTACACGTGCATATGTATCAAGTTCGGTTTGTTCGCCCAGCAGATACACCACATTAACAGGTCGTTATGCGGGAAGGTGCGAAGGAAAATCCTTTATGAAACTTCATCCAAAAGGAAAAATGACGCGGGTAGAAAACAATACTGAATTGGAAGACAACAAGGAAAATCTTCCCAGACTTTTACAAAAAGCAGGTTATCGCACCGGCTTTGTTGGAAAAAGCCACGTTGTTGACCATCATTTACTTAATAAAAGAAATAGCTGGAAAGAAATAGGATTAAAGACCTATGAAAAGGGAGATGACCCAAAATTGCCCGAAATATCAGATGCAATGACTCATAATCACAATTTCTGGGCAACCCGCATTAAAGAATTTGGATTCGATTATGCCAATGGAGTTCACGCGGCCAATTTAAAAGAGTTGTATAACGATTCTCTTAATATTCATAATTTAGAATGGAGAAATAAAGCAGCTCTCGAATTTATTGATGAAGCTGGAGATGATCCCTTTTTTTTATATTACAGCGAAACGGTTCCGCATGGCCCGGCTCCATGGATTAAGCGAAACGGTAAATACATTCACGGACTCGACTCTAATTCAAAATTTACCGGTGAAGGATATGTTGATGATAAATTTGAAAACATGCCCAGCAGGGAACAAATAAAAAAAGAAGTAGCAAATGCTGAAAAAGATCCTGACCATGCCTGGCTTACCTGGTTCGACGAAGCAGTTGGTGCAGTTGTTGAAAAATTAAAAGAAAAAGGCAAACTTGAAAATACACTAATTGTAATTAGTTCCGACCATGGAAACTACAACTTCGGAAAATCTACTATTTATGAGGGCGGAATTAAAATTCCATTAATGATGTATTGGCCAGCCGGAATAAAACCGGGTTCAAAATACGATGAACTGATTCAAAATATTGATTACACACCGACTTTTCTCGATCTGGCAGGGGTGGATTTAAATTCAGTTGAACAATTAGATGGGGAAAGTTTAACAGAAGTTTTAAATGGCAGCCAAAAATCTGTTCACGATTACCTGTTTTTTGAATTGGGTTTTGCCCGTGGAATGATGACAAAAGACTGGAAATACATAACTGTACGTTACAACGAAAAGGCACAAAAGCAAATTAACGAGGGCGTAATTTTAACCGGTTGGAATAATCATAAATACAAACAACCTTATTATATTCGCAACAGCCACTTGGGTTATCATGCGGCATTATTAAACGAACATTATTTTGATAGAAACCAACTATTCGATATGAAGAATGATCCGAAAGAAGACCAGAATATTGCTGATTCCAATCCTAAAAAAGTAAAGGAGATGCAAAAAATATTGGTTAATACACTAAAGTCATTTCCTGGTAGACCATATGGAGAACTAGTGAAATAAATATAAAAAAGCAAATGAAACATCTAAACCTAAAACTATTTGTATTCCTGATTTTGGGAATTTTATCAGTAAATAATCTCGTTGGGCAGACTCAAAAACCTAACATCGTTTTTATTCTAGCCGATGATTTTGGCTACAGCAGTTTAAATTCTTATGGCGCCGATAAAAATCTGGTTCGCACACCCCATATAGATAGATTAGCAGAACAAGGCATGCGTTTTACCAATGCAAGTACACCAGCATCAATTTGTACGCCCACACGATATGGTTTTTTAACAGGACGATACCCGTGGCGCTCACCGTTAAAACTTGGGGTAACAAATCCTGTTGATGAATTATTGCCCGATACCGAAAGAGTTACAATAGCCGATTGGCTAAAAGAGCGCGGTTATAGTACAGCAGCAATAGGGAAATGGCATCTTGGATATGGAAAAGAACCACTGGATTATACAAAATCAATGTCTCCCGGTCCGCTTGATTTAGGATTTGATTATCATTTTGGAGTACCACAAAACCATGGTGATATGTTGGGTGTGTTCATCGAAAATGATCATATTTATGGTTTAAGAACAGACAAAGTGAATAATTATTCCCGTACTTTTTATAGCACTCCTTACATTGGGTACGATGCACCTCAGCGTACAAATAAAGATGTAATGGGAGACTTAACAGACAAAACCGTTGACTGGATAAAACAACAAAACAGAGATAATCCATTCTTCCTTTATTTTGCTGCTGTTGCCGTTCATCACCCAATTACTCCGTCAGACTATATGCGTGGTTTAAGTGATTGCGGTCCTTACGGAGATTTTATTCAGGATTTAGACCTTAGTGTTGGCCGCATACTTGAAACATTAAAATATATGGGGCTGATGGAAAATACCATCGTTATTTTTTCAAGCGACAATGGAGGTGAAATACCGGGCAACCGACCGGAAGCACCGGAAATTGCAGCCATTGAAAAAGGGTTAAAAATAAATGGTGAGTTGAGAGGAGACAAACACACCATTTGGGAAGGTGGAACCCGAGTGCCTTTCATCGTTTCCTGGCCGGAAAAGGTAAAAGAAGGTACTACTTCAAACGACTTGATAAACTTGCTTGACATTTTTGCCACGGTTGCAGACATTACAGATGGCAAAATGCCAAAAGCAAAAGATGTTGCTCCCGATAGTTTTAGTTTTTTGCCTTCATTAACGAATACAGAAAACAAACATCCGAGAAATACAATGGTGACTGCCGATGCAAATGGGATGCACGCAATTCGTGTTGGCGATTGGAAATACATTGACGATACACCTCCTGTTGGTTTATCGGAGAATAAATTGAAAAGAGTGAAAAATACATTCACCCCACAACTATTTAATTTGGCCAGCGACCCGGGAGAAAATGTAAACCTTTTTAGTAAAAAACCAGATGTAGTTAAAGAGCTATCTGAAGAGCTAAACAGGATTAGAAAAGCTGAATCAACACGATAGAAACTTCAATTTATTAAATTTTGATAAGAATGATTTACAATAAATATACAACTACGGTATGATATTCTATAAATAAACAACTGCAATCATATGAAAAAGATAAATCTGATAAACCACCAAAAAGTTGCTTTCCTTTTTATTTCGATATTTCTTCTGATTGCAAGTTGTGCTAATACAAAAGAAGGGCTTGAAACAGAACAAAAACCCAATGTCCTTATTATTTTAACAGACGATTTAGGTTATGGCGATATTTCCTGTTACGGTCAACAAAACTATGAAACACCGCATATCGACAAGCTGGCTGAGAACGGAGTAAGTTGCACCGATTTTTATGTTCCAACTCCTTACTGTGCTCCATCGAGAGCTACTTTGTTAACCGGCAGATTTCCTTTAAGACATGGTATGATTCGCAACCCAACACCGGACCGGGGGGTTAACGACATTGGTATTGCAGCCAACGAAATTACATTAGGTGAATCTTTTCAGGAAGCCGGTTATCACACGAAATGTATCGGGAAATGGCACATGGGACATAAGGAAGAATTTTTTCCTGTAAAACACGGTTTCGATGAATATTATGGCATTCTTTATTCCAACGATATGCGTCCAGTCCAAATTGTAGAAAACATGGATACCGTTGAATATCCGGTTGATCAAAATTTTCTAACAAAAAAATACACGGAGAAAGCTATTGAGTTTATTACTAAAAACAAGAGCGAATCTTTTTTTCTTCATTTATGCCATGCAATGCCTCACAAACCTTTAGCCGTTAGCGACAGGTTTTATACACCAGATACTCCAAACGATCTTTATGCAGATGTAATTCGGGAGTTGGACTGGTCGGTTGGCGAAATTATTAATACACTGAAAGATTTAGAAATATTAGAAAAGACTATTGTTATATTTATGTCTGATAATGGTCCCTGGTATGGCGGAAGTTCAGGGGGATTAAAAGGGATGAAAGCCACAACATGGGAAGGTGGAATTCGTGTCCCATTTATTATTCAATACGAAAAAGTATTTCCATTAAATTCTAAAGTAAATGTACCTTGCTGGTCTCCTGATGTTTATCCAACTTTATTATCGCTTGCAGGAGTTAATCCTGCAAACAAAAATACCTTAGATGGACAGGATATTATCGAAATATTAAAAGGAAATCAAATTGAACATGCACCCGTTTTTAGCATGCACAATCAACATATTATGTCGGTCAGGCATAGAGAATGGAAACTATTTGTCAGGAAACCAAGACACCGCCGAACTGTAGATTTAAGTACCTGGAAAGATTCTCGTGGTCCCGATGGAACTACAATAATTGCACGTATGACCGGGCAAGCAACACCTGCTTTGTATCCGGGTGTAACTCCTGATGAATCAGAAAGTGATATTCAGTTATTCAATTTAAAAACAGATATTACTGAATCTCAAAATGTAGCAGATAAAAATCCTGTAAAAGTAGAAGAACTTTTACAACTTATTGCAGATTTTAAAGAATCAATTCCAAACGAATAAATTATTGAAGAAATGAATTTAGTTAAAAATAGAATTATTATTTTCCTTCTTTTTGCTGTTATAATATTTAATGTTAACGGTCAAAATAAACATGGTAAAAGTACCTTGTACAAAAGCTACAAAGGATTAGTGATGGCAGGATATCAGGGTTGGTTTCGTGCAGAAGGTGATGGTTCAGACAGTGGATGGGGACATTTTGGGAGAAATGGTAAGTTTGATACAGAACACAATACAATTGACTTTTGGCCTGATGTTTCGGAATATGAGAAAACTTACAAAACAAGCTTCAAATATGAGAATGGGAAAGCAGCCGAAGTATTTAGTTCCGTTGATAAAAGTACCACAGAACTCCATTTTAAATGGATGAAAGAATATGGAGTTGACGGCGTTTTTATGCAACGATTTTTTGGTGTCACACGTGGCTACAAAAATTCAAACAAATCACAGGATATAATTCTTCGAAATGCACTGGAGGCGGCTAAGAAAAATGAAAGGGCAATTGCCGTAATGTATGATTTGTCGGGTTTAAAAGCCGATGGCGAAGATTGTTCATCGGTAATAGAAGATTGGAAAATGTTGGTTGATGAGCTGAAAGTTACCAATCAGGGAGAAAATCAAACCTATCTTCATCACAATGGAAAACCTTTGGTAGCTATTTGGGGAGTTGGTTTTCCTGACCGTCCTTACGATAGTAGGAAAATTGGAGTTAATCGCTTAATCGATTTCCTGAAAAATGACCCTGAATATGGAGGATGTTCAGTTATGTTAGGAGTGCCCACATACTTTCGCGAATTGAATAAAGATTGTTTACCCGATCCTTATTTACATGACATTATTAAGTCGGTTGATATTGTTCTGCCGTGGATGGTACAACGTTTTACACCTCTGGTTCATAAACCAATGGATCATATTCGAGACCATGTAATTGCCGATTTGAAATGGACCAAAGAAAACGGAATTGATTATGTGCCAATTGCTTACCCCGGATTTAGTTGGAGAAACTTGTCGTTGGGCAAAAAGGATTTGGCGCGTTACACGGCTTATGGAGCCATTCCAAGATTGGGTGGCCGGTTTTACTGGGATCAGATTACGACAATGATTTCTGCAGGTGCTGAAATGTTGTACGTGGCAATGTTCGATGAAATTGATGAGGGAACGGCAATTATGAAAATTACAGACACACCACCAAATAGTGATGAAGCTCATTTTGTGGATAACGATGGAGTGCCTTCCGACCATTATTTATGGCTAACAGGACTTGGAGCAAAAATGTTGCGTAAAGAGATTCCGGCTAGTACAGAAATGCCTGAACGCTAAATCAAATAAATAGTTATGTTCAGTTAATTTAATTTTGTTATGAGAAAAATTTTAGTTGTTGTCACACTTATTAGTATTGTTGTTGGATGTACCTTTTCAAAATCTAAAAATAATAGCGAAGAAAAGAAGACAGATAAAAATGTACTTTTTATAGTTGTAGATGATTTAAATACCACTTTAGGTTGTTATGGACATCCAATAGTAAAAACGCCCAACATCGATAAATTAGCAGAGAGTGGAGTAAAGTTCAACCATGCCTATTGTAATTATGCAGTATGTGGTCCAAGTCGTGGTTCTTTTCTTTCGGGATTGCGACCTGAATCCATTGGCATCTTGGACAACCGAACACCCCTTAAATCGGTTATTGGCGACAGAACTACAATGCCTGCCTTGTTTCGTCAGAATGGATATTATACCATGAGTCTCGGAAAAGTTTTTCATGGTTCCAAAGATCATAACGATCCCACCGCATGGGACGAAATATATGGTTACAGTGCAACAGAATTGGGTAAAGAAGGTGAAACAAGAAATATTACAGATGGTGTATTAAAATGGTGCCATTGGAAAATAGCCGAAGGTAATGACGAGGATCAGGCCGACGGGCAGATTGCTAAAAAAGCGTTTGAATTTATAAAAGCAAAAAAGGAAAAACCATTCTTTTTGGCTGTGGGTTTTCACAAACCACACGACCCGTTTATTGCGCCTAAAAAGTATTTCGATATGTATCCTTTGGAAGATTGCGATCCACCTGTTTTGCCCGAGGGTTGGAAACCACCGTACAAACATTCGCTACCCGGAGCAACCACTGTATTTAACAAATTTACAGATCAGGATAAAAGAGAGTTTCTAAGGTCTTATTATGCGTGCACCAGTTTTATGGATGCCCAAGTGGGTAAATTATTAGATGCGCTCAAAGAATCCGGTCAACTGGAAAATACACTTATTATATTTTTTGGCGACCATGGATATCACCTTGGGGAACATAATTGGTGGAACAAAGTAACTATTTATGAAAAAGGAACGAACGCACCTTTTATAATGGCCGGGCAGTCGGTGGGAGGAAAGGGTGTTAAATCAGATGCAATGTTCGAATTTATTGACATTTATCCAACACTTTCAAATCTTTTTCAATTAGAAGAAATTCCTGAACATTTGGAAGGTAGAAGTTTTGCGGAGGTGGTTAACAATCCATCATTGCCTTTCCGTAGCGAGGTTCGTGCTGTTGTGAGAAGAGGTGAAATGATGGGCAGAATGATAAAAAATAAAAATTACAGATACATTGAATGGGATAACGGGGAAAAGGGAAGGGAGTTATATGACCAAAAAAATGATCCTGTGGAATACAATAATCTTGCAGAAAATCCAGAATTTTTGACTGTTGTTTCTGAAATGAGAAAACGTTTATATATGTTTGAATAATTTTTAACCTAAATTATAAAAAATCTAAACCAAAATGAATATTAGAAACCTATTTAAAATTCTTTCAATAACTACTTTTATTATTGTAGGGATTTTACTTATTGCACATTCAGCCAATGCAGAAGAAAAGCAAAAGAAAAACCTGCTGTTTATAATGACCGATCAGCAAAGATACGATGCACTTAGCATTGCCGGAAATACGGTTTTGGAAACTCCAAATCTCGATCGCCTGGCAAATCAGGGTGTGTATTTTAAAAATGCTTATACTGCTTGTGCAGTATGCGCTCCTGCCAGATCTTCCATTTTAACGGGTACAACTGTCGAAAATAATGGGATGAAAACCAATGATAAAGCGTATTATAATGATGAAAAAGGTTTGATGAACATGCCAACCTTCGATGAGATTCTTTCGGATAATGGATACCATTGTGAGTATTATGGCAAATGGCACAGCCAGACTTCACACACCGAGATATATAAAAATCCGTTAAAAGAATCGAAAAGCGGAAAGCCGATTTTTGGTCACGGAGGTCAAAAATTTGTGCATCTCGATTATCTGTATAAAAATGTTTCAAACAGAGAGTTAGAAAAAGGAGAATTGTACGATAAAATGACAGGGATGCCTTATGTAACAGATCCCTTGGATAAACATCATGGGATGACAGATAAGGAACTGAAAGAACAAAATCTGAAGTTTCCACAATGCGATATGCACGGAAAATTGCAAATTTCAAAGGAGCACACATTAACTGCATTTCAGGCAAAACAAACCATTGAAGCCATCGAAAGGTTGAAGGACAAACCGTTTAGTATTACCTGTTCTTTTCATTTTCCGCACGCTCCAATGTTGCCACCCGAACCATATTTTAGCATGTATCCTGCAAGCGAAATGCTTGCGCCTTTAAGTATTTCCGACGACATGCAAAATTCACCTTATTTATCGGCAAACGGTAGATTAAAAAATCCGGAGTATTCTAATCCTGAAGAAATCAAATACATGATTTCCAATTATTACGGCCTGGTAAAGGAAATTGATGACTGGGTAGGGAAAATTCTAAAAACTCTTGATGAAAACGGATTAACAGAAAATACTTTGGTAATTTTCACAAGCGACCACGGCGAAATGCTTGGTGCACACGGATTACGTGAGAAAAATGTATTTTACGAAGAGTCTGCACATATTCCTTTATTGATTCGTTTTCCGGGTGAAATAAAAAAGAAAACTATTGTAGATGGATACATTTCTAATGTCGATTTATTTGCAACTATTTTGGACTATTTGAAAGTTGGAGAACATAAATCGGATGGCAAAAGTTTGCGCGGTTTAATAAATGGAACAGATAAAAAACACGGGAAATATGTGGTTACCGAATGGGATTACCGTGGCGATATTTCCCCAAATTATATGATTGTAAAAGATGGCTGGAAAATGATAATTCCCTATTCAAAAGAATCGAAAGTTATAAATGCTATGTACGATTTAAACAGCGATCCGTATGAAATGAATAACCTTATTGGCAGAAATCCAAACAAAGAACAATATGCTGAAAAAGCAGAAGAACTCAGGGAAAGCCTTTTGGAGTGGTTACAAAAGAACAAATCAAAACATTATAAAGGAGTAAAGGAAAGAGTGCTTATTTAAACTATAGATTCAAAACGAGATATTTTTTAACGAGTAAATAACATGTAATGAAAAACAATCTTCTTATTTATTTCATATTTATAATTGTATTATCAGGTTTTAGTTGTAAAGAAAAACAAAAAGGAAATGCAAATGAATTTCCTGCTGTTTCTGAACCTTTTGCAATTACATCAGGTCCTAACGAACACTTGTTCGCAAGTTATTATGGTATCAATTCATGGAGTGCAGATCAGCGATATGTAACAGTACTTCAGACACCAATTAAATACAGGTTGCCAACCGAAAATGACCCTGCAACCCTCGGTTTAGTTGATTTAACAACAAATGAATTTATTCCTTTAGCCGAAACCCGGGCATGGAATTTTCAACAAGGTTGTATGGCTCACTGGCTTGGCACAAATCCAAATTCACAAATAATTTACAACGATTATGTCGATGGAAAATTCGTTTCTATTATTATGGATGTTCATACGAAGGAGAAAATTAAAACTATTCCGTATCCAATTGCAGCTGTTTCGCCAAATGGCAAGGAGGCTGTTAGTATAAACTTCTCACGACTTCGAACCACCCGAGAATCGTATGGTTATGGGGGCGATGGACAAGATGCACAACTTAATATAAAATTTCCGGAAGATGATGGATTATTCCTTGTGAACCTCGAAACAGGGGAGGCAACACTTCTTATTTCAATTAGCGATGTAACGGAACAGGTCCCCGATGTGGAGGAAGGTGGGATAGGCTACTTCAATCATGTTTTGTTTAGTCGTGAAGGAGGAAAAATATTTTGGCTGTCGCGGGCAATTCCAAAAAGAAATACCACATCGTTTACCATAAACAGAGATGGAACAAACCTCCAACGTTGTTTTCCTGATGGATGGGGAGGCTCACATTTCGATTGGCTTAATGAGAACGACTTGATGATTACAGGTACTTACAAAGCAAAAGACAATGCACACATCCTCTTCACCGTTGGCGAGGACAACTTTCGGCGTTTGGGAAATGGATTGCTGGATTACGATGGGCATGGTACTTTTTCTCCAAACGGGAAATGGATGGTGACCGATACATATCCGAGTAGAGGTTCTAAAGAACAGAAACTCTATCTTATGAATATGGAGACCGAAGCTGTTTTGCCTATGGGCAGATTTGTACATCCCACGGAATTTAGAGAAAATGGAAAAGATGCCCAGTGCGATTTGCACCCTCGCTGGAGTCCCGATGGTGATATGATAGGTTTTAATTCAGTAACAACAGGAGAAAGACAGGTGTATATATTGAACCTCAATTAACTTTATTTAATAAACAAAAAACCTAAACTAATCAAATGAAGAAAATTATCCTATTGATTGGACTATTCCAGCTTTTCTGTTTAGTTTCAGTTCAGGCACAAAACAAACAAGATCTAGCGGCACTGGCAACTGAAGCTGAACAGAGTCTCGAAAAAGGAATCTCTTATATACAATCGCTGGCTATTGAAGGTGGTTATGTTTACCACTACACTTTAGATGGAAAAGAAAAATGGGGAGAAGGAAAAACGGACGACCGTACCGTTGAAGTTCAGCCTCCCGGCACCCCAGCCGTTGGAATGAGTTTTCTGAGAGCCTATCGAATTACAAATAATAAGGAATTCCTTAAAGCCGCTGAAAACGCAGCCAACGCACTCATTCTGGGGCAAAACGCATTGGGGGGCTGGGAACACAAAATTTATTTTGACCGCCCCAAAGGGAAAACAGTGAGTTTTGATGATAATCAGACACAGAGCGCCATTAGTTTTTTAATGGAGTTGGATCAGGAAGTTGATAGCCAGCCTTTGACCGAAGCAGTAGAAAAGGCACTGAACATGATGTTCGAGTCTCAATTGGAAAATGGTGGCTGGCCTCACAAATATCCCTGGCAGGGTAACTACCACGATTATGCTACTTTTAATGATCAAGGAATAAATGACTGTATTCGGGTGATGATTGAGGCAGATAAATTTTATGGAAGCGAAGCTATTCTAAAAAGCCTTAAAAAAGTGGGGCGTTTTTTAATGATTTCCCAATTGCCGCCACCACAACCCGGATGGGCACAACAATACAATGAGTTTCTTCAACCAGCCTGGGCACGTACATTTGAGCCGCCTGCAGTTTGCCCGTCGGCAAGTGTCAATAATATCAATAGTCTTATCGATCTTTATGAACATACCGGAAGTGGTCAATATCTGGAACCGATTCCAGATGCACTTCGCTGGTTAAAAGAATCTCAATTACCAAACGGCAAATGGGGGCGTTTTCTTGAAATTGGCACTAACAAACCCCTTTATTACGATCGGGATCGTATTCGGGTAGAATCGGTAGATCAGCTTTCGTTGGAAAGAAGTACAGGTTATGGTTACGAAACGGATATTCAAAAAGCATTGGATGCTGCAGAATTACGTTATCAGCAGGCAATGGGACAAGTTGAAGCAACACCAAAACAAGATACAAAAACCATCCTGAAGCAACTTGCAACAGATGTACAGAAGATTATAAATAGCCAGGATAAACAGGGTCGGTGGATTGTTCATCAGAACAAATTCCGGAAGCAAGTAACGGGCAAAAGATGGGATGGAGAATACCGTTTTGAGGATCGGATTTCCAGCGCTCTTTTTAATAACAATGTGGAAGCGCTTTGTGAATTTTTGGAGACTGTTAAAAACAGATAATGACATGTCGAGCTTCATGTTTCAGGTTCGTTATTCCGAATTCATTTCGGAATCCCGTGCTAATTGTTGAGATGCTGAAACAAGTTCAGCATGATGCACCGGAAGTAGCATTATTGATTTAACATTAGGTTAGTGTCATTATAAGAAAAACAAAGTTGAACTTAAAATTGAAAACATATTTTAAAATATTAGAATGAAATACAGAATATTTATATCAATCATTGTTTTAGGCAGCAGTTTATTATTTTGTCAATGTAGCGATAAAAAGGCAGTTGATCTACAAGTAAACGAAGCGGAGAAAAAAGTGGATGTAACGATAGACGGTAAACTATTCACCTCATACATTTACCCTGATAATATTAAAAAACCTGTATTATGGCCGGTCATGTCGCAGGCAGGAAATATGTTAACACGCAGTTATCCAATGATTAAGAAAGAGGGAGAGCGTGTTGATCATCGACATCATATTGGAATATGGCTAAATTATGGCGATGTTAACGGCCTTGATTTCTGGAACAATGCAGAATTAATGGCTTCTGAAAAACGACATTTGTATGGAAGTATTTTTCATAAAACCATAGAAAAAGCCGAAAGTAGAAATGGAAGTGCTTTATTGGTCACTACGGCTGAATGGAAATCTCCTGATAACATTCTTATGTTGGTAGAGCAAACCAGTTTCAACTTTATAGCAAGAGAGAATGTACGAATTATCGATCGAATAACAACACTAAAAGCTGTGATCGATGAGGTTAAGTTCAGGGATGACAAGGAAGGTATGTTTGGAATTCGTGTTGCACGGGAATTGGAACTACCATCAGAGAAACCTGTTAAGCTTACTAAAGCAAATGGCGAAGTTGACGAAGTTGAAAAAATTGACAGTCAATTTGTAAATGGAAATTACAGAAGTTCCGAAGGAATTGAAGGAAAGGAAGCTTGGGGAACCCGTGGCCGGTGGATGAAATTAGGTGGTGAAATAAAGGGTGAAACTGCGGTAATTGTAATAATCGATCACCCTTCAAATGTTGGATATCCAACTTACTGGCACGCTCGCGATTATGGTTTATTTGCTGCAAATCCTCTCGGTCAGAAAATATTTTCTAAAGGTAAAAATGAATTGAATTTCAGTCTAAAAAAAGGGGAATCCGTTACTTTTAAATACAGACTCGTTGTAGCGGCTGAAAATTTAAACGATGATCAAATTAATAAACTGGCCGATGAGTATAGTAAAATCTAAGTAGATTAGTAAAATCTGAAACAAAAAATAATCATTGATAAATCGGTTTTATGATTAAAACTATTTTATTAAAAAGCTTTTTTTCTTCTTTATAATTAAAAAACAAAATACAATGAAAAATAAATTTATCGTATTATGCCTGGTTGTAATTGTTTTATTTGGAATTCATCCTCTTGCATTTGCAAAAAACAAAACAATCCAACCCAATGTGTTACTAATAATTACAGATCAGCAAACTGCTGATGCTATGAGTTGTGCAGGGAACTTATATTTAAAAACTCCGGCATTGGATAAATTGGCGGCAGGTGGTATTCGTTTCACAAACAATTATGTAACTCAGCCCTTGTGTTTACCGTTCAGATCCAGTTTGCAAACAGCTCGTTACCCGCATGAAGTTAAAGTAAGAAATAATGGGGATGAAATTCAGGGTGATGTACCAATGTTAGGAAAACTAATGGGTGATGCAGGCTATAAATGTGATTATTTTGGGAAATGGCATGTTGGTGCAACACCAGAGAACGGTGGATATGAAAGATATCAAAAAGGGATTAAGGACAATGGAATTGCAGAATTAGGAGAAGAATATTTGCAACAAAAACATAAGAAACCTTTCTTTTTGACTGTCTCTTTCGTAAACCCTCACAATGTTTGTCAGTTGGCCAGGGCTGATGCAGTTGGAACAGATTTACCAGATGGACCAATAGGTTTAGCTCCTACAAATTTGGATGAACTTCCTCCGTTGCCTGAAAATTTTGATATGCCTGAAAATGAACCAACAGTAATTAGAGAGGTGCAAAATAGATCTGCAGCTTATCATTATCCAACGTACGACTGGAGCGAACTAACATGGCGTCAGTATTTGTGGGGATATTATCGTTTGGTAGAAAAAGTAGATGCCGAAATTGGTAAGGTGCTTCAGGCTTTGGAAGATGGAGGTCACAAAGAGAATACAATTATGATTTTTACCAGTGACCATGGAGAAGGGGTGGCAAAGCACCATTGGAATCAAAAACAAATTTTGTACGATCAAGCTACAAAAACACCCATGTTAATCAATTGGAACGGAAAAACTAAACACTCCGTTTATTCTGAATTAGTAACAAATGCCCTGGATATTCCAGCTACAATACTTGACGCTGCCGGTATTGAAAAACCAGGATCGATGCGTGGAACATCTTTGCTGCCTTTGGTTTATGGAAAGCCAATAAAGAAATATGAATATGTGGTAAGTGAGACAATGTTTGCAAGAGGCAGCACAAACCTGGGAGCAACCGGTAGAATGCTTCGTACAGAAAAATATAAATATTGTATTTATGATAATGGCGAAAAAAGGGAGCAACTGTTTGATATGGAAAAAGACCCGGGAGAAATGATAAACCTCGTGTATGAAAAAAAGTTTGTCAATGTGTTAAAAGAGCATCGTAAATTGATGGCAGAATGGGCCAAGGATACAAATGATGCTGAGTTCCCCTATTACAATGAATAATATGGGCTTCAAATTAATTTTAATTGATGATATATTTTAGGAAGTTATCCATTAAATTTAAGAATTACTAAAATGAAAACACAAAACTTAAACGGATGAAAATAACTCAGATAACAACCTTATTAGTATTTCTATCACTTTCAGTTTTTGCTCAAAACTATGATATTCAGATAAAAACAGAAATTGATTTAGGACAGAAAATTGAACAGTTTCGTGCTGTTCCAATGGCAATAGGTGAAGATGTTCCAAATGCTGTAGTTGCTATGTATTCCGAAGATGCGGAGATTGACCCTAATCTTGGAATGTTCTTTTTTCCGGACCACACTTTAAAATTGGCTGTTTTTGATGTTGAGGGAGAAATCTTGTGGAAAAAAGACCTTGGGAAAGGTGTTATTCCCGGAGTTTGGTTTAGTCCAATTGCAGCTTTTGATTTAGATAAAGATGGGATAGACGAAGTATGGAATGTTAATACTACTGATCCTGGTCATCCACTCGATCATAGAGCTTTTGTTCTTGAAAAAAGAGATGCAAAAACCGGTGAAGTTTTAGGTCAATGGAAATGGCCGGAACCCTTTGGGAGCCAGGAAATGTCAAGACTGTTTAGACACTTTATTATGGGTGGATATGTAAATGGTGAGCCCGTTTTAATAACTGCCAACGGAACAAAAAAGTACGAGACAATTAAATGTTGGAACAGTGATATGACCGAGCGCTGGGTTTACAAGAAAACACCCGATACTCCCGGTTGTCAAGGCAGCCACATGTCCCCAATTGTCGATATAAATAACGATGGAGTAGATGAATTATTATGGGGTGAAAGATGCATAGAACTTGATAAAGGTAAACTACTTTTTTGTGCAGACGAAAAAACATGGAACGGGCATTCCGATATTATTGAACCGATTCTGGACAAAAAAACAGGAAAATGGTACTTCTTTACCTGTCGTGAATCAAATAATAACAAGGTGGCTCCACCAAGAGTAGTTTTGTTTGATGAGAATGGCGAAAGGGTTTGGAGTAAACTTGAAGAAGGACATATTGATACAGGCTGGGCTGCGCGTATTGGAAAAAATGGTGAGCCAGTTGTTTTAGGCGTAAAAATCGGACAAAAGAAAAGATCGGCCGATGGGGAACATCGGGTTGATGTGGTTGAAAATACATTCGATGCTTTAACAGGCGAAGAAATTGATCTCGGGTTTAGCGTTTATACAACAATTCCGGTTGATTTAAATGGCGATGGGATTCATGAATTGGTAAAAGGATATTTTGAAGGAGATGGCAGTATCCTCAATAATACTGGGGAAGTGATTGGGAATATCGGAGGAGCATCTGCAATCGCTTCAAAATTCACAAGCGACGATGGAGAACAAATTCTTAGTTGTTCAAAAGATGGTCTCGTCAGAATCTGGTACGACAAAAATGCACGCGATAACCAAATAGCAAAAGAAAGATATACAAACCCATTTTACAAATTGAATCAAAAACAAACTGGAAATGGATACAATCTTTTTAATTTAGGGGGAATATAATCGCATTTGTTTTCACGAGAAAAGAGAAAATTTATTGTCAAAGTCAATTAGATTAGAAAAAAATTAAATTACATATTATGAAACATTTTATAAGAAAAAATTGCTTATTATTTTTTGTGCTGGTATTTGTTTTTACGTCCAATACAAATCTTCAGGCTCAACCTTCTGCATTCGATTTAAAAATTGAGCAAATTACATCTGGATCAAAACATCATTTCTTTGGATACATCGGGCAATGTCAAACCATACCGTGGAATGCATCAAACCGATACATACTTGGAATGGAAATAGAAAATATAGATCGATTGCCAAAACCGGAAGAAGCAGCTACAATATTTATTATCGATACGCAAAACGACAATAAAATTATACGTCTGGATAAAACCAACGCATGGAATCCACAACAGGGAACCATGTTTTATTGGAATCCGCTGGCTCCCGAAACACAGTTTTTCTTTAACGACAGAGATGTTAAAACAGGGAAAATATTTACGGTAATTTACGACATTGAAAAGAAGAAACGAGTGCGTGAATTCTGTTTCGAAGATACTCCAATTGGCAACGGAGGTGTAGCTGCCGATGGTTCGGCTTGGCTAGGAATTAACTATGGTCGCCTGGCTCGATTACGTTTGGTTACCGGTTATCCGGAGGCACTGGACTGGTCGAAAGATGAAATTGCTCCCAGGGATGACGGGATTTTTGTGGTTGATGTAAAAACAGGCAAAAAAAGATTACTCGTTTCTTATCTTCAACTGGATAAAAAACTCAGGGAATCAAATCCGGGATTAAAACACGATGGATTATTTATAAATCATACTTTGTGGAATCGTGATGCTAATCGGGTTTACTTTTACGCTCGTGCGGGATGGAGTGGCCAAAAGGGAAAAAGAGTCAATCAACCCTTTTCTATCAATATCGATGGTACAGGTCTTACTCTTCACGAAACCTTTATTGGCGGGCATCCGGAATGGGCCGAAGGAAATTTGGTAATCGGCATTCACAAAGATGAGGCTGGTGAAAATGATTTGCAGGTTCTTTATAATGTCGATACAAAACAAATTGAGGGGCATTTGGGTAATCCTGAAATTTTCCCAAAGCCGGGCGCCGATGTTTCTCTTTCACCCAATGGAAATTGGTTTGCAAATGGTTACAGCAAATCAGATAAGAATTATTATGCAATTTACAGGCGAAGTGATGGTGCTTTTATCAGAAGCGAAGGGATTGACAAAGGTGGGTATAGTGGAGATATCAGAATTGATCCGGCTCCTCGCTGGAACCGGACAAACGATGCGATACTTGTTCCGGGTATTGCTGAAAATGGAACCCGGCAGATGTTCGTAATTAAAGTGCATGAGAAATAATTGTAAAAATTTGAAATCTTGATGTTGGGAATAAATAATTCGAAATGAACCAACACAAAAGGTTATTTATATTTGGAATAAAAAAAGCGTTGGCCGGAAAATTTGGCGCGGGCAAGCGCAGGAATGTGGGAGGAAGCATTAAATTTTCTTGACTTTTTTGTTTCGTTTTTGTGTCAAGACAAAAATGAAAGCCCGTCCGGCAGGACAATAATGTGACTTGTAATGGACAGATTATTAAATGATAAGATAAGTATTTGTGTATGAAACATTCAATTTTTGCTTTTTTACTGTTATTTAGCTCAACAACAATTTTTGCTCAAAACAATAATTTTATAATAAATGCAAATAAAATTATTGGAGAAAACACACAATTCTGGAAAGCTTCTGGCACCGATCTTTTGTATTACCTCGCTGAAAAACAAAGTGGGCAGGCACTTTTGGATCGAATGGACGAAACAAAATCGTGTGTTTACCTACGCAATCATTATACTTTAACAGGGCACCTTCGCGAGGGAGTTGAGGTTGGAATTGAAGTTTATTCGGAAGATGAAAACGGCAATGCAGTTTACGATTTTAGTCGCGTAAACCGGATTTATGGTGAATTTGTAAAACGAGGACTCAAACCAGTTGTTGAGTGCGATTATATGCCAAAGGGATTAACGAGCAGAGAAATTGACACCTCAGTGGGAAACGACGAAGGAATGTCCGTGAAAAATTCAGGACCTGAAGACTGGGACAAATGGCATGCTTTATTAGTCGCTTTTACAAAAAATCTGATTGAAACATTTGGTGCAGAAGAAGTTCGTACCTGGTATTTCGAAGTTTGGAATGAACCGGATGGATGGAAACAATCTGACATTCAAACATTCTATAAATTGTACGATGTATTTGTAGATGCTATTATTTCAGTTGACACAAAACTTAAAGTCGGTGGTCCGGCTTGTTATCACGAATGGTTTTTAAAAAATTTTATCGAACATGTAGTCAACGGAACAAACCATGTTACCGGAAAAATTGGCACCCGAATCGATTTTATTTCGTATCATATTTACGGACTTTCTGGGGGTTGGCTAAACAGCGAACCGGTAATAAAACCACAAGTTCAACGTTTTTCGCAAGGGGTACTTTGGATATCAAGATTACTTGAAAAATATGAAAGTTTAAAAGAAGTTGAGTTTCATCTAAATGAATGGGGAATGTCATCAAACTTTCAGAAAACGGTTGCGGAATATCCCGATTTGCATTATCGAAACAGTGAGGAGTCACCGTTGTTTTTAGTTAAAATGGTCGATTGTTTGTATGCGATTGAAGACAATTACGATTTTCCAACCACAATGCTTTTATATTGGGGAGGTGCATGGGAAGCAGAAAAGGATAGTTTTTTTCTGGGGAATCGTGGTTTAACAACGGCAGGTAATATTCCAAAACCCATACAAACGGGATACGAAATGCTGGCTCTTTTGGGCGATAAACGAATTGATGTTAGTGGCCCACGAATTGGAAGAAGATATGGAGTTCTGGCAACAAAATCTTCAAATGAAGAAGTTCAGTTAATCGTGTACAATTATAATGAAACGGATAACGATTTAAGCATTCTGGATAATATTGATATTGAAATTTCAGGATTAACAAAAGGAAATTATTTGGTAGAAGAATATAGTTTAGACCGCGAAAACAACAATACATATCGCGAGTGGGAAAGACAAGGTTCACCAAAAACGTCGAAGGATGCTGATTTAAAAAGACTAAAAGAAGCCGCTGATTTATCAGTTACTAACTCGTCGGAAAAGAAAAATGAAAAAGGGAAATTTGAGCTGAATCTTAAACTACCCAGACATAGCATGATGTTGGTCAAAATAAAAGTTCAATAATATTCGATAAATTTTTATTCGCATAGTTAATGAAAGAGTGTCGTTAAATACGAAAAAATCTAACTTAACTTTGAAAAATCGTTGTCTAAAAAAAGGATTATTTGCCTATCACTTTTTAAACCGATGAAATGAAACATTTAAAACTTCTTTTTATTGCCATTTTTGTATTCAATATAAATGGTTTCAGTCAATCTGATTCTGAAAAAATAAAATCCCAAAAAGTAAAAGTTATTGGACATGCCCACATGGATCCGGTGTATCGATGGAGATGGAACGAAATCAAAAACAGGGAGATTTTTAAAACCTTTTCGGATGTGCTGAATTCTTTAGACAAGTATCCTGATTTAAAATTTGCACAAAGTTATCTTTTATACTACTCAACCATTCAGAATTATTTACCGGATTTGTTTGAAGAAGTGCAACAAAGTATAAATAATAAAAAGTGGAGTATTGTTGGTGGCCAATGGGTAGAGCCGGATGAAACCATGTCGTCGGGCGAAAGTTTAATCAGGCAATTTTTGGTTGCCCACGATTACTATTCAAAAAACTTAAACATTGAAAATGTTAAAATTGCCTGGTCGCCGGATGTTTTTACTGGTCATCCGGGTACACTTCCAAAAATATACGCAGGTTGTGGAATTGAAAATTATGTTTTTAGCCGCGAAGCTCCTGAAGGCAAAAAGGTTTTTTGGTGGGAATCAGATGACGGCTCGAAAATACTTGCTTATAAAATTCCGGATCATTACAATCCCAATTTTAAAAATATGCCTGAATATATTAAAGAGTGGGTGGAAACTTCAAAGTACGATTTGCCAATGATTACCATCGGAAAAGGCGATCATGGAGGAGGGCCGGATGACGATGATATGAGAAAATTAAATATGCTTGCCAATGAATCTTCATTGGAATTTGAGCACATTTCACCCGAAGGTTATTTCCAAGAGCTTCATAAAAGTGGCACTAACTGGCCTGTTCAGAGGGAAGAATTCGGATATAAACAGGACAATGGAAGATGGATGGGATGTTACACTTCACAAGCAGCGATTAAAAAATTAAACCGGTATTTCGAGAATCAGTTAATTGTTGCTGAAAAGTTCTCTGCCATTGGGACCATGCACAAAGGTAAACCATTCTACCCGCGCGAAGATTTTCTGGAAGCGTGGAAAATTTTGTTATTTAATCAATTTCACGATATTCTTCCGGGAACACTAACAGGGCTTGGTGTTAACGACGTTTATAAGGAGTATGAACGACTGGGGCAAATTACTTCGGAACAAATAAATGCAGGACTTGAAAATATTGGGAATCGAATCAATACCGAAATCGATGGAATTCCTGTGGTGGTTTATAATCCACATTCGTGGCCTGTTAGCCAATTTGTAAATGCCAAAATTAAATTTGTGAAAAAGCCCACCGAATTCAGCTTGAAAGATCCATCGGGGAAAGACACTCCTTTTTTAATTACTGAAAAATCTGACGATGATTTGCAATACGAAATTTGTATTGATGCCGCAAACATTCCACCAATGGGCTACAAAGTTTATGCTGTTGTGGATGGGAAACCTGAAAAACGAAATTCGGGACTAAAAATAAACGGAAATCAGCTTGAAAATAATTTCTTTAAAATTCAGTGGAATGAAAAAGGAATTACAAGCATTTTCAGCAAAAAACTTCAAAAAGAAATTTTAAAAGATTATGCGAACAAAATACAATTGCTGGAAGATAAGGGGAGCAGTTGGAGCTTTGGTTTAACGGGGAAAGAATTTGAAGTTGAATCACTCACTCCTCCCGAAATAGTTTATGATTCCCCTTTAAAAGTAGTTGTAAAATGGGATAATTATTTTCAATCCTCAAAATTTACACAATACATGACTTTAAAGGCAAATTCCGATCAAATCGATTTTGAGATGGAAATAGATTGGCACAGTCCGGGCAAATTGATGCGTTTAATTTTTCCAACAAACCTTACCAACGGAGAGGCTTATTTCGATCAGCCCTATGGCTTTGTAAAACGAAGTGAATCTGACAAAGAGGTTCCGGCTCAAAAATGGATTGATTATTCAAACAACGAATTCGGAGTATCATTAATCAATAATGGTAAATACGGATTCACCATTAACGAAGGGATTTTAAGCATGTCGGTTGTGCGGGGAGCAAGGGAAATGGATCCGAGAATGGATGAAGGGATTCATTCATTTAAATACTCGCTGCTTGCCCACGAAGGTGATTGGCGAAATGCAAACATTCCTCAGAAAGCATGGGAATTCAACCAACCTTTAATTGCGAAACAGGAAACCCAACATTCGGGTGAAATCTCAGGATGGAAATTTAGCGATCAGTCATTTCCTTTGGAAAAATCATTCTTTAGTATAAACAGTGACCATGTAATTGTTTCAAGCCTTAAAACCAAACAGGATGCTTACGATCCAAATCCATTAATCTTACGGATTGTTGAAACCGAAGGACGTGATGAAGATGTTACGGTTCATTTGCCATATCCTGCAGTGTCGGTAACCGAATGTAACCATTTGGAACAAGCCATTGAATTGCAAAGAGAAATTAAAGTTGAGGAAAAACAATTTAGCTTTAAAATGGGGCATGACCAGATTCGAACTTTTATGATTCAGTTTTAAATAATATTATATGAAACCAACATGGCAGAGGAGTTTTGGCACACAAGAGAATGATTGAAATTCTTCTCAGCGTCTCAGATACGCAGATAATTAATGTAAATATCTTGTACATTCAGGCTACGGGTATTGGAACTGAAGGCAGGGACAAGGATATTACGCTATGGAACGAATACCGCGAAGTTCCAACAATGAGTAAATATTATTACAACATGACTCCGCTTCATATTAGTTACGCAGCTTTTCCTATGGCGAATGAAGATCCAAAAAATGATTACATCAGGATAAGGAAATATCCGGCAGAAGAGGGCAAGTTTGGAGACACCGAGATACTTCCCGCTTATTTTAAAACTGGTTTGTTCCTGCCTGGCAAAACGTACAAAATAACAGTAATTAAAACCTAATCGAAACTCTTCTTTAATGTGAAAGGAGAAAATGTGGAGAAATTATTCTCCTGGGATTTAGATGAAAATCAGTCGCCGGAAGAAGGTCGGATTGGATTGCGTCACATGTTTACACGTTCGGCTCGGTACAGCGATTTAAAAGTTTATATAAAAGAATAAATAAGTAAAAACCTAAATTATTTAAGATATGTTACAACAATATTTAAAAAACCTGCTTGTCGTTTTAATGGTAATGTTTTATTCACTTGTAGCAATGGCTCAGGAAAAGAAAGAAAAAGACCAGGGCATGGACAAAATGTGGGGTGAATCAAAAGTTTCGTTGGATGCCCTAAAAGCCGGTCGGGGAAAACTTTTTGATGAAAGTAATTTTGGAATGTTTATTCATTGGGGTTTGTATTCGAGTTTGGGAGGTATATGGAAAGATACCACGTATTATGGAATTGGAGAATGGATTAAGCATAAAAATATGGCTACTATTCCAACGGAGGAATACATGCCACTTGCCCAAAAATTTAATCCCTCTGAATTTGATGCTAAAGCCATTGCCCAACTGGCAAAAAATGCCGGTATGAAATATATAATCATAACCAGCAAACATCACGAAGGATTTGCGATGTTTAAATCTCAGCACTCGTTTAATATTGTTGATGCAACTCCTTTTGCCCGTGATCCGATGAAAGAACTGTCAGCTGCTTGTCATGAAATTGGTTTGGGCTTTGGTTTTTATTATTCGCATAATCAGGATTGGACTGCTCCCGGAGGTTCAGGGGGACCAAGGGAAAATCCCGACGGAACAGCTGCAACCTTTGAAAATTATTTTTACAGCAAATGCAAACCCCAGGTAAAAGAAATCTGCTCCAATTATGGCGATATTGATTTTATATGGTTTGATACTCCGGGACGTATTCCAAAAGAATATGTGATTGAACTGGCGGCTTTGGTTCGCGAGCTTCAGCCGAACGCCATGCTTTGCAGTCGAATTGGACATGGATTGGGTGACTATGCCAGTAAAGGTGATATGGAAGTTCCACCCAGAAATATTCCCGGCTTGTGGGAAACATGCGACACCAACAACGATTCGTGGGCGTTTGCCTGGTACGACAATAATTTTAAAAGCCCAAAAGAAACCTTAAGTCGCTTAATTGCAACGGTTGGACGTGGCGGAAGCTACCTGTTTAACGTTGGACCCGATGGGAAAGGAAACATCCCAACAATAGGAGTTAAGTTTCTTGAAGAAACCGGGAAATGGATTCGCAAATATCCACAAGTTATTTATGGTGCCGGGCCTTCTCCCTGGGGACATGCCTTGCCTTGGGGAGATGTAACCACACAGGGAAATTCCCTGTTCTTTTCCGTTTTCGAATGGCCGCAAGATGGCTTACTTTGTTTGCCTGGCCTGGAAAGTGAAATTATTTCGGCAAAACTTTTAAACGGACCCGATATTTCTTATAAAAAAGAGAATGGATGGATCGTTTTTGAAGTGCCGTACAAACCTGCTGATTTACCCGTTTCGGTAATTGAAATAAAATTGGAGGGTGAAGCAGAATCCGCAAAAGTAAATACCAATCACGGAATTTATCCAAACATTCAAACCACATTATTGGCTGAATTTGCAGAAGTCTCAGTTGCAGAGAAAAAGGAAATCAAATGGATGGAAAAATATGGTGAGTGGAAACATGTGAACCAAATTAGTAAATGGGAAGAAAACAGTAAGGCAGAATGGACGGTGGAGGTTTTTGAGCCTGGCTATTATTATATTGATTTGATTTATAAAGGCGAGGACCGTCTCGTATGGAAAACCATAACAGATGAAGGAATAATGGTACAAAACCAACAGGCCGCCACTGAAAAATATCAGCAGTATAAAATGGGAATTTTAGAGTTTAAAACCAGTGGTAAACATACTATTTCGGTTTCTTTGGTTGAAGGAAATACTGAATCTTCTAGTTTAAAATCAGCGATAATAAAACCAATAAAATAAAGGGCCATGAGGATTTTTTCAGCTATCCTGGTTATATCTGTAATCATTGTATCGGGCTGTAATACAGGTACGGAGCAAAACTCTTCGAACTCTGAACAAGGAACTCCGAATCCTGAACAACCTAATCCAAATAAACTGGAATAGACTAATCTCAAAAAAAACAAATAACAAACCTGTGCGGCTACTGACGCATAAGTTTCAATTTTATAAATATTCAAATTCTAAACTATTCCTTATTATGTTTCAAGCAATTTGTAATTTTGATAACCAATGTTTGTCAATCTTTGGTTAAAAGATCTACATATACCACCCTGGCCAACCGGGGAACAACGCGAACTATCCTTCAGCTGACGGGTTCAGGGCCTGTTTATTTGTTATTGCCGTTTATAGTTTCCATTATTTCCCGAAAACTATTAAGTCCCGATTCTATGTTTTCGATAATTTCATTAGCCAAAACATCGGGGTCGGGTAAATTATCAAGGTCGGTTAAACTTTTATCTTTTAACCAAAAAATGTCTAAGTTCGTTTTATCCCGTGCTAATATTTCTTCATAGGTGAATTTACGCCAACAACCATCTGGATTTTCATCACTCCATGTTTCGGCTCGTTTATGACGGTTATCTGGATTATACAATTTAACAAACTCTAATAGGTCAGCGGTTGTCATTGATTTTTTCTTTAAAGTATGATGTATGTTGGTTCGATAGTCATAAATCCACACCTCTTTTGTCCACGGATCTTTACTGGCTGGTTTGTTGTTGAAGAACAATACGTTTGCTTTAACACCATGTGCATAGAAAACACCTGTAGGTAAACGAAGAATTGTATGTAACTCTGTGGTTTTCATTAACTGCTTACGCACTTCTTCACCTGCACCACCTTCAAATAAAACGTTATCGGGTAATACAACGGCTGCTTCACCACTAATTTTTAGTTGGGTTTTTATATGCTGTAAAAAGTTAAGCTGTTTATTCGATGTGGTTTCCCAAAAGTCCTGACGGTTGTAGCTTAAATCTTCTTTTTGAATTTCACCTTCTTCGTTAGTGATTGTCATACTACTTTTCTTCCCAAAAGGTGGATTCGCCAGTACGTAATCATACCGATTCCCATCGTCGGAAATTAAAGCATCGTTAGGCGACAAAAAGCTTTCGCCGTCAATTTCACCAATGTTATGCAGGTACATGTTCATTAAACACATTCTACGAGTATTGGCCACAATTTCATTTCCATGAAATGTTTTGTTCTTTAAAAATTCCTTTTCTTCACGGTTCAAATTATTGTTGGCAATAATCCAATCGTACGATGCTAAAAAGAAACCCCCTGTGCCACAAGCCGGGTCGGCAATAGATTTCATCGGTTTGGGCTGAACACAGGCAACCATGGTCTTAATTAAGGCCCGTGGCGTGAAATACTGCCCTGCCCCACTCTTGGTATCTTCAGCATTCTTTTCCAACAAACCTTCGTATATTTTACCTTTAATGTCAGCACCCATCATCGACCATTGTTCCTGGTTAATCATATTAATAACCTTTAACAATTTTGCAGGGTCTTGTATTTTATTTTGGCTTTTAGTAAAAATCTGGCCTAACATACCTTTTTCGGTAGATAAACTTCGAAGCAACTGTGCATAAAACGATTCCAACTCCGCACCTCTTTTTCCCGACAAGGTTTCCCAATCACAGATTTCACCATCCGTGATTTCGTTACCCTCCACGTCTTTAAGTTTAGGGAATTTTAATCTTTTATTATATGGCGGTTTGTTTAATTCATCAGCCATTTTTAAGAATAACAAATAAGTAATTTGTTCTAAATAATCACCGTAACCAACACCATCGTCGCGTAACACATTGGCGAGATTCCATATTTTCGAAATAATTGCTGAGTCTGTCATTATTTATTCTTTTCGGCTTTTATCTTTTTGAGCAATACACTTGCAGGTTCATAATCAGCTTCCCGTTTGCACTTCTCTATCTCTTTTTCACTTAATAATTTACCTTCAAATGCTTTTTTAAGAATACTTTGGCGAAGTGCTTCTGCTTTTTGTAAACCCAATATTATATTTTCTTCAACCTTATCGCAAACCGATAAACGAGATTCTATTTCTCGGACAATTTGGTGTTGTTCTTCAATAGACGGAAATGCTATCGGTGCCTGTCTAATTGTACCCATGGACAATGAAGGTTGAGCTACAGCTTTAACCGCAGACATCATTAAACTTTTCCCAAAAGCAGATTGCAGAAATAATTCTAAATATTTAGAATCCATTTTGAAATATGGTCTTGCCATTCCAATATTTGGACCAAGAAAGTACCTTTGATTATAGGGTACCATAGCTACATTTCCTGTACCTGCACCGACAAAAACTATTAAAAGTTCACCTCCAAATATTTGAGACCTTGTTAAAGATTTTACAGACTCTGACTTTACTTTTGAAAAATCAGTCTTTTTAAAGCCCAAAGGTCCTGCATTTTCAGCTTTCAATACTGGTAAATCTCCATTACTGTCATAATTAACATAGTCAGTATATTCAAATCCAGCAAGCTTAGTTACAAAACATAAAGTTCCAATTTGAGTCCAAATCCAATCTTTTGGAATTATCCACTTTTTAGACTCATGTGATTCATTAGGGGCATCTGGTATAGTTAAAGGTCTTGGCTTACCAGGCTTTTTACCTTCATTGTATTTTTTTCCCCAAACGACAACCGCTTTTTCCCAATCTTCGAGTTGTTGGTTATAATGGTTTTGTCGTTCTAATCTTATTTGTTCAAGTAGTTCCTCAGCGGTTGGGAGATTGGTCTGTTTTTTTCTCCAATCTTTAGTTAATTCCCCCTCAAACGCCTTTTTCAGAACCGCCTGACGGTATATTTTAAGCTGTTCTTGTGCTTTTTTCAGGTCGGCAATGCCATT
>JABGRN010000005.1:26351-135422 GCA_018648265.1 Prolixibacteraceae bacterium | reverse complement strand
AGCATACTCCTTTGTTGTAGTATCGGCATTAACCATTATAAACTTCGAAATTGCTATGCGGCATTTCAAAGTACAATTGGTATAACAGGCAGTAAGCAAGGCAGGTTTGTGATTTGAGTTTTGTTAGTTGGTGTTTCTTGCAAAATTTGCCGAATGAATTTAAGGACACAAAAAATGTCATTCAAATAAAAATCCGGGCCTTATTCAAAACCTCCCGGATAAATCTTTTACTGTTTGCAGTTCACCCGCTGACTTTTCGTCACCCGATGAATTTCTTTTGCAGGCAATATTTTTATTCACCCGGTGACGGAAAGTCAGCGGGTGAACAAAATAGGCATGCTTCCTTTCAAAAATTGTTGAATTAAGAACAGGCACATTCCAATAACAAGCGAATGACTAAAAAATAAATTAACCGCCAAATTATTACTAAGGGGCATCATTAAATATATTTACCAATCATTTCAATCAGGACATCCCTGTTAATTGGTTTCGTAATATAATCTTCACAGCCTGCTTCAAGCACTTTTTCACGATCTCCTGCTATAGCATAAGCTGTTTGAGCAATTATTGGGAGCTCGGGTTTGAACTTCTTTATTTTTTTAGTTGCATCGTAACCATTCAAAACCGGCATATTTATATCCATTAAAACCAAATCAATTTCCTGGTTTTCTTTACATAATTGAATTGCTTCTTCACCGTTTTTTACCCAGATGAAATTAAATTGTAATTTGTCAAGTACAATTTCGATAAACCTAAAACTCGATTCATCGTCTTCAGCAATTAATATAGTTTTTGTTTTATTGCTGGCTTTGGTCTCAATTAATTTAGAAACCGGCTTGTTTAAAATATTTGTTTTTTCAACAGGTATGGTAAAAAAGAATGCACTTCCTTTTCCAACTTCCGATTCGAGCCAAATTTTACCCCCTAAAAGTTCAGCCAGCCGTTTTGCAACAGATAGTCCGATCCCGGTTCCACCATACCTTCTTGAATTGGAATCTTCAACCTGCCTGAAAATATCGAAAATGAGTTCTTGTTTATCGCTTGTTATTCCAATCCCGGTGTCTTTCACATAAAATTTTAAAAACGGATTGTCTTGCTCCTTAATCAGTTCACAACCATAATGAATATATCCTTCGTGTGTGAATTTGATGGCATTTTTCAGCAAGTTTATTAATATCTGTTTTATTTTGTTGGCATCTGATAAAAAAGTAAAACCCTCATCTTTATTTGTCAATATTAACTTTAGCTCAACCCCTTCGTTGCCATCTTTTTGTTTTTTGGCTTCAATAACACTTTGAACATCGTAAAAAACAGACTTAAGTGTAATTTCTTCTTTTCTGACCTTAGTTTCGCCAGCTTCTATCAATGTAATATCAAATAAATCGTTGACAATGCTAAGCAAGTGGTTTCCGCTCGAATGAATTATTTGGCCAAATTTTTCAACTTCATCCATTGATAAATCTTTGTCAAGGAATTCGGAAAAACCTATTATTGCATTAAGCGGAGTACGTAATTCGTGTGAGATAGTGGCCAAAAATGCCGATTTCAAACGGTCCGATTCAGTTGCTTTTACATAGGCCGCTTTTAATTCTTCTTCGGCTTTTTTACGCTGTGTTATGTCTCGTATTGCCGCGACCCTGAGTTTTTTGTTTTCAGCCTTAATAGTAACATCCCTTCCTTCGATCTCGACTGGAAAACGGGTCCCGTCTTTTTTAATGGCTTCTATCTCGTAAGGCAACGAATTGCTTTTTAAAGTATTCTTGGCAATAATACTGTGGTACTCTTTAACTGCCAGCATTTCGATAACGTTTTTGCCTATTAGTTCTTCGTATTCGTAACCAAACATTTTGGCCAGCGACAAGTTTATATCAACGGCTTTTCCTTCATCATGAAGTACTATTCCCTCGAAAGTAAGTGTTGACAATTTTTTAAACCTCTCCTCACTTTCTTTTAAGGTCTGTTCTGCTTTTTTCCTTTCCAGCGAGGTGCTAATCTGCCTGGCAACAAATTCGAGCAGTTTCATATCTTTTAAATCAAATGCGTTTTCGTTGGTATAACTTTGAACCGCAAAAACTCCAACCGTATTTCCTTCTGATATTAACGGAACACCCAGCCAGACTTCAGAAATGGACCCAACAATATCAGCCTCACCTGCGGTGGACATTTTTAATAAATCCCCTTTTTTAATTAATAGTGGCTTGCCCTTTTGAACAACTAATGCACTCAATGATTTTCCTGCCGGCCAGGTTTTTAAATCGTCTTTTTCGTCGCTTACAAAAGGCGAAGTGAATGTGTCCAATTTCTCATCGTAAAATGCAACATAAAAGTTTTTTGTATCGATAATTATCCCCAATTGTTTCTGGATAGTTTTAACTAATTCTTCAATGTTTTTACTTACAATTGCAGCTTGCGAAATATTGTAAAGTACTTTTTGAATTTGCCCCGCCCTTTTGCGTTCCGTAATTTCTGTTAAAGAACCAACAATTGATTTTGTTTTACCATTTTCTAACTGTGGAAACTCTCGTACTTCGACCCAAATTTTTTCACCACTCTTTTTCACTAATTCCAATTCATAAGGCATTTGTCGTTTGCCAGTTTCGATTGCTTTTACAGTATTTTTAAATCCAATTTCATTTGCAGGATTATCAGATGCCAGTTCTGTCCATTTTATAAAGGCTTCTTCCATCGTGTATCCGAGAATGGTTTTTACTTGCGGACTGAGATAAGTAATTATATGATTCGTTGAGTGAGAATAAAAAAGACTTGTACTATTTTCAAAAATGTTGCGTAGTTTCTGCTCGCTTTCTTTTAATTTTTCTTCAGAAAGCTTCCAATCGGTAATATCTTCAATAGTAACCAGGTAGGCAATTACTTTCCCTTGTTCGTTAAAATGGGGGATGTTTTTTGCCCGAACAATGGAGATTGTTTCGTCTTTTCGCGGGAACCTGTTTTCATTGATTGTCTCTTTTCCTAAAAGTACTTGTTTGAAATTTTCTTTTGCCTTTATATATGTTATCGCAGGAAGCATGTCTTTTACGTAGTTACCGATAAATTTCTCGCGTGGTATTTCATAAAAATCTGCGTAAGCTTTATTTACGTATAAATATTTTTCGTCAGAATTTATATAAGCCAACAAACCGGGGATTTTATCGATAATTAGTTTTAGTTGAGTTTGCGAATCCAGCAGTGCTTTTTGTGTCTTTATGCGTTTAGAAATATCTTCGTAAATATTGTGTAAAACCTGTTTGCCATTTAACTTTGTTACTTTAACGGTTACAAAAACATCTTTTAAGATCCCGGTTTTTGTTTTGAATTTCGTTTCGAAGCTGGCCCCCCCTTTTTTTAAAATATTATTTATGTTGTTTTTGATTTCTGTTGGAGTTTCTATTGCTTCGTAATCCTGGATTTTTAATCCTGAAAACTCCTGATCGGTATAGCCAAGCAATAATTTTGCTTGTTGATTGAATCTAATTGGCAGGGTTGTTTTTGGGTCAATAATAACAACAGCATCGGGCGACTGTTCGAATAAGGTGCGATATTGAATTTCTTTTTCGCTTAGAGCTTTTTCTGCCAATTTACGTTTAGTAATATCTAAGGCAGTAAAAGTAACCCCCTCATTCAAATCAAACTGATTAATTGGGGTCGAACTTAAAAGAACATCAATTATTCTCCCATCTTTTCTTATTAACCGTGTTTCTACGGTTCCTGTCCCTTTTTCTTTTATTTGATCGTATTTATTTTTGCCCACATTCTCGTATTCCTGTTGGGTGGGATAAAGAAGGATGGAATTTTGGCCGATTAATTCATCAGCTGTGTATCCGGTTATTTCACACAAACGACTATTTACCTGTGTAATAATTCTGTTACTTACAACACCAATACCAACCGGCGCCGAACGAAAAATGCTTTGTATCTTTGCATCTTGTTTTTTCACCGACTCTTCGGCTTGCCTGCGCTCGGTAATATCTTCGATTATTGCTGTTTGAAATAGCGGTTTCCCTTTTTTGTCGCGAATAAGTTGTGCCCTGATAAAAACATTGACAATATTCCGGTTTTTATGTACGTATCTTTTTTCAAGATCGAAAGATGAAATTTCACCTTCGACCAATTTCTTAAATAAATTTTTATTTTTTGTGGCATCATCAGAGTGAGAGAATTGATTAAAATGTTTCCCAATCATTTCCTTGTTTGAATAACCTATTATATTACACAAAGCAGGGTTTACGCTTATAAAATTGCCTTTCAGATCTGTAGTACTAACCCCGATTGGTGAATTCTCAATCATCAGGCTGAGTTTTTCTTCATTTTCGCGTATTATATCTTCAGCCTGTTTTCGATGGGAAATATCCCGGGAAATAGCCAATAAACTTTCTAGTTTGCCTTTACTGTCGTTAATAGGTGTAATAATAATCTCCCACCATTTTGGCTTGCCTTTTTCGGTGGGGCTGAATCCTGTAAATATACCAACCCCGCCATTTTTTGCTTTTGAAATAGCTTCCTTCGCAGCTACATTATCTTCACCTTCCCAAAAATCGGCCCAGGGTTTATTCAAATAAATTGACGCATCCTCGATTTCCAACAATTTTTGCCCACCTGCACTTATCGATAATAAATTCCCGTCTAAATCTAAAACTTTGATACAATCGTTGCTACTCGCGATCAAGCGTTTTACAAATTCTTCGCTTTCACGCAAATCGGTGGTCCTCTCTAAAACAAGTTCTTCAAGATCCTCTTTTTCTGTACGTAATTTATCTTCTGCTTCCTTTATGCGGAGCATTACATTCACCTGAGCGGAGAATTCTACCGGATCGATTGGCTTCGACAAAAAAGCATCGGCACCTATTTTGAGGCCTTTCACACGGCTTTCCGGATCAGTTTTTATTGCCGTTACCATAACCACCGGAATATGTTTTGTTGAATCGTCGGCTTTGAGCCTTTTACAGACTTCGTAACCATCCATCCCGGGCATAATTATATCTAAAAGTATTGTATCGGGCTGTTGTTCCCTTGCAATATTTATTCCTTCGGATCCTGATAATGCAGTAAGGACACTACACTGAGGCATATTGCTTTTTATCACAGCCTTAATGGTTGACAGGTTGTCTTGTTGGTCGTCGATTGCAAGGATTTTTTTCATCGTTTCAAGAATGAGTTGGTAAAAAGGTGAGTGGGTGAGTGAGTAATATAGTGGCTTATGATATTGGTGCAAAAAATTGTTTTGTTTGTAAATTGGTATTTAAGTTTTATAAGTATGTTTAACTTTTTCATATTTGTATCTCTTAAATAATTTCTCCTTTTTTAGCTGTTTTATATTTTGTGAAGCTTTTAGTTTAAATGTTATTTCGCACCCTGTCTGCCTTAACTGCTTTTCAATAACTCACTTACCGGGCACATTTAAACTTACCTACTCAACTAAAAACCTACTTAACTACATATTCACTTATTCAATAATTTGTTAATTTCTAACAATAACATTTCCGCGTCTATTGGTTTTGAAATATAACCATCGCAACCAGCTTTTAGAAATCTTTTTTTATCGCCTTTCATAGCTTGTGCTGTAACAGCTATTACCGGGATTTTTTTAGTGATATTATTATTTTTAATTTTTTTAATAATTTCCTCCCCACTTTTTTTCGGGAGCGACATGTCGAGCAGGATTAAATCGGGCGGAAAGGATTTAGCCAGCCTGAATCCCTCTTCGCCATCAACTGCTTCGGAAATTGTAAAACTACCTTTTATTATTGCTTTAATGGTAATCATATTATCTAAATTATCTTCCACAACTAAAATATTAGGTTTTGGCGTTAAAGTTTTAATGCCCTCCACATTTAGCATTAGTTTAACTTTATTAATTAAACCCTTTATATCAATATCGCCTTTATAAATCAGTTGTTGGACATTACTGGCTTTTAATCTTGAAAGATCGTTCACTGTCAAATCTTTTGCTGTTAGTATTAAAACCGGGATATTTTTAGTTTTATTTGCACTCCTGAGTCTTTCCAGAACTTCGAAACCATCGATTTCGGGCATCATTAAATCCAGTATTATTCCATCGGGAATAGTTTTCTGAATATAATCCAGTGCTTCCTGTCCGCTGCGTGCCACATCAACTTTGTAATTTTCATTTTTTAAAACTGCAATTAACTGGATTATTGCATCCGGATTATCTTCAACAATTAGAAGCCGGTTTTTGGAAATTTTATTTTCTACAGTATTTACAGTCTCAACTTCCGGAATAGTTATTTCTGTTGCCGTGGCTGTTTTTTTATTTTTTTTAGAAGCCCTGGCAAGTACAAAATCCTGATGCCATTTGATGGGAAGTGTAACAACAAAAACTGAACCCATGCCTAATTTGCTTTTAACCATGATATCGCCACCAAGTATTTTTGTTATTTTATTTGCAATTGTAAGCCCCAGCCCGGTCCCTTCGTATAGGCGCGATGCTGTTCCGTCGGCTTGTATAAATTCTTCAAAAATATGTGGGATTACCTCTTTTGAAATACCAATTCCAGTGTCTTTTACTTCGATAAAAACATTTTGTGAATCGTGTTTCACCGAAATGTCAACAGTTCCTTTTTCTGTGAATTTTACCGAGTTGCCAATAATATTTGTTAAAACCTGGTACAGTTTCGACTCGTCGGTTTCAATTTTTGGCAAATTATCGGTTATATTTAAAGTTAAGGTCAATCCTTTTTCTTCCGATAAAGATTGCACGTTCTCTTTAATAATTTGAAGCAGGGTGCCCAAGGAAATAAAGTTTGGCAAAATTTCCATTTTCCCGGCCTCAATTTTCGACAAATCGAGAATATCGTTAATTAATGATAAAAGCCGCTTCCCGTTCCGTTCAACAATTTCGAGATAATTATTTTCATCGTCATCGAGTTTATCTTTGGCATCTACTAACAACACCCGCGAAAGTGCCATAATTGAATTGAGCGGGGTCCGAAGTTCGTGGCTCATATTTGCCAGGAATTCACTTTTTAATTTATTGGCCGCTTCCACATTCTTTCTTTGGGCTTCGAGTTCAAGGTTTTGTTGTTGTAACTCTTCCGTAGTCTGTTGCAATTCCTCGGCCTGTTCTTGTAACTCTTCTGTCTGGGCTTCTAATTTTTGGTTGGTTTCTGAAAGATATTCGGCTAAAATTGCAGTTCTTTCGCCGGCTATTAAATTTGAATATGAAGTATTTATATTTGTCCACGAATTATTGAGAATATCGAAACCTTCCTTGTTAAATTTCTGGATGCTTACCAAAGAAATTAGTGCAACCACTGAGTTTTCGACTAAAATTGGAATGGTTATAATTTCTTTTGGAATTATTTCCCCGATTGAAGTTTGATATTTAAAAATTGTATTTTCGGGAATGTTTCGCTGGTAGCAAATTTTTTTCTTTGATATTGCATTTCCCATTTCACCTTCCGGATTTTCCAGACTAAAAGGTTTTAATAATTTTTTATTTGCGCCAATCGATGAAAAATGTTCAAATTCTGATGAAACTTCATTCAAAATATAAAAAACACCCATGTTAGCGACAGTAATTTCCATCAATTGTTTAAGCAGTTCTGTACCAAAATCATGCATTGATGATTGTCCAATCATTGTTTCCGAAATATCAGTAACTCCTTGCTGAATTTTTATTCTTGATTCAATGGCATCCGCCATATTGTTCTGTGCTTTGGCTAACAAACCTATTTCATCATCTGAGTTTATATTGTTTCGAATGGAATAGTCTCCTTTTTCTACTTTCTGAGAAACCTGGCTTAACTCAATAATTGGCTTTGATATTGATTTACTGATAAAAAGTGAAATGAATAAAACAATAATGGCAATAAGTCCAAAAATAAGAATGAAGCTTAAGGTCATTTTACGTATTGGGGCATTTAATTCATTTTTATCCTGCTTGCAAACAAACCCCCATCCCGTTTTAGTGATAAAAGTGTAAGTTGCTAAAACGTCTTCGTTTCGATAATCTTTCGAACTACAGGTTCCGGTTTCACCATTTGCCGCTTTTATTGCACAAACCGCATTAAGTTTTAATTTTAGGGGCGCATTTTCGTGCCAGCGAAATTCGTTTAATGCAATCGCATCAGAATTAACTATTACAGTTTCACCGGTTTCACCTAATCCGGTTCGATTAAGCAATAATTTATATAAGGAATTATCGAGATTAATTCGGGCCACCAAAATTCCAATAACATGAGTATTGTGTTCTAAACAATAAATTGGAAGAGAAATGGTCATTTCTGGTTGATGGGTTATATCAGAGTAATAAATGTCTTTGATAAAAATCTGACCGGTTTCAATGGGAACGGTAAAATAAGTATCAATAGATTTATTTTTCCCAATTTGTTGTTCGTTGGTTGAAAGTTCGATTATGCCAGAATTTGAGTCGATTACAAAAATTTCTTCGTAATCGGGATAATTTCGCAAATTCCTATTAATTAGTTCTTTGGCTATTTCAATTTTTTCAATGTCCTCGGCTGACTTTACCTTTTTATCAAATGTGTTTTCTAAAGCTTTAATCTCAAAATCTCCTGCCATCACTTGCACATCTCCCAATCTGTTGTTCAGCCAATTCTCAACTTGCTGCACTTTTAAATCTCGAATTGCGGAAAGTTTATCAAGTGCCTTTTCTTCAATTCCATTTACCCTTTGAAAGTAGGTAATTGTTAAAGCAATTAATAAGGGAACTAATGCGAATAGTAAAATCCAGTAGGCAAATCGCGTTCTGATGCTTTTGAATTTGTAAAGTTTCATTGTTTATAATTTTTATTTCATTACCCCCTGTTTTGGAAGTGTCACGGTCGAGCCGTTCCACTGTCCTCAACTGTCCCCCTCAAATTAGGCGAAAACGGGAGGTGATCTAATTTAATTATTATCATGAATGTTAATATTTTTTGTCATTTACTTCGTGTAATTTCGTTTCGCTGTCATTAATTGTCACTTGGCTTCGCCGTTAATTCGCTTCGCTGTCATTTTTTCTGTTTTTTAATGACCATTGAATGACAACCGAATGACTTTCTTAACTTCCTTCGTATTATTTCACTCAACAACTAACTTACTCAACTAACACAACAACTCACCTTCTTAACCTTCGTGCCATTTTAACCTACTTACCTTGTAACATTCTAATTTTTTTCTCCAAATCTCTAATTGTAAGTTCTCTTCCGACAAATACTTTCATGGCATTATCCAGTTTTTTATTTTTTTCTTCGAGTTCGCGAGTCCTCTCTTTAATCAGATCTTCTAATTGTTCGCGGTGTTTTGCAAGTTCTTCTTCAACCATTTTACGCTCTGTAATATCTCTTGTAATACTCAAAATATGAGGTATTCTATTTAACTCAATAACAGCCGCCGACATCAGGCCATTTTTTATTTCTCCCTTTTTTGTACTGAATTTTGCTTCAAAATTTTCTACATAGCCATTCTTCAGTAATCCGGAAACAAGTTTATTCCTGTCAGTTAGGTTCTCCCAAATGTTTAATTCTAAAGATGTTTTTCCGATTACCTCATCTTCGGTAAATCCTAATATCTGGGTAAAGCCTTTGTTAATTTCAACATAAAGTCCATCATCGAGGCGATTAATGTTAATTGAATCGGGACTTGTTACAAACGCTTTCCGAAATTTTTCTTCACTATTTTTCATTTTTTCCTCTGCCCCCTTGCGTTCTGTAATATCGCTTACAAAAGCCGCTATCAGTGGAGTTTCATTAATATGCATTATACTAATGCTTGTATCCAGGTCTAATATTGTCCCATTTTTATTTTTGTGTTTTGTTTCGAAACGGTCGTTGCCTTTGCTAATCATTTGTTTAATCCGCCTGTCAACTTCTTCTGGCGGTATTTTTACCTCAACTTCCCGAATATCCATAGTTAATAGTTCATCTCTTGAATATCCAACTAAATTACAATACGAAGGGTTTACATCAATAATTTTACCTTTAGCATCTGCCAAAATGTAGCCTTCCATTGTTGTTTCAAGAATGAGTTGGTTCCTTAAAGATTGATTCTTTAATTCCTGCTCTGCCTGTTTTAGTTCACTAATATCGGTTACAATTCCTTCTATCGCAATTGGTTTATCAGATTCATCTTTCACTAAAACGTTTCTCTGGTGCAACCACTTTGTTTCACCCGATTTATGGATAATCTGGTATTGATAACTTGGGGGCATGTCTCCCTTTGTGAGTTTAACCCATTGTTCGTCAAAATATTTTCGCCAATCGGGGTGTATTGTTTTTCTGATTAGGATAGGGGTATCGTAAAAATCTTTTGGAGTATAACCGAAAAGATCGACTGAAGCGGGACTAACATATTCGTATAGTCCATCTGGTAACGACATTCGATAAATCATATCTTTTGCTTTTTCAGTAAGCCTCCGGAATCGTTCTTCGCTTTCTTTTAATTGTTTTTCAATTAGTTTGTTTCCTGTTTTATTATTATCCAGTTCCGAAATTTTATTTTTTAATTGTTCTACCTCGTTTTGTAAATGTCCTTTAGTTTTTTCCATATCCATAGTTCAAATGTCAATTTTCGGCATTCAATTTAACCAACTTTCTTATATATTTTGCACCATTTATTTTCTCTGCTAAATTTATCTTTGAAACCTTCGGCAAGAACCTCTGCTTCACCCAAGACAAGGTATCCATTTTTATTTAGTGAGCCGTAAAGTTTGTCAAAAATTATTTTCTGATAGTCAGGGTTAAAATAAATTAAAACATTTCGGCAAAGAACAATGTCGAATCCACCGTAAATACAATCGGGTGGCACAGTATGGTTTTTATCTAATAAGTCGTAAAACGAAAATAGCACATTGTTTTTTATTTCATTGGCTAAAATAAATTGGTCGCCAACTTTAGAAAAATATTTTTCGAAAATACTGTATTTAACATTCTCGATGCTGTTAAAACTATAATTACCTTCGGCAGCCCTCGTTAATGCTTTTTTATCTATGTCGGTAGCAAATATTTTTGGAGGGATGAATGTCTTACTTTTGCTTATTAGTTCATTAATAATAATTGCCATTGAGTATGGTTCTTCTCCAAACGAACATCCGGCCGACCAAATACGAAGGCTTTTCTCATTTTCTTTTTCATTTGTTAAAAAAAGATCCGGGACAATTATTTTACTGATGTAGTTAAAATACAGGGGGTCCCTAAAAAATTTGCTTACGTTAATAGTAAGAGCATCAAAAAGATTATCTAATTCATCGGGGTACTTTTCTAAATATTCAATATAATCATCAAAATTTTTGCTCAGGGTACCCGAAATTCTTTTCTGGATCCTTCTTTCGAGCAATGAAACCCTGTATCCTGAAAAGTCGAAACCTCTTTTTTTATTTAAAAGATCTAAAATTTTATAAATTTTGTGTTTTCCCATTTTTATTTTTTTCACAATTATTCCCATTTACAAATAAATATACAGCCCTAATTACTGTCAATATTATGTTGCAAGCTGTTAAGGCACCCTTTTTTGTGTTTATTAGTTTTGTAAGAAAACATCAAAAGACTTAAAAAATGTAGTTTTCTTTCTGGCACTAATTAGTGGCAAAAGTTTTTGTTCGAAAACATTTGAGCCTTATTTTAAATGTCCATAAATGCATTGACCCCTCAATGAAACGGATTAAGAACTTAGCCTGAACTATTCATAAATTTATCTATTCCGAAATCAAACTGCTTTGAATAAAGAGAATGCTCGATTCTCGATTCTCAAAATAGCTAAGGCTATTTCTGCGAGGCTCAACTCTGTGCTTCCCTTTATTCTGTGCATTTTGAATTCTCATAACGAAAAACTCATGAATAATTCAGGTTAGTAAAGGAAGCAGAAATTTTAAATTTTTTAGATATCGCAGAGGTATTTTTTAATGATTAAATAAATATTGCAGAACAAATATCAATCAAAAATTTTCTACTATTTACTTTTTAACGATTGCTAAGTAGTATTTTTAAGAAAACTATATATTTTTCAAGTGTTTCTTAGAAAATGTCAAGAACAAGGCTTGCGAAATCTTGAAAATCAAGGAGTTTACTTTCGTAAATGACTGTTTTCAAGATGAGCATAACGCTGTTATTGGCGTTTTCTATGAGACACTAAGTAAGCTACAACCTGCAAAATAATTTTAACTTATTTAATTTTTTGTTTGTTTATAAAGGTTAACAACCTGAAAAACCGTTAAAAAAGAGGTAAAAAATTTATGCGACTAAGGGTTGTTTGTAATTTAATTTATAACAAGAGTTTTGTTCTCAATTGTTGATTTTACCTTTAAGTTTTACGGTTTCCAGGTTGTGTTTTTTTATTTAAATGAAAAAAGGTTAATCTCCTTTTCCCGACAGATAGCGGGTTTTAATTATTTTATTTGTTACCATATTTAGTTCATCATCCATCACTCTTACCAGATACACACCCGGTAAAGCGCCTGATAAATCAACCTGTCTCAATGGATTGAATTGCGTGTCGTACCAGGTTTCCCTAAAAACGGTTTTCCCTAATAGGTCGGTAACTGTAATATCAACCTCCGACAAACCATCAGCATTTGCACAATCGATATAAAAGCTACTCGTGAACGGGTTAGGATAAAAACTATAGTCCGAATCCGCCATTAATTCGTCGGTAGAAGTCGAAAGGCTTTGTATTTCGAGGTTGTCGATACCCCATCCCCAACCATTGACCGATTTGTCGGAAGCAAGCCTAAACCTGATAAGCACAATGTCGCCTGCCGAAAAATTAGTGTTATTTGTTAAATTAACAAATCGTTTCAGGAACATACTTTCCTCGCCACTGGCTTTTGAAAAATCGTTTACAATAGTATTTGTAAATTTTGATTTCCATGATTCATTTACCCCTGAGTCGTAACCGTCCACAAAGGGCAGCCATGTTGCGCCATTGTCATTGCTGCCTTCAACAATTACATAATCCCAGAAAAGGTTGTCGGTAAAACTAGCTCCCTCTTCCCCTGGTTCAACAAGTACAATTTCATCAAAAGTCATTTGCCCGTTTTCTTCCAGTATTATGGGGAATTTTAATTGTGCAGTAAAATTTTGTTTTTCATCGTTGATATACGAAACAGGGTATGGGTTTTTTGTATGCAGCAAACCACTGCTAAACCCAGGTTGAATTGAAGCAAAAAAGTCAGTGGACACAAAATCAGTTAACTCGCTATTAAAATCAGAAAAGTAACCCGAAACAGGATCCTCCAATTCAAATATATCAACTAAATAAAAACCATTTGAAGGTGCCGATTTTGAGTTTTTCCTGGCCGACTTGTCTTCGGCTACAATACGATATTCCAAAATGCTGCTTGCTGACAATTGTGCCGGGATGTCAAGTGTGCCATTAAAACTGTCATCATTTAGGTTGCCGGTTAAAAAGAAAGGATCTTGCATGGCACCATCTATTTTGTATTCCACCCTAACAGAATTGACACCTACATTATCTTCGGCTATTGCCGACACATCAATTAAAGATGGCGATTGTGATGCAATTTTTATTTGATTGTGCAAAAGGTTTGGTGGGTAATAATCAGGGCCAATCCTGAAACTTAAGTTTTTCCCCGGCGCCCCACTTGGCGATGTAAAAACTTGTTTTTCAGTAGTTTCTGCTTTAAAGTAATAAAGAATTTTTCCAGATAAACCATTTAAAGAAATATTCCCCGAAAAGAGATTAGTTGTTTCGTCATATTTAAGGTTTACAGAATCGCTTGTTGAAAAATAATTAGTTGAAAAAATAATTTTAACCGATGAATTATTGAGTTCCAAATCACTGACAACACTTATGTTGACCGGTATTGGGGTACTCACCGCTTCAATATCTTTTAATTCTTTATATTTAAAAGAAACAGTTTTCCAACCAATTCTAGATAAAATTTCAAGAGTCTCTTTCCCTGGTGTATGAATTGCTTCTCCTTTGTACGTATAAGGTGTCATTAACCCGCTTCCATCTTCCGCATTAAAATCAGATTCATTTAAATGGAAAAGGCTCGATCCGTTTTTCCAGGTTGTAGGGGCAAAAAGTTTGGCAGGGAAATTTTTGTTATATGTAGAATATGAAATCAGGTTGTTTGATGTTAACTGGGTTTTTAACTTGCTCGATGGACTTTGAAATAATGAGTTGTCGGCAATTTGTTGTGATAAATTATTGTAAACACAATAATCGAAAATACCAGGCAAATTACTGGCATTATTATAAAACCCCAGGTTGTTTTCAACTTTTAAATAACCAGAAAATCCAAGCCCGTGTGCAAGTTCGTGCAATACTACAGTTGCAAAATCATATTTTGTTGTGGGTGTATTCCCGTCGGTTCCGAAATACCATGCCGCGTTTTGGCTAAAAGAACAAATTATATCTGGTCCATCGCCATTCATTTCTACACCAGAAAGTTTTTCGGCCAAAGCAACCGGATAATAAACATCTAAAACAACTGCCCCGTTAAAATTTACATAATTTAATGCAGGCCTGCTTTTAGCTAGTATATTGGCATCAATTGGCTCCCATATTGCCTGTACTTTAATTGGCACAGTCGAAGAAAGTGAATTTTCCCAAATAGATACAGCGTACATAAATGCAGTTTTTGCATCTTCTGGGAAATTAATAAAATCGATTACAAATTCCGACATCGTTTCTGTTGCCGATTTTAGTTGATTAAAAGATGGCGGCGGGGTAAATAATTTTCTCACTTCTTCGGAAGGGATATTTATCGGGCTTTCAATTTCAATGGCCTGCTTCATAATATTTTTTTGCCCCATTGCGCCATTTGCCGCAAAAATTAAAAGGCTTATAAAAATCATGGTTCTCATCTCAGTACACTTTGATATTAATCTTGTGTAAAAATAACTTAACCCGGAACTAAAATTGACAAACCGACTGCTTAATGAAAGGGTTAAGATTGCTGATTTTAATTTAGGCATTTTCCTATATAAAAAAGCAATACTTAGTTTTACTTAATAATCCTGAACTAATTTAAGCAATAAACACATCACCTTTTTGTTGTATAAAAACCTTTTTATTGATGCTAAGATAATAAAAATAGATCTAATAAAATATTAATTTAAACACATGTGAGTGTCCATTTATTCCATTGTTAAATAAAAAAAACGGGCGCTAAACGACCAACTTTTTAACAATTTTCTTTTTAAGGAATCGTGCAAAAAAGATATGCAACTAAAAATAATGTTATTAAACATAAGTTTGTTTACTTCAAAAAAAATTATTCTGAAAATAAATTGTTATCCAGTTTTTTTATAGCTCAAAATAAGTTGGGGTTACATCAAAAGAATATAAAATTAAAAGGCAAATTGCACAAATTGCAAATATTTTGTTTTGTTATTTCAACCGGATATAATTTTTATTCTCGATTGCCGGGCATAGAATTTACCATGATTTTATAACCATTATTTTTTTACTAATTTTATATAGCTTTAAACGCTCAAAAAAATGAGGGGATTTGTTTGTGCAAATCTTTTGTTGGTGATGATTTTTCAAATGTATTATTACATATAACAACAACTTTTAAATCGGTTGGATAAAAATTTTATGAAAAAGATTTTGGCCATTGATGACAGTATTATTAATTTAAAACTGCTACAACAAGTTTGCAAATTATTCTATTCTGAATATCAATTTATAAAAGCCACTTCGGGGCAGCTGGGAATTGAAATTGCAACTAAGGAAAATCCAGAAATAATACTGCTGGATATTATTATGCCCGATTTAGATGGTTATGAGGTTTGTGAAATTTTAAAAAGCCAAAAATCCACTAGTAATATTCCGATAATTATGATTTCTGCCCTCGGGCAAGATTCTATGGAACGGACAAAAGGACTAATTGCCGGAGCCGATTCTTTTATATCAAAACCTTTTAGGCAGAATGAATTAAGGGCTCAAATAAACGTGGCTTTGAGAATTAAAAAAGCTGAAGATTTATTGAGAAAAAGAAATGAAAGCTTAGAACTTTTTATAAAAGATCAAACCAATAATTTTTTACAAAGCGAAGAAAGGTTCCTGCAAATTTCGGAACACGCAATGGAATTTTATTGGGAAATTGATTTAAAAGGTCTATTTACCTACATAAGCCCGGTTATTGAAAAAACACTGGATGTGAATGTAAATGAATTGATTGGCGAGAAAAATTATTTGGGACTTTTTCAGTTAAACACCAAAAAGGGAAAAAAAAGCAATATCGAAAACTGTTTTAATACCCAATCAAGTTTTAACGACAGTGAAGTTGAGCTGACAATAAAAAATAAAAAGAAGATTTGGTTGTCAATCAGTGGATTTCCGGTATTCAACGAAAACAGCGAGTTTTTTGGTTTTAGGGGTGTTTGTTATGATGTTACTTCACGCAAGGTGGCAGAAATAGCTCTTCATAAAACGGTAAAAGAAATTAAAACTTACCAAAAAAAACTTAAAAACCTGAACACTGAATTAACCCTTGTTGAAGAAAGGGAACGAAGGAGGATAGCCGAAAACTTACACGATAGTTTAGGGCAAACCCTTTCGTTGGCATTTATTAAATTATCATCGATAATTAACGAGCATTTTCAGGCGGATGTGCATAAAGTAATAAACGAAATCTCTGAATTATTGGATAAATCCATAGCCGAATCACGCCGCCTGACATACGATTTAAGCCCTCCGATTTTGTATGAATTAGGGCTTATTCCTGCCTTTAAATGGAAATTGGAACAAATAAAAGAAAAGCATGGTGTAACAACCGTTTTAACTGGTGAAAATTTGCAAATTGAAATTAAAAAAGAGTTTAACATTTTCTTATACAGAATAGTAAGTGAATTATTAATGAATATAATTAAACATGCCAACGCTACTTTGATAAAAATTAGTATCCATAAAAGTAAAAAAATGTACTATATTACGGTTCAGGATAATGGGGTCGGTTTTAAAAAACAAATAAATAAGAAAGCTAATGAAAAGGGTGGATTTGGATTATTGAGCATTACAGAAAGGCTTGATAGTATTAAAGGCCATTTTTCAATTGAATCGAAAGTTGGTGAAGGGACAATAGCGACAGTTGTAGTACCATTAAGCGAAGGTTAGAAAAGTTTTTAAATTCATTTTTAAAAATGGTACGGCAAAGGATAAGTTTCTAAAATTATAGGTTCAACTTATTTTGAAAAAAATTAAGTGTTACCAGGTTTATCTGACGGATGAAATAGGCAGTTTTTATAAAATGAAATAGCAAAACAATTAATATCACAATGGAACTTGATAATTGGCAAGTTCCATCTGTTACATTAATAAATAAACAAATATAAACTCATGAAAATAAAAGTATTAGTAACTGACGACCACCAATTGTTTAGGGAAGGGCTGGTGAATTTATTGTTTTCTGCGCCTGATATTGAAGTTATAGCACAGGCAAAAGATGGTAAAGATGCTATCGAAAAAGCAAAACATTATAAACCTGATGTGGTTTTAATGGATATTGGAATGCCGGTAATGAATGGAATTGAAGCAACAGGGGTTTTAAAAACGACAATGCCCGATGTAAAAATTGTAGCCGTATCAATGCACTCCGATTGGCAATATGTAAAGGGGATCCTCGAAGCAGGTGCCGATGGTTATTTGTTAAAAAATTGCACGTACCGACAATTAACAGATGCTATTAAATCAGTTTATGCGGGCAAGAAATACCTTAGCGAAGATATTACCGAACTCGTTATTAGTGGTTATTTAGATCCTTCGAAATCTGTTCAGGATAGTTATGCAGAATTGTCGGAAAGGGAAAAGGAAATATTCATTTTATTGGCCGAAGGAAAATCAACACGTGAAATTTCAGACAAGTTATTTATTAGTGTAAAAACGGTTGGTACCCATAAACAAAACCTTCTTGAAAAACTAAGTTTAAAAACCACTGCCGATATCGTAAAATATGCCATTAAGAAAGGATTAATTCGGCTTGATTAATAATACTCCTAAGATATATAAATAGATAAACCACAAAAAAACTTTGGGCACCTACGTAATACAATTGAATTTTAAAATGTACAAACTGTTTAAATTAAGAGATCTCTTATTTTTTAATAAATATCATTGCATGCCCAGAAACATTCCACCAAGATAGGGAATTAGCCAAATCAACCACACAAAAATACTGTAACGATGAAATTTACTGCGTTGTGAATTTGTACCTTTCCGAATTATCCGGGTGACCCAAATTGCGTGTGCGAGCATTAACCAAAGTGCAATTTGTCCGGATAGTGTGTGTATATCCAAAAGGTTAAACGGATTTTCAGCAATTTCGTGCATGGCTAGAGTAAAAACAAATGTGAAGATTACTAAAGCTGAAAGAACCATTTTTTCCTGAGTTCCGCACTGTTTTTAATGTCGAAGCTATAAAGTGCTGTATATGTGGTGATTGTAATTTTCAGTGTTGATTTTTGGGTGTCCCGGCATTATTTACTCAAAATTATTAATTTCAAGGATGGTTTTATATATTACTGAAAATATGATATTTACAAAAATCATTGTTCATAAATTAATCTCAAATCAGTATTTTTTTCATTGAGGCCAAAATAAGGTGTCCTAGTGCGGAAAACAGGTGTGCATATCCAAAAGGTTAAACGGATTTTCAGCAATTTCGTGCATGGCTAGAGTAAAAACAAATGTGAAGATTACTAAAGCTGAAAGAACCATTTTTTTATCAATGATTCAAATTATTTTTTTAACTGTAAAAGTACAATGACACAGATAAAAATCATTGCATTATGCAATTCAATTATCGCTCAGAGTTGAATTTTCGTTAGTACAAATAATTATTTTTGTTTAATAACGAAATATCAGAATATTTAAGGAAAATATTGATGTATGCTCAGTTAGAAAATAGAAAAAGGAAGCGGATTTAATTGTTCCACTTCCTTTAAACTAAACAAACTAAACTATACTTACCACCCCGGATTCTGTTCTAAAGTAAGAACATTATCAATTTCGGTTTGTGGTATTGGCCACAAATAATTCTTAGCAGGATCAAATAACCAGGTATCAACCTTTTTATCATCGGGATATCTTGTTGGCGGATTATTTGCCATATAAACATCAGCACCAACCCCTCCTGTTAATGTGCCGGCTTTCCCCCAGCGTAGCATATCAAAATAATAAAGGCCTTCCAGCGCAAGTTCAACCAATCTTTCATGATGTATCGCTTCTCTCATTTCATCTTTACTTAAGCCCGCTGGCAAATCTGGTAATCCAGCCCTGTTCCTTACTTGATTTACAGCTTCAGAAACTGAAGCATCGGGTCCACTTAATTCATTTTGTGCTTCAGCGTACATAAGTAAAATATCGGCATACCTAATTAAAATAAAGTTATTAGGTGCATCAAATCTTTGAGTAATTATCCCTTCGCTATGTTCAACAGTATATTTTCGTTGAACAAACCGGGTTTTTGAAAGCGCCCATCCTGGAAAACTGCTATTATAAACTTTGTCGTTAAATGATGAGCCTTCAAATAAAACAGTATAGTAAAACCGATAATCCCTGTTTGAAAAATCATATGGATCAATAGGCATTGTTCCGTCTCTGTGTTCATACTGTTCAACAAGATATTTTGTTGGGTGGCTCTGCACATATCCAAAATCTATCGCACTATTTTTATTCATCAACCAGGTTTCGAAGGTATTACCTTCGTTTACATTTGGTGCATCGAACTGAACATCGAAAATTACTTCAATATTATTTTCGTTTTTAAAATCGAATATCATTGAATAATTTAACGAATCGTTGGCCGCACCTTTGTACAGATCGTAACCGAGGCCCATAACAGACGATGCAGCGTCTTTTGTTCCCTGCCAGTTGCCCTCGTAAAGATGGGTTCTTGCTTTTAAGGCAATGGCTGCACCTTTTGTTGCTGCACCTACTTTTCGTGGTGCAACGGCAAGATTGCTTTCTGCAAAATCAAGATCTGCCATTATTTGTGCAATTACAGCATCTTTTGACGCCCTGACCTGCTCCCGGCTTTCATCAATTTCTAATGTTCCTAAAACAAGGGGAACTCCTCCAAATACCGTGACTAAACGATGATAATAGTATGCCCTCAAGAATCTGGCTTCCGCCTCAAAAACAGTCTTTTTTGTGGCATCAATATCTTCAAGAGCCGATAATCTTTCAAGAAAATCATTTGCACGGAAAATACCACTATAAAATTGTTGCCACGAAGAGTAAAACCGGGATGTAAACTCATTTGCCGCTCCAGTTGCAATACTTCTCCAGCCCGAATTCCTACAATAAACGATCGGCGTTAAACCGTCAATTGCATGCGCATATTGCGAAACATAAACATTTTGTAGACTTGCATATATTCCTGTTAATGAAAGATCCGGGTCAAAAGTTCCTGCCGATAACCTGTCTAAGGGAAATTTATTTAGATAATCTTCTGAACATGAAAGTGGGAAAAGAATCAAAATGATCATTATATATTTTAATAATTTTTTCATAATATTTATTCTTTATTAAAATGAAACATTAATACCAAATGTATAGGTTTTGTGTAACGGGTAAGATACCCCGCTAGCTGTCAATCCCCTTTCCGGATCAAATCCTTCAAAATCGGTTATTGTAAATAAATTGTCGGCATTTGCATAAACCCTAATTAAATCGGCTCCAATTTTATTACAAATTGTAGAAGGAATTGTATATCCCAATTGCAAACTTTTCATTCTCATATACGATTGGTCCTGAACCCAATATTCATTATTCCCTTCGCTCAAACCATTTGCATTCATTCTCGGAACATTAGTATTTGTATTTTCAGGAGTCCATGCATCTAACCATTTTTCGGTATAAATTCCACGAAATCCACCAAATGAATTGTGATATGAAAGTGCACCCTGCAACCATCCTTTGCTACCCTCACGACCTTGTATTAATGCAAATAAATCAAAACCTTTCCAGCCAAGATTTAGGTTAAGTCCATAAACCAGATCCGGGAAAGGATTTCCAAGAACAACACGGTCGTCACCATCAATTTTACCATCGGTCTCATCCGGAATCCCATCTCCGTCAACATCAACCGTTATCTGATCTACATATTGCAAATCGCCGGCACCGGTTTTTACGTTTTGATAAGGCGCCGCATCAACCTCTTCTTGTGTTTGAAATATGCCAACTACCTCGTAACCAAAAAGTGACCATGCCGGTAATCCTTCTTTAAGCATATTTTTTGAGAGGTTTGGTGCATCTCCATATTTTAATACTTCATTCACAACGTGCGAAAGATTTAGCCTGGCGCTATAATTAAAATCCTTAATATTATTCCTGTGAGTAAAACTTAATTCCCAACCTTTGTTCTGAACTTCTCCCAGGTTTCGAACAGGAGAAGAAAGGTTACCAACTAATTTTGGGATTGGAACTGTTAAAAGAATATCTTGGGTGTTTTTAATAAAATAGTCCCCGCTAATTTCTAATAAATTATTAAAAATTGTGGCATCAAAACCAAAATCAGTAACCACGGTTGTTTCCCATTTAATATCTTCGTTGGTCATTGCAGTAATTGCAACACCCGGGTTAACAGAACCGTCGAGTACATAATTGTTATTGAAAGCATAGGTTGCTAAATAAGCATAATTCCCAATTGAGTTATTTCCAATTTTACCCCACGAAGCCCGAAGTTTTAGGTTATTCAGAAAACTCAGCGGTTGCATAAATTTTTCGTCAGACAGTCTCCACCCCGCAGAGAACGAAGGGAAAACGCCCCATCTTCCATCAGGAGAAAAACGTGATGAACCATCATAACGAAGGTTTGCTTCTAAAAGATATTTCCCTTTATAATTATAATCGAAACGTCCGAAAAGTGATTGTAAAGCCCATTCAGTTGCATTTCCGCCAGACGTTTGGGATTCAATATCTAATCCGGCATCGAGTACAAAAAGATTATTGTTAGCAAATTGGGATACATAACCTTCCAGATCGTCCATTCGATAACTCTCTTGCTGATAACCTGCCAGGGCATGAAAGTTATGGTTTTCATTCAGGGTAATTTTATAATCGAGTGTACTGTAAAGTGTTATTTTATAATTTCTTGAATTATAGTCTTGCAACCACATAATTGTAGAAGCCTGGTCAATTTCATTTGTCCTGAAATTCCATTGCTCCCATGTTGTTTCATAATCTAATTGTTTTGTATTATTAAAATCAATGGCTGCATTTCCGCTTAAAGTAAGCCCTTTCATGAGTTCATAGTTGGCAAAAATCTTAGTGGTAAAATCATGCGATTCAACATCTCTCACAAGCGTATCAAAATTCTTTTGTGCGTTTCGTGTACTGATATCAAAAGGAGTTCCAATTCCACCATATCTGCCATCGGGTGCAACCGGGACAACCATTGGATTACTACTTAAGCTTGCATTGTCGCCTGATGAAATAATCCCGGAAGTAGAACCCGGACTACCTGTATTCCGCCACCGTCCATATAAATTCATTCCAAAATTAAATTTATCAGAAACTTTGGAGTCAAAATTGGCCCGAAAAGTATAGTATTCGGTATTGGTTTTTTGCATTACTCCTGCCTGATCGAAATAACCAAGTGAAATGCGGAACCTTGATTGATCGGTTCCACCCTGAATAGTAAAATTATGTGATTGCATTTCGCCGGTATCTCCCATTATATAATCCAGCCAATCTGTGTTAGCGTGAAGATATGGGTCAGTTCCGGTCCTGTATTCTTCAATAATTTCATCACTGTATAAAGCTACGCTTCCTGCGTTTATATGTGATGAATTCATCATTTCCATAAAGGTAGCTGAGTTTGAAACCGTTTTTGCTAATCTTGTGGCTTCTTGAATTCCATAATAAAAATCGTACTTAACCCCAATTTTTCCGGTTTTTCCTCTTTTAGTTGTTATGAGGATAACTCCATTTGCTGCACGTGCCCCATAAATTGCGCTACTTGCAGCGTCTTTCAGGATTGTAACCGCGGCAACATCGGTGGGGGCTACATCGCCCATACTTCCAATTACTCCATCGATTACAACAAGTGGAGAGGTACTGTTTAAGGTATTTAAACCCCTGACATAAATTGTTGCTCCATCGGAACCAGGTTGCGCATCTGATTGCATAACAGTAACACCCGTTGTCGTCCCGGCAAGGATTTGCGAAATTTGTGTAACTGGTCGGGTATCAACTTTATCAAGATTTACTGTTGCAACAGAACCCGTCAGGTTCATTCTTTTTTGAGTTCCATAACCAACCACAATCACCTCCTCAAGTGCTTCCATTGTCTCTTCCATTGTAATATCAATAGAGCTTCTGCCTTCAATTGGTACTTCCTGAGTCGTCATGCCAATGAATGAAAATACGATTGTACTATTCCTGTCCGGGGCATTTATTTCATAATCCCCGTCTATCCCGGTGACTGCACCAGTTGTAGTTCCTTTCACAATTACTGTTACCCCCGGAATTGGTTCACCATCGGTATTCGTAACTTTACCATTTACTACAAACGTTTGCTGAAAATCTCCTGCACCTAAATGTAGAATACCTAACATTACAAGAAAAATCGTTAATCTTGCGATTAGTAGTAGCTTTCTAACACCTTCTATACTTATCCAGGTGTTCCTTCCTAATTTTTTTTTCATAAGTTTATTTGTTATTGATTTAACATTTGAATCTCATAATAAGTAAGTCTGACATTCATGAAAAAATTTACCTAACAAAGAATTTATATAATAGTTTTAAGAAACTCTGTTTTGTCAGGATTTCGGTTTATATCATAGGCAGTTTGTTTTTATAATGATGTATTTATTTTTGCTTAATCAACTGGAAATGAATTTGTTGCTGTTTTGTCGGATTGCTCTAAACCCATGTTAGCCTTGTTTTATCAATCGTTATAATAAATTTTAATTCGTGTTTTATTTTTTCAATAGAATCTCTAAATTTTAATGATAAAATCTAAACCTCGGTTCCATCAAACACTTATTTATTGCATTTCGATATATTTGATTTCGAGTTAAAAATTGTTCTGTTCGTTTAACGATATTAATTCCTCAATGTTACATAAGATTTGGTAAGGAAAGATATAAATGAAATTTTGTGAACAAAATGATTTATTATGTTTACGATAACTATTTTGTTCAGAGGCTATTCTGAGGAAAATGATCAGAAATAATCAACGCCACAAACCAGCAATCTTTTTTTCTTTTATTAAAAAAGCCCGTACAAAATAAACTGTACGGGCACAAAAAACAATGTTCAAGCTTGATGGTTTTGGGGCTGTTCACTTCCCCTCCATCTAAAAAATATTATAATTCAATCGGAACCCCGTTGTAAAAATCGAGAATTTTTGTACGGAAAATATATTCGTATCTCGATTGCAGAAGTTCAGACTGGGCCATGGTTAAATTGTTTTTACTCTGGTTATATTCAACCGTATTTACCATCCCAACATTAAATTTTTCTTCTGTATAACGAAAAGCTTCTTCCATAGAACTTACTGCCTTTTCGCTGGAAATATAGCGGTTTAAAGCTGCCAGTGCATTTGTGTAAGCCTGTTCAATATCTTTTCTCAGTACATTTCTGGAATTTTGCAAACGGTATTCGAAATCGGTAATTTGAAGGGTTGCATTCGAAATACTATTTTTTACCTGGTAACGATTAAAGATTGGAATGTTCAATGTAAGTCCCATTCCGTATCGTTTGTTATTTTTTAACTGATCGGAAAACGATATATCTGTACCAGTGAAATCGGTGTATTTATTATTGTACAAATTGTAATAATTTGCCCCAAAACTCAGGCTTGGATAACGGTAACCTTTTGCAATATCCAATTGTCGTCTTGAACTTTCAACACGAAGCTGTGCCGCTTTTATTTCCGGGCGCACATTCATGGCATTTTTAAATACATCGAATGAATTTGCCATGCTAGAATTTGCCCTAATTTCAATCAATTTTGGTTTTTCAATTTTAAAACTTTCGGCAATGGGAAGTTCCAAAAACTGGTACATATTTAGGTAAGCCAATTGCACACGGTTTTGGTCGTTTACATGCTGGAGTTCTTCGCGGGCCAGTTGTGCCTCAATTTCGAGCAGTGCACCCCGGGCCAAACTACCGGCATCAACCAATTGTTGTGTACGGTTAATTTGCTGCTGTGTAACTTCTATTTGTGCCAGCGAAACCAATTCCAGTTCCTCTGCAAATAAAATTTCTAGATACGATGCTGCAATACTCAACATCATATCATCTTTTGCTTTTTGCAAATCCTGAATTGTAGCCTGCAAATCGAGTGAACGTTGTTTGATTGTATTTTGAAGTATTAATCCGTTCCACAAAGTAACATCGGTTGAAAGATAGCCGTTGTATTGCGACGAGTTCACATTTTTATAGGTATTATCGTAAGTTATTGAACGTCCAAAATTAAAGTTGTTTGAGATCCCAGCATTTAAATTCGGCAAGCGATCGGATTTTGCCTGATTTACCTGGGTTTCGCTGTAAACAGTATTTAAGGCTTGTTGTTTTAATTGAATATTATTTTCAAGTGCATAATCGATACATTTTTGCAGCGACCAGTTTTCCTGCGATGTACCTGTAAAACTCGCACTTAAAAGCAATAATCCAAAAAATAGAGTTAAAAGATTCTTCATTTTTATTTGTTTTTTATTTCATGCTAAAATTATATGAACCAAAGTGAACTACCTAACATTTTTCTTAACTGGCTTCATCATCTTTTAATTTCTTTGGATCGATTTTTTCACCTTTCACTTTATCTTCAATTTTCAAGCCTTCGGTTATTTCAATATTAATGCCATCAGACAATCCGGTTTGTACATATCTTTTTTCAAATTGCTGCTCTTCGCCCATTTCAATTTCAACATACGAAGAGTCGTCTTCAAACTTCAACATTCCCTCGGGAATTACCATTACGCTGTCTTTCCGCTCCAAAACAATATTTGCATTTGCACTGTAACCGGCACGGATAAACTGCCCTTCTTTTAGCTGTACATTTGCCTTTATTTCAAATTGAATAGCTCCATTCTCCTCCACTCCTTTTGGTGAAATATATTCCAAATGAGCTGCAAATTTTTCTTTGTCAATGGCACCAATTTCCAATTCAATGGGCATTCCTTCCCTAATTTTACCCACTTCGGTTTCATCTACATTCCCTTCAAAAATCATATCGTTCATGTTTGCAACCGACGCAATGGTTGTACCATCGTTAAAGGTATTCGACTGAATGACCGAGTTACCCACTTCAACCGGCACATCTAATACCATTCCATCGATGGTTGAACGAACAAGCGTATTAGTAGCACTTTTAGCCTTTTTTGTTACACCGTTTTTAATTAATTCTAAATTATTTTCTGCCGCCGTTAATTCCTCCTTCGAAGAATCGTAGCCAAGTTTTGCACTTTTAAACTCTTCGTAAGAAATTACATTCTTATCAAACAATTTCTGTTGACGGTCGTAATCAATTTTTGCATCTTCATTGTTTAACTTCGCCCTGTTCAATCTTGTTTCAGCCGAATTCAAACTAACCATATCAGGAATAATTTTTATTCGCGCCACAACCTGACCTTTGGTAACACGGTCGCCGGCCACAAGAAATAGCTCATCGATAATTCCTGAAACCTGTGGTTTAATTTCAATTTCGAAACGTGGTACCACCGAACCGGTTGCCACAGTTTTCATAATTACATCGCTAACAAAAGGATTTTTTGTTTCAAACACATCCTCCTTATCTTTCGATTTGTTGTACAGGAAAAACAGTGTTCCTCCAAATGCTCCAATCAGCACTACAATTCCTAAAATTCTTAATACTTTTTTCATTTTTCTATTTTTTAGCTATGAGCTTCGAGCCATGAGCTTCGAGCTTTTTTTGTTTTATTTAAAATAATAATTAATCACTTATCAATAATAATTTTCAAATTCCCTCATCACGAATTGCATCGATGGGTTTTATACTAACAGCACGTCTGGCAGGAATTAACCCGGCGACAATACCAGATAATACAAGTACAGCTAAAGCTGCAACAGCCATCGTAAAACTAATCTCAGGGTTTCTGAAAAATACTTCATCTTGCGCACCAGCTTCCAGCGCCATATTTAATAACTCCAGCAATCCAACACCAAGAGCCAAACCAATATAACCTGCCATTACAGTCAGGAAAACACTTTCGGCGACAATGTGCGTGATAATCGTTCCGGGAGTTGCACCAATGGCTCGTTGAATTCCAATTTCCTGTGTGCGCTCCTTAATAATAACCAACATAATATTACTAACCCCAATTACACCTGCCAACAATGTTCCTATTCCTACAATCCAGGTAAGAAGTTGAATTCCGGTAAACAGACCGGTATATTTTTTCCACTCTACTTCGATATTGAATGATCCAATTGCTTGCAAATCATCGGGCGCAATGTGATGTCGTTCTTTTAACAACTCTTTTAATCTTGTTTCAACTTTGCTAACCGGCACTCCGGGGTCGGAGGTTACTGAGAAAAAATGTACCACATCGCCATGATTGTATGTTTTTTGCATGGTTGTAAAAGGAATAATTATTGTTTCCTCTTTTCTGCCACCACCAATATTCACCCTAGTTTCGGCATGCACAACACCAACCACCTGAAAATATACTCCATTTATTTTTATATACTCTCCAATTGGATCTTCCTCTTCATCGAACATTACTTCCACAACCCGCTCTCCAATATTGCACACTTTGCGGTTTTGCCGAATATCAATTTCATTAATTAATCGCCCTTTTATGGGTGACCATGGGTCGATTTTGAAGAAATCAGGATAATCGCCAAAAACATTAAAAGCTCCGGTTTTTTTACCTCGAATAGTGTTGTCTCCATCGCGTGTATTTGCACCAAATAAACGAGGTGATAAATATTCCACATCGCTAATGTGTGTGCGTATATATTCTATATCTGTGTTTTTATAATTCCATCTTCTTCCCCGCTGAAATCCATCGTAAGGCTTGCTGGTTGGTTCTGTCCAAAAAAATGCAGAGTTCGAAGCAAAAGCTTTTATGCCGTCCATTACTCCATTTTCCAAAGCTCTGCCAGTGCCCGACATTACTATCAACATAAATATTCCCCAAAAAACACCAAATGCAGTCATAAAACTTCGCATGCGGTTTTTCTTTAAGGCACTTAATATTTCTTTCCAAAGGTCTAAATCGAACATCTCTTTTCGAGTTTAAAGTTTCAAGTTCAAAGTTTCAAGTTTTTCATACTTAAATTTTTCTTTGAACTTCTATATTTTTTTAGTCTTCTTTCTTCTTGCAGACTTTCAGCCTACCAAAAAACTCCGGCTCTTTTCACAGGGCGTTGCCCTGTGCTGTTATATTTCAGACTTTCAGCCTGAAGAACTCATAATTCAATACTACTCTTTGCTACATACATCATCTTTTTCTTACTCCCCTCCTTTGGAGGGGCTGGGGGAGGCTACTCATCCCGCAAAGCCTCTATCGGTTTAATTTTAGCAGCACGTTTAGCAGGAATATAACCAGCAAGTGTACCGGCAAATACCAATAACATTGTGGCCGATATAGCAACATTTAAATCAACCGTTGGATTACGAAACAGCGTTTCTCCATTTCCTCCGTTGGTAGCTGCAGATGCCGCATATTGTTGTTCCACAATAAAATTAATTCCTTCCATTAAACCTGCTCCAAGTACCAATCCAATGTATCCGGCAATGGTTGTAATTAAAACCGATTCAAGTAAAATTAATCCGATTACCGAAGCCGGACTTGCACCAATTGCTTTGCGAATTCCTATTTCTTTTGTGCGCTCTTTTACAATAATCAGCATAATATTACTTACGCCAACCACTCCGGCAATTAAGGTTCCAATACCAATAATCCAAATAAAAATATTTATTGCCTGAAATATTTTCATGGTTTGAATAACATCCTCTAATTTGTTGTAGGAACCCAGTGCAGATCTATCCGAAGAATCGAATTTGTGTTTTCGGGCCAGCGTCTCGCGAACCTGTGCTTCAATAGCCTGACTTTCTTCCAAAGTATTGGCATTTATTGTGAGTGCAAAATTGTTTAAACGGTTGGAACCATTAAATACTTTTTGACCTGTAGATACAGGAATATATGCATTTCGGTTACGAGTGCCGCCACCCTCCTTGCAAATTCCTACAACTTTAAACGGGATATTATTTACCCTTATATATTCTCCAATTGCATCCTTTTCTTTAAAAAGTGCATCGTAAATATCTTCTCCAAGCACAACCGATTTTCTCGCCTTGTTAATATCAATTTGGTTTATAAATCTTCCGTCAATAATATCAATCGACTCTACTTCTTTTAACTCGGGATGACATGTAATAGCCGTATAATTTCCATATTCGCTTCCATAAGAAAAAGTGTTTCCACTTATATAATATCTGCCCGATGTATATTCAATACCGGGTAAATCTTTAATAATATCGTAGTCATCGTTTGTAAGTTGAATCCGTCTTCCCTCTTTCATTCCCTGATATGGAATGCTGGTTTCGCCACTCCACAACCACATTGCATTTACAGCATCGCGCATAAAATTTTGTGAAACCCCATTGCTGAGACCATTGCCGGAACCAAGCAAAATCATGAGCATAAAAATTCCCCAGGCAACGCTGAAGCCTGTGAGGAAAGTGCGCATTTTATTTTTTTTGATTGTGGCTAAAATCTCTTGCCATTTATCGATATCAAACATTTTAGTTTCGAGTTTAAATGTTAATTGATGAAAGGTTTTTTATTAACTGCGACTGTAAACTGTGACTGAATACTTTCTTAAGCAGTTTCCAGTTCTTTTGCGTACTGATGTTTCCAGTGTTTTAGATCACCATTTTTAATGATTTCTGCGATAACTCCATCATTCAGCCGAATAATTTTATGCGTCATGGCAGCAATGTCGTGCTCGTGTGTAACCAAAATTACTGTAATCCCTTCGTTATTAATCTCTTTTAGAATTTCCATTACTTCGTACGATGTTGAGGTATCCAACGCTCCGGTTGGTTCGTCGGCAAAAATAATTTTAGGCTTTGAAATTAGTGAACGAGCAATTGCTACGCGCTGTTTTTGTCCACCTGACATTTCGTTAGGTAAATGTTCAGCCCACTCCAATAAACCCATTTTATCTAAATATTCAAGGGCAATTTTGTTTCTCTTTTTACGCGGAACTCCCTGATAATATAACGGAAGTGCTACGTTTTCCATCGCGTTTTTAAACGAAATCAAATTGAACGACTGAAATACAAAACCAACCAACTCGTTTCGTAGTTGAGCTGCTTTTTTCTCCGACATATTTTTTACCAGAGTTCCGTTTAAATAATACGAACCCTGATCGTAATTATCTAAAATGCCGAGGATGTTAAGTAAAGTTGATTTACCAGAACCGGAAGAACCCATAATCGAAACAAATTCTCCTTGTTTAATTTCCAGGTCGATTCCTTTTAATACATGCAGCGAATTACTACCCGTTACATACGATTTGTGAACGTTGTTTAAACTAATCATTGTTTTTTGCTTTCTGCCCACTCATGGCGGAGTTGGCAATTGTTTTTGTTTTCACTTTAAAAATGAAGAATTCTCTGTTTATTTTCCTCATTTATTCGACAAACGCCCCTTTTTTTCGTGTGAAAATTGTTTTTTGTCTGTTTACGTTTTTTGGCTTTAAGGCACTTTGCCGTTTTTGTTTTGTAAGACGCCCAAATTCAGGATTCGTTACAGCTATATTTAATTTTTATGCCATTTGTGAATCAACTATAAAAAACTGAATGGTTCTAAAATCGGCATACCAATACTTATCATAACTATAAATTATAGAATAAGAAAAGATAAAATTTCTATTACCTTTGCTCCGATATTATTGGAAAATGATTAAACGGGTCACAGCAATATCTTTTATCCTCGTTGCTAATATTATTATGTTGGCTCATATAATGTTGCCTCATCATCAGCATCATGGAGAAATAGTCGTGGTACATTCTCATCACGAATCATGCAGTGATACGCATGAACACGATCATGGCACTCCTGATCACGATGACGGTCATGATGTTCAATGTTGCGTGTTGGCCCACGATTTTATAATTCCTTCAAAACAGATAAAACAAGAGAATAAACTTTTCGATGATAAATTCAATAAACATGGTTCTGATTTATTTCAGGCAATTTTTAGTAAAAAGATATCGATAGGTTTAACTCAGTTCAAATTTTTTGGTAACCCACCTCCTTTAATTACTTCGGCTGACTCGCTCTTCATAAACAGAGTGTTTGGCTTGCGAGCGCCTCCTATTGTTTAATTAAGAACTTTCAATTGAATACCAGCGATAATTTAATTACCGCTGTTTTATATGTATTCATAATTCAATTATTTTTTAAAATTTAAACAATATTTCTGATGAAAATTAAGATATTTTTATTTGCAATGCTTGCCTTAATTTATGTGCGATGTGGTCACAAGAACGAAAATGAGGCAACCGAAACCGACATTCACGATCATGAACAAGAAGTAGTAGCTGATGATGCTCATGTACACGAAGACGTAAAAATTCAAATAACTTCATACAGCAATGAATTTGAGCTGTTTGCAGAAGCAGACCCATTTGTGGTTGGCCATAAATCAACAGTATTATCGCACTTTACAAATTTGCCCGATTTTACTGCGTTGGAAAATGGCAGCATGACAATTCGGCTAATTGTGAATGGAAAAGAAGTAAGCCAAACATTGGAAAAACCAAGCCGGAAAGGTATTTATAGTTTTAATATCGTGCCGGAAGAAGAAGGTAAAGGAGTGTTGAAATTTGATATAAAAACCGAAAAAGGGGATTATTTGTTAATTGCCCAGGATATTGAAGTGTTTTTTGATGATCACGATGCAATTCACGAAGCTGAAGAAGCTGAAATTTCAGAAACTAATGTTACTTTTTTTTCGAAAGAACAGTCATGGAAAGTTGAGTTTGCAACTGAAATGCCCAAAATCGAACCCTTCGGACAAGTTATTAAAACTTCAGCACAAGTTCTGTCAATGCCGGAAAATGAGAATTTAGTTTCAGCAAAAACAAATGGGATTGTAATTCTCCCAGCTGAAAAAATACTTGAAGGGGAAAGTGTTTCAAAAGGGCAAATTTTATTTACGATTTCCGGTAACGAATTAGCCAATAATAATTCTTCGGTGCGATTTGCTGAAGCACAAAATAATTTTGAAAAAGCAAAAGCAGATTTCGAACGGGTGCAGGAGCTTGCAAAAGAAAAAATAGTTTCAGAAAAAAATTTACTAAACTCAAAAAATCATTACGATAATGCAAAAGTAGTATTTGATAACCTGAACAAAAACTTTAATTCTTCGGGGCAAATTGTTACCAGTCCGGTAAGTGGATTTGTAAAACAGCTATTTGTTAAAAACGGACAGTATGTAGAAGCCGGGAAGGCAATTGTTAGCATCGCGAACAACGAAACGCTTTTGCTACGTGCCGAAGTCCGTCAAAAATACGCCTCCATTTTGGGTTCAATTAATTCGGCCAACATTCGCACCCTTCACGATAATAAAACTTACTCGCTCGAACAATTAAATGGTGAAATTTTATCGTTTGGGAAAAGCACCAACAGCGATAATTATTTAATCCCTGTTAATTTACAAATTGAAAACAAGTTTGGTTTTGTCTCCGGCAGTTTTGTTGAGTTGTATTTAAAAACAATTACCAATAACCAGGCACTTACAATTCCCAATTCAGCATTGTTGGAAGAACAGGGAAATCTCTCGGTTTTTGTGCAAATTACTCCCGAACTTTTTGAAAAAAGGGAAGTAAAAATCGGGGCAAGCGATGGGTTAAGAACGGAAATTACAAAAGGGTTAACTGCAGAAAAACGTGTTGTTTCAAAAGGTGCTATTCTTATTAAACTGGCCCAGGCAACAGGTACTTTAGATGCTCACTCCGGTCATGTACATTAAATCGCCATACTATGTTAAATAATATTATAAAATTTTCATTGAACAACAAATACCTCATTTTGCTCAGTTCAATGATATTGGTGGTTTTCGGAACAAGAACTGCCATAAATATGGATGTTGATGTATTTCCCGATTTAACTGCGCCAACAGTTGTTGTTATGACCGATGCTCACGGAATGGCTTCAGAAGAAGTTGAAAGGTTGGTAACTTTTCCGATAGAAACAGCAGTAAACGGAGCAACCGATGTGCGCCGCGTGCGCTCGGCTTCTTCGCAGGGTTTTTCGTTTGTATGGGTTGAGTTCGATTGGGGAACTGACATTTTTAAAGCACGGCAAATTGTTAGCGAAAAACTAAACAGGGTTTCTTCACAAATGCCCATTGGAGTTGGACAACCCGCACTGGCTCCTCAATCGAGTGTAATGGGCGAAATATTTTTTATTGGAATGCAGGCCGACAGTACCAACATGATGGAGCTGCGTACCATTGCCGAATGGAATGTAAAACCTTTGATTTTGGCAACTGGCGGTGTTTCGCAGGTTACTATTATTGGTGGCGATTACAAACAATATCAGGTGCTGGCGAATCCACAAAAAATGAGTTATTACGGAGTGTCAATGTCAGAACTGGCCGAAGTATGTAAAGGAATAAGCCAAAACTCAACAGGAGGAGTTGTCAGACAATTTGGAAATGAATATGTAGTTCGCGGAATTGGGCGGACTTCAGATTTGGAGGTTTTAGGTAATTCGTATATTAAATCGAGAAATGGAAAACCCATAAGAATTCGTGATGTAGCAGAAATGAAAATCGGGAGTGCAGTTAAAATGGGGCACGCTTCCGAAAATGCCACACCCTCAGTTATTATTTCCATTTCAAAACAACCAAAAGTTAATACACTGGATGTTACCGAACGGATTGAAAAAAATCTTGCACTGCTTCAAAAATCACTTCCCACGGATGTCAGGCTGGATACTAAGATTTTCCGCCAGGCAGATTTTATTTCAACATCTGTTAACAATGTAAAAAACGCGCTTCTCGAAGGTGGCATTTTTGTAATAATCATCTTGTTTATATTTTTAGGTAGTTTCCGAACCACAATCATCTCTTTGCTGGCAATTCCTTTGTCGCTGTTTGGTTCAATTATGGTAATGAAAGTTTTTGGCTTAAACATAAATACCATGAGTCTTGGCGGGATGACAATTGCCATCGGTTCGTTGGTTGACGATGCTATTATCGATGTTGAAAATGTATATAAACGGCTTCGGCAAAATCATCAAAAACCGCCTGACCAAAGGCAATCATCTTTTACTGTTGTGTTTGAAGCATCGAAAGAAATACGGGCATCTATTTTAAATGCAACTTTAATAATTATGGTCGCATTTTTACCTCTGTTTTTTCTTTCAGGAATGGAAGGACGAATGTTGAAACCGCTGGGAATTTCTTTTATCGTTTCGCTGTTTGTTTCGCTTATTGTTGCAATGACTTTAACTCCGTTGCTGGCTAAAATAATTCTTACAAACGAAAAATATCTTACAAAAAATAAAAAGGAAAAATGGTTGGTTCGCAAATTAACCTACTATTACGAGAAATTTTTGATTTGGACTTTGAAACATAAAAAGGTGGTAATCTTTTCTACTTTGGGGGTATTTATTGTTTCTCTTTTTGCCTTTTCAACATTTGGGAGAAGTTTTTTACCTGAGTTTAATGAAGGTTCGCTGACAATTTCTGCAGTAACAAAACCCGGTGCTTCGTTAGAAGAAAGCGATCGTTTAGGCAATCTTATTGAAACAGAATTATTGGCCCTCCCGGAAATTTCGAGTACCGCCCGAAGGACTGGTCGGGGTGAATTAGACGAACATTCGCAAACTACTAACAGTGCAGAAATTGATGTTAATTTCGAATTATCAGATAGAGGGCGAGAAGAATTTATGGCTGATGTTAGAGAAACTTTGGCACGGATTCCAGGCATCGCATTCACTGTCGGGCAGCCGCTGGGGCATCGGATTGATCACATGCTTTCGGGTACCAGGGCAAACATTGCAATAAAACTTTTTGGCAACGATTTAAACAGAATGTTCGCCATCGGAAATCAAATAAAAAATTCGATTAATGATATCGATGGTTTGGTTGATGTAAATGTTGACCAGCAAATTGAAATACCACAAATCCAGATTCGTGCAAACCGTGAAATGTTGGCCAATTATGGAATCACGATTGAACAGTTTAACGAATATGTTGACATTGCTTTTGGGGGAGAAAAACTGTCGGAAATTTACGAAGGCCAACGTAGATTCGATTTAATCCTTCGCTTAAATAAAGATTATACCGAAACAATCGACGGAATTCGTTCAGCATTAATTGATACCCACGATGGTAAAAAAGTGCCGTTGGAACAGGTTGCAGACATTGTTTCTGTTTCTGGTCCAAGTTCAATTAGCAGGGAAAATGTACAACGAAAAATTGTTATAGCTGCAAATGTTGCCGGGCGCGACTTACGCGGAGTCGTTCAGGATATTCAAAAAAATATAAGTGCCGATATTGAATTGCCCGAAGGTTACCGGATTGAATTTGGCGGACAGTTTGAAAGCGAAGAAAAAGCTTCGCGGACTTTAATGTTAACATCGATACTTGCCATTTTGATAATTTTCCTTTTACTGTTCCAGGAATTCAGGAATTTTAAATTGGCCGGAATTATCCTGCTTAATTTGCCCCTGGCATTAATTGGCGGTGTGTTTGCCATATATTTTACATCGGGCATTTTAAGCATCCCGGCAATTATTGGTTTTATTACACTTTTTGGCATTGCAACCCGAAACGGAATACTATTGATTTCTAATTATCAAAGGTTACAAAGCAGGGGGAAATCTATGGGTGAAACAATAATTAAAGGTTCATCCGATCGATTAAATGCTATTTTAATGACAGCTTTAACAGCAGCATTAGCTCTTATTCCACTTGCCGTTCAAGGCGATTTGTCGGGTAATGAAATTCAAAGTCCGATGGCAAAAGTAATTTTGGGTGGATTACTCACTTCAACTTTGCTCAATATTTTTATTGTGCCAATATTTTACAGCATTTTAAACAGAAATAAAGTCAAATAATGGAATGAAAATGATTTATGGTGATTCGTCGAGAATCACCATTTTATCATTCCACTCGATTAATAATTGAAAAAAACACAATCAAATGAAAAATATAATTTTAGCTCTGATAAGTATTTTTACGTTTAGCTTAAATCTATTTTCTCAAAATAATTTCGACACTGTTTTGGCTGAAATAGAAAAGAACAACACAACACTTTCGGCTTTGCGAAAAAGTGCCGAAGCTGATAAAATTGGCAACCGGACCGGTATTTATATTCAAAATCCTGAAGTTGAATTTAACTATTTGTGGGGTAATCCTTCTGCAATTGGCAATCGAACAGATTTCAGCATAAAGCAAACTTTCGATTTCCCAACGGCTTACAAGTATAAAAATCAAATCGCAAATACCAGAAACGAACAAGTTGAACTCGAATATCAAAAACAGCGAAAAACCCTGCTTCTGCAAACACGCTTGGTTTGTAACGATTTAGTATTTACAAATGCTTTAAAATCAGAATTGTTGAAACGATTCGATCATGCACAAAGTATTGCGAAAGCATATAAAATAAAATTCGAAAGTGGTGAAATAAATATTTTGGATTTCAACAAAGCACAATTAAACTTATTGAATGTTGGCAAAGAAGTAGAGTCGATAGAAATTGAAAGGGTGTCTTTGTTGGCGGAATTAATCCGATTAAACGGTGGGATTTTTATCAACTTTACTGAAAGTCAATTTCAATCAATGGGAATTCCGGCTGATTTCGAACAGTGGTATTTAGTTGCTGAACAGAATAATCCTGTCCTGAGTTGGTTGAAACAAGAAATTGAAATTAGTCAAAAACAGGAAAAACTAAACAAGGCCTTGAGTTTACCGAAACTTCAGGCTGGTTACATGAGCGAAAAAATAACAGGGGAACAATTTCAGGGAGTTGCAGTTGGTTTATCTATTCCGTTGTGGGAAAACAAAAACAAAGTAAAATATTCTGAGGCTCAGACAGTTGCATTTCACAATATTGTTGTCGACAATAAAGTTCAATATTATAATCAGTTAAAAATACTCCACACAAAAGCAGTGGGGATACAAAAAAATGCAGCTGATTACCGCATAAGTTTGCAAAAATTCGATAATTCTGAATTGTTAAAAAAGGCTTTAGACAAAGGCGAAATATCTTTAATTGATTATATTATCGAACTTTCAATTTATTACAATAGTGTAAATAATCTTCTCGAACTGGAGCGAGATTTAAGCAGAACGGTAGCAGAGTTAAACCGGTATTTTTAAAAATCAAAACGCATTCACAATGTTTTTAAATGATGTTTTGATTCTTTAATTTTGAAGAAATTAAAATTACATGGGATTTAAAACAATAACTTTAAAACTGCCCACCAATTTTACTGACGAGCAACTTCAGAGAAAGATTGCAAAAGAATTACGAATAAAAGATTTTTCATTTCAAATTGAAAACAAAAGTCTGGATGCACGTAAAAAATCGAATATCTTCTGGCTGGTAAAAGTGGCTGTTAATTCCCCTGAGATTAAAGAAGGTAAATCACCGGTTTCTGAAATATTGGAGATTCCACTTAAAAAACGAAAAGAACAAATTGTTGTCGTAGGAAGTGGCCCCGCAGGTTTTTTCTGTGCGCTGATATTACAAAAGGCAGGATTTAAAGTTACTTTAATTGAACGCGGTTCGGAAGTTGAAAAACGTGGCAAATCGATTACAACGTTTGAACGAACCGAAATTTTTGATGCTCAAAACAACTACTCATTTGGCGAAGGTGGGGCAGGTACTTTTTCCGATGGCAAGCTCACTTCTCGTTCAAAACGAATTTCAAAAGAGAAACATTTTATACTCTTAAATTATGTAAAAGCTGGTGCACCCGAAGAAATTATATACATGGCGCACCCACATGTGGGAACTGATAATCTCAGAAAAATAGTACGTAATTTACGAATTGAGTTTGAAAAGATAGGGGGTAAAATTCTTTTCGAAACCATGCTAGAAGATATTGTCATTCGAAACTCAAAAATTACGGAAGCAATCACTTCAAAAGGAAATTTACCAAGCGATGCCTTATTTATTGCGCCGGGTCATTCTGCTTACGAAACCTACAAAATGTTAATCCGACGTGGCATTCCTTTCCGAACCAAAAATTTTGCCATTGGAAGCCGAATGGAACACCGGCAGGAAATAATTAATCAAGCACAGTGGGGACACAAAAAATTGCCTGGCGTAAAAGCCGCTGAATACCGTTTAACTTCACCTGCCGATGGCAAACATCAGGTATTTTCGTTTTGTATGTGCCCGGGCGGAATTGTTGTACCTGCTGCGGCATACGCAAATACAAACATTGTAAACGGCATGAGTTTTTACAAACGAGGCGGCAACTTTGCAAACGCCGCTTGTGTTGCCGGAATTCATCCCGATGAATTGGCACGGAAAACAGTTTCGCCTCTGGAAGCGCTTGAAAACTTACAAAATTTAGAAGAATTGTTTTTTAAATTTTCTAATGGTTACAAAGCTCCGGCATGCTCCATCTCTGATTTTTTAAAACAAAAAAGCAAAATCAATAATCTCGAAAGCAGTTATCCACTTGGGCTAAAACCTGCTCCACTTTGGGAATTGTTACCAAATCCAATTGTAAAATCGATGCAAATCGGATTATCAGATTTTATCAGAAAAATGAGAGGTTTTGAAACAGGAAACCTAATTGGATTTGAGAGCAAAACTTCATCGCCAATTCAAGTAATCCGCGAAAAAAATGGCTTGGTTGAAAATTTTGATAATTTGTATATGATAGGAGAAGGGAGTGGTTATGCCGGAGGAATAATTTCGAGTGCCGCCGACGGAATCCGATCTGCTATGAGTTTTGCAGGAATTGAAAAACCTTTTGCAAACAAAATATTTCGCAAATGAAAATAGTTGTTATTTATGATTCTTTCTTTGGCAACACAAAACAAATTGCACAAACAATTGGAAATGCGCTAAATGAAAATAATGAAGTTGAAGTTTTAGACGTTTCTATGGTGTTGCACAATCAAATTTCTGATATAGATATTTTAATTGTTGGCTCTCCAACACGTGGATTTCGACCAAGCGAAAACAGTATAAATTTTCTGAAAAGTATTGCAAAAACAGGATTGAAAGGGGTGAAGGTTGCAGCTTTTGATACCCGTCTCTCGCTGCCGAAAATAAAATCTAAATCGATACGATTCATTGTGAAAACCGGTGGATACGCAGCTAAACACATTGCAAAAGCACTTCAAAAAAAGGGGGGAATCTCCGTACTTCTACCCGAAGGTTTTTTAGTCGCGGGAGAAGAAGGCCCGCTGGTTGAGGGAGAATTGGAACGGGCTTCCAACTGGGCAAAAAGTATGATTGAAAAAAGTTTATAGTTTCAAATCTCCAGGTTAGTAAATTCTTTTGTTACCTCGTAATCATATTCTGGATATTCGTACATGGCCATTCGCGGTTCGGTTTGCCCAATGGAATAACCATAGATACTATAATATTCCTGCGGCTCTTCACCCATCTCACGAAGTTGTTCAAGGTACTCGTTAATAGATTTAGATTCTATGATTACAACTTTGCCCATTTTATTAATAATAGGGCTGTGAGTGCGGGTCTGGTCGTGTTCGAATTCCAGAATTCGTCTTCCATACCTTGTAATTCCAATGGTACGGAATGTCAGACTTTTTCCAACTCCCGGGAGATTTAAAATATTGCGGTCGGTTGAAAGGAAATGCAATTCGGTTTTTTCGCGTAATTGATTTACATTATTTATCAGGTTTTGGGGGTCGAGTAATAGAGATTGGGCAAATTCCATATCTTCATCTGGGATTAATCCAAAAATCTTCTCTTCAATTTTCTCTTGTACAGCGCGTGCATTGGGAGCAAAATTGGCACTGTTTTCTTTGTATCCTTTAACCGTGAAAGTATAGTAAGTAAGTACTCCAATCTGGTTAAGTACTTTGCGGAGTTTTGCTGTGTGTCCCCGCCGCGAGGCTGCAGATGTTAAAACAAGTTGGTTTGTTACTGCCCAGCCGGAATCCAATAGCAGTTTTACAGCTTTTTGAGATTCGGGGGTAATTTCCATGGGTGATTCGAAATGAGTTTGAATAACAAATTGTTTTATCCCAATATTCTGAGCTTTTTCTTTAAAATCTAAAAGAATTCCCGCTAGTTGGGGAGTTATTCGTTGTGGCAAATAAGCAGGTAAACGAGTCCCTATTCGTATTTTTACAATTTCGGCATATTTTTCTTTTTCTGAACGTGAATTATTCTCTTGCTTTTTTAGTTTTGCAATTTTAAAAATTTCATCCAGAATTTGTTTCAGGCTTGCATCGTTACTCATAAGTGCATCGCCTCCTGTAATTAAAATATCCCTCAGTTGAGAATCGTTTTTAAAGTAGTTAAGCAGTTTGGGTAGTCGCTCACTCCACGATTCAGTAGGTTTTAGTTTTTTAAGGTCGAAATTAAGGTGTCCGCTCTGAAAATCGTACATCCGCTGACAGCTTGCACAAAGTCCGCCACAAGCACGTCCAACCGTGTCGGGGATAAAAATAGCCACTTCGGGATATCGCCGGTGAATGTTGTGTGAAGTTAAAATCCAGCCTGCGGCGTTGGGTTTTCCGGGCTCCACTTTGTCCTCCTTTTCCCAGGCTACAATATTTCCAAATTCTTCGACCAATTGTTTGCTGTAAATAACATAACAACGAATAGCCATATCGGCACCTACAGCAAAATCGGGAATATAAACGTTTAGTAATGATAAGTAATAAGGATTTACAAAAAACGGGATTCCTTTTTTCTTTGCTTTCTTAAGAATCTTCATCGTCTCCGGCGTGAGCGTGTAGTCAAGCATTTCATTCAATAGTTCAGGTGAACGAATAGCAAATCGTAAATGGAATTTACTTTCATTCCACCACTCCATCATTTTTTTCTCTTTCTGAGCGAAAGAAATATTGAGACCAAAATTATATTTGCTATGGGATATTTCTCCACTATCTATTTTTTTGATTAAAATTTTAATGATTCGTTTTTGGTTGATTTTTCTTAATTCCTCAATTTCTCGATTAAGGCCGGAAGGATATTTTTCCATCCAGTTCTCAACCTGGTTTTTATTAGGTGGGTTCAAAGTGGATTTCCCGTTTAATTGCCTAAAAAGTTGAAGCATGTCGTAAAAAAAACCAGCTTTGCCACCACCGGTGCCAAAATTGGTGGCCAGCCATAACATTTTTATTGGATTGGTAATAGCAATTTCTCCACCAATATTCTGGTCAGGATATTCTTCGTTAGCATGGTCAATGTAATCGAGAATACGGATAGCAGCGAGGTCTTGCCAGTTTAGTAAGCTGAATAACTTCAAGTTATTATTTTCATTTTTATAAAATTCTTCTGCCGCAGTATTTCTTTTTAAAATGGGCAAAATCCAGTTGCGTGTAGCTTCTCTTGCTCCAATTTCGCTTTCTGAATTTCGCATAATTTTTTCCAATACCGGGTTTTCCTGTAAAATGGTTTGTAATATTTTGCGTGATCTAACCGAGATGGCGACTTTGTCCCAAATAGCAATTGAATTCATGGCTTTTTTTTTAGTAAATCGGAAACCTCATAAGATACAAAAAAACAGGAAGTTTCCAAAAGGATGAAGGCTTCTGTGGCAGGGATTATTTCGGTAATGTTTAGTAATGCTTATTTAGAACGGGTTTTTGTTAGTCTTTCCCTCAACGACAGAAATGGCGTTTCAAAGTATCGAAACGATAAACTGCTTACAAGAACTGAACCTCCTAAAGTAACTCCAATAAAAATTGATAGTGTAAGCCAGTCGTCGATTTTTATGTTTCTGTTTATCATGTATTGGAATATAACATGAATCCAAATTATATGATAAACATACAAGCCGTAACTTATTTTGCCTAAGTAAGATAACACAGGATTTTTAATTTTTATTACTGAATTTAATGGAATAAATACGGCAATTAAAAAGGTGAATATTATGGCAATTATCGATGAGCGGAAAATAAAAAAGATCGATCCGGTTTCGTAAGGCAAAATTTCTTTTTGAAAAACAACAATCAGAATTACAAAAACAATAACGGAATATTTAATCCAGGTTGGAATTTTTTGGATAAATGTGGCCACCTTGTTATAATCTTTGGCAACCATAAAACCGAGGATTCCACCACTTGCAAAATAATCGAGGTTTGTAAATAAATCGTTTGAATCAATCCTTACATTTTCAAAAATGAGGGGTTCAATAATTCTGGCAGCCCAGGCAATGAAAAAGCTAATTACGAAGAATTTTTTTAAATGTTTTATCGGGATAAAAAACAGGCTGGTCATCCAAAACAAATAAAAATGTTCTTCAATGCAAAGCGACCAAAATACAGTAAGCGGAGTAGTTTTAACCGGCAAATCTAAAATAAGCATTTTATAATTTTCGAGGAAGGAAAAAGAGTACCTCCAGTCTAAATCGTAGCCTCCGCCAACCATGTGGAACCCGGCATTTTGTTTAAATTCATAAGGAAGCAAAAAAACAATAATTACCATTAAATAAAACAAAGGCCAGATTCTAAGGCTCCTTCGAATCAAAAATTTTTTAATGTTGATCTGTCCATTCTCAATTTTATCGAATACCAATAAGTAGGTAATTAGAAATCCACTTAATACAAAAAAGAAAGCAACACCAATTCCCCCCCCACTTTTTAAATATGAAAAAATTGGGAAATCCCCTTGAACAGGAACATGCAAAAGATAAATTTTGAGAAACGCAAAAAACCGTAAAGCATCAATCGAGTGAAAGTGAATTTTATTCATTAAACTTTAAATGTTCAATAATGCAATTAAATATATTGGCGATACAAACTAAATAATTGATTTTCATAAACGCAAGAATTAAAATACTTAAAAATTTTAATGAAATGATTAAGTTTTAAAATCATAAATAATAATTTATCAATCATAAATCAATTAAGTTATCTTTGCGCTGATTTTTAGCGATTTATAATTATGACGGCACATAAAGCAGGTTTTGTAAATATTATTGGAAATCCAAATGTTGGGAAATCGACGATTATGAATGCGTTGGTTGGGGAAAAGATATCGATTATTACCCAGAAAATGCAGACTACCCGTCACCGGATTAAAGGAATTGTTAGTGGCGATGATTTTCAAATTGTCTATTCCGACACTCCGGGGATTCTAAAACCTAACTACAAACTTCAGGAATCGATGTTGAAATTTGTGGATACCGCACTTATTGATGCCGACATAATTTTATATGTTACCGATGTAAAAGAGCAGGTAGATAAAAATCCGGAGTATATCGAAAAAGTCCGTAAATCGAACATGCCCGTTATTGTCCTGATTAATAAAATTGATTTATCGGACCAGGATGAGGTAGTAAAATTATTCGATCACTGGACTTCAGTATTTCCGGGAGCTAATGTTTATCCAATTTCGGCATTGGAGAAATTTAATATTGAACCCATTTTTGACCGGATATTGGAACTCTTACCAGAAAGCCCGCCATTTTTCCCGAAAGACGAACTAACTGACAGGAATGAGCGCTTCTTTTTCCAGGAGATAATAAGGGAAAAGATATTACTTTATTATCAGAAGGAAATTCCGTATTCGGTTGAGGTTGAAGTTGAAGAGTTTAAAGAAACCAACAAAATTATAAATGTGCGTGCTATTATTTATGTTTCGCGCGATAGCCAAAAAGGGATAATTATAGGGCACAAAGGAAATATGATTAAAAGGGTTGGAACGGAGGCCCGGACAGATGCAGAAGAATTTTTTGAAAAGAAAATTTTTCTTGAATTATATGTAAAAGTAGATAAAGACTGGCGCGAAAAAGACAGGACTTTAAAGAAATTTGGCTACGATGCATTTTAAAAAACCAGGGTATTTAGCCAAATGTAGCAAGATTATTAGAATGATATTTTTAACCCCGACTTTAATTCGGGGAACAAAACAGACCAGGAGAAAAAGGGCTTTTGCCTTTAATTTTTTTTAGGATTTAAAATTATGAGCAGCAGAATAGTAGCAATTGTAGGACGGCCAAATGTTGGGAAATCAACCATGTTTAACCGGTTAATTGAGCAAAGGAAAGCAATTGTAGATGAAGTTTCGGGTGTTACCCGCGACCGTAATTATGGAAAAGGTGAGTGGAACGGAGTTGAATTTTCAGTTATCGATACGGGTGGTTATGTGGTAAATTCCGACGATATTTTTGAAGCAGAAATAAACAAACAGGTTCACCTGGCTATGGACGAAGCCGATGTTATTCTTTTTGTAGTTGATGTGGAAGCCGGCATTACGGACCTCGACGATGCGGTTGCAGCCATTTTGAGGAGAACAAATAAGCAGGTGATTTTGGTGGTTAATAAAGTCGATAACAACCAGCGGATTTTGGACGCCCAGGAATTTTATGGCCTCGGATTGGGTGAGATTTTTTGCATTTCGTCGATGACGGGAAGTGGAACCGGCGACATGCTCGATAAATTAGTTGCAAGTTTTCCTAAAAAAGTAGAAGATGATGAGGAAAAAGTGTTGCCTCATTTATCAGTAGTTGGCCGTCCAAATGTTGGAAAATCGTCGTTTATAAATGCACTGATTGGTGAGGATCGAAATATTGTTACCGACGTTGCAGGTACCACCCGCGATTCGATTCATACCAGGTACAATAAATTTGGCCACGATTTTATGATTGTTGACACTGCGGGTTTGAGAAAAAAAACAAAAGTAAACGAAGACCTGGAATTTTATTCGGTTTTACGTTCAGTGCGAACAATCGAAAATTCCGATGTTTGCTTGCTTTTAATAGATGCTACCAGGGGTGTTGAATCGCAAGATGTAAATATTTTTAATCTCGCCGTTAAGAATAAAAAAGGTGTTGTTATTTTAGTGAACAAATGGGATTTAATTGAAAAAGATACCCACTCAACTAAAAAATTCATGGAAGATATTCGTGATCGGATTGCACCGTTTACCGATGTCCCTGTTTTATTTGTTTCGGCACTTACAAAACAACGAGTTCACAAAGCTTTGGAAACTGCTATTGAAGTTTTTGAAAACCGGAAACAGCGAATTAAAACTTCCGAATTAAATGAAGTTCTTTTAGAAGCAATTGAAAAATATCCGCCACCATCGGTAAAAGGGAAATACATAAAAATAAAATATGTAACACAATTGCCGTCGCAAACCCCATCGATTGCATTGTTTGCCAATTTGCCGCAGTATGTAAAAGAACCTTACCGCAGGTATATTGAGAACCAAATCCGCGACAATTTTAATTTTACAGGAGTGCCAATCCAGGTTTATTTCAGGCAGAAATAAAATGGGTTCTACTATAAAAAACTAAACCCCCGGATTTTAAACTTACACAGTTTTTGAGGTAGTGCTTTATTATTTGATTTCAAATTCGATTTTCCACAATCCCCTGAAATCGTTTAGTTTATAGCCGACAGCTAAATCATTCGGATACAAAGTTTTTAGTTTCTCGGAGCTTGCTGAATTTATTTCTGTCTCAGGATTTCCATGACATTTTAAACAAGCGGGCATCCCAATTTTAATTGGCTTGTAATAAACCAGTTTTTGTTTAACATGAACCAAAGTATCTGACAAAAGATTGTTCTGAAATAAAGTCCAAAGTTCTTTATCCTGTTTGTCTTTTAATCCATTTTCCGGATTTCTGTTCTTTATTGAAACACGGGATATAACACAGTTATTTGCATTATTCAAACTATCGACAATTGAGGATGCCTGTAAATTACAAAACTCAACAGCATGTTCCGGGCCACCTTTTTGAATAGCTTTTCCAACATTAACAAGTAGTGTTGATTGTGCAATTTGCGAAATTTCTGTTCCCTTTTTTTGAAATTCAACATACGATTCTAAATCAATTTTAGAGGAGTTTTGATTACAAGATACCAATAGAATTATTCCGGCGAACAGGTAAAAGTAAGACCTTTTCATAGTACTCGATTTTTAAATTGAAAACTAAGTTATAAAAATAAGGGGTCAATACAAAAACAGATTAATCAAAATAATCAAGACTCCACTCGTCCATCCACTCTAATTTTGGAATTCCATTTTCGCTAAACTGAAAAGGTAACCAGATGTAGCGACCATCGATTGCGTTTTCCGGGTTCCAGCGATCTCCCATATAAATAAACGCATTTTCTTTTCCTGAAACAGTCAAAACATAAGTACTTTGCGAGCGAAAAGTAAGATTCGACTCATCGCCAAAACATGGATTCCCCAACTCTTCCCAGGGGCCAAAAATTGTTGGAGCCCAGGCCATTCGTGCAGCATTTGGAGCCCAGCCGGTACAGTCGGATGCAATCAAAAAATATTTATTTTTATTCTTAAATATTGCAGGTGCTTCCATGTAACGATCCGAAAAAACCCGAATAAAATCTCCCGAGTCAGACAAATAATCATCTGTTAATTTTGAAATATGAAGTGTACTATTTTCCTCAGAAGAATAAATGTGGTAAGCTGTTCCATCATCGTCAACAAATAAGTTTTGGTCGCGTGCCATTTGCCCGCCTTCAAAATCGCGCCCCAAAATATTAACCGAATCGGGATGTCCCGGCAAACAACCCTTTCCCCCGCAATACTTTTCTAAAACGTCGTCGGCAATAGGTTGTTTGTGAATTTCTTTTACGTTCAACGGCCAGCGACCGGCATTTGGCCGAAAGCTTTTTACAAACTCAAATGGCCCGGTAACTTTGTCGCTAACGGCAACTCCCGAACGTGCAGCATCGTAACCTTGCCCCTTTAATTCAAGATGAAACCACATTACAAATTTTTTACTTGCCGAATTGTAAATCACTTTTGGGCGCTCCAAAACACAACCTTCTGTAATTTCATGTTCCGGATTGTTTGTAATCACCTCAAGTGCAATTCCCTCATCTTTCCAGTCAACCAGATTTTTCGATGAATAACAGTGAACTCCAACCCACGCTTTATTTCCCTTTTCCCCTTCAATTTTGTGCTCGCCAAACCAATAATATTTACCGTCGTAAAAAAGCATTCCACCACCGTGTGCATTAATATGAACGCCATTATTATCAAGCCAAATTTCGTCGGATTTTATGGTTTTTGATTCTTGTTTGCATGAAATTAATAATACAACAAAAGAAACCTTAAATAGTAATTTCACAAATTCCATATTTAGATTGTATTAAATTCAATTCATAAAAATACTACAATTCAATTGCCCCAATATCCGGCAATCCTGAAATAGCGTTTCCAAAATAGTCTGATTCAACTTCCAACCCAATGGTTAACCCAATTTCATCGCCGGGTATTTTTTCGATTTTTATTCCTTTGTCTTTTATCAAATCCATGTTTTGGGGAATATAATCTTCCGCAATTAAACCACCCGGATTTGTAAACATTGGATTTCCAATCAGAGGCTCAGAATCTTTTATAATAAGTGACCCCGGAAGAATATTCGATTTCTGAAACAGGTTGTTTTTGAATATTGCATTTTCAATAGTGCGATTTTTATCCTCCACCTGCGTATCCTGATCGCCAGAAACATCAACCGTTTTTCCCTGGATATAAAAAATATTATTGGCAATTAAAATTCCTTCAGTAGTTCGGGTAAATGAGAAACAAGAACGACTTCCTTCTTTTACAAAAACAGTATTATTGTAGATGTAAGAATTATAAGGCCCATTTTTTTTATTCCCACGACCAACGTAACCGCTTGTCCATAAAACTTTGCCCTCCTGGCTTGCACCATTTTCTCCTTTTACCCTGAATCCATCGTTAATACTAATATTGTAGCGATAACAACAATTATGATTATTGCCTAAAATTTCAACAAAACCACCTGCATTATCTAAACTTAAATTGTGCTGAACCACTACATTTTTACAGTTAAAATCGATGTGTGCACCATGCGAGTCGGCTTTCCCATGAGCATGCATAAATTTATTTTTTTCAATAAGTACATTATTACATGTCCATGTCCAGATTCCACTCCCGCGGGCATGCATTCTTGCGTCGATTGAAGAACCGGTGTGGTCGGTAACATTTCCACGAACAACAACATTTTCGCATGTTCCGGGAACCATTCCCGGCCCGCCAATATTTTTCAGGTAATTGTTTTCAATGGTAATACTGTCTAAATAAACGCGGCCAGTTTCGTCGCCAGCACCATTTAAGCGAATTCCAGTGTGCCCGGTCATTTCAATGTTGCAATAATCGATTTTAATGTTTTTTATTTTAGCCTCTTTATTTTGCATCTGCACATAAATTCCGTAGCCTATATTTGATGTTGCTTTCGCCCCATCTTTTTGAATATTTTCGCTTGCAAAAATATGATGAATGTGCAAATCGTGCAGATGAATGTTTGAATATTCTCCGGGTTCGTTCGCACTAATATAAACGCCGTATCTTTTGTTTTGAGCTTCAGGTTCTGCCAAATCTCCGGCATCGGCAGTAATTTCAAGTTTGCCAATAATAAAATGTCTGCCATTCTGAATTTGAATTCCTGCAACATAACCTTTTGCATTTATTACAGGGAATGATTTATTCCCATCACCCGAATCATAACCTGAAACAATTACCGGAGATTCTTTGCTCCCACCTCCTTTAAGATTTAGCTTTCCTTTAAAAGTTACGCCATTTGAAAGGAATAGCTTTTCTCCCGGTTTATAAATATTTTCACTGGCACGCTCCAGGCTTTTCCATGCTGTTTCATGGTTTGTACCATCGTTAACGTCGTTCCCCGAAATGCTGTTTACATAGAAAGTCTTTAAGTTCGGTTCTTTGTTCGAACATGCTGAAAAAATTAATACTCCAATAAATACAATTAGAAGTACTTTAGATTGATGTTTCATACTTGTTACTTTAATCATTTTTAAAAATTATAATTCCGTTAATTCTGTATTCGCCCACAAATTACTCACCGACAATTCAACTGCTTTTTTCAAATCTTCTTTGGCCTGAACCGTTTTGCCAAGCCCTTTATTTCCCAGTCCTCTTAAAGTATAAGCTTGCGAATTCCTTGTGTTTTCATCCTCCCGCTCGCCAAAAATTGCAAAAAAGTCACCTTCATTTTCAATATTTTTGTTGATTATCTTATCTCCATTTTCAATTAAGGCTTCAAAAATCTCTTTGGCTTTTGTTTTATTATCTAATTCCAGAAAACTTAATCCTTGATAATAACTCATTATTCCAGGTCTATTTAAAGCTTCGGCAACTGTTGCCAATTTATAGAAGTCTTTTGCTTTTCTCATTTTATTTAACGCCTCGTAAGCTTGACCAATAAAATAATTCACCTGTATATCCCTGTTACCAGATCTTGCACTACCCGCTTCTTCGTCTGGTACCTGAGCCAATAGAAAATGATCCAATGCTTTTTGATAATTCTTATCGGCTAAATACTGTCTTCCCAAAGATAATTGTGCATCAATAATTACCTCACGAACTCTTGAATTCCCCTCGCGATAACTAAATACTTTGTCCTTCAAATATTCTACAGATTTATCAGGTTTACCGGCAAGAGTCAGGACAGATATTTGACGTACAAATGCATCATCACGTTTATTAACAACAAGTTCGTTTCCTTCAAATGTTTTTAATCTGGTTTCAATCGGACTATTATTTAATTCATATAACCTGTCTAGTTCGGTGAATAAGATTGCATTACTATTATCTAACGAAATTGCCGTTTCATAAAAAGGAATCGCTTTTTCAAAATTTTTATAATGACGATAATATCCCCATCCCAAATTTCGATATGCCATTGCCAAGTCCGGCTCATTCTTTACTGCATTTTCCCAATATTCGATGGCTACTTCTGGTTGTTTGTTGTACAAAATGTTACCAAGGTAGTAATTAGCTTTCCCATCATTCTTATTATATTCAAGTGCTTTTTTCAACACTTTTATTGTCTCTAAACGAAATGGAAAACAATAGTCTTCCGAAATTCCTTGTGCAATTTGGAAGTATTTTTTAGCCCGTTCGTTGTTGCCGCTTTTGTCTTGAATATATCCCAGATAATAATTTACAATTGGATTATTTCCATTATAACGAAGCAAAATATCTTCAGCTTCAGCCAACATTCCTTCGTTTAAATATCCAACCGCTAATTCGAGGTAATTCTGATCAAAATCCCTCATTTTCTTAGATAACGAAACCAACTTTTTTTCTGCTTCCTGTACATTCCCTGATTCTTTTGCAATTAAATAAACTTCATTTCCTATTCTAAAATTAAGTGGGTCGGTTTTGAGAATATTTACTAAGGTTTGAGCAGCTCCTTCAAAATCACCCAACTTTCTTTGGATTGAAGATTTCAGACCAATAGCACGAGTATTTTTCATATTGGTCGAAAGCGATTCATTTATTTGATGAAGTGCTTTTTCAAAATCTCCTTTTATACATGAAATCTGAGCCAATTCGAAATAAGCTGCTGAATGATACGCGTAGTCCCAGGTAGCCCGGTACAAAGTATCGATAGCTTCATCATAAAGTTCCAATGCCTTAAGTGTTAATCCTTGCAAGTAAAGTGCCTCACAATTAGAAGGCCTGGTATAATCGTGTGTTATTCGTTTTGCTGCCGTTGTAAAATAACTTCTTGCTTTTTTGAAATCGCCATTTTTAAGAAACTGGTTTCCAACGGCTGTATTAGATCGAATATTAGTGGGATCACGTTTTAAGGCTTCTTCATAATAATTCATTGAAGGTTTATAAAACTGTTCCATTCTGCTACCTGTTAAGTAAAGTTCTTCAACGGTAGGAATATCTTCGGTTAATGGAGGTCTGTCAACAACTTCGGGCAATTTTTCTGCTCGTTTCTTTTCAACCGGCTGAAATGAAATTAGCACTTCGTTGGTTTCAGTATCTATCATTTCGGTGTAAAGTTCTGTAAAATTGTAAGAGCCCTCCACTTCGATTAATTTGGTAAAAGCTTTTTCCGGAGAAATCTGCAAATCTTTCTGAAAAATTATATTCTTCCCGTTTTTAAGAATAATGTGTGCTTTATCTACTTTTTGAGTTGAATGATAACCAAGGAAAACTTTATTATCCTTTCTCTGTTCGAGATTAACAGCCGCGTCAAGATTTGCATTTTTAAATCCTTCAATATCTTTAACCGGATACCAATATTGTTTCCAGGTTTTCACTTCGTACGGTCTAATCCATGTGTAATCTGGCTGATTATCGGAGAAAGCTCCAACCATTATTTCCACATACGGACCGCTTGTTTCTGTTAATCTTCCCTCGGTTGCTTGTCCACGAGGACCTGATCCCCATTCCCAAAGTTTAGCTCCTTTTACAATATTATGATCTCCGATATGAACCGTTCCGCTGTTTGTTCCATGATCGTATCCACCCATAAAATCCTCTTTCAAATCGTGTGCAAAAAAAGATGCTGATTGTTTTACATTTTTCCACCAGCTAATATCAACTCCTTCGGTGAAATCTTGATTTCTATATACTTCTGTCGAGATAGGCCAGTGCGTAAATTCATTTTTTGCATGAAAGGTTGCAAAATCAACACTGGGTGGGAAAATGGTCTGATAGTTTTCATTGGTATGCGTTGCGACATTGGCCCAATATAAAAATGTGTTGGTATAAGGCGTAGGATTGTAAATCGACAATTCTGCTTCGAAGTACGATTTGCCCGGATGAACGGTAACTCCAACAGTCCATCTCATTCTGTGACGAGGTTCAGTTTCACCAATAAAAATTGTTTTGCTGCCATCTTCATTTTCAGCTAAACTGTAATCCATCGGCAGCATTGTAGATGCCCGGTGATGATGTAAAACGCACCATTCAATCCCTCCTGATACCCAGGCGCCGGTCATTCCAATGTTCGAAGGTTTTACCTCATTGTTTTTATATATAAAATTATAATCGTTTGATTTATCCGTTGCATAATACAATTTTCCTCCAATCTCTGGAGTAATACATAATTTAATATACTCATTTTCAAGCAACAAAGCTTTCCATGCTTGCTCCTCCTTTTCATTCGAAATTACGTCGTTTAGTGCATAAGGGTAAATAACTTTTCTCGCTCCCTGAAAACTTTCTCCGGTGTAAAACATAGGTGCTTTTTCCGCTGGCTCCACCTTATAAGTTGGCAATATCCATGACTCTTCATACATTTTCACTTGTGCAAAAAGATTTCCACCAGTTAACAAAATGAAAAGAATAATGAGCTTTATTTCTTTTTGAAAAGTTGTTTTCATTGTTGTTTTTTTTGAATGTTTTTGACTTTTATCGAAATTGGATTACGACTATTAATTTTTCAAGTACTTATTATTTTGAGGAATAATTTGTTCCCACTTATCTTTTCCTATTTTAAATGGTGGCGGATACTGTTTTGCTTCTTTCTCCCAAATTTGTTTCAATTCCTGAAACATTTCTGGTTTCGTATTTAGTAAGTCATTCCTTTCTCCCGGATCTGATTTTATATCGTACATTTCGTAATACGCCGATTTTCCTTTCGGGGTATCTTTGTAAAGTCCCTTTCTGGTTTCACCAACATATCGCAAGGCATAATTATCTTTTACAATCACCCAGGCATGTGGAGCCATGTTGCGGGAAACCACTTCCGGGTAAACGTTATTCTGCCTCATAAATCCCCAGGTACGTGCATGAATTCCTGACCAAATCAAATAATCGTGAACAGGTTTATTTGAAGAGTCTTTCAAAAAGGGCAACAGACTTTTCCCATCAATCTTTTCCGGGGAATTTATTCCAGACGCATCTAAAATAGTGGGTAAAATATCTAAAGCTGAAACCAATTGATTATTTTTTTCAGGATTTGAAATTCCTTCCGGCCAATAGAAAAAAAGTGGAACTTTTATGCCACCCAATAAATGCATTCCCTTGTGACCACGAAAAGGGGCATTGCCTGGCATTGTTGACCGACCGCCAATTGAACCACCGTTATCTGACGTAAATACAATGATTGTATTTTCTGCCAATCCTTTTTCTTTTAAATAATTTTCGAGCCGCCGAATATTTTCATCAACAGCTAAAACATGGGCATAAAAATTATTCAAAATGAATGATTCAGAATCGAATTTGTTGAAATATTCTTCAGGAGCTTTTGGTTCAAGGGGTGAATGAACCGCATGAAAATGAAGTTGCACATAAAAGGGTTTTTCCTTTTCAATATTTTCATCAATAAAATTAATAGCTAAATCAGTAAATAAATCAGTGTTGTATTTTGGATTTTTACCTGCAAATTCAAAACCATTCCAAACGTTTGTAGCATTGTAAAAAGGGCTTTCCCAAGTGTTATAACCGTAATAATAATCGAAACCGTTATTTAATGCATGATGTTCTGGAATGCAGGATCCCATGTAACCGTTTTTGTTTAAATCTTTACGAACTTCAGGAAATTTACCGAGTGGAGGATAAATATCTGCTGAATCTTTTATTCCATGTTTTTCCATAAACTTTGGAATCATTCTTTGGTCGCGGCTACCAATGTGCCATTTACCAATGTGTGCAGTTGCATAACCGGCATCGTGAAGTTTTTCAACCAACAGACTTCCCGGTTTCGGACCGTGTGCTTCGCAATCGATATTCCGGTAAATACCCCAGCGGTTTTGTTGCACGCCAGTAGCAATTCCAATTCTTGATGGAGCACACAAATTAGATGAAGCAAAAGCATTCGTAAAAATTACACCATCTTTTGCCATTCGTGAAAGTGTGGGTGTTGCTTGCCTTGAAAATTCCAGAGCTTGTTCTGGTTGATAATCTCCATTTTCTAGAGTATATTTTAGAAATAGTGGATCGTAATCACCTTCATTTATCTCTTCACTGTTATACGCAATTTGTGAATACCCAAAATCATCTAACATTATAAAAATAACATTGGGTTTTTCTGTCTTCTTATTATTAGAAATTGAACATGAAGTCAGAAAAAGAATAACATGTAGCAGAATAATTTTTATGTTCATTTTTTTAGAATTCGTGAACTCCAATACTTATTTTACTATCCAGTGAATTTCCAAACAAATCCTTTCCTTGTTTATTGAATAATGGTATTCCTTTATCTTTTAAAGGTGAGGATTTTGTTAGCATAAAATTTTTTAAAACTTCAAAGCCTTCTCCATAAGCTGTAACATTTTCAAACTGTGGGTCTTCAAAAATGGCAGCCGGATCTTCAGGCAGGTTTTCAAATTCACCATAAAAACAGTTATTTGTAAATTTTGTACCAATATCTCCTTCAAAATAAAAATCAGCTTTTTCATCAATATAAAAAATGTTGTTGGCAAACAAGGTGTTTTTTGGCCACGGCCCACCCCAATTATCCATTTCAACAATTGTACGGTCGTTTTCAGCTATTTGTTTTTCAGGAATAACAAAAACGTTGTTATAAATCTGGGTGTTTTCAACTGGCCCTGAAATATGCATGGTTGGTGCAAACCAATCGCGGCGGGTAGTTTTGTACGGACGAATCCCGTCGTTAATACTTACATTGTAGCGAATGATAGTATTTGTGGTGCCAATATTTCGCTCGGTGTTCACGTTGCTGCCGTTGTTGCAAACCAGCAGAAACCCGCCATAATTATCGTGGCTGTAATTATATTGAATGATTGTATTTTGGCAATTCCAATCCGAATCAAAACCTTGCCCGTCCCATTTTGCTTTATGACCCGTAACTTCGTTAAATTGAATGATAGTATTGTCAGCACTCCAAGGCCAGATTCCGGCAGCGGCCTCTTTATGCGACAAAACATCGGGGCAATCGCGCATAACATTGTGTTCGATTAATGCTCCGTCTGTTCCGATTGGAACAATTCCATCGCCTGGAATTTGCTCCAATAAATTATTTCTAATGACTACATTTAAACTTGGATGCCACTCTTTTCGATTGGTGTAACCACGCGAGTTAATTCCATTTCGCCCGCAGTGATGGAGATGACAATTTGTAATTTGTAAATCAATAAACCGGGTTTTTATTGAATCGCCACGGTTCTGCCAAATAATTGCACTTCCACCGCCATCGCTTTTTACAAGGCTGCCATTTACATGATGAATTTCCAAACTATCTAAAACAATGTGATTGCAATCGCCAAAATTTTCGGCCGAAATAATCACTCCTCGGCGCTTTGCAACTTGTTCTTTTCCGGTGTTTGTGATTTCCAGATTGCGCACTTCCATGTATTCAACATTGTGTAAAAGTACAGTGTGGAGTTTTTTGCCATTTCCATGAATTGCAGGATTTTTCCCTTCTCCGTATTTGTTGATTGAAATGGGTAATTCAGCGGTTCCACATCCCTGTAACTCAAGTTGTCCATTCCAAGAGTTGCCTGCCTTAAACAGAATTTTATCTCCGGGTCGAAAAAGTGTTTGATTTACTTTTTCAAGACTTGCCCAGGCAGATTTTTGTAAATGTCCGGAATTAGAATCGTTCCCGGTTTCTGCATCGATGTAAAAAATGTTTTTATTTGAACACGAAAAAAATGAAATAATTATTGTCAAAAATACTATTTGTCGCATTATCTTATTTTTTAAAGTACTCTGAATCTTTGTGTTCGCTTTCCATAATTTGTTGAATTTTAAGCACAATTTCGGGAAATTGTTCAGCTACATTATTTTGTTCTCCTCCATCTTTAATGAGATCGAATAATTCAATTGATTCATTCTGATTATCCTTAATGTTATTTCGAACACCTTTCCAGTTTCCCATTCTCACAGCCTGACTTAACAAATAATTACGCGCATTTTCAGACCCTGGTTTCCAACTGTAGTTATAATGGAAATATTCCCAAACCAGAAAATCATGTTCATTTTGATTCTGATTTAAAAGTGCTGGCAGAAATGAAATCCCATCAATATTTTCAGGTGAATGAATTCCGGCAATCTCGCAAAACGTGGGTAACACATCCCAAAATGCCGAAACGTGTTCGGAGATAGTACCTCCCGTAATTTTTCCCGGCCATCGTGCAATTAATGGTGCCCGAATTCCTCCTTCGTAAAGATCAGTTTTATAACCCCTGAATGATTCGTTACTTCCAAAAAAATCACTCATTCCTTTTACTCCCCCGTTGTCGCTGGCAAAAAAAACAACTGTATTTTCATCCAATTCCAGAGAATCGAGCAAAGAAAAAATCCGGCCAATATCTTTGTCCATTCGAGTTATCATTGCTGCATAATTTTTTTGATTGCTTGTCCACGATTCGTTTGAATAAGGCGAATCATCCGGAATCTGAAATTTCCCATGGGGAATAGTAAAAGGCAAATACAAAAAGAATGGAATGTCTTTACTATCAGAGATAAATTTCAATGCTTCCTCAGCAAAAATATCATGAGTGTATTGATTATTCAAAACAACTTTTTCAAAATTATTCCACAAATGATCGGGATAATACTCGTGGGCTAAACGTTGGTCGAGATAACAATAAGAATAATCAAATCCCTGATTATTAGGATGCCCGTGGTCGTTTGGGCCACCCAATCCCCATTTTCCCATAACACCGGTTTTGTAAGCTGACGATTTTAGCAATTCTGCAACTGTTACGGTTTTTTCGGGTAGTGGTAAATTACCTTCGTTTTCCATGGCAAAATTACCTTTTACATAGCCATTCCCTGTGTGCATTCCGGTCATTAAAGTGCCTCGCGATGGTGCACAAACAGTACTTCCGGCGTAATATTGTGTAAAACGCATTCCTTCGGAAGCCATTTTATCAATGTTGGGAGTTTTAATCAATTGCTGTCCGTAACAACCCAAATCTTTAACTCCCATGTCATCAGCAAGAATATAGATGATGTTTGGTTTTTTTGATCGTTCAATAATCGTTTCAGGTTTTGAACAAGAAACAAGTGCAACCAAAATGCCAATTGATGTTAATAGTGTTTTTATCATTTATTATAATTTTAAAATCTAATTATTTAAAGTACCAATAATTGTTTAGACCAACAGAAATCACTTGTTTTTAATCTAATAAAATACATTCCGCGTGTTAAATAACCTGTTTCTAATCTGATTCTGTTTTGTTGCTGAAACGATTTTTCAGACCTCAATTTCCCGATAATATCAACTATTTGAATTGTCAGGTTCTGAACATTAATATGTGGTGAAAATTCAATATAAAGAAGTTGTTTATTTTGCAAAGGATTTGGATAGATGTTTAGAGACTGTTCCAGATCAAAATCTTTAATAATACCTGTATCAAGAGGTTTCGTATTGAATGCACCGATATTTGGTCTTTGCGAAAAGGAAACTGCATTTCCAAAATAATCCAACCCTCCATTATTATGAAAAAAATCACTCGATGAGGAAAATTCAGAATTATAAATAAGTTTACCCGAAATAATTGCGGGACTTTCATCTTGCAATACAAATCCTGAAGAGTCAATTACGATTTCATCGACAAACATTGGATCTGAAGTCATTGCATTTGCACCTCTGTACGATTGGCCATCCTCATCTATAATTGGGATATTTCCAAACCAAATGTTGTTATCGAAGTCGTTTAAACTGGCACTGTTTTTAATAACTACCGATCCAAATTCATTAGATACTTTAATGATATTGTTGTAAATCCTGGCATTTTTAGAAACCTCTTCAATCCAGATTCCGGGGGCAATTGTATCGCGAACATAAATTGAATTGTTGTATATAAATATACTATCTGACCCAATCGGATTTTGCCAGTCGCCCGACCAACCTGCAAGCCAGAAAATTTGCCCAAACCGGTTGCCTCTTTTTCGCCAACCATCGCCAACACTCAAATTATAGCGGTAGCCAACATTTACATTTTCTCCTAAAATTTCTACAAAACCACCTTCGTTGTCTTCGCTGTAATTGTACTGATAAACTACATTCCGGTTTCCAATATCAATGTGCATTCCATACGAATCGTGAATTCCCCGGGCATGCATAAATTTATTGTGTTGAACGGTCAGGTTTTTACTTCTGTAACACCAGATTCCGCTTCCCCGGCCAGCCATTCGGGGATCTATTTTTGAACCGGTGAAATTGGTCACATTTCTTTCAACCAGAATATTTGTACAATTATTACTGATTACCATTCCAGCACCACCTACATGTTCAAATAAGTTATTCCTTATTTTCAAACTGTCGATGGCTTTAAAAACCGCTGCGTGCCTTGCTGTTCGGGTAAAAAAACAGTTTTCAATCAGTATATCCCTAAAACGGGTAGGATGCACATCGTCGCCCCACGAACCACTTGTAATTATAGCATGCGCATTAACTCCGGTGTTATCGTCGTCGGTTACTTCTGTGGTTGGAAAAATATTATTAAAAGTCAAATTACGAAGGCGGTAATTTTCAAAAAAAGTCCCGTCGGTAAAGGTATTTTCCAAAAACATACCGTAACGCAAATCCTCCGATACACCTTGTTTCGAGGGACCACCATCGTTTTTTATTTCAATATTTGAAAAATGTAGGTAGCCGCTGTTTACCACATGAACCGTTGACAAATAACCATCGCCATCTAAAACGGGCAGATTTCCTTCACCGTAATTACTTATTAGAATCGGTTTTTCAGAAGAACCACTTTCGTTAATAATCGCCAACTCTCCAACAAAAGTTTCACCCGATTTAAAAAACAGTGAATCTCCCGGCAACAAATCCAGGGAATTAACTTTTGCAAGTGATTGAAATGCCGTTTCAGGAGTTAATCCATCATTACTGTCGTTGCCCTTTAAAGAACTAATGTAAATGGCTGAAGCTTTTCGGGCTGTTGTATCTGTTAAGATCACTATTTTATCGATAATCGGAGAATCATAAAACTGCAAATCGTTGTCTCCTTCAGCAAAATTTATTTTGAAAATAAAAGCCCCCGGAATACCTCCCTGATAACACCACGAACCGGTTGTTGAAACTGTTGTTGATTGCGCAGGCTGATCATTTATCTGATAGGTCATACTTCTTTCATTCACCGAGTAATAACTAACAGAAATAAAATAATCGCCAGCTTTTGGAATATTCACTTTTTGAAATGTTAATGAATTTGCAGCGCCATTGTCAAGTCCTTTAACCATTTGCCCACCGGAAGCATTATTACAAGTAACAATTTCAGCGGTTCCTTTTAATGTTGCTGCTTCCGCTTCCAGATTTTGGCTAATTTGGGCTGACGTAATGTTAACCATTGCCAAACACAAAACAAAAATAGACCAGATTCGATTTATATAACGAGTAGTTACACTCATAACTTTAAAATTCTATTTTATGTTTACCTTTTAACAAGCTTACAAATTGTTGAGAAACAGATTTTGAATCCAACACTTTCCCATCCAATTTTACTCCCGTTGTATCCGAAATATCCAATGATTCTAAATCCAGTTTTACAACCATTTCTGCCGGGATTACCAATTCCAATTCTCCTCCGCTAAAATTCCATTTTACATGTAAATCACCTTCAGGTGTTGGAATAATACTTTCTATATTTTTTAAACTTGCTTGTGTCTTTTTAATCAGTATTTCTTTCATGCCAGGTTTTGTTATTTGAATACCTATAAGATATTCAGCAAACAAAGCTGGCGGGAAAGCACTTTCTGTTTGTGCATCGCTGCGTGTACGACCTCCTTGAAATTTCCCGGTTCTACCGGTTCCATCCAACCACCATTCTTCCCATAAAGTTTGGTTGGTGTTTTCATCCAGCATCTTATCAAAACGCCGGCGGAAAAGTTCAAACGATTCATCAACAAAACCATATTCACAAAGTCCTTTGTGTAAGAAATACGACATTGCAGGAGTTACCATAGTTATTCCCGATTCGCGTTTCATATAATCGTGTTTATCATCGGCGAGCAATTGTTTGGCAACCTGCTCGGCTTCTTTTATCCGTGCTCCTTTCATTGCAAGTGCCATTGCATTTCCATGCTCACTAAACATTTGCGAACGTTTCCCATCAATTATGGCATCGGCAAACAACTGTTTTTCCTCGTTCCAAAAATGCCCGAAAGAGAGATGAGCTGCTTCTTTTTGGTATTCTACTTCAGTGTTGTCAATATTCAGGAAACCGAGAATTTCTGCATAATCTTTTAAGGCTCCAAAATAATGACCATTCAAACATAAATTTGTGCCTCTTCTATCATTTATACTGTGGTCGAGCCAATAAGCATACGGAGGATTATCGATAAAATAAAGGTCATAAGTAAAACTATGAAGTAAGTCCATTAATTTTTTAGCAGCCGGGAGTAATTCACGAACAGTTTTTTCATCACCCGAATACATATAATAATTATGAAGTCCCCTTATCCAAAGGCAATTTGAGTCTAAAATAATCATAAAATCATCGGTAGCAGCAGGTGCATAAGCAGGCATTATTCCATTCGCTAATTGCTCTTGCGCCACCTGAATTAAGTAACGACGTTGCAATGCCAAATCCCCGAAAACATAATAATTGCCAAGAGCTGCGTAGTAATTGGTTTGCGCATACTGGCGGCGTTCGCGATAATTATCAGTGTATGCATCGGTGGTGCATACATTTATTGTTTTTGCTGAAGCTTCAAAGTAATCTTTAATCCAGGGTGCATCTGTCGAACTCATATGTCCACGCCTTTCAAATGGATATTTAATTTGATGAATTCCTGCCGAGAATAATTTTAATGTCTCTTTGTTTTTTACAATAATTCCCAAATACCGCGTAGGTTTAAAATAAGTTGCTTCCCATTTGTCTCTCTCTCCCGACAAAATAATTTTATCCCGAAATTCAGAATCAACAGTTTTGTGAGTGAACTGCTTATCAACCATAAAAGGTGCTGTAACAATTTCAACTTCAGTGCCTTCTTTTCCCTGAATATCGAGCTTTGGCATTCCATTTATTACTTCACCAAAATCGTAAATCAGAAGCCATGATTTTGAATCTGAAGAAGCGGGTATTTCCAATGGTTTTTCATTGTTTTGTTTTATTCTAATTTCTTCGGAAAGAGTATGTGTTTTCTCTACAATTGAGGCTTTTATCTGAACAGCTTCAATTAGCTTTTCTGCTGTTAAATCCCTTTCAATTAAATACGGAATGTCTCGTGCAACAAGCGAAGTCCACGGAGGAATTAAAGATTGTGCTTTGGCATTTTTTTGAGGAGCAGGCCAACCATTTTTGCGCATTAATTCAGTAGCATCACTCCAATTACTATCATTAAAATCTAAGGTAGTCCATCCTTTTAAGTACTTTCTAAAATCTACTCTATCATTTACCACTTGTTGAAAACGACTTATTTTTGGGGCATTGTTGTCCCACGATGGGTCAGGTATTACTTTCCAGTTTGTATCGCTAAAAATAAAACCCATGACATTACCCTGCTCAAAGGATATTTGAGCTTGTAATCCTGATCTTCCTTTGTATTGATAAGAATGTTTTCCGTCCTGGTGATGTACACGAACTGCAATTAGATTTTCTCCGACTTTTAGCATTTCTGTAATATCAAGAATATCGTATGACTGATGATGAGGAGCACAACGTGCTGGTCCCCGACACACATATTCGCCATTAACGTAAAGTTGATATTGTGATGATGCTGTTATTCTAAGAAGTACCCCTTCAAATCCATTTCCGAGAGTAAAAGTTCGCCTAGTAAGTATGGCTTTCGCGTCCAATTTCTCATCTGCCCAAATCCAGGATGCATTTAATCGATGAAACCCAATATCATGTTCGTTCGGCCCAAACCAAATTCCTTTTACTCCATCGCGTATTATTGTTTCACTTGAAAAAACAAAAGCACATGGAACAATTGTCATTACAATAATAATTGCAGCTCTTTGAATCGATTGAAATATTCTATTTTTCAGGTAGTATTTTATTTTCACTTTTTCCATTTTTTTGAAGGGAGGAAATTTATTTCTTTCCCGCAAAATCAATCATATTAAAAAGAATCTTTTCTGCCACAGGGTCTGTTCCCAAATGAGTAAGAATATCCATTGTTGAAAGCAACATTTTACCCTCACCAATTTCAGCTTCCAAAACATCGGCAGCCCACCAGGTTTCGCCGGGGCCGTTGTAATGGCGAATCATAATATCCATTTTTGGAAAATGCTCATAGCCAATCATTCCGGCAATGTATTTTCCTTTTTGTTTCGACATAGAAACTTTAGGATGTACATTTTCATAAACACCATGCATGATTAATTCGGTCGGCAAACCTTTAAAAACCGGATGCTTGGTAACAATATGTGGCTTGCCTGCCCAGCCACCAAGCGTAACCCATGGCGGATGTAATTCAGCACCAAAAGGTAAAACATCGGTTTCAATTTCGTTTAGCTCGCCACCTATGTGCAGGCGTTTAATTGGATTTCCGGGAACTTCCAGAAAAATGGCATATGCACCTGCTTTTACGGATTCTTTTACCGCCTCGGCCTGCTCCATGTATTTTGCATTTTTTTTGTTTGCTTTTCCAACAACAACCAAGGTGTTTTTATCGATTGAAGTATCGAAAGGCACGACTTCAATATTTTTACTCTGAAGGAATTTTTGCAAAGCATTTGATGGGTCAACCACCGCTACTTTTGTTTTTGGTGCTTGTAATTGTTTTGCTGTAAACACATCAAATGGTTGCGAATTTGAAGTAATCAGCTTTCCTGACTTGTTAGTCACCTCCACATTTACCGAATAATTTCCTTTTAGTTTTTCGGTATTTAGTTCATCCGCGAATAAGTTTGAAACTCCATATTCAAAATCTTTTTTCAATGTTTTATTGAAAACCGTTTTCCCTTTTTCCGATTTAATTTTTATTGAAATGTTGGCTGCCTCACTTTCCAATTCGCTAATTCCGGTAATTTCAAGTTTTGCCCCTTTTTCTGCATAAACATTTCGGGGAAGAATACGAATGGCAACAATTTGTTCCTGACTTGCTGCTTTGGTGAGGTCATAAACCCTTGTTTTTGGGTTGCGCCACAAGTCGAGTAATCCTGCACCAATTACCCAATCGCCACCAACCAACGCATGAACACAATATCCGGCAATGCTTGAATTACTGCGGATTGCTTCAATCATTCGTTTATTGGCAATCCCGTGCATTTTTTGCTGTTCCAAATAAAAGTCCTTCATATTTGGATAAATTTTGTCGAAACCTGCTTTTCTCATTGCAAACTCAGCTTCCTCCTCCATTTTTTTATGATACACAGTTGGTGCAACTATTGGATTTCCTTTGCTTTCGAAAAGAGGATTATTGATGGTCAGGTCGGGCGTACTTCCGTAGCCCAGTTCGGAAACATACGACATAATTCCGCTGACTACATTTCGTCCATAACCCTTCACATTTCCTAGTTCCATCTCCTTTATCTGTTTTTCAGTTTTGGCAATAGCGAGGTAACCATTATACTCTTTTTCGTGAACCTGAGAACCGCTGTAATGGTGAATATCGTTAAATTTTATGGGTGTCCGCTGGTGAGGAAGATATACATTTGCCCCTTCTCCCCAGCCACCCGATTCGTCTAAAATCATTCGGGTTGGGTCTAATTCACGAGCTAATACCGACGTAGAATTCAACATTTGTGCTAATATTGGGCGGTTAATTTCGTTAAATAATTCCCACTGTACAATACAGGTGCGATTACGGTTTGCAAGAATGGTTTTTCGAACTTCATTTTCAACCATAAAAGGTAAACGAGGTGTAGAAATTGGTCGATGCATACATTCGGTGACCAAACTACCAACCGTTAAAACCCCCAACGAATCGCATAAATCCAGCCACATTGGTGGTGCAGGTTTACGCCAGGGGCGAATCATATTAAAACCAGCCTGTTTTGCCAGAGTAATTTCTTTAATCGCCATTTCGCGACTGTCGGGGTAGGCCAATTTTACCGGATAAAGTCCCTCAAAAAAGCAGGCTTTTAAATACATTGGTTTTCCATTCAGAACAAATTTGTTATCCTGTGCATTAAATTCACGCATCCCAAATTTTGCAGACCAATTATCTGAAACTTTTCCTTTTATTAAAATTTCAATCTTAGCTGAGTATAAATAAGGATTGCTCATCGACCAATACTCCGCATTGGGAATATCCAATTTATATTTCACCTGATTTTTGCCCGGGAAAACCTCAATTTTTTGCTTGTGATTGGCAACTTGTTTTCCATCTTTTGAAAGAATATTAATTCTTACTTCGGAACTGCTGATTATTGTTTCGGTATTTTCAATTTCGAGGTTAAAAGTTGTGGAGTTATCATGAATGTTTGGTTCCAGAAAAACATCAGTAAAACGTGTTTCTCCTGATGCTTTGATATTTACCGATTGCCAGATTCCACCTGTAATTGCACCACGCCACATGGGTACTTCCTGACGGCCAAGTCCATCAATTCGTTTATTAGTAAGAATGATCGGGCTGATAACACGAACGGTAAGCGTGTTTTCTTCACCGGTTTTGGTAAGTTTATCGATGCGAAAACTGAAGGGTGTGTAGCCGCCTTCATGAAATCCAACTACCTGTTCGTTTAACCAAACCTGAGTCATGTAATTCGACGCGTCGAATTTTAGTTCTAGAATTTTGCCTTTCCACGATTCAGGAACATCAAACTTTTTACGATAAAAAGCCACGCCTTCGTAATCCTTTTCAAACTCTTCCCAACAGCTTGGGACTTTAATTTTGCGTATTCCGGGATGATGACTGTAATTTTTATCCAGATGCCATGCTTTCTCAACTCCTTCATTATTATCATCGAAAATAATCTCCCAATTTCCATCGAGAGAAAGCTTGTTATTATTAAAACTATTCTGAGCTACCGACAAACCAGAAATAAATAGAAGTGAATAAAATAAGGTGATTAACTTTAATTCTTTACTTCTCATTTTTCATGTCTTAAGTATTTTTATTAATACTTTCCTGAGTTTTCAATTAACCAGTTTTCATATTCATTTTGTAATTCTTTCAATTTCTCAGGCATACTTTCAGCAAGATTAATTCTCTCGCCAGGATCGTTATTCACATTAAATAATTTAAGTGAATTATCATCATGAATTGGAGGAATAATTTGATTTGATACACGACCTTTCCCATGTTCGTAGTACATATTGGTAAGTTTAAACTCACCCTTTCGAACTGCCCATGAATCCATCCAACGCCAAACAAGTAATCGATTTTGGTCCGGCTGAAGCAAGCTAGTTCCATCCATAATTGAATCAGATATTTCAACACCCGCCGCTTCAACCAATGTTGGCAAAATATCCAAAGCTGAAACGTATTCATTTTGAACCGTGCCAGCTTGAATTTTACCCGGCCAGCTAATTGCCATTGGCACACGAATTCCACCTTCCCATAAAGAATATTTGCCAGCAGTTAAAGGACTGTTGTTTGCTGCAGTTAAAGGTGAGCCCCCGTTATCTGAAACAAAAACTATTAAAGTATTCTCATTTAATCCTTCCTCTTTTAAAGCATCTAAAACCCGACCGATATTATCATCCAGACAATTTAGATTTGCCAAATAAAATTTTCGCATATCCTCATCGTTAATTGCACCCAGACGCGTATATTTTTCGTAATAAGCAGAATACGAACCCGGTTTACGATTACCAAAAGTTTCCATGCTATCCGGCTCGTAATTATGAATCGGGGCAACATCGAATTTGTTGAGATATTTTTGAGGAACTTCGTGAATTACATGATGAACGGAGTTATAACTTAATGTGAGAAAAAATGGTTCGCCCTTTTCCGTTTTTAAATACTGAATTGCCTCATCGGTAAAAATATTTGTGATGTATCCATCTTCATAACTTTTGTAGCCTTTGTTTTCCATTAAGGGACCGAGGTGCGCACTGTGTCCGTTTGGGTCTGGAGTTCGTTTTGCCATTTCATCAGACAATAACCAGTAATCGTGAGCATGTGCACTAAATCCTAAAAAATAATCGTAACCGTGATTTAGCGGATGCTCCCGTACGTCAAATTTATGGTAGTTTGTTCCAAAATCAGCTTTCCCAATGCGGGCAGTTGTGTAACCTGCTTCTTTCAAATATTCGGCAATCGTTTTGGTTTCATCAGGCAATCCGGGGTTCCAACTGGCTTTTGCATCCCAGCGAAATTGGAATTTTCCGGTGTTTAGCCCAGCTCGCGACGGACTACAAACTGGCGCAGAAGTGTAGGCTTGTGTAAAAATCATTCCGGTTTCTGCCAGCCTGTTCATATTTGGTGTTGAGATCTCAGGCCGGTGGTTTTTAAAAGGTTCAAAATCTGCATAACCTTGATCGTCAACCACAATAAGCAGAATATTTGGTTTCTCAGTTTCTGTTGTTTTTATTTGTGTACATCCCGAAATATATACGAGTAAAGCTGCTAGCAGAAATTGTTTTAACATTTGGTTCATCTGCGACTATTTATGTGTGTTTATTAACTTCATCAGTTCATTTTTAAGTTCACCTTTTTCTGAAAAGTATTTTTCGTCTCCAGCAAGATTTTCCCATTCGAATGGATCCACTTTATTGTGATACAGTTCTTCGCTTCCATCCAAATACAAAATGTATCGCCAGTCTTTTGTTCTGTACGAATAGGTTTGTTTCAGCACCTCTTTTTGATTTAAACCATTTCCCACTATTGTTAAAGCACCATTTGGACCGTCCCAATTTTTAGTTTTTGTATTTTTCAGAAATGGTTTTAAACTAAAACCACCGATATTTCCACCCACTTCATTTTTTCGATTGTCGCCGGTTAAGCCGCACAAATCGGTTAAGGTTGGAAAAATATCAATTAAAGAAACAGGATGATTTACTTTTTCACCCGATTTGCATTCAGGAGTTTTTATAATATATGGAATTCGTGTACTTTCTTCCCAGGGAGAATTTTTAAACAAATATTCTTTTTCTCCCATTTGCCAGCCATGATCGCTAACCAAAACAATTATTGTATTGTCTTTAAACTCGCTATTATTTACAGCGTCAACAACAGTTCCAATCTGTTCATCTACAAAAGCGATACATGCAAGGTAAGCTTGTAAAAAATGTTTTAATCCCAATTCTGCTTCACCTCCGTACGACTCTTTCAACGTTCTGTAAAATCGAGGCCCCTTATTTTTAGCTGGGTAAATATCTTTATAATGTGTATCATCAGCGTCTCCTTCTTTTATTTCCGACAGTTCTATTTTCTCAATGGGAAACATATCGAAGAATCGTTTGGGTGCGTAAAGTGGAGTGTGCGGGCGAACAAATCCGATTCCCATAAAAAAAGGTTGATCGGAATCATTCGTTTCCATTTCCTTAATTCGCTTGGCTGCCCATTGCGCGTGCATTTCGTCGGGCATTAAATCGCGGTTATTTTCATCGGTATATTCTAAGAAATCAGTTTTATTTCGGGTGTACAACCAGCCGGTTTTATTTCCTTTTGAAATGGAATCATGGAAAGTTGGCACATCAGAAAGCGGTGCAAAAGAACCATCTATCGGACCAATACTACGGTATGGTTCAGGAACCGATGGATGACCAACTGGTTCAATTCCGTTAAATGCCAAGGGTCCGTAATTATTAATGTCAACACCCCATTCATCCCAATATTCCTTTTTATTTACATGAAGTAATTTTCCGCTTCCCATAACATGATAGCCATTTTCACCAAAGTACTCAAACAGCGTTTTATTATGTTTTAAAACGGGTTGCTGGAAATGTTTTGTCCAGCCAAAGTCTTTTGATTCGTGTGGATAAACACCCGTAAACAAACTGTTACGAGAAGGTGAACAAACCGGGCAATTTGTATGTGCATTTGTAAAAGTAACCCCTGACATTGCCAGCTTATCGATGTTTGGAGTTTTTATCTGTGGATGGCCTCCGAAAGCACCTTCATAATCGTTTAAATCGTCGACAATTATAAATACTACGTTGGGTTGGGTTTTTTCAATTTCCTCATTTTGGGCGCAAATGCCAAAATTGGATAGCATTAATCCCGTAATAAAGAAGAATAAAACCCTGTTTTTAAGCTCAACAAAGATTGGTTTCATAATTTGATGTTTTATCTTTTTTTCCTCATTTCAATTGCTGGTCATTCCGAACTTGATTCGGAATCCATCCATTGGTAAAAGATGCTGAAATAAATTCAGCATGACGGACAGCAGAATGAATTACTGCTACAAAAGTTTATTTAAGTCGTCGGCCATTTTCGTTCCCTGTAAAAATGGGTCGGAATGCATTTCAGCGTATCCGTTTAATTTGTTTGCCAATTCTTTTATTACCGCAACTTTCGAAGTTTCATCAATAAAATTGATTAATTCATCCGGGTCGGTTTCCATGTCGATTAACCAGGGTTCGTCAGATTTTGAGAGAATTAATTTATAACGCGAAGTTACTGCTGCAACCCAATTTCCTTCTCCTGGTAAACCGGTACTCCGCATAAAAGTAATGTCCTCCCAATTCTCCTGATTCCCCGGATTTGTCAATAATTCGGAAAAATCGCGGCCTTCCATTTGGGCAGGAACTTCCTGATTCATAAAAGTCAAGAAAGTGGGGGCAAAATCGACTGTATTAAACGCATTTTTCACTACCGTACCTGCCGGAATTTTTGCCGGATAATAAACTACAAACGGAATTTTTGCTGAAGCTTCCAAGGGATTCCCTTTATTGTGTTTTCCATGCTCTGCGCGTAAATCGCCATGGTCGGAAGTAAAAACAATAATGGTTTTATCTAAAAGTTTATTGTCTCTTAAATATGTAATTAGTTTTCCCACATTATCGTCGATACACTTTACCATTCCAAAATATTGGTCGTGTGTCAACTTCGGATTTTTCTCGGGTTTCGCCCAAGAAGGTACAATTGAAGCATCAAGATTAAAAGTTCGTGGCTTTTCAAAATTCATGTGTGTGTACATAACATCGTAAGGCGGACGAACTTTATCGGGACCATGTGGATCGGGATAACTCAAATACATACTAAAAGGATGTTCTTTGTTTTCTTCAATATAAGCTATGGTTTTGTCGGTGAGAAAATCGGTTGTAAATGTTGTTTCATCGGCACCGTCTAAATCATAATTTGGAGTTCCGTTTTCGTTGGTTGCCGCTACAATTGGTCCTTCAGAAGTATCTTCCATTTTTTTCCAGTGCCCGCGGTTGTACATATACCGATTGTCGGCAAACCCAAACTTTCGTTCTGGTTCCCACTGCGGTTTTCCTGTACCATCTAAATGCCACTTTCCAATAAACCCGGTTTTATACCCCTGATTTTTTAACACTTCTGAATACGAAACAATATTGTCATTCAAAGGCAAATCGTTTTTAGGAACTCCGGTATGTTGTGGGTACATTCCTGAAATTAATGTTCCGCGCGAAGGTGAACAAACCGGAGTGGCTGCATAATATTTAGTAAACAGCACTCCGTTTTTTGCCAGATAATCGATGTTTGGTGTTTCCACATTATTACCATCTCCCCAAATAAAAGCTTGTTCTTGGCTTAATTGTTCCCGATAACAACCCAAAGTTCTAAAATTGTGTTCATCGGTTTGGATAATAAGGAGATTGGGTTTGAATTCACTCGCATCATTCTTTTCAATTTCTTTTTCGGAACATTGAAACAAAGAAAGAAGCATTAAAATTTTAATAAAGTTTAATTGTAACATTTTAGTTTGTTTAAGTTTAACCACGATGGAACTTAAAGATGTAACAAAGCCCCTCAAAGTTTTCATTATTTTCTGTTAAAAACGAACTCAAAAAGAAATAAAGGGACCATCTTCAAATTGGAGAACGGCCCCTTTAATTAACTAAATCTAACTTTATCTATGAAAAAAACCTAACCTGAACTATTCATGAATTTATCTATTCCGAAATCAAACTGCTTTGAATAAAGAGAATGCTCGATTCTCGATTCTCAAAATAGCTAAGGCTATTTCTGCGAGGCTCAACTCTGTGCTTCCCTTTATTCTGTGCATTTTGAATTCTCATAACGAAAAACTCATGAATAAATCAGGCTAATAACCCGGATTTTCAATCAAGTTGGGATTATCACTAATTCTACTAATACTTAATGGAAGATAATAATGCCTGTCCTGGAATACACGCGATACTCCTTCAGCATTTGCATAACCAATCCTGTATTTTTTAGTGTCGTAATTATAAGTATATTTTAATGATTGGAATCGTACATCATTCAAAGTTTCCTCAGCAATTCTCCAACGTCGAAGATCAAACCAACTATGGTCTTCCCAGAATAATTCGACCCGGCGTTCGTTACGAATAATATCTTCGTTAACCTCAGTTTTTGCAGGCATTTCAGCACGTGTGCGAATTATATTAATCGCATCTAATGCTTCTCCGTCTTTACCCAAATAAAATGCAGCTTCGGCAAGGTTCAGGTAAATTTCGCCTAAACGGAAAACGATATAATCTGCATTGTCTTCACCACCTAAAGGACCAACAATACCTTCGTCAACTCTTTTCTTAACATGAGCACCAGTTTTAACAGTATTCCTGTTGGGTGCTTTATTTGGCCAACCATCTGGTGCATTTCCTTTGTTATATGATACTCCATCAACTAAAGTTGCAGAGTGGAACAATACCTGACTTCCTTGCCAAGGCGTTTCAGGATAAAAAACAGATGCTCTGAAACGAGGATCTCTGGTATGAAACAGTTCCTCTGCAGAATATTCAATCCCTGAAGTTGCATATTTTAATTCATCTCTTGATATTGAGTTCCCCGGGCTACCGTCCTGCCATTCAAACAATTCAACTGTTTCATAGAAAACATTCCAATTGGATCCCCAACCTTTGGCAAATCCATCGGGCATTGCTTTGTTGCTAAAGGAGTGTCCCATTCCCAAGGCAAAGTCATATCTTTCAGCAAAAATCACTTCTGTATTTGCTCCGCTTTCATCGTAAAATATTTTTTGGAAATTCTCTACGGCATCGCCATTCCCCTGATAAAGAGCATGACTGCTATTATTGAGAATATCCATTGAGGCGTCATACGATTTCTGTGCATATACAGAAACATCGCCCGATGGGAAACCAAGTAATCCGTTTAACTGCTGAGTTCCGTATTTTGCAATACTGGCTGCATAAAGTGCTGCACGGCTTTTTAAAGCCAAAGCAGTCCATTTTGTTGCTCTTCCGAGTTCCGAAGTTGCATCGGGATCGGTGATTAACTGATCTATAATTGCATCACATTCTGAAATAATAAAATCATAACATTCTTTTTCAGAATTCCTTACAACAAATAGTTCTTCTGCCGGTGCATCAGGGCTTTGCGGCACAGTAATAATTGGCACTCCCCCGTACAAAATTGTCTGTCTGAAATACATGTAAGCTCTTAAAAAACGAGCCTCTGCAACACGAACAGAAACATAATCGGCATCTAAATCTACTGTTAAACCCATTTGTTCTATAAAATAGTTTACATCGCGAATAGCGCTGTACTTCCAATACTCAAGTCCACTGTGAGCACCCGTTTCAGTGATGATAGATGTTGAAGCTGCATAAGGACGTTGCCATGCACCATAGTTTCTACTTTCGCCGCCCATGGAAGCAATCATTCCTAAGTCCACGTCATTGTTCCCAGGACCTCCATACATAAAATCTGCCCGATAATAAATATCATTCAAGTAAGAATCTGCTAAGGCCGGGTCACTCCAAACAACAGCATCAGAAATTACATCCAAAGGTTGTTTGTCCAAAACATCTAAACAGCTTGTAAATACAACTGTTGTTATTAATATGGCTAAATATTTTATTTTTTTCATTGTCATATTTTTTATAGTTTACAATGTGATGTTTACACCTAAAGTGATAGTTTTTACAGGAGGGTAGTTATAACCACCTTCCGGGTCGAAAGAATCATTGAAAATACCCAGTCCACTAAATGTGAGCAAGTTGGTACCTGCAAGATATACCTGAACACCCTGAAATCCAGCAGAACTTATAATTTTCTTTGGTAAGTTATAACTGAGGTTTAAAGTTTTTAACCTCAAATAGGTATTATCCTGAAGATAGAAATCTGAAGTTTTTTGGTTATTTGCTGTAAATCCTGCACCCGAGCCATCAATCGGTGGAAGCTTAGCTGATTCCGGATTAGTAACCGTACTTCGGTCTTCGCTTAAAATAGCGCGGTAATCGTAATGATAATCCAAAGGAGTTGTCCAGTTAGAGAATGAAAATTTCATTGCATTGCTTGGGTTCATATTAAACATCCCAGCTCCCTGAAAAAGTGCTGTGACGCTAAAACTTTTCCACTTCACATTTACATCCATTCCATAATATAAATCAGGGAAAGTTCCATAACCCACTTCATCCTGGTCGCGCCAATCAATAATTCCATCGGGTTCTCCATCAGCACCACTAATGTCTTTATAAATAATATCCCCCGGTCGAAGAGAGGTATTTCCATTCTGATCCTGATCAACTGGATGACTATCGATTTGAGCCTGACTCATAAACATTCCATCAGATACATATCCAATCCAACGGTTTGTCCACTGTCCTTCTTTTTGATTTATTCTAACATCGTCAATATCTTCCAAATCAATATCTTCCTGAAGCTCTACATATTTCTCACGAGCCAAAGCAATATTTGGTGAAACAGAATAAGTTACATTTCCAATTTTGTTGTGATGTGTTAATGTTAATTCAAATCCGCGGTCGTCGCGAGAGTTAATATTAACTTGTGGAAGTGATGCTCCAAAAGTTGAAGGGTACGACTCAATTGGTGTTCCAAAAATACCTTCTCGCATACGATAGAAAACATCTAATTCAAATCCTAACAAACCTTCCCACAAAATTCCATCTACACCAACGTTATACGAAGTCATTTGCTCCCAGGTAATTACAAGATTGGGCAACCCTGTTGTTGTAATAATACGTTCCAAGGCATTTCCCAATTGATATTTTGTTGTTGTTCCGGTCCGGATTTCATAGCCAGTTAAATATTTAAAAGGATCTACTCCCTGGTCGTATCCAGCCTGACTAAAAGAAGCGCGCAACTTTAAATTATCTAACCATGTTGCATCTTCCATAAAAGTTTCTTCAGAAATACGCCATCCTAATGAAACACTTGGGAAAAATCCCCATTGTCCATCTTCCGGAAATTTATGAGAAGCATCATAACGGAAAGTACCTTCTAATAAATATTTTCCTTTGAATGCATAATTTGCACGACCAACCAACGAAGCACGTCCTGTTTCACTGGCAGTACCATTATTAGTAATATTTTCGGATGATCCTGCGAATAAATAAGGAATATCCATTGATAAGAGATCCCGCCTTCCGGCTTGAATCTGCAAATAATCTGTATCAATAGTTTCACCTAATAAAAAGGCATTAACAGCATGATCGCCAAAAGTACGATTGAAATCGATACGAACCGAAGGATATAGTTTTTGATATTTTCTAAAACGTTCGTCCAGCGTATTATTACCATTTGTACCTTTGTATGAATAAATTTGAGTATCGTTATCATAGCTCATTACATCGAACGGACGATTCAACACTTTTTGGTATTCATTGTAAGTCCTGTAGCTAAAAGCTCCTGTTGCAGATAATCCTTCAACCCAAGGAGCCTCGTATTTTATGCTGATTTTTCCATCAAAATATTGTCTTTCATCGTAACGAGAACCTGAGATATCCTGTGTCATTTGAGCCAAAGGACTTCGCTGACTAAAACCTGAATAAGCTCCGTATTGGGGATCTGGTAATTCAGCAGGCCAAACTGGCTGAGCTGTACGTAAGTCAGTCCATGTTCCCCCTAAATCGGCAGTTGGTTCATCACGAATTTCCATCCGGTACGACATATCGAATTGGATTGATAAATCATCTGTAATTTGAGCATCTACATTTGCACGTGCATTGTAACGTTTAAAATCCCAGTCGCCTGAAGCAAATAAACTCGCCTGATCCTGCATTCCCAACGACATGAAATATTTTACTTTTTCGGAACCACCCCGCATAGTCATGTTATGTTGCTGCATTTGTGCCCACTCGACAAACAAAGCTCCATACCAATCCTGATTTGGATAATTTGGATCTGTGCCATCTTTAAACTTCTGAATATCATCTTCGGTCCAGGTATAAGGAAGTTCACGATTAAATTCACCTTCGCGCATTAATTCGGCAAATTCCCATGAATCTACCCATTGCGGAAGTCGCGTTGGTTGTTGAAAACTTACATTTCCATGATAATTAATTGTTGGTTTACCTGTTTTACCACGTTTTGTAGTTACAAGAATAACACCGTTACCAGCACGCGAACCGTAAATTGCTGCTGCTGCATCTTTCAAAACCGAAATTGATTCAATGTCGTTCGGGTCTAAACGGTTAAATGACATTTCAATTCCGTCAACCAATACAAGCGGCGAACCAAATCCACGAATACTTAAAGTTGTTCCATCGGCACCGGGAACTGCATCGGGTGTTTTTGTAAAAAGACCAGGAGAACGACCATTCAGAATTTCTGAGACATTAGCAACTGGTGCTTTTACCAAATCCTCGGCCTGAACTGAGGTTACAGAACCGGTTAGGTTTACTTTCTTTTGTGTTCCATAACCTACCGTCACAATCTCTTCAAGCCCAATGGTTTCAGCTTCCATTACCAAATCAATAACCGTTTTATTTTCAATTGGGACGATAACAGTCTTCATTCCCACAAATGAAAAGGCCAAATTTGCTGCATCTGCCGGCACTGACAACGAGTAGTTACCATCGATATTTGTGACGGCTCCCGTAACAGTACCTTCAATAATCACGGTTACTCCCGGCAGCGGTTGCCCACTTTCATCGGTAACAGCACCAGTGATAGTTTTTTCCTGTGCCCAAACTGCGGTAACCATAAAAATGGCCGCAATCAAAAGGCTCAGTTTTCGTAAAAAAATTTGATGTGATTTTTTCATAAGATTTCACTTAGTTAATAATATAATTATAGGTATATAAATAGGATTACAATAATTGCTATGAGTAAAATGTACAAAAGGAAGTTAATTGTTCGGAAAGTAAATATGCGTTTAAAGAAAGATTTTCCTTGAGTCATAAGTTCAGACTTTGTCTTAGTTCAGTTTCAGTGTAAATTTCGACAATATCTTAAAGAACAATAGTTGTCAATTTGTGAAAGAATGGGTGAGGGATGTTTCATTCGACACTTTAAGGATTTTTCACAATAAGGGGGTAAATGGGTCAAAGATTGATTTAAATACCTGTCACTTTAATGGTTGCAGCTTCTAATATTCTCAACCGTCAGTTGAAACTGACGGCAAAGGATAATTATTTATTAAAAAATCAAATTATAATTTATCGCGGTATTCAGAAGGCGAACAGCCAAAATATTTCTGGAATACAGTGCGGAAATGTTTAACGTCGTTAAAGCCAACATCGTATGCAATTTCGGTAATAGTTAATTCTTTGTTTGCAAGCATTTGACCTGCTCTTTTAATCCTAATTGATCGGATAAATTCTGCCGTTGACGAATTTGTTAGGGCTTTCAATTTACGATATAACGAAGAGTTGCTCATATTTAGGTTTGAAGCTAAAACCTCGGATGAAAAACCGGAAACCTGAAGATTTTCTTCGATTATTGAAATAGTTTTTTTAATAAAAATTTCTTCCGACGATGTAATCTCAATATCAGAAGGTTCCAACCGTACCGATTTACCAAACTGCTTTTTTAGCATTGCCCGGATATCGAGCAGGCTTCTGATTTTTTGAAGTAAATAATTGGGATCGAAGGGTTTTGATATGTATTCATCGGCACCAGACTGCGCTCCAAGTAATTTAAACTGATTGGCATTTTTAGCTGTTAATAAGATAATTGGGAGTGTTGATGTTTCTTCATTGTCTTTAATTCTACGGCACAATTCAAAACCATCAACTTTTGGCATCATTACATCCGAAATTATTAAATCGGGTTTTCGTTCAATTACTTTATTATAACCTTCCATCCCGTCGAAAGCAGTTTCTACACAATACAAAGGTTCCAATAAACTTGTCAGGTATTCGTTTATTTCACGATTATCCTCAACAATCAAAATACACTCACTTGCTTTATCTTTTATTTTTTCACGGCTTGGGAAAAAACCAGGGAGCATCGTCTCAGTGGTTACAAAATTAGATGTAGTTTCTGTTGATCGAATCATTTCGTTCTCTTCTAAATGCGAAGTTCCTTTTGGTAACGAAATAATAAATTCGGTGTGAATGTCTGGTTGGCTCGACACAGAAATGGTTCCTTTGTGCATTTCGACAAAACGTTTAACAAGTGCCAAACCGATTCCCGAACTTCCTTCTCCATCACCCTTGTCAACCCTGTAAAACCTATCAAAAATATATTTAAGCTCGGTTTGAGCGATGCCGCAACCATTGTCTGAAACGCTTAACAAAACCACATCTTCTTCTTCGTAAAGAGCAACTTCAATTTTGCCGTTCTCTTTCGTAAATTTAAAAGCATTTGAAATGAGGTTATTCAAAACAATTTCAAGTTTATACTGATCGAACCAAATATTTTTTGCTTTTATTGAAGCATGAATCTTAAACCTAATTTCGTTTATTTGTGCCAGTTCGCTAAAGGGATGGCAAACTTCGTTTACAAATTCTTCGATGTTGTTTAAACGGGCAAGCAGTTTTTCATTTCCTGTTTCTACTTTTCGAAAGTCGAGCAACTGGTTTACCAAACGCATTAAACGAAGTGAATTCTTCTGAATCAACTGAATTTTATGTTGTGCTTCAACAGGTATTTGTTGTTTTTTGCGACCTTCAATTAAATCTTTTAACGGTGCTAAAATTAATGTTAGCGGGGTTCTAAATTCGTGTGAAATATTGGTGAAAAACTGAAATTTTAACTCGCTTAGCTTTTGGTCTTGACTGTGTTGCATTTTCTCCATTTCGAGGCTGTTTGCCAAACGAACTTGTTTAACTGCATTCCAGCGAATAATTGAAACGATTCCAACAACAGCTAAAATATAAAAAACAAGCGCGTACCAGGTTTGCCAAAATGGTGGTTTAATTCGAATTATTAATTCAGCCGGATTTTCGTTCCAAACATTGTGGCTATTCGAGCTTTTTACTTTTAGAAGATATTCTCCAGGTTTTAAGTTGTTGAAATTTATGAAGTGCCGATGTCCGATAAAGTTCCATTTCTCGTCGTGGTTTTCGAGAAAATATTTATATTTATTTCCACCCATCGACTGAAAATCCAAAGCTGAAAATTCAATTTCAAAATTATTCTGGCGAAAAGAAAGCTCAATCTCTTTTGTATCTGTTATTGATTTTGTCAGAATTGTTTTGGAACCTAATTTTTGGGCGGTTTCAATGGGTCGGTTTAATATACTTAATCCTGTAAAAACAGGTTTCGATGCGGGAGGTTTTTCTTTAATTTTGTCGGGTAGAAAGTAAGTTAAACCAAAATTACCTCCAAAAAAAATCTCTCCTTTACTATTCTTGCAAACTGATGCTTCAGTAAAGTTTCTCCCTTTTACTCCATCGTTTTCATCGAAATTAACAAACAAATTTTCTTTAGCGAGAAATTTTGAAATACCTGCATTTGTACTCATCCAAATATTTCCATTTAAATCATACGAGATACCTTTTATAAAATTACTGGCAAGTCCGTCTTTTTCAGTAAAATAATCAACTTCAAAATTATTTTCTCCCGTTGTCACCAATCTATTTAAACCGTTAGGCGTGCCAATCCAAATATTCCCTTTTTGGTCTTCAGCTATGCAGGTAATTATATTCCCTGTAAATTCTCCGGTAATATTAAAAAAGTTCTCGGCTACCTGAATTGTGGTATCAACATTATTAAAAATATGTAGCCCGTTGTACGTACCAATCCAAATACGTTCTTTTGAGTCTTTTAATAAATAACTTATCCGGTCGCTTCGTAAATCTCCCGATTCTATATTTTGCTTGATTAAACGTTTTACAAATTTGTAGTCATTTTTCTTGTCTATTAGAAAAAGGCCCCTCGAAAGTGTTCCTAAAAAGAGTAAATTTTCATCGTCGATAAACGAAACTACCTGGCTGCCAAAATTCTGAATTGGAAATCTTGATTGAAGCCGAACCATTTGTGGTACACCATTACTAAATTCGATAAAAAATGTGCCGCTGTTTGTTCCAACCCAAACATTATTTTCAATATCCTGATAAATATATTTTATGGTAAAAAACCGTGACTCGTGTACAAATTGATTTTCAACCTTATAAAAATTTTCACGGTCGGGCGACCAAAACAAACCACTCCCGATTGTACCCAGCCACAAATTACCAGATCTGTCTTCGAGTACCGACATTAAGCGTGTGTTTGGCAAACCTTTTCCTGGTTCGGGATGAAAACCTACTGAATTGAATTTAAGTTTGGGAGTTAATACACAAACTCCTCCGCCGTTTGTACCCACCCAAATATTCTTATCGTGATCCTGAAAAATATCTAATACAGCGTCGTAATCTTTGTTTAGTGTTTGCCTGTTTTCAGGATAAATTAGGTATCGGTTAAATTTTTCCGTTTCCGGGTTGAATAGATAAAATCCAGTTCCCCACGTTCCTACCCAAATTCGATCTTGTTTGTCAATAAGAATCGATTCGTATGTATGATAAGCATTTGCTGAAGTTGAATCATTTATTTGATACTGCCTAACTTTATAGTTTCTCAAATCGAATTTTCGTAATCCAAAGTCACCTCCACCAACCAACCAAATTACATTTCTTTTATCGTCGTAAACAATCTCCTGACAAGAACCATCCGTCTGATTCTCAAATCTATTTTCTTCTTCAATATATTCATACAATCCGCTATTTGCCCCCACCCATATCTTTCCCGATGAGGTTTCTGTTATCGTATTTATCAAAGTTATATCCAGAATTTTCTGCGAAGTATTATTTTCTTCATCATAAATACTAAGACCACCCTCCCAGGTTCCAAACCAAATCCTTCCTTTTTGGTCTTCGTGAAACGACAGAATTCGATTATCGGGTAATATTTCGCTGGTTTTCTTGTAATTAATTTCAATATTTTTGAAAACACCGGTTAGTGGATTGTATTTACTAACACCTCCCGACTTTGTTCCAATCCAGATATTTCCTTTCTTATCAATAAATAATTTTTCGATTGAAGGATTTACTAAACTGTTTGAGTCACCCGGAATTTGGTTAAACACTTTAAACCCGTAGCCATCGTATCGATTTAAACCACCGCGTGTACCAATCCAGATAAAACCATCTTTGTCCTGAACAATAGAAGTAACTTCGTTATGCGAAAGCCCTTCTTCGACGGTTAAAAAATGTTTAAGCATAGTTTCATTTTGCCCAAACAGGCAAAATGAAATAAAAGTAAATTGAAATAAAAATATGTACTTTGAAAATCTCCCCATTTTTTTTGCTTCACCGTAAAAATAGGAAATTTAAATCAATGGTGGTTTTTAGATTAAACCAAATGGAATAAAATAAATCCTACAATTTCCTTTCGATTTTATCGATAATATCTTCTAAAACTTTAACTGCCGAATCGCCAATTTCTTCTGCTCCCTCAAATAGTTTTTCGAGATCTTCGTCCATTTCTTTTTCGATGTACTCTTCAATTTTTTCGTGAATATCTTTCACATCGTCGTTAAAAAGTTCACGAAGAGCTTCACCAAAATCCTTATCATCTTTTAAAGAATTATACTCGAGAATTAAGCTTTTTATTTTTAGCTGATCTTTTATTGTATATTCTCCCTTAAATTTAGAATACCATATTTTGCTGTACTTTTCAAATTGAGAATCGGCCCAAAGCCAATCTTTTTTATTGTAGCTTTTATGATTTTGCTCAACCCTTTCAACAAAATTTTCAAATTTTCCCAAATACGATTCCTTTGTTGCCGGAGTCAAACACGATACAACAAAAACTACCAAACCGAAAATTATAAGCAGTTTTGTAACCAACTTCGTTTTTTGCGCCATACTTTGAATCATTAAACCCGAAACTTTGAACTCTAAACTTTGAACTCTAAACTTTGAACCCGAAACTCCTCAAGGTTTCCACGGCCATTTTACACAATCTTTAATTTCGGGGAAAAGCACAAAATCGGCTTTCCCTTTCATTGCCATTGTTTTTACGTTTTGCCCTTTTAATTGTTCCAGCGCAGCATTCATCGTTTTCCCTGAAACCGAGACATCATCGACAAGCAGAATTTTTTTCCCATCCAAATCCCAATCCGCTTTTTGTATTATTTTGGGTGAATCGTATCGAGGGTTATTTTGCTCGTCGCGGTAATTTAAAACCATTACTTTCAACTCGGCATTTAAATGAAATGCAACAAATGTAGCCGCAGGAACCCCTCCTGTGCCAATTCCAATTACCAGGTCTATTTCCGGTAAAACAGTTTTTTTAAGTCGTTCTGAAATTTCAATAAAAGAAAGTGGGACCATAGCAGAAGATTAAGATAATAGAAATATAACGTACAAGGATAACAGAATTTTGAAATCTGTGCAAGTCGAACATTATTGAATTTCAGTTTCAATGTAAACTGGTATTTCGAGGAAAAAAATTGAGCCTTTTCCCAGTTCAGTCTCAAACCAAATTTTCCCTGAAAAATTTTCAACTATGTTTTTTACAATGGCCAAGCCAAGCCCCATTCCGCTGGTTTTTGTGGTAAAACTAGGACTAAAAAGCTTATCGCGAAGTTCAACAGGAATTCCTGTTCCATTATCGGATACTGCAATTACGGCCATGTGTTCGCGACGGTTTAAGGTAATCTTTATTATTCCGATTTCATTTTCGGGAATTGCCTGTATCCCATTTTTTATAAGGTTAATAATTGCCCGCGATAATTGCTCGCGGTCGGCATTTACTTCAATATTTTCAAAACTGTTTACATCAAAAATAATTTCGGCACGGTCGTGTGTTTCAAACAAATCGATTAACTTTTGCACCTGAGAAGCTAAATTAAATACCTGGTTTCGTGCTGTCGGTATTTTGGCAAAATTCGAGAATTCGGTAGCAATATCCGACAGGTTGTCGATTTGTTCGATTAATGTTGCAGTTACTCGTTTAATATATTTATTATATTCTTTTCCTTCCAATTTTGCCCTTTGCAAATATTGAATATTTAGTTTCATCGGGGTAAGGGGGTTTTTTATCTCGTGGGCAATTTGTTTTGCCATTTCGCGCCATGCCGATTCGCGTTCCGACCGGGCAAGTAAATCAGCACTCACGGCCAATTCATCCACTTTTTTATTGTATTCTTTTACAAGGCTTCCTATTTCATCTTTTCGAGAATAATGAATAGGCTCGTTATGTTTTCCCAGTTGCATTTTTTGCAGGTTTTCCTGAATAACAACCAGTGGCCGGGTTATTTGATTGGCAATAAAAATTGCAATAATAATACTTGCCAAAAAAAGCAAAACATATAAATTTATAAATGCCACAATAAAAGTTGAAATTTCTTGTCTGTAATTATCCTGTTTTATAAAATACGGGAGGTTAATAAATCCGAGATAATCGCCCCGGTTATTAATAATTGGGCGGTAAGCAGACAAGTACGACAATTCGCCGATTTTTTCGGGTTGGAAATAATTAATCTGGAAATTGTGAAAAATCTCGTAGTAGGCCTGTGCATTAATTCTAGTTGAAACCAGCCCCCGCATAAATATTTCGGCCCTCGAAGAAGCTATTAAATTCCCATCGGTTCCATAAATGTTAATATCGGTACGGAAAATATTTGAAAGTTTTGCCAACTCGCGGTGTAGCCAATCTTCCAGCTCAATCGTTATTTCGCTAACATCTTCAAGGCGCATGTCTATTTCTTCGGCAATCGATTTCATTTTCTCGTTCAGGTCGTTTTGGTGTTTCAATTTGTATTCATTCACATTATAAAAGATGGTAGCCAATGCTACTAACAACAACGAAATGAACACAATAGAAATAATTGCCGCCTGGATTTTAAACTTCAGATCGAACATAATTCGCCGGTTCCGGATATTTTGATTACCAATAAAAAGCAAAACTAATACCGACAAAAAATAAAACACAAATAAGTAGGGAAACGAAATCAGATAATCAATAATTGTAAATACATCTCTCGATACAATCACGTAATTATCGTTTCGGGTGTGGTAAATCAAATGTTCTAAACCATCCCATTTATTGTAAACATATTCTTCATCCGAAAAAATATATGAATCGACATGGAAATTGTAGTTGTACTCGCCCTGTTTATCGGTTAGTTCTCCGCCATAATATTTTGCATAATCAAATTTATTGTAGTTTTCTGGCTGGCTAATCGATTTATCGATCAATAATTCAGGGAAACCAATTCCTTCAAAAAGCAAATCAGAGTTTAACTCAATAAAAACCGATACTCCACTACTTTCGAATGCATGTGGGTAATGTAACTTTCCAGTGTAAGAAATGCGGCCATTCATGTTGTCCATGAAATAAAAATTAGTGCCAGGAATTTGTTCCCCTTGCGCTTCAATCATTTCTTCGAAAAACGGGAAGCAGTGGGCCATTCTCTCTTCCATTTCAATATACAAACTGTCTGTTCCGTTGCATACATAAATATCCACTTCGTACTTTCTAAAATAACTGCTATAATAAGTTTGAATAAGATATTCCTTTAAACCTTCTTCCTCGATTAACAGGTTTGGTATTGTTGAATCGACAATAATTCGCTGTTGGATTTCGGCCAGAAAAACTTCGGCAGCCGGATCGTTGTCGGCCAAAAGGGTTACTGCCATTAGTTTTTGTATTTCGCGTTCTTTTGCCGAGGTAGTTTGATAAAAAACCGCCAAAGAATAAACAGATGCCACCGACACAAAAATTATTAAATAGCTTAAAGTGAATTTATGAAGATAATTTTTACTCAGAAGTGAAGCCAGAATTGTTGCAACTATGAAAAAAGATAAAGGGATTAAAGTAATCCGGCCAATTGAAATAAACTGAGTACCCATTAAAAAAATAACAATTACCAAAATCAGCCCGGCCAGTTCAATCAATTTTAAATCGTTTCTCGATTTTTCGATAATTTTAATGTTGAAAAATAAATTAGCAAAAAGGAACAAACCAACTGAAAAAATCCCCAATGCACTTTGCACCGAAATTTCAATAATTTTATTTAACGAAAAAGAAATGGTTGAATTATAAATTAGTTGTTCGATAAAGAAATTGGTAAAAAGAAACAAACTGGCGCTAAATAAAAGCAATAATCCTGCAATAGTTTTTCGATTTAATTTCGAGTCTTCATGCAGTTTTTGGATATTAACATCGACACCAAAATTGTATAACCAGAAAAAGAAAAACAGGGTCAGCAGAAAAAAATCGCCAAGCGACGGCAGCCAGTTGCTCAGGGCAAAAAATTCGGGGCTAAAAAAACGAAGATGAAAAAATACTTTGGGGACTTGAAAAATAAGGTGCAACCAGTAAACTATAAAAAGTGCCGTTCCGAGGCTAAAAAGTTTTAAGAAAAATGCAGCTCCGGATTCAACAAATTCTCGCCGGAAATATAACAATAAAACAAGCAATCCTAATAAATAAATTATACCGGGCATGTACAACTGTTTGGTTGTACATAAATATAGCCCGCCTGGAATAATTGAAAATAAAAAATCGCCATCGGTATTAATAATCGGGTAAGCACTATCAAGTTTTAAATCCGATAATTCGAATTCATCAGGTATTTTTAAATTTTTAAAATAAGAATTCTTTAGGTATTTGTTTTCGTATTGATAGCTGTTCTTAATTAAAAGGAGGCCCACAATATCGAATTCATTTTTTGTGAAAGTATGGGCAAGGTAATAACCGTTAGGCAATTGAATTAGCCCGTTTGCATCTCCCATTTCCCCGATTGTATGAAAAAACGAAATTGAACGGTCGGACCAGTATTGGAGATCCCCCGATTTAAACACTAAAAACCCGGTTCCATTTTCTTCCAGCAAAAGGTTATTTTCATTTAAATATGAATTAAAATCCCCATCGAAATCGTTTGATGAAATTAATTCGGCAATTTTTTCGAGATGAAATAAAAGTTCTTTTTCATTTGCAATTAATTTTTCCTGAATCTCTTCAATTAAGTGGTTTTCAGGATGTTCTTTTAACAAGTAGTTTTCGATGATTGCGGCAGCCACAAAAAAGCAAATTGCCAAAACCAGGTAGCTGTATTTATTGAATTTCAGAAACATATTAATCGTGATGATATGGTTCGTTTTTTAAGATCGTAAATGCACGGTAAATTTGTTCGGTGCACAAAAGTCGCGCCATTTGATGGGAAAAAGTAAATCGCGACAAAGATATTTTCGAGCTTGCCATTTCATAAACTTTTGGCGAAAATCCATAAGGACCGCCAATAACAAAAACCAATTCTTTTAAGCCGCTGGCCATTTTCTTTTCCAAAAAACCTGCAAACTCTCTCGAAGAATACATTTTACCTTTTTCATCGAACAAATGAAATTCCTTGCCGGGTGAATCTTTCGAAATTATTAGTTCACCTTCGCGGGCTTTTTGAAGTTCGGTACTTACATTTTTGGTCTTCTTAATGTCAGGGATTACAACAATTTCAAAATTTATATAATGATTTAGTCGTTTAATATATTCTCCCATTCCTTCTTTTAAAAATGGAGCATCTGTTTTTCCAATAACCAATAAAGTAACCTTCATGCTGTTTATTGAATTATAATTTTATAAATTTACACTAAAATTAAGGGTATGAAAGTGTTTTGCACAGTTTTTGACAAATGATTTTCGCTCTATAAATAAAAAAGAAAAATATGCCATCGATAAAAAAAATAATTTTTTCATTTTTACTTTTAAGCGGTTTGATGATTTTGTCGGCGGGCAGTCAGGCTCAAATCCCGGACGAAATTATTTTGAGCTTAAAATCGGGCAACTCAAAAGTTCTTTCCAGCTACTTCAACCAAAATGTAGAACTGGTGGTGCTAGACAACGACAATGTGTACAGTAAAGCCCAGGCACAACAAATTGTAAGTAATTTTTTCAACAATTATAACCCTGAAAGTTTTAACGTAATTCACCAGTCGGGAAAAGAGGGCGCTAAATATTTAATCGGGAACCTCAATACAAAAAACGGAAAGTTCAGGGTTTATTTTTTGCTGAAACAAAATGACGGGAAAGATTACATTCATCAATTAAGAATAGAAAAACAATAATACCCCGATGAGTTTTGGTTTACTCAATTTCAACCAATGTAGAAAGTTAGGAGAGAAAATAGTTGAACGTGCAAAAAAAATTTCTCTCCCGTTTTTCGATGGGGTCCCGCTTTATGATGTTGCTCTTTTTTTCTGGAGAAGTATTGTTGACGGGTCAATTACAACGCGGGCTTCGGCAATTGCATTTTCGTTTTTTATTGCTTTTTTCCCTGGAATTATTTTTCTGTTTACTTTAATCCCATATATTCCAATTGAAAATTTTCAAAATGAACTTTTTATAATTATCCAACAATTGGTGCCTGAAAGCACATTTGTTACTATCGAAGAAACGTTAACAGATATTATTATGCAACCCCGTGGAGGTTTACTATCCATTGGATTTTTTCTGGCACTGGTTTTTTCAACAAACGGGCTCGCTTCGATGATGAGTGCTTTTGACGCGACAATCCATAGCATTTATCGAAGAACCTGGTTAAGCCAGCGGTTAGCGGCCACAATCCTTCTTTTTATTTTGTTGGTTTTGCTCACAGTTGCTGTTGCTTTGTTGACCGGAGGACAAGATTTAATTAATTTTCTGAAAAAAGAGGAATTTTTACGCGATTCGTTTACTGTTTATATTTTAACTTTTGGTAAATGGATAACAATTATATCGATGTTTTTCTTTGCATACTCGTTTTTATATTACATGGCGCCGGCAAAAAAAACGAAGTGGCGTTTTATATCGGCCGGAGGTACCTTAGCAACGGTACTAAGTATTCTTACTTTAGCCGGGTTTACTTATTACATAAATAATTTTAGCCAGTACAATAAACTTTACGGCTCAATTGGCACCTTGTTAATTGTTCTTTTATTGATGTATGTAATGTCGCTGATTTTGCTTGTCGGATTTGAGTTAAATGCCAGCATTTATCAGGCACACTCGATGAAGGAAGAATAAAACTTTTTCTTGTTCCTTTAAACGCAACAATTCGCCACTTCTGTAAACTGTAACTGAAAACTGCCTACTGTTTTACGAGTAAATTTCACAGAAAAATAGCCTACTTTTTGTCTATTACGCCTAATTTTTTATTTGGGTGTCTTTCCCGGAAAACAGGAATGAAGGATGAACAAAACTTTTTCTTGTTCCTCTAAACACAACAGTATGCCACTACTGAAAACTGAAACTGAAATCTGCCTACTGTTTTATGAGTAAATTTCACAGAAAAATAGCAAGCATTTTGTCTATTATACCTCAAATTATGATTGTGGTTGCATAATTTTTTATTTGGGTGTCTTTCCCGGAAAACAGGAATGAAGGATGAACAAAACTTTTTCTTGTTCCTCTAAACACAACAGTATGCCATTACTAAAACTGAAACTGAAAACTGCCTACTGTTTTACGAGTAAATTTCACAGAAAAATAGCCTACTTTTTGTCTATTACGCCTAATTTTTTATTTGGGTGTCTTTCCCGGAAAACAGGAATGAAGGATGAACAAAACTTTTTCTTGTTCCTCTAAACACAACAGTATGCCACTACTGAAAACTGTAACTGAAAACTGCCTACTTCTTCCCCTGTTTAAACAATAATTCCTTCTCTTTTTTCGAAAGGCTGTCGTAACCCGACTTGGCAATTTTATCGAGAATTTTGTTTAAATCGTCTTGCTGAACCTTTTTTTGGCGATTGTACTCGTAATCGTCGCGCGGGGCCTGTTTATGTGAAACTGTTAAATTACTTTTGGTTTTTAAGGATTCTGCAATTTTGTCAATAAATTTTACCAACCCGGCTCCCAGATCTTTTCCCCGGCGCAATTGGTAAATATAAAACCAACCCCAGGCAGCACCTCCTAAATGTGCAATATTCCCTCCCGGATTGGATGTTGAAATTCCGATAATTGAAAGAACCACATAAAACGCTGCAAGGTATTTTAAGGGGAAACTTCCTATGAAAGGTAAAACTATTTGACGGTCGGGCTCGTAAAAAGCTGTTGCAACCAAAATTGCAAAAACTGATGCTGATGCACCAAGCAGTAATCCGTTTATAGATGCAAATATTGGAAAAACATTATATGAAATAATATATAATACGGCACCGGCAATTCCTCCTAACAAATATACACTCAGTAGTTTGGAGCCTTCGAAATGATATAAAAATAATTTGCCAAACCAATACAATCCTAAAATATTAAATAACAAATGCATAAACCCGGTATGCAAAAACATATAAGTAAGCGGTGTCCAGGGCTTTAAACGCAACTCATAAAAATTAGATGGAAGGGAAAGCCATTCATCCATAAAAAATGCTTGTCCTGCCAAATAAAAAAATACACCGATAATTTTCACCAATAGAAAAACACCCAGGTTAATATAAATTAACCGGGTTAAAACCGAGCCTTCTTTAAATGTACGTTTTATATCTTCAACAATATCCATTTCTTTCTCAAATCCCTAGTATCAAAATTCAAAATAATAAAATAAATCAACCTCAATATTCTTATCTTATGTACTTTGTACAATAATCTAAATGTCTGTTCAATAGAACTTATTTGAAGTTTTATTCCAGTATTTTATTAAGATATAACCAAACAACATTCCACCGAGATGGGCAAAATGGGCAACATTACTTCCGGGCCTCGAAAATCCAAGATACAACTCGATTAATCCGTATGCAATTACAAAGTATTTTGCTTTAATTGGAATGGGTGGAAAAAGTAACATTAACTGGGTATTTGGAAACAAAACCCCAAACGCGAGCAAGACCCCAAAAACTGCCCCAGAAGCGCCAACTGTTGGAATATCCATTTTCAGATGTAAAATCCGTTGCATTAAATTCAATCCTTCGCTTGCGTATGCCGTGTTTGTAGGATCGTCATACCAAATATTTATAAAATCGCGGACTTGCGCAGAAGAATTGGGTAAATTTTTATTTACAAATTGATCTAATAATTCGGGCGAAGGCGTATTACTAAAGGCTTCAATGGTATTTTGGATGGATGAAATTTCAAGAAAATTTACAAAAGTATGTAACGCCACAGCACCCAAACCGGTTACAAAATAATAGACCAAAAACCTGCGCGACCCCCAAACACCTTCCAGCACACGTCCAAACATCCAGAGAGCAAACATATTAAAGAAAATATGTGTCAACCCGCCATGCATAAACATGTGTGTAATTGTTTGGTGTAACTTGAATTTTTCGGAAGCCGGGTAGTGCATTCCCAGAATTTCAACCAAATCGACCCCGGCTTGTTCGAGACCAAAAGTCGCCAGCAAAAAGAGTACGTTTATTATTATTAGGTTTTTTACAACCGGTGGGATATTATTTAATACAGGCCTGTAATTCATATATCTGCAATTAGTCTGAAGACCGGAGACTGAAGTCGGGAGTAAAAGTTTTCCTCCTCAATATCCAACTGTCCTCATTCGTTATTACTATTTATTTTTATCTAATATCTTAAAATATTTTTCTCTTGTTCCTTCCCTTTGGGGAGGTTAGGAGGGGCTACTACAATTGCCAGACCATTTTATAATGCGCTCAATATTACGACATATTGTCATTTTGAAAAACTTTTTTCGATATCCCCCAGGGGAATTATGGTCAAAACCCTTTTTCCGTCGGGCGAAAAGTTGGGAGTAGAACAAGCAAACAAGTTATCGATTAAATGGTCAATTTCTTCTGGTTTTAATTCAGATCCATAATCTAAGGCCGAAGCTTTTGCCAACGAAATAGCAACCTGTTCTTTTGCTTTCGATCGTGCATCAACAGGTGAATTTTTATATTCTTCGAGCAATTTTTCCACAATTAATTCTGGCGACGAAACATCTAAAACGCCAGGCGTTCCATTAATAATAAAGGTGTTTTTCCCGAACTCCCGAATATCGAATCCCAGCGAAAGTAAATCAGGGAGGATATTTTCTAATAAAGCAGAATCTGCAGGGTTTAATTCAATGGTTTGTGGAAAAAGCTGCTGTTGGCTGGCCACCGATTCTGATTTTAGCACTTCCATAAATTTTTCAAATAGAATACGCTCGTGTGCCCTTTTCTGGTCGATAACCATCAAACCTGATTTAACTGGTGTTAGAATATATCTCTGCTTAAGTTGCAGCACTTTTTTCCTCGAAAACTGTCCGGGGCTTTGTGTATCTAAATCTACATTTCTGTAAAAGTCTCCTGTGTTTTGTTCTTCGGGTTTAAGTTTTAACTGAGTACCTTCATACAGGTCTTCCCAACGTTCCAAATTCTTTTTTTCAGAGGGTGAAGGTTTTGTAAATGAACCACCAAAGGTTTCAGGTTTTTGTTCGTTAAACGGATTATACTCAGGATTAATTTGAATATCGGGAAAAATAATATTATCGCCCTGCTTTTGTGGAACCGGAATGTTTATATTCCCACTTTGGTCGAAATCGATAGAGGGAACCACATTGTGTTTTCCCAGGCTTTCCCTGACCGAGGCATGGATAATTTGCCAAATCGCACGGTCGTTTTCAAATTTTATCTCAGTTTTCGTAGGGTGTACATTAATGTCGATATTTGCCGGATCGATCTCAATAAACAAAAAATAGGAAGGAAAAGTTTCTGGCGGCAATAATTTCTCGTAAGCTTGCATTACTGCCCTGTGAAAATAGTGGTGTCGCATAAACCTGCCATTTACAAAAAAGAATTGTTCGCCCATTGTTTTACGGGCGTATTTAGGTTGCCCCACAAAACCAAATATATTTAACAAGCTTGTTTGTTCCTCAACTGTTACCAGGTTTTGGCTAATGCTTTTCCCAAAAACATCGACTATACGTTTTCGGTAATTGGATTTTGGCAATTCGTATAATGGTGAATTATTATGAAAAAGCGAAAACTTAATTTCAGGATTTGGGATTGCTATCCGCTGAATTTCGTAAATAATATGTTTTAGTTCGGTAGTGTTTGCTTTTAAAAACTTTCGGCGGGCAGGTACATTAAAGAAAAGGTTTTTTACCATAAAACTTGTACCGTTATTACACGCAACCGGTTCTTGTGTTTTTACCTCAGAACCAATTATATGAAACAATGTACCAACTTCATCTTCGGTTTTTTTAGTTCGCAATTCAACATCGGCGATAGCTGCAATCGAAGCAAGTGCTTCACCCCTGAAGCCCATTGTTCGGATACAAAACAAATCGCTGGCAGAACTTATTTTCGAAGTGGCATGCCTTTCAAAAGCCATTCGTGCATCGGTAGGCGACATGCCACAGCCATTGTCGCTTATCTGGACAAGGGTTTTACCAGCATCTTTTATATGAATGATAATTTCAGTTGCACCGGCATCCAAAGCATTTTCAACCAGTTCTTTTACAACCGAGGCAGGACGCTGGATAACTTCCCCGGCAGCAATTTGGTTAGCAACCGAGTCGGGCAATAACTGAATTATATCACTCACTTAAATTGATTATTTGTTTATTGAATAAGAAGTGAGAAAAAAACTAAAAAGTAAAATCAGAATAGAAAAACAAGTAAAAAACCAAAGCCAAAATCAAGATTAAAAAAATTAATCTTTTATTCTGTGATTTGCGGGCACTACCCGAAGATTTTGGCTGCCAGGTATCCGAATTCCTAAACTGTCCTTTTAAATTCGGACGAAATGGTTTGCCATCTTCCACTTTATTATCAAAAATCCCCATTTCTTCTTTAATCCTTTGTTCACGGTTTTCCCGTTCTTCTTTGTCCGGGTCGTAATACCTCGGATTTATGTGAAACCTTTTTGTTCCTGGTGTATGAAATAATTTTCCTATCATAACTTCTAAATTCGTTTGCTTGCAAAGATAAGGTTTATTCACTAAGTTTTATTCTGTCTTTTAATTGTACAAATTTTATCTGCAAAATCACAAAAAATATTTTCTAAAACATAAAAAATAAAGTCCACAGTATTAAATAATTTCCTTCTTTTGTAAAATACTACATGCAAGTGGCATTTAATGAATCTAAGTAAAACATCAAAGTACGCATTTCGAGTTTTAGGTCAAATGGCCAAAAACGAAAAAGAATTGTATTCGGCTCAGCAACTACATAAAGAAATTGATGTGCCCGAAAGATATTTAAGGCGTTTGCTTACCGATTTATCAAAATACGGTTTTATAAAAAGTATTCAGGGGCGGCAGGGTGGTTTTGCTTTTGCACGCGATATTTCGAAAATATTTCTAATCGAAATTGTGGTTGCCATCGACGGGCTGGATTCAATCGATGGATGTATTTTAGGTTATGATTCGTGTGCTTTCGATCACGCTTGCCCCATGCACAACATTTGGGAGGAAACTAAAAGAAAAGTTATTGAAACGTTGACAAAAACTTCGTTAAAAGATATACAAAATGCAGGGTTGAAATTGTAAATTTTTTGAAATAAAATACTACAAATTAGTGGCATTTAAATTATTTATCTAACTAAAAAAGTAAAATTATGGTTGATTCGTCGATTGTTCTAACCGGACAAACACTTGCGTACACTTTTTACTGCTCGGTAATCATTTTATTGATGATTTGGTTTGGGGTAAAAGTTACTGCAAAAGGGAAAAGTACTAAAGTAAAGCCGGGTGTGTTTTACGCTTTTGTAATCTTTCTAACTGTGCTGGGGGTTTCCCTTCACATTATTACGTACAACACAATTCCGTGGACTCCTATTGATGTAAAGATGAAAACAATTACTGCCGATCGCACTTTTGAAATTGGAGTTGAAAACCACGAATTCAAATTGCCATCAGAGAAGTTAAAAATGGAAGTTGGGGAAATCGTAAAATTTAGCGTTACGTCTAACGATTTAACTTATGGGTTTGGCTTGTTCAGAAAAGACAATTCAATGGTTATGCAAATGCAGGTCGTACCTGGGCACAAAAACGATATTCTCTGGAAGTTTACCAAACCGGGGGTTTACAGTATCCGTTCAACCGAGTACTCGGGACCGAAAGGTATCGCTATGATTGAAAAAGATGTGGTAGTAGTTGTTGAGAGTTTATAATTTATTTGCAAACCTAAAAAAGAAAAATCATGAGTTTTATTCAAACATTAATATCGGGCGAACAGAAATTATTTAAGTCTGACAGCCTCACACAAATGCAAAAAATCACACTCCGTTTTGTGGTTATGGGATTGGTTTATTACGGATTTGTGGTCATTGAAGGAATGATAATGCGGATTTACCAGGTTCAGGTAATTGCCTCAATTGGAGCAGATCAGTATTTTGCTATTTTAACCGCCCACCCGCTGGTAGGGATTTTCGGATCGACCTATTTAATTGTATTTGGGGCATTTTTGTTCCTGGTACCATTTTTAATGAAAAAGCCAATTTGGAGTATTAAACTTGCCAACTGGACCTTCCTTTTAATTGCCATCGGAACCTTTGTTTTTTGGGCGGCAGGATTTGTTTCTCATTATGCACCACTTTACACTTTATACTGGCCACTGCCTGCCGACTTCAGCCAATTTAGTCCAATTGGCGGAGCTGTGTTTATTACCGGGATTGCACTTGTAATGGTTGGGACTGTATTTTTTGTAATCAATATTTTTAAAACAATAATGTACACTCCCGAAGGTTGGGACAAACAACCTTCGAAAAAACTTATAAAATCTGCCCTGGGAATAGATGGATTTTATAATATTTTCGCAAAAAAAGAGAAGAAACACCTTGTTTCGTTACCAGTTGCAGCAATAGCACGCGGAACGGTTGATGTTGCTTTAAATGCAGGGATTATTTTATTTACCGGAGTTTTAATTTTAGTTTACATGGTTGCCGCAATTTTCGGGCACAGTCTGGAACATTCTGCCGTGGATGCTTTACTTTATAAAAACTGGTTTTGGTGGGGACTCGATTTAATTGCTGACGGACTTGTTTTAATATTTGTTGCCGGAACATGGTATTTACTGGCTACTTTAATTACTGGGAAAAAACTGTTTATGCAAAATATTGCAAGGGCTGCATTATTAGTTGAATTGATAGTTTCATGGACAGTTTGGTCACACCACCTACTTTCTGACCAGGCACAGCCAGCAATTTTAAAAATTGTTTCAGGTGAATTGGTGACTGCTTTTGAGCTGATAACGCAAGGACTTGCATTCTTTATTGTTTTGGCTACACTTTGGAGTGCACGGCCACTTAAAATGACTGCTCCCCTTAAATTTTTATTGGGTGGATTACTTGGTTTTGCATTGGCAGTACCTGCCGGAATTATGCAAGCCGATATTGGATTAAACCGAATTCTACACAATACTCAATGGATTATCGGGCCACACGTTCATGTTGCAATATTGGTTGGTTTATCGATGACACTTTATTCTGCTATTTACTTTCTGTTCCCAATTCTTACAAACGGGGCAAAATTGTACAGTAACAAGTTGACCAATTTTCACTTTTGGACTCATCTCGTTGGAGGAATCGGAATGGGGGCATTTATGGGAATGGCCGGATTAAAAGGAATGTTACGCCGTACTATTTATTTTGACGGGGAATATAACCTGTACATGATTTTAGCAGCAATTTGTGGAGCCTTGCTTCTAATTTCTTTTCTTGCATTTTTCTTCAACATTGCAATGAGTGTTGGATTAAAAGGTGTAATTGGAATTTTTACTCCTCCTACAAAAAAGAATAAAGATTTAGTTCCTGCAGAAGCATAAAATAGATAAGTTTTAGTTGGTTTATTGCCCCGGCAGACTTTTTTTTAAAAAGTATGTCGGGGCATTTTTTAAATAAAGAAAATTCTTAAAGTTGACTATCCCTGTGGCAGAGCCAAGGGGTATTTCGTCAACTTTATTTCAGTCAAAAAGCTGGAATCGAATTTTCATTATTTCCACCCCACTGTCATCCGGCAGTTGCCGTATGACATCTCCCCTGAAATTCAGGGGAGAAAATATGGAACCCCGAGGAAAAACCTCGAGGAGTTCTTTTGATTAAAATGGAACAATTTTTGCGTAAATTGACGAATTCAAAAACAACCGATAATGATTCATATTTTCTCTTTCATTAAAAGTCTGCTTTTCATCTTTATATTTCAAATTATATTTATTCCTAAAACACAGGCACAAGAATTAAATACCAGCAACAATAAAAAACAATTTCTCTCAGGTAACGTTATCGACTCAGAAACGCTAAAGCCAATACCTCATGTTGAAGTTTTTATCTCAGGATCAACCAGCGGATGTATAACAGACAGTTTAGGTAATTTCAACTTAAAAATTCCATTCTTCCCTTGTACATTGGTTGCCGACCACGTTGCATACGAATCGTTTATTACGCCCCTTGAAAAACAAAAAGAAAAATTTAAAATGGCACTTTCCCCTTCTTTGTTTTCCATAAACGAAATCAGTGTTTCAGGCAAAAACAAAAGAAAAAGAAATTTGCGCTTTTTCTATTCCCGTTTTATAAAAGAGAACAAAAATAAAGTAAAGATATTAAACGACTCGGTATTGATTTTCGACAGGACAAAAATGGATTTTAAGGCTTCAACAAAAGAGCCACTAATTATTTCAAACAATTATCTGGGCTATAATATAAAAGCTATAATTGAAAAATTTCATGTGTATTGTGTAGATGAGCCAAATGGTTCAAAGATCTCCCTGAATTCAACAAAAGGGGGTGATATTATTCAACTATCGGGTTATTACTACTATGAACCCATAAAAACCAGTTCTCACGAAAAAATGGATTTATTTGAAAAGAACAGGAGATTAAATTATTATGGTTCTTATCGGCATTTCCTAAAATCTATTTACGATGAAAACCCCGGCCAACAAGGTTATGAAATGGAATTTTTTCTAAATGATACAGATTTAAGTACAATAAAATTATTTGAAAAAGGAATAAAGAGTTCAGAATCAGATCAAGTAAAAAATTGTCTTTTCACAGGAGACTCAATAAAAATCACTTATATTTTTGATGATAATAAATTTCCAATTAACATCGAAAACCTTTCACACCAAAACTATTTCGATACTAAAAAGTCAATAATTTATCCTTCAAAAGAAAGTTTTCAAATTAGGCCAAACGGTACCAGCCCCAACGTAAATTTTATAATCCAGGGTGCAATGTCTCCTGAAAATTTCACTAATTCATTACCGGAGGATTATGAACCTTCAAAAAATAGCACTCTTACATTTTGAAACCGACCCATTTTTATCTGATATAAACATGGAATGCCATGCAAGCAAAATTATTAAGCTTTTGTAGTCAAGATAATATTGACACGTTCACGAAGTGTGTAAATAAAACATGCCACATAATTTTTCACCCAATTAATTTTTTAATCTTCTCGATAAGTATTTTGCGGTTTATAGGTTTCGAAATATAATCGTCGCAACCTGCATCAATCGATTTTTTCTGGTCGCCGGCAATTGCATAAGCTGTTTGGGAAATGATTGGAAGAACTGGCCTGATTTTTTTTATTTGTTTTGTAGCTTCGTATCCGTTCATTTCCGGCATATTGATATCCATAAGCACCAAATCAATTTCGGGATGTTCGTTACAATATTTTATGGCCATTTTGCCATTTATCGCCCATAAGGTGTTTATTGCCATTTTTTTAAGAATAACATTTAAATATTCAAAACTATCTTTATCGTCTTCAACAATTAATATGGTTTTGTTTTTAGTGGTTTCTTTTGTAAGGCTTTTCGTTTTTGTTTCAGCTTTGCTTTCAATAATTGGGGGTTTGTTGTATGGTATTGTGAAATAAAATACCGAACCACTTTTTCCATCCGATTCAATCCAGATATCCCCTCCTAAAAGTTGGGTCAGTTTTTTTGAAATCGACAAGCCCAATCCTGTTCCGCCGTAGGTCCTGGTATCAGAATCTTCAACTTGCCGGAATACATTAAAAATAATATCTTGTTTTTCTTTTGGCACACCTATCCCTGAGTCTTCGACATAAAACCTGAGCATTGATTTGTCATTAATCAATTCTAAACTACACCCACAGTTAATGTATCCTTTGTTGGTAAATTTAAGCGCATTTTTTAGTAAGTTTAAAAGAACTTGTTTAAGCCGCAATGGATCGGTGATAAGTGTTAGGTCCTGGCATTTTGCCGGGATTTTAAAGTTAAGGTTGAGGTTATCTTTGTTTAATTTGTGCTGTTCAGATTCAATAATATTTTTAACATTATCAATAATCGATTCTAATTCAATATTTTCTTTTACGATTTTTATCTCCCCTGTTTCAATTAGTGTAATATCAAAAAGATCTTCAACAATACTTAGTAAATGTATCCCACTTGAATTCACAGTTTTTGCAAAATCAACAATTGAATCGATTGATAATTCTTTGTCAATCAGGCTTGAGAACCCGATTATTGCGTTGAGAGGTGTTCGTAGTTCGTGCGACATGGCGGCAAGGAAAGCCGATTTCAAACGATCCGATTCTTTAGCAGATTCTAATGCGTTAAGTAACTTTTCTTCTTCCCTTTTTCGTTCAATTGAAATACTGATTTGATGTGAAATAATTTCAAGTACTTCTTTATCTTTTTCGTTAAAAGCTTTTGGATCGGTATAACTTTGCAATACAAAAGCACCAGTTATTTTTCCTTTTATTTTAAGGGGTACCCCCAGCCAAATTAACGAGTCGAAGCCTACTTTTTCAATCTTACCTTCGTTTTCCAGTTTGGTAGCTTCGGCAACATCGATTAACAAAGGCTTCTCGTTTTTTATTACCAATTCGGTAAGTGTTTTTCCTACAGGAAAATCGCAGATAGCATCTTTTTCATCCTGATAAAATGGCAAATGTACTTGATCGGTTTTTTTGTTGTAAAGTGCAACAAAAAAATTTGTTGTGTCCATTAACCTCCCTAATTGTTTTTGGATGATTTGCATAGTTTCCGACAGATCGTCTGCTTCTTGTGTAGCATTCGAGATATTCAAGATAACATCCTGAATTTGTTCGGATCGTTTACTTTCGGTGATATTTGTGTCGGCCCCCCTGTAACCAATTAAATTACCCTTTTTATCAACGATGGGCACACCACTTGTTGAAAGCCAAACAATACTCCCATCTTTTGCTATGTTACGGTTAATAAAACCATGGAAGGCTTGTTTGTTATTAAACATTTCTAATGCACTGCTTTTAAATTCTTCTTTTTCTTGGGGAAGAAAGAAGTCGTAAAAATGTTTTTTGCCAATTATTTCTTCAATTTTATATCCTAACAGAGTTTCAATAACATGGCTGCCAAAAGTGTATAAGCCGTTTGAATCTACTTCCCAAACCCATTCCCCCGAATTTTCGACAATTTGTTTAAACCGCTCTTCAGAATTTACCAATTTCTCTTCGGCAATTTTGCGCTCGGTGATATCTTCGGCAACTTTAAGATAATTGGTTATTTTGCCTTTTTTATTAAAAATTGGGGAAACCGAAGCTGACTCCCAGAAAAATTCCTCGTTTTTTTTCTTATTATGAAACTCACCCCGCCATTCATTGCCTAATTTAATGTCCTCCCACAATTTTGTATAAAACTCTTTAGCTTGTAGCCCCGATCTCATAATCCTTGTATTTTCACCAATAACTTCTTCGGGCTGAAATCCGGTTAATTGGGTAAATTTTGGGTTTACATATTCTATTGCTCCTGTCAAATCGGTAATTACAATAACCGCAGGGCTTTGTTCTACCGCTGTTGAAAGTTTTGTGATATCGTGTTCGGCTTTTTTTCTCTCGGTAATATCACGGTTATTACCCCGCCGTCCCAAAAAATTACCTTCGTTGTCAAATACCGGCGAACAATTATGTTCGATCCAACGTTCTTCGCCTTTACGGGTTAAAATAAGAAATTCGATATTGTCTTTTGATTTTTGTTTACCTTCCTCGTTATAATAATGGTAATGGACCATTTCTTTAAAATCGGGATGGATCAAATCAAATATTATTTCTTCATTAATATAAAAATCTTCGGGACTGTAACCTGTTATCCGTTCAACAGATTTCGATAAATAGATGTATTTATTCTCCGGGTTGATCCAATATTCCCAGTCGTAAGTATTATCGGCCAACAGACGGAATTTTCTTTCGCTTTCGCTTAGTTTTTCTTCTATTTTTTTTCGCTCGGTAATATCGACTATTGTTCCAAGCAATGATTTTTTTACCCCATCGACAATTATTAAATTGGCCTGGGCTTGTACCCAAATTATTTTACCGTCGGGGCGGATAATACGATGATCGACAGAATACGTTTTTTCTCCATTAATTGCAGCCTCCAAATTTTTTTGGACTATTTCTTTATCTTCAGGTGGCAATAGCGAAATTAATCGTTCGGGAGTAATGTGCTTTTCGTTTTTGTTTAAGCCATAAAGCCGGATAACTTCATCTGAAAGCTCTAAAATATTAGTTTTTAGGTTCCAGTCGATAAAGCCCATGTGTGAAACTATTTGCGCTTTTATCAACCGTTTTTCGCTTTCGATTAAAAACTGTTTCTGCCGTTCCAACTCTTTGCGGTTATATGCACTGGTTACGACCGATGGCATACGTAGCAAATAATTTTCGCGTTTTGTAATATAATCGTCAACTCCAATTTTTAATGCTTCAACAGCAATTTTTTCATCGCCCTGCCCGGTAACTATCACAATTGCAATTGACAAATTTCGTTCGTGGCGTATAATTTTACTTATTTCAAGCGCATTAAATCCGGGCAATTGATAATCCAGTAACAGCACATCGAAATTGCATTTAATATCATCGTTTACCGGCAAAAGGTTTAGCGCCTCCTCACCCGTTGAAACAAATGTAAAATGAATTTGTGGCGCATTATTTTTAAAATAATGTTGGGTTAAATCTTTGTCGCTTTTATGGTGTTCGACATACAAAACAGAAAGATGCTTCTTACTTTCAAGAGCATGTTTTACCGTAAATTCAATTTGATCGGGAATTAGTTTATAATACCCGAATTTTTTGGTGATGTAATCGTTGGCCCCTGCTTTTAAAGCTGCCGTTGCTATTTCTTCAGAACCTTCGCCGGTTAAAATTATAATTGGGGTTTGATAATTTTGTTTTCTTAATTCTACCAGCAAGTCCATCCCATTGCCATCGGGAAGCTTTAAATCGAAAATGGCCACATTAAAAGAAGGTTCGTTTTGCAATAAATTTCTTGCTTCACTTACACGACCCACAACTTTTAGTTCTGCTACCGGCCAACGAATTTTTAATTCGTGACTAACCAGTTCGGCATCCGTAATATTGTCTTCGAGTAAAAGTATTTTTTGCATTTTGTTATCTTTTATTACAGCCTTTATTTTTCTCGTCGAATTTATGCTTTCGAGATCGTTTTTTTAATCTATAGGCTTATTTAAAGCATTCCAATACAATTCAATTTGTGCGGCAACTTCTACAAATTTATCAAAATTTACCGGTTTCACGATATACGAATTTGCTCCAAGTTTATAAGCTTTTTCTATATCTGTGCTATCAGACGAAGATGTGAGCACAACAATCGGAATTGTACAATATTTTGGATGTTCTTTTATTATTTTAAGCACCTCAAGTCCATCTACTTTCGGCATATTTAAATCGAGCAATATTACTATTGGCTGTTGTTCTCCGGCATCCCACTTATCGATACGTCCTAGTGCTTCGGCGCCGTCGCGATCTACCTGAATAGCATTAATTAAATTTCGCTTCTTAAAAGCCCGCAGAGTTAAATCAATATCCATGGGATTATCTTCTACGAGTAAGATTGGTGGGTTTTTGTAATTGGCTGACATATTTTTTGGTCTTTTATAATTTAACTATTTCGAAAACTTTTTTTGTTTTATCATTTTTTACTTTGTGAGGAAGCTGTGACACAGAGTTGCACTGAGTTTTCACGGAGTTGCACAGAGAAATACTTAAAAGAAAATTTTCGTTCATTTTTATATTTACTTTCAATCTTTTTTTTCGTTTTTACTTTGTGAAACTTTGTGTTTTCTTTGTGGTACTTTGTGTAATAGCTATTCCACAAAGAAGCCGCAGAGTTGCACGGAGAAGAATTAATATTTTACCGTTATTCAACATTTAAATTTTTACTTCCCAATTTCAATATAAAAACAAGTTCCTTTTCCCGGTTCACTTTCTGCCCATATTTTTCCATTCATTCTGTTCATGGCTTTGTGTACCATTGCCAGCCCAATTCCTGTTCCTTCGTATTCTTCCGGCAGGTGCAAACGCTGGAATATATTAAATATCCTGTCGTGGTATTTCATGTCGAACCCAATTCCATTATCTTTCACAAATATAAGCCATTGAGTTTCGTTTTCGCTAGTACCGATTTCAATTTGAGCCTTTTTTTTGTGAGTGGTAAATTTAATTGCATTGTCTAACAGGTTGCGCAAGGCTAAATTCAATCCGTCTTTATCTCCTAATGGCATAAATGCTTCCGAAATATTCAATTTAACCGCAACCTTATTTTGACTAATGATGTTGGAATAATACAACAACAGATTATCGACTAATGCTTTAAAAGGAATTCTTTCAAACCGATAATCTTGTCGTTCCATACGCGAGTAAGCCAGTAAATCTTCAATAAGCACATTCATTTGTTGCGAACTCTTTCTGATATTTTTTAAAAACGTTTTTGCTTCCTCATTTAAATCATTAAAATACGTTTCGTATAATAGCTGGCTATAACCGTCGATACCCCGCAAAGGTGCTTTTAAATCGTGCGATACTGAATAAGTGAATGTTTCGAGTTCCTGGTTTATTACAGCATACTGTTTGTTTGATTTTTCTAATTTTGCCGACTGTTGGTTTATGTCGTCAACAATATTTAATAATGCCTCATGGCTTTCTTCCAGTGCCGCCGTCCGTTCATCAACAAGCTCTTCTAAACTGGCATGATGTTTTTCAAGTTCTTCTTCAGTTTTTTTACGCTCGGTAATGTCGCGCACAACACTTATTACTTTTATAAGCAGACCATTTGAAAAAAGAAAAGTTGTAATTATTTCTGTCCAGATTAATTTTCCATTTTTTGTTACTAATTGTTGTTCTGCCTGAACTTTTGATTTGTTATTTTCCAGGGCATTTTTTAATACTTTTCCAAAGGCCGCATAATTGGCCTCATCCTGATAAAACATTTTTGTTGAATTGCCAATTACCTCATCAGGTTTATATCCAAACAATTTGCCTACAGCCTCGTTCATGTATTCAATTTCCCGCTCCGGCATTTTTACCGTAAATATGGGATCCGCAATCGTTTGCATCAGTCTTGTAAGATATTCTTCTGAATTTCGCAACGCTATTTCTATTTCTTTCCGTTCGGTTATGATTTCGGTGTAAACGATCATCCCCCCGACCGTGCCATCAGCTTCGTGCCAGGGGCGGCACTCCCAGCGGGTCCACTCCACAGTACCATCTTCCCTTTCGTAAGGATCCTCGTCGGCGCTTAATATTTCACCTGCAAGTACCTTCTGGTGGACATCCCTCCACTTTTGGGGCAGATCGGGGAATACTTCATAATGATGTTTACCTATTACATTTTTTTCTTTAACTTGATAATGTTCGAGGTAACTTTGGCTTACATACATATATTTTAAATCGCGATCGTGTATGGCAACATCGCTTTTGTTGTACTCGATAACATAACTCATCAGATTATGAGAATGATTTAGTGATTCCTCCACATTTTTGCGTTTAGTAACGTCAGCACAAATACCAAATATCTGTTTTGGCGAACCATCATCTTGTCGTACAAATACCGATTCCTTGGAGTTAAGCCAACACCAATTCCCATTTTTGTATTTCATCCGGTATTCGTGATCGATAATCTCGCCATCTTTGGTGGTTTGGTAAAGTGGAATTATTTCTTTCAGATACTTGTTAAAATCATCGGGGTGCATTAAATCGGATAAAATATTTTCGCCCATTTTTTGTATCTCCTCAATCGAATACCCTAATATTTTTTGAATCCCCTGGTTGCTGTAAATGTTTTTTCGCTCGATAATGTCGTAAACGTAAATTAAATCGGGCGAAGTATCGAGCAGCGTTTGGTTAAATGTTTGGCTTTCTTGCAATGCATCTTCAGTTTGCTTGCGCTCAGTAATATCCTGGACCGTTCCGACAGACCGAATTGGCTCACCAGATTTATTATAATATGTTTTACAAACTTCGTTTACATATTTTACGGTCCCGTCTTTTAACAACAGGCGGTGGACAATATTGTACGGGGTTTTATTTTTTACCGATTCGGTGAATGCATTGTAAACAAATTTCCTGTCGTCGGGGTGAATATTATTTAGAAATGCCTCTTCTGTAGCCTCAAATTGCTGTGGTTCTAAATCGAATATCCTGTAAACTTCGTTGGACCATAAAAGTTTTTGTGTAATTAAATCTAACTCCCAGTTTCCGGTGTGGGCAATATTCTGAGCTTCGTTGAGTTTTACAAGGCTTTCTTGAACCAAGGCCTCTTTCTGTTTGTTTGTGGTAATATCTTCTCCTATTGAAATCATTAAATGTTTGTTACTATCTTTTCCATCGTAAATACCGGTTGTTTGCCATGAAATTATTCTTTTATCGCCTTTTTTGTTTAAAATGATGTTTTCATAAGAATGCGATAAAACACCCCAGGCTTCTTTCCAAACGGCATTCATTTCATCTTGTATTTCATCTGAGAAAAAAATAGTAAACCAATCTTTCCCCAATACTTCTTCTTTAAAATATCCGGTAATTTTTTCTGCCCCATTATTGAAAATTCGAATAACATGGTCTTTGTCGAGGCCTACTATCATTGCATTGCTGGTTTCTATTATTTTTTCTGAGAATTCTTTTTCTGCCAACAATTCTTTTTCTGCAGTCTTTCGTTTCGAAATGTCGGTAACAATCCCCTCGATTGCAATTGCTTTGTTTTTTTTATCTTTTACCAAAGTATTTCGTTGGTGCAACCATCTTGTTTCGCCCGATTTGTGGATAATCTGATATTCGTAAAACGGTGGCATTTCGCCTGCTATTAGTTTACCCCATTGTTCTTCGAAATATTTATGCCAATCGGGGTGGATTGCTTTTTGAATTAAAATTGGCGTGTCGTAAAATTCGTTTGGTGTGTAACCAAAAACAGCAAGCGAAGCCGGGCTGACATATTCATATTTACCATCGGGCAGCGACATCCGGTAAATCATATCTTTGGCGTTTTCTGTCATAAACCGGAAACGTTTTTCGCTTTTTGCCAAATTGGTATTTAACAACAGCAACTGTTTTTGTTTATTATTTTTAAAATGCCGGAGCCAAATAAAAACAAGTAACATAAAAATTCCCAGGGTAAGCACCCCAACTATTAAGCCGATTTGGGTAATATAATATGTTTGAATGTTTTTTTCCTGTAAGCGGACCAAAGTTATTTCGGCATCGTTTGATTTTTGTATAAATCGTTTGAAAACAACATCGTACACCTGATCGGAGGGTGATAACCCTGTTGTGCCATCGAATTCGGCATAAAGTATATTCGACAATTCGAACAATGTATCTTTTATTAAAAGCAGGTTGGTTAGTTTTGCCCTTACAAGCGAATCTTTAACCGGAAAAATTTTAACCGACCCTAATTGCCCGCCATCAAGCAGGGGGCGAACGTAGTTGTCGGCTTTTTCAAAATGTTCGAATACTGTTTGAATATTTTCGTCGGGGTGGCCCTTTAAAACTTCTTCGAGGACCAAATGGCTGGAAATCATCTCAACTTTTAGTTGCTTAAATACCCTTATTTGTGGCGATTGCCTGTTGGCCATCGTTTGTGAAGAGTATCCAAGGTAAAGCAAAACGACCATAACAGTGAGTGATAAAAAGCCAATTATTAATGTGCCCAACGAAGAAAAACGTTTATCTCTTTTTTCATTAAAATTCATTGTCATTTTTTTTTTGGTGAGTGGGTGAGTGGGTGAGTGGGTGAGTAGGTGAGTTGGTGAGTTGGTGATTTTTACACTTTACTTACTAACCCTACTTTCTACTTTCCTACTTAACTCACTTTCCTTACCCAACCCATTTTCCTACTTAACTCACTTTCCTTACTAACCCACTTTCCTACTTAACTCACTTAACCTACTCAACCCACTTTCCTACTTAACTCACTTTCCTTACTCAACCCATTTTCCTACTTAACTCACTTTCCTTACTCAACCTACTTTCCACTTAACTCACTTTCCTTACCCAACCCACTTTCCTACTTAACTCACTTTCCTAACTCAACCCACTTTCCTACTTAACTCACTTTCCTTACCCAACCCATTTTCCTACTTAACCTACTCAACCCACTTTCCACTTAACTCACTTTCCTTACTAACCCACTTCCCTATTTCCCTTTAATTTTTCTATCTCTTTTTTAAGTTCAGCCATTCTTAACTCGCGGCCCACAAAAGCTTTGTTTATCCGCAATAATTTTGCGTTTTTATTTTCTAATTGCTGTGTCCGTTTTTTTATCAGTTCTTCTAAATGTTCACGGTATTTATTAAGTTCCCCTTCGGCAATTTTAACTTCGGTGATATCGATAAAATTAATTATTATTTCTGTTATTTCGCCATTTTCATTTAATACCGGAAACCCATTTACCAATAACCAGCTAATATCATCGGTTTTTGAATGAACAACACCGGCTGACATATTTTTAATTGGTTTTTTAGCACTAATTATTTTATTTACAGGATATTCTCCGGGAGGCAGTGGATTGCTCTTTTCATCTAAAAAATTCCAATCCGGGTCGATTGCTTTTTTTCCCAACATTTGTTCAACGCTTAAACCAAGCAATTCTGAAGCTCTTGGATTACTAAATGTAATCGATGTATTTGGGGCGTGAACAACTATTCCCGCATTCAGGTTATTTAATAAACTCCGCATTTTTTTTTCGTTTTCATGTAAAGCATTTTCCGCTTTTTTGCGTTCGGTGATGTCGAATAAAACACCATCTATACAAATGACTTTATTTTTTTCATCAAAAACACCTTGTCCATTTTCAATTACCCAGAGAATGTTTCCATTTGCGTTGATGATGCGGTGTTCAATACTAAAATGTTCTTTTTTGGCAATGGCGGCATTTACTTTGCTTTCTACCATTTTCCTGTCGCCGGGGTGGATAATACTGGCGTAAGCCCGCACCCGGTTTTTTATAAATTCATTGGCCGGGTATCCTGTTAGTTTTTCAATTTGGCCGCTCAAAAATTGCATTGTCCAACTTTTGTCATAATTGCAGCGGTAAGCTGCACCCTGGAGATTACCAACCAGGGTCCTGAATTTTTCTTCACTTTCAAATATTTTGTTTTCTGCCAGAACGCGGTCGGTAATTTCAATGCTAATTGCCGACACCCCGGTAATATTATCGCCCTCGACAATAGGATTTAAAGAAACCTGGTAAAAATGGTCGCTGCCCCCAAAGTTTTCTGAAAATTGAAAGACGACATTTTCTCCTGCAAATACAGCTTCGTACTTTGGTTTCCAGAACTTTAACAATTCGGGTGTTAGTATGTCGATGACATTTATCCCTTTTTTAAGCTCAATGTTGTAGGCAGCTAAATATGCTTTGGCAAAAAAACTGTTGAAAATAATAAAATTGAAATTTTTGTCGATGGACCAAATCGAATCGTCCCTGTTTTCAATCAATGATTTTAAATTAGCTGACGTTTCTCTTATTTGCAGGTCTGCTTTTTTTTGACTGGTAATATTTTCAACAACTACAAGGATTTGTTCAATTTCGTTTTTGCCCTGTTTTAGTGGGGTGGTCTTGTAATAATGGTACTGGTCGCCAAGAATTAATTCGAATGTTTGGGCTTGTCCTTTAAATGTTTTAGAATAGGCATCGATAATTGTTTCGAGGGTTTCGCTACCAAATTCGCCATAAATATCTTTCACCGACATCCCAAAAAAAGATTGCGGATCAATATTAAGCTTTTTAAATTCCTGACCGCCGGAAAGCCCAATGGTCCAATTTTTATTTATAACAGATACGTAGGAATTAGGAAAGTTATCGAGGGTTGTTTTTAGCAGTTCTGTTTTTTCTGCCATTGCTTTTTGCATGGTTTTCTGCTCCGAAATATCAACAATACTTCCTGTAACATTTACAATTTTGTTGTTTTCTTTTTCTGCCCGGGCAGATGTACGAACCCACATCCGTTTACCTTTTACCGATGTAAAGGGGAATTCCAAATCGTAAGCTATTCCTTTTTTAACACATTTATTAAACGCAGCCATAATTATGGGCCGATCTTTTTCATCGTAACATTTAATACCACGTTCGATAAAATCGCTTTTATCGTGCCCTGTTTCGGTTGGGTCGATTTCATGGATACGATAGGTTTCTTTTGTCCAGACATTTTTTCCGGTTTTTATATTATAATTCCAGCCACCAACTTTTGTTAACTGTTGTGAGATGTTAAGAAGATTTTCGCTGGCGCGAAGTGCTTCTTTTTCCAGTTTTTGTTGAGTTATGTCGCGCGAAACCGATAAGGTATGCTGCACATTATTCAACAAAATTATACTAACTGAAAACAGGCCGGTTAATATCACCCCGTCTTTTCTTAAAAACCGGGCTTCAAGATCGTTTACTTTACCATCTTTTTTTAAGCCTTCAATAAGTTTCTGGCGGTCGTTGGGGTTTTCCCATATATTAATTTCTTTGTGCGATTTACCAATAAATTCTTCCCTGGTATAACCTGTAATGTTGGTAAACCCTTTGTTGATATCGATGTAAACACCATCGCTTAATCGGATTATAACCATTCCATCGGGGTTCGTATTGAAAGTAGTATAAAATTTCGCTTCGCTTTCGCGGATTAAATTTTCATTCTTCTTTTTTTCGGTGATGTCGCGGTTGCTGGCACGGGAGCCAATATTACGCCCATCGTTATTGTAAACCGCCTGACAGACATGCCCGATCCATCTTTCCTCGTTATTTTTGGTGACGATGCGAAATTCTATGGGTTCGATTTCTCCGCTTTCTAAAACTTTGTGCTTGTGGTTTTTAAAAAGGTCAGCATCGTTTGGATGAACGATGCCTGTCAACAATTTGTCGTTTTGTATAAACTCGTTGGCAGAATATCCTGTTATCCTTTTGCACGAGGGTGAACTATAAATAATTTTTTCATCGGGGGAAACCCAATATTCCCAATCGTATGTAAAATCGGCAATCGTTCGGTATTTGGTTTCACTTTCGAATAATGCTTTTTCAGCCTGTTTCCTGTCTGAAATGTTATGAACGGCAGTTGTACACGTATTAAATTCTCTTTTTTCATCGAATACAATTACACTTTCAAAACTTGCCCAAAATTCAGTCCCGTCTTTTTTTAGTAATATTAATTCGCACGATTGCCTGCTTTCTGTTTTAAACACGTTTGTTAGGTGCAGGTAAAATGTGTCCTTGTCGTTTTTTACAATATTTTTGTAAAACGAGGTATTAATAAAAGTTTCTTTGTTTTGGTCGAATAAACGGGCAGCGGCAAGGTTTAAATCAATGATATCGCCTTTGGAATTAAAATGAATAAACGCCACCGGGGCAAGGTCAAAAAGGTCGAAATATTTTTGTCTCGATGTTTCGATTGTTTCATGTGCTTTTCGCAGTTCATCGTTCTGCATTTCTAATTCTATCTGGTGAACCTTTAAGTCGTGTACCAGTTTTTTGATGTCGGCTTCATTTTTCATATTGCCTGTTTTTTAATTTACTCTCTTCGTTTGTGTCATTTGCTTCGCTGTCATTTTGTTGTCATTAACTCACTTCGTTCGTGTCATTTCGCTGCGCTGTCATTTTGTGCTACAATTGAATGGCTACTTAATGACTATCGAATGACAACTTAATTATACATTTCCCCACTATTATTTTTATTTATTATTGTAGCCAATTCTTTTTCTATTGCCTCAATTGTTGGCAACTCTGTTTTCAATTCTTTGGGTATCGATTTTATAATTTCATATTCAGCAACTCCAATAGGCTGTGTTGTTCCTCGTAATGCATATTCAGCAATTACCCCTGATTTTGCCTTACAAAGTAAAAGCCCAATGCTTGGATTTTCTTGTCTTGTTTTAATTAAATCGTCAACGGCCGATAGATAAAAGTTCATTTTTCCGGCATATTCAGCTCGAAATTTTACCGACTTTAATTCAATAACAATGTAATATTTAAGTTTGATGTGATAAAAAAGTAGATCGATATAAAAATCTTCGTTGTCTATTTTTAGGGGGACTTGTCTTCCGACAAAAGAAAACCCGCCTCCCAGTTCAAGTAAAAATGAAGTTAAGTGTTTCACCAGTTGTTCTTCAATATCTTTTTCCAGTGCTTTTTCACTAAGTGTTAAAAAGTCAAATTTATATGGGTCTTTAAGTATCTCAACAGCCAATTCTGACTGAGGTTCAGGGAGAGTATCTTTGAAATTTGTGATTGCTTTTCCTGCCCGTTCATAAAATCCCAAATCTATTTGATGCGCCAATATTGTCCGGGACCAATTATTTTCTATTGTTTTGTTAATGTAAAATATTGCCTCTTCTAAACTTTTTGATTTTGAAACAATCAAAATATTTTGCCCCCAGGGAATTTGTCCAACAAGTTGTTGGATTTTTCCAATGTCGAGTCCTGGGTTAATATAAAATTCATACCATTTCCTCATCGAAAACAGGTTAGATCGCGAAAATCCTTGTTGGTTTTGAAAATGAGCCCTTAAATCTTTTGAAACATTATCAACTACTGAAGTCCCCCAATTAGCAACTTTTATTTTTTCAGAAATTGATTTACCCATTTTCCAGTACAATTTTAAAAGTTCTTGATTTACCGAGATTGCTGCCTTAATCTGAGATTTACGTATTTCAGTTTTTAGTTCTTCAATCCACGACTTATATTCTTCCGAATGTTCAATCAATTGCATATGAAAATTTTTTAGGCAAACATAAAATTAATAGTATTTGTCATTTGCTGCGCTGTTATTTTATTGTCATTAACTCACTCTGTTTGTGTTATTTTGTTTCATTCATCATTATTGTTTATTATGGTTAAGTAGTTGAGTAGTTGAGTAAGTTGAGTAGGTGGGTAAGTTGAGTGGGTGGGTAAGTTGAGTAGGAAGTATGTTGAGTGGGTGAGTAGGTCAGTAGGTGGGTAAGGTAAATGGTTAATTGGGTTATTAGTCCGACTCAACCTACTTTTCCACTAAACTACTCAACATACTTCCTTCTTAATTTACTTTCCTACTAACCTACTTTCCACTAAACTACTCAACATACTTCCTTCTTAATTTACTTTCCTACTAACCTA
>JABGRN010000005.1:0-26251 GCA_018648265.1 Prolixibacteraceae bacterium | reverse complement strand
TTTCCACTAAACTACTCAACATACTTCCTTCTTAATTTACTTTCCTACTAACCTACTTTCCACTTACCCACTCCCTACTCAACGACTCCCCACTCAACGACTCCCCACTCAACCATTCTTCAGCTTCTCAATTTCATCTTTTAGTTCTATCATCCGTAATTCACGGCCAACAAAAACTTTATTTAATCGTTCGAGCAAACTATTTTTTTTTGCAAGTTCGTCGGTTCTTTTTTTAACAGTTTCTTCCAATTGTTTGCGGTATTTTTCAAGTTCTGTTTCTGCTTTTTTACGGTCGTCGATATTTCTTACAGATGCAATATACCGGTTTTCGCCTTCAATTTGAACAAAAACAATACTTACTTCTACCCAAAACAGATGCCCTTTTTTGTGCTGCGAATGCCATTGAAAGGTTTGTTTCCCTTCAGTCCTGGACTTTTGTAACCATTCAAAAGCTTCTTTTTCAGAATAAGGTGATTCGCCCATACTAATTGGTTGAACACTTCCGTTTAAAATGTCCTTTTTATTATGGCCGAACATGGTAACAACCTGCTGGTTGACATCGAGAATTATCCCGGTTTCCACATCGTGAATAAAAATGGCATCTGATGTAGAATCGAAAATAGTTTGAATATAGTCTTTACTGTTTTGCAATTTAATTTCGGCTTTTTTACGTTCGGTGACATCTAAAATTATAGCTACAAATTGTGATTTGGGGCCGTTTTTCAATAATTGCATATGCACTTCTACATTATAAAGCGATTTGTCTTTACGTTGGTGGGTTGTTTCAAAAACATATTTCACCGTTTTATTTTTGCGCAGTGGGGTTAATAGTTTTTCAAAAGATTCGGAGGTAAAACCTGGTTTAATATCAACCGGAGTTAGATTTTGTAGCTCATCAATGGAATAACCGAGGTTTTTCCTGGCAGCCGGATTTACCTCCGTAAAATTTAATGTTTCATCGTCGAAAAGATAGATTTCGTTTAATGAATTTTCGAATATGCGGCTGAACATTTTGGTTTTTTCTGCTGTTATTATCTGAACTGTGGTATCATAAACAATACCTTCGAAATGAGTAATTTCACCATCGGCCCCCCTTCTTATAAATGTAATATCGTTTAACCACTTTATCTCCCCCGTTTTTGTGATTATCCGGTAAGGCTTATGCGCAAACGACTTAGTTTTTTCCTCTTTACTGTATCGGGCAACTTCGGCACCAACATTTATAATATCATCTTTATGAATTATGTTGCTGTAAGTTATTTCGCCTCTCATAAATTCATCGACAGAATATCCTGACAATTTTTTAATATTTTTTGAAACAAATTCAACCGGCCAGCCTTTTTTATTTTTCCATAGAAATGCCACCACAGGGCTACGGTTGATAATTTTGTTTGCTAATTTTAATTCTTTTTCTTTGCTTTTACGTTTGTCAATCTCTTTCTGTAAATTAATATTAACCTGCTTAAGTTTTAATGTCCGGCTTTCAACCTTCATTTCTAATTTATTACGGGCTTCGTTAAGCTTTGTATTTAATCGTAAAATGTAAACGAGGGTTAAAACAAGGATCAAAACGGCCAACGCTGTAAACAAAAACCATTGCCAGTAAGATTTTAAAAATTCTATTACAGAAACTTTAGGATAACTATCGAACGGGGGTGCTTTTATAATTTTTAAAATTTCGAGAACTTTATCGTAACTGAGCGAAACCCTCCATCCGGAATAACCGCCTGTTTCACAAGCCGGGTTTTCCTTTTCCATTTGGAGAAGCGCGATTGCCACTTTTTTAGATAAAACTTTATCGGTATTTTTAAGGGCTGCAAACGGCCATTCCGGGTAAAGCCTGCTTGTTCTGATCAGTGGAAAATCATCAATTACGGGGTCGATAATTTTTATATTTTTCAAATCAATTTCGCCTCGCATTTCCAGTGTTTCAAGAATGCCTGTCCGTACAACCCCAATGTCCACATTTCCCTGCAATACTTCAAATACAATATTTTCCTGGGTAGCAGTTGGTGAGAACAGCACTTTTGAGCAGTCGTTAAATGGGTCGATACCAATTTCAAGGAGTTCGCGATAAATCATTTGCCATCCGCCAAAAGCTTCTTTATTAACCCCCATTATCGATTTGCGTTTTATGTCTTTTAGGGTTTTAATATCGTCTCTGTTGGCAAGGGAAAAAGCCACCGATCCAAATTCCGAATTGCCACTATTTCCCCTGCCATTGATAAGGGTCACGATTTCGCCAATTCCGTATTTAACACTGAGATCGATATAATTTGTTGGGTTTGTTAAAACAAAATCCACCTGGTTGTTTTTAACTACCTCCCTCATTTCCTTAAATCCTACAATTGGCACTAATTCGAAAATAAAACTATCGATTGAGTTACTAAGATAATCGGTGGTTGCAGACCATTTTTTTTTCGCTTCTTCAACTCCGTTATAAGCGCGAACGGTTACTTTTATTGTTTGCTGGCCAAAAAGTTTAAAGACAAAAAAAGTGAGGAAAAATATTGTGATGATCTTAGCCATTGGAAATATATTTGCTTTCTTTTTCATCTGATACTATTTTATATTCACTTCTATTTTGTTGTCATTTAATCACTTCGTTCGTGTCATTTAAAGGTCATTCGTTTCTTGTCATTTTGGTACTACAATTGAATAACCATTAATGACGACTTAATTCCTAACTTGCCCTACTTCCTACTCAACCATTCTTCACTCAACCACTCCCCACTCAACCATTCTTCAGTTTCTCAATTTCTTTTTTCAATTCTATCATTCTCAATTCGCGGCCAACAAATGCTTTATTTATCCGCTGCAAAGTTCTGTTTTTTTCTTCCAGTTGATTGGTCCTTTCTGCAACTTTTATTTCAAGGTTTTCCTGTTGTTTGTTGAGTTTTTCTTCTACGCTTTTGCGCATATCCAGTTCTTTTTTTAAATCTTCGTGCAGTTTTGCATTTAATAATGCGATTGAAACCTGCCTTGCCATTGTTTCCAGAAACCCGGCTTGTAATTCAAAATCCCTGTAATTGTAAGATGCCAATCCAATTACACCATCCGTTTCATCATTTACCAACAATGGCAAAGCAGCAAAAGAAGTAATTTTGGCAAGTTTGCATTCGTCTAAAGTGCATCTTTTGTCTTTAAAAATGTTTGGCGAAAAGAGTGGTTTTTTCAAGCTGGCCGCCATTCCACAAATACAATCCCCCAGAAAATGATCTTTTAAAGTGCCGTATTTTTCCTGCTTAGAAAGGGGAAGTATATTATTGATAATAAGCTTTTGCCCGTCGCGTAAAAACAGATATGAAAAATCGGGCATGATAAACTCATGCATCCCTTTTAGAGCGGCATTAAAAACTTTTCCTATTTCGAGTTTGGAATTAACATGTTGACTAAAAATATTAATCGCTTCCAATTCTTTTGCCTGAAGGTAGAGCTTATTTTTAGCCAACTCGCATTCCTTTTTAATTTCAAGCATCTGGTTTACTTTTTTTAAAAGTTCGTTCTTTTCTAGTTCTAAGGTTATAACTGTTTTTTGGAGTTGGTTTTTTGTATTTGATTTAGTTTGCATCTTTTTTATTATTAATGCGTTTAGTGTTTTTCACCTTCTATGTCAACACTTTTTGCTTTGCACCATTTGTTTTCATTTGCTCGTTTTATTCGCGCAATTTGCTTCGCTGTCATTTGTTTGCCATTTCGCTTCGCTGTCATTTTGATGCTACGATTGGATGACCACTTAGTTCCCAACTTACCCAACTTACCACTTCCTACTCTCAAGTCCCAACTCAACCATTCTTCAGTTTCTCAATTTCTTTTTTCAATTCTATCATTCTCAATTCGCGGCCAACAAATGCTTTATTCATTTGTTCCAATTTACTATTTTTAGTTTCCAATTCTTCTGTTCTTTCTTTTACGAGTTTTTCCAAATCCATTCTGTATTTTGCCAACTCTTCTTGAGTCTTTTTTCGCTCACTTATGTTTCGGGCAAATCCCATTATTACCTTTTCTCCATTTATTTCAATAATAGTTGATCTGAGTTCAACATCGAAAATGCTGCCATCTTTTCTTTTATGCTTAGTTTCAAAAGTAACAGGTTCGTTAAGTTTCATGCTGTTCCAAAAATTTCGTACCGCATTTAAATCAGGATAATCTTTGTCCAAATCCCAGACTTTCATTTGTGAAAATTCTTGAATGGAGTAACCCATTTCTTTAGTTGCCTGCCTGTTAACTTCGATTAAATTTCCATCAAAATCGGAAAGATAAAATGCATCGCTGGCCTGTTCGATAATTGATTTATTTTGAAGTTCTGCTTCTAAACGGTTTTTTATATTAATCGCAGTCGAAACCAGGCACATTTCATTTTTTACCTCATCGAAAAATAGCGATGATGAAATTTCGGCAGGGAAGGTAGTACCATCTTTTCTTTTTAAAGTGTAAAGCAGGCCATTTGTATTGCCCATTGATTCTACGATTGCTATATCTTTTTTTGTTCGTTCAATTTCTGATTCAGGGAAAAGCACTGAATTATGCTGGCCAATTAATTCTTCTTTATTTTCGTAGGCATGAAGTTGAACCAAACTGCTGTTGCAATCCAGAATTATTCCTTCTTTATCAATTAAATTAACAGCAATTGGGATGGTCTCAAAAATTAAGTCCAGTTTTTTTTCATTTTCTTTCAATTGAAGTTCTGCATTTTTTCTTTCCGTAATATCGGTCATAATATGCATAAATGATTCTGTTTTCCCGTTTTCATCAAAAATTGGGGAGCAGTTAACCAGATACGTTTCATTTTGAACTTTAACAAAAATTTCTTCTTTCGACGCATTGTTGTCAAGTAATGACTTTTTTAAAGGACAGTTAAAAGGCGGTCTGTCACTTAAATGCAATACTGAATAACATTTTTTACCAATAATTTCTTCACGCTGTAAATTAAATACATTTAAGGTTGCTTCATTTACAAATATTATATCGTGTTCCGAATTAATTAATTGTGCCGGTGCCCCCAGTGTATTAAAAATATTTTCCCAGTCACGTCTCGATTTTTGTAGTTCTTTGCTTCTTGTTTCAACTGTTTCTTCCAGATTAATATTTAATAAACGAAGCGCACCCTCGGCTGCTAATTGTTTTTTAGCACTGTTAAATACACGACGGGTGGAAAAAATAATTATTACCAAACCTAAAATCCAAATAATTACAAAAGCACTGTAATGGTAGTACACATCCCTGTTTGTAAAAAGATAAATCTGATCCATTGGATACGAAACACTGACTCCGCCACGAATATCATTTACTTTATATCCTTGGTGAGCATGGCATTTCAAACAACTTTCTTCTGTAATAAACGGGCGCATAAATCGAAAATATTGCTTTCCGTTAAGGGTATCTACTTCGCTAAATTCCGTGGCTCCGTTTTCAAATGCTTTTAATGCTATTAATTCCCAATTATCGGGTGCATTTTCGGGGCGAACCGGGTTCAGACTGGTAATGTGCCCGCGAACCTCTGTTATGTTTTTTTCCAATTCATAAACCTGCCGGGTCATGTATGCGGGGTTTATTAATGTAAATTGCATGCTTGAGTCAATAAAAATATCGCGGTCGGGAATATGCGAAAGATACGGGTTTGGGGGTGTTAAACTGTCGGCTTTTACATAAATACCACCGTGGTCGGATGCCCAGCGCCGGTAAATTACATCTTTATTAAATCCAACTTTAGTATAAGTATATGCTCTTTTTAATGCTTCGCGTTTTATTAAACGAATGTCTAATTGCAATAAAATAGCTATAAATATAGTCCAGGAAATAGCACTGTAAATAGCATATTTGCGAATTTTTAGCGGGTCTTTTTGAGGTTTAGTTGGCATAAGTTACATTTATTATCACAACAAAACACCTCTTTATGAGGTTGATTTAGTGTGGATTTTGCCACTAAATATACAATATTTATTGATTGAAGTAAACTTATGGTCTTTTTGCATTGTGCCAAATTATTTTGCACAATCAATTGGCATTGCGAGGGTCCTCCTAATTTTATAAAGCAGAATGAATAAATGACAGAGATGCTGAATCCAGTTCAGCATGACGACTAAACATTTAGGGCAAAAGTAAGTTAAGAACGTTACCCTGAACTTGTTTCAGGGTCTAAATAAAAATCTGTCAATGGTAGATATGTAGCAATCCTACATCGCTGTAAATGTGCCTGTTGAGATTGCTTCACTTCGTTCGCAATGACGAAAAATCACTTTTCGGAGTGGCCTCAATGATCAAATTTCAAACCTGTGCGGCGACTAAAGGATAAATCCTTATTTAAAAAAATTCCAAATTCTTTACAATAGATTCGTTTTGAAAGTTTAATTTTTTGAGATTGCATTTTATATACAGAAATACAGGACTAATCTACAGCTCTTTTTTTACTCGGGTTCATTTTATGTTCACGGCGCATTTCAAAAATGTCGGTGCTAATTGAATAATCGCCAATTAAATGTTTGCAGAAATAGTCGGCTTTTAACCAGAAAAAATATTCGGTGTGTTCACCAAAACCGTGGCGCTGACCGGGCATTATAAAAAAGTCGAAACGTTTTTTCGCCTTGATTAGTGCATTAGCCATTCGGTAAGTATTTCCCGGGTGAACATTATTGTCCATGTCGCCGGTTACCAATAAAAGATTCCCTCGCAAATTTTTTGCAAGCTCTGAATTCTTCTCAATATCATAAATGAATTTCGATTCACCTTCGTCATCAATTTCTTCCTTTACTCCATGATGAGTTTCGCTCCACCATCGGTTGTAAATGTTGTTTTCGTGATTTCCTGCCGAGGAAACTGCTGCGGAATAAAAATCGGGATATTGCAGCAGTGCAGCAGTTGACATAAAACCACCTCCTGAATGGCCGGAGATTCCAACGCGTTCAATATCAATAAATTTATAACGATCGGATAATTGTTCCACTACATATTTTTTATCAGCCAAACCGTAATCGCGTAAATCATTGTAACCATAATTGTGGTACCATTTCGAGCGATTTGGATGGCCACCGCGGTTCCCCAAAGTAATAATTACAAAACCCAATTGCGCAAAACGGTCGGTTCGGTCCATTCGTGCAGAAAAAGATGTGTTCACCGCTTCGGTTTGCGGACCGGGATAAACATATTCCAAAATTGGGTATTGTAAAGTTAAATCGAAATCGAAGGGTTTGTACATCACCCCATAAATATCAGTAATTCCATCGGCGGCTTTGGCTTTAAAAATTTCGGGGAATTTATAACCTGCGGCAAAAAGATTGCTTAAATCTGCGGTTTCCAATTCCATTACAACTTTTCCATTATTGTCGCGAATATCTGTTTTTGGGGTAGTGTTTACCCTTGAATAGTTATTAACAAAATAATTGTAAGAATCACTCACCGCGCTCCTATTTGTGAAGTCGCCAGCGTTTAAGAGAGTTAATCCGGAGCCATCCAGATTTACTTTGTAAAGATGATCGTAATATGGGTTTTCACCTTTTTCGCGTCCGTTTGCTGTGAAATAAACGACACGGTTTTTCTCATCAACTTTTACAATGTTACTGCAATGCCACGAACCCGAAGTAATTTGATTTTTCAGCTTACCCTCACCATCGTATAAATAAAAATGTGCCCAACCGTCGCGCTCCGACCATTGAATAAATTCGTCGCCATTGTTAATAAGGTGCAAGGTTTTAATTTCGTTGTAAGTATTTAATCGCTCTTCAACCAGAGTTGTAATTTCGCTGGTTTCAGTATTAACTACGCAAATATCAATTTTATGTAAATCGCGGCTCGAACGAGTGAAATAAATTTTATCCGGCGATTTTGAAAGCCAGGTTCTTGGTGTAAAATCTTTAATTTGTTCTTTGTTCGATAAGTTAGCCCGGTTGATTGAAATCCGTTGGTCGGCAAAAGCTGAAACATCAATCTCTTTTCCCTCTTTTTTGTCCATATCGAAAACCCACATTTCTGCTTTTGGAGCCTCTTTTTCTCCCGGCATTTGATATTTATAGGTTTCCAATTCGGGACGTGGGGTTTTGGTTACATCAATAACCCAAAGTGCTTTTACATCACGACTATCATTTCTGGTTAGAGCAAATTTCTTTGAATCGGGCGACCATAAAACACGAGCGCTTTTCCTTTTTTCACTCTCTTTTTTTATGGTCTTTTCATCATCGTTTTCCTTTGCCGTATAACCACCTCCAAAAGCGTAATCTTTAATGCCATCGTTTGTTAATTGGTGTTCAACAATAGTTGAATCTTTTTCATCCTCTTCCTCAGCTTTTGCTTTTAAAAAATTCTCTTTGTCCATCCAGAACAAATTGTAGTCGCGGGCAAAAACCACAAACGAACTATCAGGTGACATGTTAGCCCAATCCGGATGTTTCTTTTCTTCTTTCCAATCTTCTTGCTCGTACAATTCACCAGTTTGAATGTTGTATTCTAAATGAAAAACCTTCTTTTTAGGTTTGTCCTCTTTTTTCTTCTTTTTGTCTTTTCCTTCCTCTTCTTTTTCTACATCTTCTTCTTTTTCTTCGTCGTCCTTATTTTCGTTTTCTTTGACACTTTCCACTTTTTCTTCTCCAACTTCCTCTTTCTTTTCTTCCATTTCGGTGCTACTTGTAACATCAAACAGAATTACAGTGTCGTCTTTTTTAAATTTTGGATTAATGGGTGGAAGGTGTTGCCAATCATACGGGTCTTTGGTGATTTTGGTTAACATCGCCGCCATTTTATGATTATCGAAAAGCTGAGTTTTCAATTTATTGTCTAAATCAACCAAATAAAAATTTTCTCCTTCCGATGTTTTATAAGAATACCAGAATTTATCACCGGTCTCCAGCCAGTTGGGATTTACAGATGTACTAAAAACCATTCGTTTTAATTTTTCGGGAGAGAAACGTTCTGCCATACGATAATTGGCTTCGTTTTGTGCAAAAGCTGCACTTTGAATCAGCAAAAATGCCAATACAAAAAATGTGGTTTTTTTAATGTTCATTTTTATTTATTTGAATAATATTTCTCCGGTTTTAAAGAAGCGTTGAAAATAGGAAAATATTCAGAAGGTAACCATTAAATAATTCAGGTTTAAAAAAGAAAATTTATTCTGTGGGGGAAAAGAACGTTTTCTATAGAATTTAACCGGCAAAAAATGCAAAAACAATTCGTTTTCCAAAAAAAAAATTACTTTTCTGGATTCGACAAACTAAAGGGATTATCATCTTTTTTTTATCAAAAAAGGAATACTTATCCTGAATTATTCATGAGTTTTTCGTTATGAGAATTCAAAATGCACAGAATAAAGGGAAGCACAGAGTTGAGCCTCGCAGAAATAGCCTCAGCTATTTTGAGAATCGAGAATCGAGCATTCTCTTTATTCAAAGCAGTTTGATTTCGGAATAGATAAATTTATGAATAGTTCAGGTTATATGTTTTAGTTTAATTCAATTTGAAAACATCAAAATTTTCTATAAAAAAGATTGGTTTTAAATGAACACAAAAAGGAATTACATGTTAAGACTAAAAGTAATTATGGACCGATGTTTTACACATTTGATTAAAACGGTTAATATAATTAACTTTGAAAGAATGAATTCTAAAAAACCATGAATAAACTAATGTTCACTGTTGCCCTTATTTTAGCAACTGTTTTTGCAAGTTTTGGACAAGATAATTTACTTACTATTCAGCAGGCAGTTGAATCGGCATACAAACAAAATTCAGAACTTCAACAATTAAGTGCCCGGTTAAAACAAAAACAAAATGTTTGGAGAACTGAAACCGGAATTTCAGCACCCGAAATAAGTTATTTTAAAGAAGGTGTCAGTAGCGGCCCGGGTGATATTTTTGATGAAAAAAGAATAACCATTTCACAAGAAATTGATAATCCATTTACAGTTTCGTACCGTTTAAAAGGAATTGCCCAAGAAGTAAAAGCAATGGAATATCAGATTTTATCTCGTGAGAAGGAGATTAAAGCGGAGGTAAAAAGCAAATATATTGAAGTGATGCATGCCTTGTATTTGCAAACATCGAGGCAGAACCAACTTAAACTTGCGCAAGATTTATACAACGCCGTTTTCACAAAATTTGAAACAGGAATTGGAAACGGATTAGATTTAGCAAATGCTGAATTAAAACTGGAAGAGGCAAAAAACGATCTCGACCAATCGGAATGGATTCTACACAAAGCGCGCTACGGTTTATTTTATGTGATAGGCATACCTGAAAATGAACAGAAATATACAATCGAGTTTTCTGATACTCTAAACGCTTCGAATATTGAAATTTCGCAAATTTTTGCGCTGGCAGTGCAGGAGAAACAGTATGATTTTCTCTCCTCCGAACATGAATTTACTGCCGCCAATTTTTATTTAAAAGAAGCGAAAAGTAATATTCTTCCCGACATTCGATTTAATCTCTACAAACAAAATTTCGGAACCGCATATAATTTTAAAGGGTTTGAAGTTGGGCTGAGCTTTCCGATTTGGTATCCTTTTGAGCAAAAGGGAAAAATTGCCATGGCCACTGCAAGGCAAACCGAAATACAGTGGAAACAGCAAGAAATCAGACTGAATATGAAAAAGCAAATTGAATTTGCCTGGCACAATTATTCAGTAAGCCGAAGCGTAATAAACAGGTACAACGAAACCATGAAAGAAAAAGCTTCACACCTATTAAGTTTGGCGCTAAAAGCTTATCAGTTGGGCGAAATAGATTTATTAAACCTGTTAAATGCCCAGCAAACCTACCTTGCCAGCGAACAACGATATTTGGCTGCTTTGCGTGAGTACTACCTGCAATTAGTCGCCCTCGAAAAATTTCTTGATAAAGACCTGGTTTATTAATTCAGAAAATAAATAATCAAAAATATAATGAAACAAATACTAATTATACTTGCATTTACCGCTACAACATTGCTGATGTTCTCCTGCGGTTCAGATAAAACATCCGATAAAACTGAAGTTGCAGAACAAAGCGAATTACCGCCTTCGCTTCAACCACAAAACAACGGTGTTGTTCTTGTAAATCTTTCTGAAAAAGAACGGGAAGGGTTAAAAGTTGAAACGATAACGGCAAAAAGCAATTTTCTTGATTACTCTGTTGCTGCTCCCGGAGTTGTATTTAATTCGCCTGAACATGCTAGTATAATAAGTACTCCAATAAACGGGCAAATCCGACAAATTAATAAACACGAAGGAAGCTGGATACGAAAAGGAGAAGAACTTTTTCAGGTTCAAAGTCTTGAGTTTGGGAATCTTGTTTCTGAATATCTCCGTGCTTTTGCTGAAGAACAATACCAGACAAGCCGGTTGAAACGATTGAAACAGTTGGTTGAAGAAACAATTAGTTCGGCAAGTGAGCTTGAATTTGCCACCGCAGAATATCAGCGTTCGTATGTCTCGGTAAAGGCTGCTTATTCAAAATTAAAAGCAATTGGAGTTGCCGACAATGAAATAAAATTATTTGCCGAAGCAGAAAATATCGATCCGGTATTAAAAGTTTATTCGCCTATCGATGGTGTTATTGAAACAAATTTTGTTGAATTTGGCCAGTCGGTTAATGCGCTTGAAAACCTTTCCCGGATTTTGGATACCAGGGTAGTTTTAATCCGTGGTTATCTTTCGCCCGACGATGCCCGTTTAATTAATGCCGGCGATTCGGTTACCATTTCAAGACGCGAAAACCAGGAAGAAGTTATAAATGCACTTGTCACTTCAATTAATCCTGGTCTGGATGAAAACAGCCGATCGGTAATAACAAATATTTTGGTGCCAACTGCCGGGGGCTGGCCGAAAACAGGAGAAAATGTACGACTGGAAATTGTTACTTCTTCGAAAAAAGAAATTATTGCTATCCCGGTTGAATCGCTAACATACGACGGAAACCAGGCGATAGTTTTTGTGAAAAAAGGTGAAGGTATTTTTGAAAAACGGTCAATTGAAGTTTCCGAAATCAGGGACAAATATGTGTTTGTTGAAAATGGCCTAACTTCCGGCGACGAAATTGCACTGACAAAAGTTTTCAGTTTGAAAGCACTTTCCCGTTTCGATATTATTTCTGAATAATAAAATTGTAATTAAACTGAAATGCTTAAAAATATTATAACATTTAGCGTCAGGCAAAAATTTGTGGCACTTGCATTGGTGGTTTTAATGGCCGTTGCCGGTTATTTTTCATTAATCCAATTGCCCATAAATTCGCTGCCCGATGTTACGCCAATTCAGGTGCTGGTAATTACAAAAGCCGGAAGATATTCTCCTTTCGATGTTGAAAAACTAGTAAGTTACCCAATTGAAACAGCTATGAATGGGCTTCCGGATGTTGCTGAAGTGCGATCAATTTCTCAATTTGGTTTGTCGGCAGTTACCGTTGAATTTGAAGAAAAAACCGATATATTTTTTGCACGACAAATGGTGAGCCAGCGGCTGCAATCCATTTCCGACGAACTGCCTCCCGATGTTTCAAACCCTCAATTGGGGCCAATTACAACTGCACTTGGCGAAATTTATCAGTATGTAATTCGAGGCGAGAATTATTCGTTAACCGAGTTGCGCGAAATTCAGGATTGGTTAATTGCACCTCAACTAAAAGTTGTAAAAGGGGTAACCGAAATTAACTCGTTTGGCGGTTTTGTAAAACAGTACAATGTAATGGTCCAGCCCGGGCGATTGCGCTTATTCGGAATCGGAATATCAGAAGTTTTAGATGCTGTTTCGAACAACAACAGTGTTTCTGGTGGTAATTTTCTCGAACACAACGGCGAACAATTTATCATTCGCGGATTCGGGCAAATCAACAAAATCGAAGACATAAAAAATATAATTATTACAAATGTTGATAATAAACCTGTTTTTGTGAGAGATGTGGCCAACGTGGAAATTGGGACACAAATCAGGCAGGGCGGAGTTACCCAGGATGGTAATGGTGAGGTTGTTACCGGAATTGTAATGATGTTGCGGGGAGGCAACGGACGAAAGGTAATTTCTGCCATCGAAGAAAAAATTGAAAGTATAAATACCAGTTTGCCCGAAGGAGTAAAAATTGAGAAATTTTACGACCAATCAGATTTGATAAACCGTACTACTTCAACAATTTCCACGAACCTTGTTGAAGGTGGTTTTCTGGTAATTGCGATTCTCCTTCTTTTGCTTGGTGAAATTACAGGAGCTTTAATTGTTGCCATGGTAATCCCTTTTTCAATGTTATTTGCATTTATCGGGATGCGTGAATTTGGCCTCGCTGCCAACTTAATGAGTTTGGGTGCCATCGACTTTGGGATGATTGTGGATGGTTCGGTAGTAATGATCGAAAATATTATCCACAGCCTTCAAAAAGATAAAAGCAAAAATAAAGATGAAATTATACGAAAGGCCGCGCAACAAGTTGCCAGACCAATTTTCTTTGGAGTCCTGATAATTTTAATGGTTTATGTTCCAATAATGACCTTCAGCGGAATGGAGGGAATACTGTTTCGTCCGATGGCAATTACAGTAGCGGCGGCTGTTTTGGGTTCGTTGCTGCTGGCATTAATTTTTATACCGGCTATTTCAGCAATTGTTTTCAGGAAAGGTGTGAAAGTGCGAAAGAACCGTTTAATAAACTGGTTGCGTCCGCGCTATTTAAATTCTCTGGAAAAATACATGGATCGTAAATGGACAGTTATTTCGATTGCCGGAGTTATTTTTGCCGCCTCAATTTTTCTGATGACGCGACTTGGAACAGAGTTTCTACCCGAATTAGATGAAGGCTCAATTTTGATTGAGCAAGTGCGAATGCCTTCGGTTACACTCGACGAATCGATTGAAAATGCAAACTGGCTGGGTGGAAAGTTAGTGAAAAATATCCCGGAAATTCAAACTGTAGTTCCAAAAACCGGCCGTTCCGATTTGGCAAACGATTGGATGGGTGTTCATCAAACCGATGTTTGGGTGATTTTAAAACCCGAAAAAGAGTGGAGAAAAGGGATAACAAAAGAAAATATAATTGAACAAATCGAGCCCTATTTAAAAACCGAACCCGGCATGGCGTATAATTTTACACAACCCATTGCTATGCGTGTTGATGAGTTGACAAGCGGGGTAAAATCGGATTTAGCGGTAAAAATTTATGGCGAAGATTTAGATGTGCTTAGTAATATTGGTGAACGAATTTCGGCAATACTCCCTAATTTGGCGGGCACTGACAATTTTTATGTTGAACAGACAGTTGGACAACCTTATGTTACTATTGAAATTGACCGCGAAGCTGTAGCTTCGTTTGGATTGAATGTTGACGATGTTCAAAAAATAATTGAGGCCGGATTAGGAGGACAGGAAACCGGACAGTTGTACGAAGGTCAACGAAGATTTGGAATTGTTGTCCGTTATCCAGAGGATATTCGAAACCAGTTGCATAAAATTCAGGATGTCCCGGTGGATTTACCAAACGGTAAATTTGTCCCTTTAAAAAGGGTGGCAAAAATTGTTTTACAGGAAGGGCCTCGCGAAATTCAACGCGAAAATGGTTGGCGAAGATTAATTGTGGGGATCAATATTAAAGATATCGATTTAGGAACTTACGTTGCGAATTTGCAAAAAGAAATAGGAATAAAAGCAGAAATGCCTTCCGGGTATTTTATCGATTATGGAGGAACTTTTGAAAATCAGCAACGTGCAATGCGACACCTTCTTTTAGTTGTTCCACTTTCAATTTTTATAATCATTGGTTTGCTTTATCTGAACTTCGGAAAAATGCGATACGCCATCTTAATTTTGCTGAATTTACCGTTTGCCCTTTCCGGGGGAGTTTTCTTGCTATGGATGCGTGGAATGTATCTTTCTATCTCGGCAAGTATTGGTTTTGTTGCCCTGTTCGGTGTGGCGGTTTTAAACGGTATTGTGCTAATCGACCACATTAACGAAGTGCGAAAAGAAAAGGGAAAAGATACTGATTTGAAAAAAATTATACTGGAGGGTTCTGTCGATCGGCTCCGACCGGTTTTAATGACTGCATTGGTAGCCAGCCTCGGTTTTATCCCGATGGCATTTAATACCGGCCCGGGGTCCGAAGTTCAACGGCCACTGGCAACGGTAGTAATTGGTGGATTAATTACTTCCACTTTCCTGACTTTGCTGGTTCTTCCGATTATTTATCACTGGATGGAAAAACGTGGAAAAGGAAAAGTACAAATTGAAGAATAGATTTTTTAAAGTGTTCAGGGGGTTTAAGAACATTTCATTCAATTTATTTTAAAAAATAAATGCGTTTTACAAGTCCACTTCGAAAGGTATTTCGGCTCTTATTTTAGTTCTGTTGATAAACCAAATTATGCTTGTAACCATAAAAAGAAACAGCGAGTACAATGGAGCAATTAAAGAAGCTTTGAATCCACTTGCGAGCAGAGTGAGAGAGACATCGTTTGTAACTTCCAGTACCGAGAATGCATTGTACATTCCCATGGCTCGGTAAAACAAGGAGAACATTAGGCCAGATCCACCAATGAACAGAATTGTTGCATTGAATTTCTCCAACTTTTTAAAGTCTCGTTTTTTCGAGCGGAAATTTTTTATTACTCGAATGGTAAAAAAGATTACTAAAATCCATATAAAATAATGGAGTGTCATAAAAAATGGACCTCCTTCAAAAAAGTTTTGTTTTAATAAATCGGCAACTGACATAGCTTTAAGTTTTTTTGCTATTAATAAAATCTATTGTTCGTTACTTTTTGCCAACGAAACTAATCCTCCCATAGCACCCAGGTTCATAGAATCAAGGGCAGAACTTGGCACAATAACCATTGAGCCTTTTTCCTTTAACCCTTCAAATAACATGTTCATGCCACGTAAATGAAGCGCCACAGGATTGTCAATATATTGTTGACTTGCCAAACCAAATTTTTCGGCTATTTCTGTTTCTGCAGTTCCTAATATAACACGTGCCCTCCTTTCTCTTTCTGCTTGTGCTTCTTTGCTCATGGCATCCGCTAAAGCAGGAGGAATTATTATATCTTTAATCCCAACGGTCTGACATGTTATACCCCACGGATTAGTATCTTTATCTAATATTTTTTGTAAGTCTTCAGCAATTTTGTCTCTTTCTTGTAACAGGTCGCCTAACTCATGTTTTCCAATCATGTCTCTTAATCCAGTTTGAGCAATATACGATATCGCCTTTTCGTAATCTTGAACTTCAAGAGCTGCTTTTTCAACATCCCAGACAGTCCAGTACACTACAGCATCAACATTTACAGGAACAGTATCTTTGGTTAAGGTTTGGTCAGCTTTGAAATCAGTAACACGAACTCGTTGGTCAACATAGTTATCGATTCTGTCTATAATAGGAATGATAATGAACAAACCTGGGCCTTTTAATCCTTTGAAATTACCCATTCTTAATAGTACAGCCTTCTCCCATTGATTTGCTATATTTATTGAACTGGCAATAAAAACCGATAGTATTATAAATGAAACTAATATTGGAATGTTTATTACACTTAAAAAATACAATCCACCTGAAATACCCAGCATTACAATTAAGACTGTTACTGAAATTGGATTAAAAACCCCTTTTGTTATTGTTTTAGTTTTCATGTTATTTATTTTTTTGAAGTTGATTAATAATGTCATTTACTGAAAATCCATAACTGTAGGCAATGGTAGAAAACTCATTGCATATATCTTGCAATTTTTCATCCTTCTCTTTTGCTGATATTTGAATTTCAATTGTACTTATAAAAGTACCCGTACCCTGTTGAGTTTCTAAAATATTTTGAATTTCCAATTCTTTGTAAGCTTTAGCTACTGTATTTAAATTGACTTTTAAATCAACTGCTAATGCTCTAACTGTTGGTAATTGCTCCCCAATATTTAAATTCCCGGAAGCTATACCAAATTTAATCTGGTCAATAATTTGTCGATAAAATGGAGAGCCTGCTTTAGGATCTAATTTAAAATATATCATTATGCTATTATTACATTGTACTATTAGTTTAGTACAAACATACAATAATTTTTTTAATTACAAAATTGAGTTGATATTTTAGCCTTGTTGCTTTCTGCCTGTGAGTTTCCCTATTATTTTTTATCTTGCAAATAAATCTGACTTTCTTATCCCGAACTATTCCGAAATTAAACTGCTTTGAATTCTCATAACGAAAAACTCATGAATAATTCAGCTTAAAAAAATGTGGGCATTTTCAATTACAAACCTTAACGCTGGCCTGTTAAAAAAATTCATCGGTTCATTTGGGAAATTAAACTATATTTATGCACTTTGAAAGAATTAGTATCAAGTGAATAAAAAAATCATAAATAGTTTAATTTTCTTTTTTCTTTTATTGTTAAATGCGGCATCGGCACAGGATGTCTCTTTTTCGCAATTTTACGCCAATCCCTTGTATTTGAATCCTGCTTTTGCGGGTTCGGTAGGAGTACCCAGAGTTGCGTTGCAATACCGTAACCAATGGCATAAATTCGATGGTGCTTTTAAAAATTATAGTGTTGCTATTGACATTCCGGTTGAGAAATTACAAGGAGGTATTGGATTAAATATTTTAAACGATTCGCAAGCGGGGAATATTTTAAACTCGCTTCAGGTTAATGCGGCTTATTCGGTTTATGTGAGGCTAAGCGAAAAATTCAGGATGCACGGTGGCTTACAAGTTGGGTTTAACCAAAATTCATTAAAAGTTGACAAACTCGTTTTTCCAGATAATTTGGATATAAATTTTGGCAACCATGGCATTTCACAAGAAATTATTACCGATCCAAATTTCTCTTTCGTTGATTTTTCAACAGGATTATTAGTTTATAGTAAGCGTGTGTTTTTTGGTTTGGCAGTGCATCATTTAACCGAACCTCATCAATCATATTACAGTGGGCAGGAAAATACAGGGAAATTGTTTCGAAAATACACGGCTCACATTGGAGCCAGGTTACCAGTTTACCTGAATGGGCATTTACGTAAAAAATTTGATGTCTCACCTCAATTTATTATACAGCAACAGGGAACTTTTCAGCAATTAAACTACGGGATGTTTATTACAAAATACGGGGTAACAGGGGGAGCATGGTTTCGTCAAAGCTTAGGCCTGCGTTATGATGCACTAATTTTTCTTGTAGGTTTTGTTAAAAAAAATATGCAATTTACTTATAGTTACGATTGGACAGTTTCAGGATTATGGGGTGATTCAGGCGGTACAAGCGAAATATCGCTGGCATTTTTATTAAAAGAACAAAAAAAGAAAAGATATCTCCCGTTTTATATTCAATACGAAGAAGAATTTGGCATTCAATAATCAATTATCGAAAAAGGCAGACGTTTCAAAACAAACATAAATCATCTATTTTCTTATCTTATTAACAAAACTTGTCCTTTCTGGTTGTGTTCGTACCCCTGGATATCAAAATAATGGGAAACCCAAACATAATTCCCCATGGGTGCCTGACTGTTATTTTTTGTAGTGCCGTCCCAATGATGCTCAGGAGTATTAGTTTCAAAAACAATTTGTCCCCAACGATCGAATATTTTTAATTGAAACCGCGAAAGGTCGGCCCCGACACCCACAGGCATAAAAGTTCGATTCTCGTCAATCGGGCTGTCGGGCCGAAAAGCATTTGGCGTAAAAACCGAGAACGGCAAAATGGTAATTAAAAAGCTGGAAGTATCTTTACACCCAAATTCTGATTCAACAATAAGTTGAGAATTAAATTCCCCTAATTCAAGAAAGTTATGCACCGGGTTTTTTTCCGACGAAATTTTATAGTCACCAAAATCCCAATTAAAATAATCGGCGCTTTCAGAAAAATTTGTGTATGTAATTTCGGAATGTGCAAGCAATGCAACCGGATAATCTACCTCAAAAGACGCTGTTGGTTTTGGATGCACCCAAATCCAATCGGTTTTTGTATGTGTATCGGCACAACCGGTTTCTGATGAAATGGCCATTAACGATACATCAAATTTCCCTGAGTCGTGAAAGTTGTATAGATTTGAAATCCCATCAAAATCGGGTAAACTATCCAGTTTCCAGGTAAAACTCAGAAAACTGTCAAGTGGCTCTGCAAAAATTTCAACAGAATAAGGCTGGCAACCATCTTCGAATTCAGTAAAAAAATCGAAATGTGGTTTTCGTTTGAGCTGCATTTCAACCGGGTGGCTGGTACAACCAAATTCATCGACGGTGAGCCTAACAGTTCCAACCGGATCTTCCAAAACAACAGTAATCGAATCATTACCAAATCCTGCCTGGTGGGCTCCTTCAAATTCCCATTCACAAAATGATGAATCGATATTATGGGTGTAAAATATATTTGCCGAATCAGGATAACAAAATTCGATATCGGCTGTTATAGAAGCAGTTGGTGTTGGAAAAACTTTTATCATACTATCGATTTGAAACCCAATTTGACAACCCGAAAGTATATTTGTTATTGTTAAACCAACATCGAAAAAACCAGCTTCTGCATAAAAATGTTCTGTATTTTGCAAATTACTTATTGGCGAAGCATCACCAAAATCCCATTCAAAAAGTAAAGAGTCGGGCACATTTAGTTTTCCTTTAAACAAAACAGTCATCGTATCGCATCCCCTGGCCCTGCCCGTTTCTAACATAAAATCAGGATTTGCACCAATTGCTTCAATCGTAGTGTCGCTCCAACAGCCATTTTCTTCAACAACTAATTTCAAATATGGATATGAGTTAAAAGCCCCACGGGAGATTGTAAAATTGTCCCAGGCCATCGAATCGATTACTTTCGAACCTCCATAATCCCAGTAGAAACTGGCATTTTCGCTTGCATTGCCAATGTATAAAATTTCCCTGTTATAATCTCCGCACTTTTCGTCGGGATTTGATACAAACTCAAAATCAGAGGTAGGTGTCTGATAAAAAGCCACCTGAAAAGTATCGGAAGTTTCGCAGTCGTTAATAGTTTTTAAATGATAGTAAATTTCGTACACACCCCATTCGACAATAGTTAATTTTGCTGATGTATGGGTTTCTTCCGAAAATGTTAAAATACCGGGTTTGTTTGTTGACCACGTAAAACTACCTTCGTGATTCCAGACGTTAACAGGGGCATCGGTAATGGAAACAAAAAGTTGGCTAATTGTATCGCCACAAATTAAAGTTTCCCCATCAATTACTGTTTTCGGAACCGGGAATACAACCAGGTTCATTGTGTCGCGTGCCGGACAATTATATTCATCGAAAACTGTAATTCTATATTCATCGGTTTGGAAAGCATTTATAATTTGATTTGTTGAAATTGTATCGCTGTCACCGTTTTGCCATAAATAATTCGAAAAACCATCGTTTCCGTTTAATTCAATTGAATAAGGGGAACAACCATCATCGTAATCGATTTCCAAATCAACAATGGGATGGCTTACAAAAACATAAATAGAATCTTCCAATTCGCAGCCATCAATCGTAGTTGTTTTTACATGGTATTTGCCACCTTCAGAAACAGTTAAGGTTTGTGTTGAATCACCAGTATTCCAGTTGTATGTGTCGAAATACGGGCCGGCATCAAGTTTACGCGAATCGCCGTGGCAAAGTAACAGAGTGTCGCCATGGAAATTTATGCTTTCGCCCAAATCGAGTACCAAATCGAGATTAAATCCCACGCCGTAACCATACGATTCTACATTTCCGAAACCATAAACATAGGCCAAAAAACCACGATCTTCATTAATATTATTAATTCGGTGTGTACCGGGATAAATAGCTTTTTGTGCGTAGGAAAAGAAGCTTCCTGTAAAAGGTTTAAATTCATTTTGAATAGTGAGTCCATCAAATCGAATGTTGCCAACTTCGCTGGTAAGGGTAACAATATTTACGTAGTACTTTTGTATTTGATTCGAATCGTAAGCCACAAATGTAACATCGTTTTTCGATTGGGTTGTTGAACTTAAAATTATCATAAAAGGGTCGCCATGCCCTCCCGTATAATTGTTGTCAACCGACTTCGACTGGCTGTATTGAGCTACTAATATTGGTTTTTCGGAATATATCCTTTTGGGGTTATTGTAATAAAGTACAAACTCTTCAAACTCACCACGGTCTAAAAAAATTGGTGGGGAACCATCAATATAAATAATAGTGCTGTCTTTTGCAGCCATAACCCGATAACGATCTTGTTCTCTCGATTTTAAAGGCACGGCAAAATATTCGCGCCCCCAGGAATGAATAGGCGGAATTTGTTCGTAAAGATGATCCCAGGCATTAACACCAGACTCGGCAGGGATTGTAGTCGCCAGGGAGCCGGAAAAAAATGCAATGGGTTTATCGCTTAAAATATAACTGCCGGTTAAATCACCTTGCCCTGTTAAATTGTCAAAGTTCATCGATTGCACCTGGTAAACTTCACCTTTACTAAGCGTAACAATTATTGAATCGTTGGCGTTTACCAATTTGTCGGTAACTTTTGAAGGTATAATTATTACCCGTGTTGAATCTTCGGCTGCAACAACAAGAAATTGGCTGTTCCGACCGTTTCCGTAACTTCCGTCGTTTCTTTCATCTATTCGCGGATCAAAACAAATGGCAAAATATTCTTTACCAAGTGATTCGATGGGATAAATAACGGCTACATCGGCAGAGCTCCTGTCGTAATTTAAAGCATAAACGTTTACCGGGTTTTCAGAAACCAGCCTTATTCCTTTGTCTTGTATCTCCTCCGATCCGGTTGCTTCAACAAGTTCCCACGGGCTAATTCTTATTTGTACCGAATTGTTTCCCTGAACCAAATATTCCGATCCGTATTGGGTTTCCTGTGCTCCGGTAAATATTTTAAATTTTGTTGATTCACGTGCAGTAACCGTAATTTCTATGTAATGGTTATTACTATAATTGCGGCTCTCCATAAAACCAAACCAAAAGTCGGTTCCTTCGGTCGATTTTTTGCAGGGATCAGAAGTTCCCTGACTGAATAACGACAAATTAGCTCCAACAAAAAAGATAATTATAATTACTGTTTTTCTCAATTAACTGCCTTAAAGAATAGCGTCTAAAACTAATTAAAAAAATAAAAAAAACCGTACATTTTTTGTACGGTTTCATTTTGAATTTTATTATCAAAGTGCTATTTCAAATTTTTCGGTTTAATTTCAAGCATCAAATGATTTTTTGATATCACCTCATCTTTTCTTATATAAATTTTTACAATTTCCCCATCAAAAGGCATTCGGACCTGGTTTTGCATTTTCATAGCTTCAAGCAATAAAATTGTTTCACCTTCTTTTACTTTTTCCCCGGTTTTAATAAAAATGTCAATTATAGTTCCCGGAAGAAATGAATGTATTAAATTTTCATTTGGAGCCTCCCAGTTTATCCGTTCTTCGAATTTACGGGTGAAAGTGGTTTTATAAACAGCTCCCTGAACAATTAAGTTTTTGTATTTCTTTTCTTCTGACATGTTTATTTGATTTTAAAACGGTGGTAAGCCATGTTTTTTATTTGGAAGGAAAACACTTTTATTTTCAGAAACCTGAAGTGCATGTAAAATACGTGCGCGGGTTTGTTTTGGTTCAATAACCTCATCGATGTAGCCCTGTGCAGCTGCTACGTACGGATTTGCAAATTTTTCTTTGTATTCCTGAATTTTTTGCTGGCGCATTTCTTCTGGGTTTTCGGCTTCAGCAATTTCTTTTCGGAAAACAATATTTGCTGCACCTTCGGGACCCATTACGGCTATTTCGGCTGTTGGCCAGGCAAAAACAAAGTCGGCACGCAAATGGCGCGAATTCATTGCAATATATCCACCACCATAAGCTTTTCGTAATATTACAGTAACTTTTGGTACAGTAGCCTCGCTATATGCATATAATATTTTTGCCCCGTGACGAATTACCCCGGCATGTTCCTGATCAACTCCCGGCAAGTAACCAGGCATGTCTTCTAATGTAACAATCGGGATAAGGAATGCATCGCAATAACGGATAAACCGCGCAGCTTTATCAGAACTATCGGTGTCGAGGACACCAGCCAAAACCATGGGTTGGTTAGCAACAAAACCAACTGTTTCTCCTTCCATGCGGGCAAAACCTATGATTATATTTGGTGCAAAATGCTCCATAATTTCAAGGAATTCAGTCCCATCTGTAATACTTATAATAATATCGCGCATGTCGTATGGTATTCTTGGATCGACCGGAACAATATCTTCAATTTTTTTACCTTTTTTAGGTGGTTTCGATGGGTATGGCAGCGCTTTTCGAGAGTTGTTCCGCGGAATGTAGCTAATCAATGCTTTTATCTGGTCAAAACATTCCATTTCAGTTTCGGCATAAAAATGGGCATTTCCGGTAATTTCGGCATGAACACGCGCACCACCGAGTTCTTCCATCGATATCTCTTCGCCTAAAACCGATTTAATTACACTTGGCCCTGTAATAAACATTTTTGAAATGTTTTCGACAACAAAAACGAAATCGGTTAATGCCGGAGAATAAACTGCACCGCCGGCACATGGTCCCAATATTACCGAAATTTGAGGGATAACACCTGAAGCCAGTGTATTACGAAAGAAAATTTCGCCGTAACCTGCCAAAGAGTTTACACCCTCCTGGATGCGGGCACCACCTGAATCGTTTATGCCAATAAGCGGAACCCTCATTTTTAGGGCATGATCCATTATTTTGGTGATTTTACGAGCATGCATTAAACCAAGCGAACCACCGGCAACAGTAAAATCCTGGGCAAAAATACAAATGGGTTTATTATAAATTGTACCAGTGCCAATTATAACACCATCGCCGTGCAATACTTTAGATTCCATTCCAAAATCAGTTGCACTGTGTTCTGCAAACAAATCGTATTCGTGAAATGAATTTTTATCTAACAGGGCAAGAATACGTTCACGCGCCGTTAGTTTTCCCATTTTTGCCTGTTTCTCAATGGCTTTATCCCCACCACCTTTTTGTACTTCTTTTTTTCTTTTGCGAAGATCCAGAATGTTGCTTCTAAGTGACATAAAGTTTGTTTTAGTTTAAAAAACCTAAAAATAGATAGGTGAAATTTGTTTTGCACAATTACAATGCGCGTGCAAAAATATATTTTTTTTCCTATGCGTTTCTAAAAAACATTATTGAAGTACGTAATTTTCAAAACAATGATACATGAAAGTCGAATAATAGTACTTTTTGTTTGAAAAATTATAGTAAAAATGGCTGGTTGTGGGATCTGGAATTGATACAAATATTAGTTTCAAAGGTCAGTATTTGTTTAGTGCGGGATTAAAAGTACGAAACTTTCAAACACGCACGGAACCAATTCGTTTATTCAATATTTCATGTTTTCCGTCAAACCGTCAAAGACGAATTTGAGGAGTTGCAACAACGAACTGCGGTTGGATTACCCACTGAAACCCGCATTACATTTACATTTTGTTATGCCGTCGTGCTTTTCTATTTAAGACAATTAGGGAGCATTTCTAAAAATCCAAAACATTTATTATAATCCAATTCATAGAAATTAACACCAAGATTTATTGTCTCATAATATTTAGCTTGATTCTGTTTGTAATATTCTTCGGAAGGAATTTTCCAAAAATCTTGTCCGAGCTTTTCTGCTATAAACCATTTCTCAATTAATCTTGCAGCTCTTCCATTTCCATCTCTGAATGGATGGATATGAGCAAACCCAAGATGTATCAATGAAGCAAAGTAAAAAATTTCTCTTTCGTCCAAATCTTTATTTAATAATTCAGCTATTTCGGTAAAGAATAAATCCATTTTTTGAATTACAAATTCAGGTTCTACTGCTAAATATGCAATCCCTGATTTTCCAAAAACACCTACCTGCTCAATTCGATATTTGCCTCTTTTACTTTTAATTAAAAATGTTTCTGAGAAGATCTTATGACAGTTTAATAAATTCTTTTCTGTCAGTTTGTTTTTCTGTGCAAATCCGTAAGCATTAATTAGGTTTTCAATTTCTTTAATTTCTTTTCTCCTCTTAAATTTTTCTTTGCTTAATTCATAATTCATATATGAATTTAAGTCTATGCTATTACCTTCTATATTTGAAGAATATACTGCGGATGCTTTAGTCAAATATTCAAATCCTCCATTATCTTCTGAAAAATCAAATTTCTCTATCAATGTTGAAATTTGATTTCCAATCAAGTCAGAATATTGGACTAAATATTTTCTTTCTGTAACTCTCATTCATCTTGTATAATTCACATCAAAGATAATCATTTTAATAGTCGATTTCATTGAAAATACACGGTTTTTCAGCATGCGGCATAACGGTTTATGTAAGTGGAGTAGCGGATTAAAAGTGATGAACTTTCAAGCTCGCACGGAGCCAATTCGTTTATTCAAAATTTCAAATTTTTAGTCAAGTTGTCAAAGACGAATTTGCGGAGTTGCAACAACGAGCCACAGCTACGAAACCCGCTGAAACCCGCATTACATATGACACTTTGCTATAAGCTGGTTTTTATTCATTTCAATACTTCTTTGTCAATGAAACTATTAATTATATATTTTGACGTTTCAATATCATTTATGATTGGAATTTTAAATGTTTTTTCTTCTTTAACCACAAATTGTCTCCAAATTTCAAAAATTTTATTTGTGTCTGGAAATAAATTAATTAGAAACCCACCTGCAATAAACGAATAAAAATATGTATTTAATTTGTTGACTTCAACAATATTACATAAATAGTCATCGGTTAATCCATTGTTTAAGTAAAGGATAACAATTTCAAATTCTTTCAAAATAGCAGTATCTTTCTCTTTGAATAATTTATTAAGTTTAGACTCCAATTCCATTAATTTTACAATTGAAAATTCTGGTCTTTTAGAAATACTTGCTCTCCAAAACAGTGATGCAATAAAAGCTTTTAATTGAAAATAATCTAAAACTTCAATCTCTATAAATTCAGAACTTTTTAATTCAATTTTTTCTCCTCTTTCTTTAATTAACCCTGTAAACATCAATTTCCCAAAATCATCAAATTCTTTTAGTGTTATTGAATCACAGTCTTTGCATAGAATAGTGGAATCGTATAAACCAAGTGGTAATCCTTTTCTTAAAAATTCAATTTTTCCGCCAGTATTTCTAACGCCTCGTATACTACCTTGACCTTTTTTGTCAGAAGAATATAGACTCAAATCTTTGTATAAAAACTCTGGAAAGATGTAAGCTTTTATTAATTTTTTTCCCTTGTCACAAAGTTGGCATTTCATTTTTTCAAACTTGCTTATAATACCAATTGTACTTTGAAATGCCGCATGGCAATTTCGAAGTTTATAATGGT